>NZ_JADBDT010000001.1:667500-1335000 GCF_014873485.1 Sphingopyxis sp. OAS728 | reverse complement strand
GGCTCGCCGCGCGATACCGGGGCCATGGGGAGCATGGGGCGGCTTGGGTCGCTCGCCGACCTGCCATCCGACGAGCAGATGGCGGACTATATCAGGAAGGCGGCGGCGCTGTGCGCCCAGGGTAAGCCCAAGCGGGCGGCGCCAAAGCCAAAAGCGGCGCTCGGTCTGCCCGACGATCTGGGTGCCGCGCTCAAGGCCAATCCCGCGGCGCAAGGCCATTGGGATGCCTTCTCGCCCGGCAAGCGCCGCGATTATATCGAATGGGTGCTAGAGGCGAAGCGCGAGGAAACGCGCGTCAAACGCATCGAAACGATCGTCGCGCAGGTCGCCGAGGGCAAGGACCGGAACTGGAAATATAAGGGCTGCTGAGGCCGAGGATTCGTGTTCCCCGGCGAAAGTCGGGGCCCATATGCCATCATAATGCGCTTCTGGACCCCGGCTTTCGCCGGGGAGCACTAATCTGTGTGCCGTATCAGAAGTCTACATCCTCATAATATTTCGGCGGCGTCACGATTTCCATCCGCTCGGCGAGGAGCGGGCGGAAGCTCGGGCGTGACTTCAGGCCCGAATACCAGCCCTTGGTCTGCTCATGCCCCGTCCAATCGATCCCGCCGAGATAGTCGGCGACCGAGATATGCGCGGCGGCGGTCAGGTCGGCGAGGCTCATCGTCGCGCCGGCGAGCCAGGTGCGGTGGTCGATGAGATAGTCGACATAGTCGAGATGGTTGTTCGCCGCCTTCATCGCCTCGCGCAGCGCGCCGCCGTCGGGCGGCTGGCGGTGGACGATGCGTTTCTGCATCCGTTCGAACAGCAGCGGGCCGGTGACTTCATAATAAAAGTCGTGGTCGAACCATGACGTCAGTCGGCGGATTTCGGCGCGGTTCGCGGCCGTGCCGTTGATCATCGCCTTGCCTTCGACGGTTTCCTCGAAATATTCGGCGATCGCCATGCTGTCGATCAGCACTTGGCCGCGCGCCTGATCGACCATCACGGGGGTACGACCCGCCGGATTCAGGTCGATAAACTCGTCGCGGCGCTCCCACGGCGATTCGCGCACCAATTCATAACCAACGCCTTTTTCGCCCAGCAACAGGCGGACCTTGCGCGAAAAGGGGCAGAGCGGGAATTGATAGAGTTGCCACATATTACCGGCATAGCGGCAGCAAGGCGCCGCGCGCAACGTCTATGGCGCGCGCCGCCCCGGCGATTGTGGATTAGGCCTCAGCGGCGCGCGGCTTCGCGCTCGCGTTCCCATTGTGCCGCAAAGTCGCGCGCCATGTCCTTGAGCACCGGCGCATAAGCCGCGAGCGCCGAGGCGGCGTGGCCCGCCATGCGCGTTCCGGCGCGGACATCGGCGCCCATGCGTTCGGCATATTCGGGATCGCGGCCCGCGATCTCGCCGAGCGTGGCGTCGGGCGGGATATAGGCGGCGTCGGATTCGGGATCGATCTGCGCGACAGCTTTTGCGAGCGGGCCGACCTGCATCTGCATCAGCGCCGCGACCATGGCGGTGACGGTGTCGGCCATCCGGTCCTGCGCCACGGGATCGTTGAGCGTCGCGACAGCGCCCTCCATTTCATGGGCGGCCGCCGGCAGCGGCGCAGCGAGCGCGATCAGGGGCAGGGCGATCAGGGCGAAACGGGTCATGGCTTCATCCTTTCAAAGGACGCAAGGGGTCAGCAAAGCGGCGCTTATAGGGAAGCGACGCTTTCGCTGGGGTGAACGTCCTGCGGCGATGCGATGGGTTGCCCCTCCGCCGCGACGGGTCATTCCGCCGCGACGACCTCGATCTCTTCCTCGTTCAGCGAATGGGTCAGGCGGCTGAGCATTTCCTTCGGGCACACCTGCCAGAAGCGCCCACGCCAGCGGTCCCAGTCGGCGAGGACCTCGGCCGACCATTTGCTACCCGTGGCCTGCGCATGTTCCTCGACCAGCTCTTTGACCACGGCTTCCCAGTGGCTGCTCGCGAGGCGTTGCCAGACAATCGATTCGCCGTTCGCGCGGCGTTCGAACTGCTCGTCGGTGTCGAGGATGAACGCCATGCCGCCGGTCATGCCCGCGCCGAAGTTCGATCCGACGGGGCCAAGGATCACCGCGGTGCCGCCGGTCATATATTCGCAGCCGTTCGCGCCGCAGCCCTCGACGACGACCTTCGCGCCCGAATTGCGGACCGCGAAGCGTTCGCCCGCCTGACCCGCGGCGAGCAAGGTGCCCGCGGTCGCGCCGTAGAGGACGGTGTTGCCAATGATGCTGTTGTGCTGGCTGACGAGCGGGCTCGACACCGTCGGGCGCACCACAATGCGACCGCCCGACAGGCCCTTGCCGACATAGTCGTTCGCATCGCCGAACACTTCCAATGTGACGCCCTGGCAGAGGAAGGCGCCGAGCGACTGGCCGGCGGTACCGCGGAGGCGCACCTGCACATGATTGTCGGCGAGGCCCTTCATGCCGAAGCGCGCGGTGACCTCGGCCGACAGGCGCGTGCCGACGGCGCGATGCGTGTTACGGACGTTATACGTCAGCTGCATACGCTCGCCGCGCTCGAACAGCGGCTTGGCGTCATTGAGGATCTGCGCGTCGAGACTGTCGGGCACCGGGTTGCGGAAGCTCGGCCCCTGCGAACGGCGCTGGTCGTCGGGGGCGTCGACCTTCGCGAGGATCGGGTTCAAATCGAGGTCGTCGAGATGTTCGGCGCCGCGGCTGACCTGCCGCAGCAATTCGGTGCGGCCGATCACCTCGTCGAGGCTGCGGCAACCGAGCTTCGCGAGGATTTCGCGAACCTCCTCGGCGATGAAGGTCATCAGGTTGATGACCTTCTCGGGGCTGCCCGTGAACTTCTGGCGCAGCTTCTCGTCCTGCGTGCAGACGCCGACGGGGCAGGTGTTGCTGTGGCACTGGCGGACCATGATGCAGCCCATCGCGACGAGGCTCAAAGTCCCGATGCCATATTCCTCCGCGCCGAGGATGGCGGCGATCACGATGTCACGCCCGGTTTTGAGCCCGCCATCGGTGCGGAGACGGATGCGATGGCGGAGGCCGTTGAGCGTCAGGACCTGGTTGACTTCGGACAGGCCCATTTCCCACGGCGTACCGGCATATTTGACGCTGGTCTGCGGCGAGGCGCCGGTGCCGCCGGTGTTGCCCGCGACGAGAATGACGTCGGCGTGCGCCTTCGCAACGCCCGCAGCGACGGTGCCGATGCCCGCCGAACTCACGAGCTTGACGCAGACGCGCGCCTTCGGATTGATCTGCTTGAGGTCGTAGATAAGCTGCGCCAGATCCTCGATCGAATAGATGTCGTGGTGTGGCGGGGGCGAGATCAAAGTCACGCCCGGCGTCGCATGGCGCAGGCGGGCGATGAATTCGGTGACCTTGAAGCCCGGAAGCTGGCCGCCTTCGCCGGGCTTGGCGCCCTGCGCGACCTTGATCTCGATTTCGTCGCAGGCGCCCAGATATTCGGCGGTGACGCCGAAGCGGCCGCTCGCGATCTGCTTGATGTTGCTGTTGGCATTGTCGCCATTGGCATAGGGACGATAGCGTTCACTCGCTTCCCCGCCTTCGCCCGACACGGCTTTCGCGCCGATGCGGTTCATCGCGATCGCCAGCGTTTCATGCGCTTCGGGCGACAGCGCGCCGAGCGACATGCCGGGGGTGACGAAGCGCTTGCGGATCTCCGTGATCGCCTCGACGCTATCGAGCGCGACGCCCTGCGCCGGATAGTTGAACTCCATCAGGTCGCGGAGGTAGATCGGCGGCAGATCGGCGACCCCGCGCGCAAATTGCAGATAGGTCGAATAGCTGTCGGTCGCGACCGCGGTTTGCAGCAAGTGCATGAGCTGCGCCGAATAGGCATGCGCCTCGCCGCCCGCGCGCTGGCGATAGAAGCCGCCGATCGGCAGCGTGGTGACGCGCTTGTCGAACGCCGCGCTGTGCTTGTCGGTCGCGTTGATGAAGAGCGACTGATAACCTTCGCCCGAAATCTTTGCCGGCATGCCGGGGAAGAGATCGTTGACGAGCGCGCGGCTCAAGCCGACCGCCTCGAAATTATAACCGCCGCGATAGGAGGAGATCACCGCGATCCCCATCTTGGCGAGGATCTTGAGCAGCCCGTCGTCGATCGCCTTGCGAAAGCGCGTCAGGCAGTCGCCCAGCGACAATTCGCCGCCGAACAGCCCGCGCGTCCAACGATCGGCGATCGCGGCCTCGGCCAGATAGGCGTGGACCGTCGTCGCGCCGACACCGACGAGTACGGCGAAGGCGTGCGTGTCGAGCACTTCGGCCGAACGGACATTGATCGACGCGTAGCTGCGGAGCCCCTTGCGGACGAGGTGGGTGTGTACTGCGGCGGCGGCGAGCACCATCGCCATGCCGACGCGGTTCTCGCCGAGATTCTGGTCCGAGAGGAACAGTTCCGAGCGCCCCGCGCGCACGGCGTCTTCGGCCTCGCGGCGGACGCGGGCGATCGCTTCGCGCAAGGTTGCGGCATCGCCGCCGACGGGGAAGGTGCAGTCGATATCGGCGACCGCGTCGCCGAAATAGGCGCGAAGGCGATCCCAGTCGTCACCGATCAGCACGGGGCTGTCGATCACGAGCACATGGTCGCTTTGCCCCTTTTCGTCGAGGATGTTCGCGAGGTTGGCGAAGCGCGTCTTCAGGCTCATCACATGCCGTTCGCGCAAGCTGTCGATCGGCGGATTGGTCACCTGGCTGAAATTCTGGCGGAAGAATTGCGCGACATGGCGCGGCTTGTCGGAGATGACCGCGAGCGGCGTGTCGTCGCCCATCGACCCGATCGCCTCCTTGGCATCCTCGACCATCGGGGCGAGGATCAGCTCCATATCTTCCATGGTGAGGCCGGCGGCGACCTGACGGCGCAGCAGTTCGGGCCGCTCGAAGGCCGGCAGGCTCGACTTGCCGCCCTTGGGCAGGTCGGCCATCGTGCGGAAGCCCTTGACGCGCGAGCGATAATCCTGCGCGTCGGCGATCTTGTCCTTGATCGCGAGATCCTCGTACAAGACGCCTTCTTCGAGATCGACGGCGATCATCTGACCGGGGCCGAGGCGGCCCTTCTTGCGGATGCTCGCCTCGGGCAGCAGCACCATGCCGCTTTCCGACCCGACGACGAGCAGATTGTCGGCGGTCAGCGTGTAACGCAGCGGGCGGAGCGCGTTGCGGTCCATGCCCGCAACCGCCCAGCGGCCGTCGGTCATCGCGAGCGCGGCGGGACCGTCCCACGGCTCCATCACGCTGGCGAGATAGGAGTACATCGCACGGTGATTGTCGGGGACGTCGCATTCGGTCGTCCACGCCTCGGGGACGAGGATCAGCTTGGCGGTCGGCGCGTCGCGGCCGGCGCGGCACAGCGCTTCGAACACCGCGTCGAGCGCGGCAGTGTCCGACGCGCCTGCCGGGATAACCGGCTTGATGTCTTCCGAATGCTCGCCGAACGCGAGGCTCGCCATCTTGATCTCGTGGCTCTTCATCCAGTTCTTGTTGCCGCGGATCGTGTTGATCTCGCCATTGTGCGCGAGGCAACGGAACGGCTGCGCCAGCCACCATTGCGGGAAGGTGTTGGTCGAATAACGCTGGTGGAAAATCGCGACGCGGCTCTCGAACAGCTTGTTCGTGAGGTCGGGGAAGAAGTCGGCAAGGCTCTCGGCAAGGAACAGGCCCTTGTAGATGATCGAGCGCGCCGACAGGCTGCAGATGTAAAAGTCGGCGATCTGTGCCGCGATCACCTTTTTCTCGATCCGGCGGCGGACGAGATAAAGCTGCTTTTCGAACTCGGCGACCGTTTGCTCGTCGGGCAGGGGGCCCGCGATCATGATCTGCTCGATCTCGGGGCGCGTGCGCTGCGCCTTGTCGCCGATCACCGACACGTCGACCGGCACCTGGCGCCAGCCATAGATGGTGAAGCCCGCGTCGATGATTTCGGCCTCGACGATCGTGCGGCATTCCTCCTGTGCGCCCAAATCGGTGCGCGGCAGGAAGACCATGCCGACCGCGAGGCGGTTCGGGCGCACCTTGTGCCCCGATGCCGCGATCGCATCGTCGAAGAACCGCACGGGCAGGTCGACATGGATGCCCGCCCCATCCCCGGTCTTGCCGTCGGCGTCGACCGCGCCGCGGTGCCACACGGCACGCAGGGCTTCGATCGCTGCCTCGACGACGCGGCGCGACGGCTTGCCGTCGGTCGCCGCGACCATGCCGACGCCGCAGGCATCGGATTCCAGGTCGGGGCGATACATGCCTTCGGCTGCGAGCCGCGCGTGATCGGGGGTGGGGAAATGGGTCATCATCTTCGTCCTGACGGAGTGTTTAGTCGGGTAGCTTCTTGCGCGCGTTCTCGGCCGCTTCCTCGGCGGCCTGCTGCGCGGCGAGGGAAGCGTTTTCGTAGGCGAGTTCAAGATCTTCGACGCGCTTCAGGTCGGCGGCGGACCAGTTGCTGCGGTCATAGGCGGGGTCCGCAACCGCGTCGGCGGCCGCATCGGCGGCATAGGCTGCCGCGTCCGCCGCGTCGGCCGCGGCATCGACGGCATAATCGTCGGCCGCTTCGACCGCGACCGCATCGGTCGCCTCGACGCTGTCGGTCTTCCACATGTCGCGCTGTTCCTTCAGCAGCTTCACATCGACCTTCATCAGCTTGGCGAGTGAGGAGAGCTCCTTGTCGCTGAAATCGGAGAGCTGCTTTTCCTTCGGCAGATCCTTGAAATCCTTCTCCAGCTCCGGCGCGCGGTCGATGAACTTGGTGACCAGCGGCGGCACCGCCTTGATGACTGCAACCATGACTTCGGGATCGGCCTGCAGCGCCATCCATTCATTGGCATAGAGCGCGCCGGTCGGCGTCGCGAGAAAGCCGTTGAGGTCGGTCAGCTGTGCCGCGGTGAACTTGCGGGCATAAGCCTTGGCCAGCCCTTCGCGCATCGGGGGTTCCATGTCGCCCAGCCCTTCGCTGATCAGCGGCTTGATCACCTTGGTGATCTGGTCTTCGCGCTCCTTGCGGTGCGGGTCGAACATGTCGGCGATCTTGCTTTTGGTCGCTTCGTCGAGCTTGGCGACCTGTTCGCTTTCGACGCCGGTCTGGATCGAGAGCATCAGGTCGGACTGGCCGCCGAACTCGCCCATGATCGTCTTGAACATCTTGCCATAAAGATTGTCGATCATCTTCTCGATGCTGCCGGCGGGGATCAGCGCGCCCATCGTCTTTTGCGCGAGCGCCAGGCGCGCCGGCTCGATCGGCGGCAGGCTGCTCGTGTCGAACATTTTTTCGATCAGCGCGACCGCCTCGTCCATTTCCTTCTGCATCTTCGCCTTTTGCTCTGCGGCATAGGCTTCGCTGTCGAAGTCGGTGGCAGGTTCTTCTTCGACCTGCGCCGGCTCGGCCACAATCACTTCGGCGACCGGGGCTTCTTTGGCCGTCTTCTTGGGGGCGGCATGGGCCGCGGCGCCGAACGGCAGCATCGCGACGGCACCGGCAAGCAGGATCGATTTGAACGACGGCATCATGAAATTCCTTCCCCTGTTGGTCATGCTGCCTTCTTTTCGCTTTTGGCCTTCGCTTTCAACCACTTTGCCATCTGGTCGCTGACATCGCGGCCGTCGCGGATGCCCCAGACGACCAGGCTGGCGCCGCGCACGATGTCGCCGGCGGCGAAAACGCCGGGCAGGCTGGTCATCATCGTCTGGTGATCGACGCGGAGCGTGCCCCAACGGGTAACGCTGAGATCGGGCGAGCCGAACAGGTGCGGCAATTCCTCCGGATCGAAGCCCAGCGCCTTGATCACCATGTCGGCGGGCACGTCGAACTTGCGGCCGGGATCGGCCTCGGGGCTGCGGCGGCCGCTCGCGTCGGGCGCGCCGAGACGCATGCCGGCGACCGCGACTTCCTTGACATGCTTGTCGGCGGTGAAGCTTTCGGGCGCCGACAGCCAGACGAACTCGACGCCTTCCTCTTCGGCGTTGGTCACCTCGCGCTGCGACCCCGGCATATTTTCCCGGTCGCGGCGATAGAGGCACTTCACCGACTTCGCGCCCTGGCGCACCGCGGTGCGGACGCAGTCCATCGCGGTGTCGCCGCCGCCGACAACGACGACATGCTTGCCCTTGGCATCGAGACGGCCGTCGTCGAACGCCGGAACAGCGTCGCCAAAGCTTTTGCGGTTCGACGCGATCAGATAATCGAGCGCCGCGATCACGCCCTCGGCGCTGTTGCCCGGAACGTTGATCTCGCGCGCCTTGTACACGCCGGTCGCGATCAGCAGCGCGTCATGCTTCTGGCGAAGCTGGTCGAGCGTCGCGTCGCTTCCGACGTCGAAGCCAAGGTGGAACTGGATGCCGCCTTCGACCAGACGGTCGATGCGGCGCATCACGACGTCCTTCTCCAGCTTGAAGCCGGGGATGCCATAGGTGAGGAGCCCGCCGGCGCGGTCGTGCCGGTCGTAGACATGGACCTCATGCCCCGCGGCGCGCAGATATTCGGCGGCAGTGAGCCCGGCGGGACCGGCGCCGATGATGCCGACCGACTGGCCGGTCGCGGCGCCTGCGTGCAGCGGTTCGACCCAGCCCTCGGCCCAGGCGGTGTCGGTGATATATTTCTCGACGCTGCCGATCGTCACCGCGCCATGCCCCGAAAATTCGATCACGCAATTGCCCTCGCACAGGCGATCCTGCGGGCAGATGCGGCCGCAGATCTCGGGCATCGTCGAGGTGGCGTTCGAAAGCTCATAGGCTTCGCGCAGCCGCCCCTCGGCGGTCAGGCGCAGCCAGTCGGGAATATGATTGTGGAGCGGGCAATGCACCGAGCAATAGGGCACGCCGCACTGCGAACAGCGTGCGGCCTGCGCGTCGGCGTCGGGCTCGGCGTAGCGCTCGGCGATCTCGCGAAAGTCGCGCGCGCGTTCTTCGGCGGAGCGCTTGTCCGGATAGGATTGTTCACGCCCCACAAATTGGAGCATGCGTTCGGAAGCCATGCAGTATCCCCTTCGTTGAGCGGGGAATTGCATGGCTCGAAAAGCCGTGTCACGGGCGAATATCGAGTTAGGGCAGTATTGCTAACCTAAAATGAGGGGTGAATTTGCCTCAAAATGGGGTCGCGCAATTATCTTTCGTCGATTAGTATCAGTTCGGACCTATCTCATCCCGAGCCAGATCAGTGCGGCGACGCCGGCGATGATTCGATACCAGGCGAAGGGCGCAAAGCCGTAGCGCGTGACGACGGCGAGGAACGCCTTGATCACCGCCCAGGCGACGATGAACGAGACGAGCGAGCCGACCGCGATCAGGCCGAGGTCGTTCGATGTGATCGCGTCGCGGTGCTTGAACAGCTGGAGTATCGTCGCACCCGTCAGCGTCGGGAGCGCAAGGAAGAAGCTGAACTCGGCCGCGGTCTTGCGATCGACCCCGAACGACATCGCGCCGAGGATCGTCGCGCCAGACCGGCTGACGCCCGGGATCATCGCGATGCACTGGACCAGCCCGACCAGGATCGATTGCCGCGTCGACACATTCGCGACGCCGCCGACATCCGTCGTCTTCGCAAAGCGCTCGACGAGCAGGATCGCAAAGCCGCCGATGATAAGGGCCCAGGCAACGACCACGGCATTTTCGAGCAGCAGCTCGATATAGTCGCCGAACGCGAGGCCGAGGATCACCGCGGGAAAGAAGGCGAGCAGCAGGTTGCGCACGAACGCGATCGCTTGCGGTTCGCGGCGGAAAAAGCCCGTGAACATCTCCCAGAAAAGCTTCCGGTACAGCACGACGATCGCAAGGATCGCCCCCGGCTGGATCGCGATGTTGAAGATCGCCCAGCGCGCGGCGTCATAGCCGAGCAGCTCGGTCGCGAGGATGAGGTGGCCCGTCGAGGAGACGGGCAAAAACTCGGTCAGACCCTCGACGATGCCGAGGATGATTGCGGTCAGCCAGATAGACATTATCGCGAGGCAAGCTCGGCGAAGCGACCATTGCGGCGATATTGGACGAGCCAGCCGTCGGCGACCGAACCGAGCGACGTCGGGGTGATGCCGAGCTCTGCGAGCCCCGCGGCGTCGTTTGCGACGACATTGTCGTGCTGGAGCATCAACCACTGATCCTTGGTGATCGGCGCGCCGGGTGCCCAGCCGAAGCCGCTGGCGAGTGCCGAGGCAACGAAGTCGGGCACATCGACGAACAGCGGGCTGCGGCCGGTCGCATCCGCGATCCAGCGCAGAAGTTCGGCCATCGTCAGCACCTGGGGCCCGCCGAGCTCGAACGTCTTGCCCGCAGCATCACGGGCCAGCGCCGCGACGACCGCATCGGCGACGTCGCCGACATAGACAGGCTGGAACTTCGCCTTCGGCGCAATCACCGGAACGACCGGCGCCATGCGCATCATCGTCGCGAAACGGTTGATGAAATGATCCTCGCGGCCGAACAGGATCGACGGGCGCAGGATCGCTGCGTCGGCAAAGGCTGCGCGGACCGCTGCTTCGCCATCGCCCTTGCTGCGGCCATAGGCCGATGCGCTGTGGGCGTCGGCGCCGATCGCCGAGACATGGACAAGCGAGCCGACGCCGGCCGTCTTGGCGGCGGTCGCAACATGGCCGGCGCCATCGGCCTGCACCGCCTGCATGTCGCCGAACGCGCCGACGAGGTTGATGACGGCATCGCTGCCCTGCACGGCGCGCGCGACGCTGGCGGGATCGCGAACGTCGACCGCGACGAACTGCGTCTGGCCAAGCCCGCCGAGCGGCTTCAGAAAGGTTGCGGCGCGGGGTTCGCGCTGCGCGACGCGAACGCGCGCACCGCGCGTCAGCAGCCGCTGCACGACATAGCGGCCAAGAAAGCCGCCGCCGCCCAGCACCGTGATCAATTGCCCGTCGAGTTTCTGCATATCGTCCGCCTGTGATCGATTCTCTTGCGGGCGCAGGGGCGCGCCGCACGGCTTCCCCATGCCGCGAAGCGGGAAGGGGGGCAAGGGGCGAGGCGCCTATTGTGAGGCGAAACCGGCGGCTTTGCGATAAAATGTGCGTCGGTGCTCGCAGCGCGGTTGACAAGCCGATGGACGCCCCGCTAAGCGCCCGCTCCTACCCCGTGCCCAGATGGCGGAATTGGTAGACGCACCAGCTTCAGGTGCTGGCGATCGCAAGGTCGTGGAGGTTCGAGTCCTCTTCTGGGCACCATTTACCCCTCTCCTGACATCCCAGAACCATCGACAAAACGGCAGAAATCTGCCATTTTCTCCTTGGTCTTGTCTTTTGGTGTCCGAGGATATTTCACTCGATCTCACTCGAAATGGGGCCACCGGAATAGGCGATGGCCCCACGGCCATTTTCTGGTGGCCCCATCGCTGGCTTGAGATGTCGCACCGGCTGAGACCTGCTTGCAGGAGTTGAGTCGATGTCCCTTACCGATGTTGTGATCCGTTCGCTGAAGCCGGAGGACCGTCCGTACAAACGCGCGGACGCTGGAGGCCTCTATCTGGAGGTGCGCCCGACAGGCGCAAAGCTCTGGCGCTTCAAGTATCGGCACCTCGGAAAGGATAACCGCATCGCGCTCGGTGCATATCCGGAAGTGCGCTTGGCCGAGGCGAGGCAATTGCGCGACGATGCCCGGCGTAAGTTGCGCGAGGGCGTGGACCCGCTTGCCGAGCGCAAGCGTCAGAAGCTGATCGCGCAGTTCAATGCCGGAAACACGTTCGGTGACATCGCCAAGGAGTATATCGACAAGTCGGTCGCCGAGGGGCGAGCCGATGCGACGACGGTGAAGGCTAACTGGCTCCTCGACCAGCTCAAGCCTATCGCGACCATGCCTGTCGCCGACCTCAAGCCCGTTGAGGTTCTGGCTGTGCTCAAAAGGATCGAGGCGCGCGGCAAATATGAAACGGCGCGTCGCGCCCGCTCCTTCGCCAGCAGGGTCTTCCGCTATGCGGTCGCGACTGGAAGAGGAGAGAGCGATCCTACTGCCGTGTTGCGGGGGGCGCTGATCGCCCCGCGTGTGACGCACCACGCTGCGCTCTTGGAACCGGAGGCAGTTGGTGCGTTGCTGCGGTCTATCGATGCATACACCGGAAACACGATTACGCGGCTCGGGTGTCAAATTGCGCCTCATGTGATGGCCAGGCCCGGAGAACTGCGTAAAGCCCTGTGGTCGGAGATCGACCTCGATAGTGCGGTATGGAATATCCCTGCGGAGCGCATGAAGATGCGCCGGCCGCATGCCGTACCTTTGTCGCGTCAGGTCGTGAGCTATTTGAGGCAGCTTCATGAGCTTACCGGACCCGAAGGGTTCGTCTTTCCTGCCTTTCACACGTTTCGTCGCCCAATGAGCGAGAACACACTCAATCAGGCGTTCCGCCGCATGGGATACTCCACCGGGGAGGTGACGGCTCACGGCCTGCGCACCACCGCTTCTTCGCTCTTGAACGAAAGCGGCAAGTGGCATCCCGATGCCATCGAGCGGTCACTGGCGCATGCGGACGCCAATGTCGTTCGCGGGACGTATAATCGAGGGCGCTATTGGGATGAACGGGTAGCGATGCATCAGTGGTGGAGCGATTATCTCGACGCTCTACGCGCGTCTGACGAAGACCAGATCTCGGCTCTAACCGCCAAATGAAATGCGCCCGCTTGCAAAATCCGAAGTTTGTTCTTATGAATGGAAATGTAGATTTTCATTCTGGAGAATGTCATGGCGACGCGGCCAGCCTCCCAAGCGGATCAGGGACGAGTTCTCTCGGAAGCGGTCGCGCGTGTGGCGACGTGCTGGAAGCTGACGAACGAGCAGTTGGGCTCGGTGGTCGGTATTTCTGCTGCAACGGCCTCGCGTCTTCGTTCCGGCAGTTATCAACTTCAGCGAGCCGAGAAGGCGTTCGAACTTGGGCAGTATCTCGTCCGGCTTTTTCGCAGCCTCGATGCGCTCATGGGAAGCGACGATGCGGCGTCGACGTCTTGGCTGAAGTCGGAAAACTTGGATCTTGGCGGCAGACCCATCGATCTGATCCGAACGATCCGCGGTCTGAACGACGTGGCCGACTATGTCGATGATTACCGCGCCCGCGTTTGAGCGAACGCCGAAGCCGGAGCATCTTCGCGCCTACCGTGGGAAGCTGTGGCGGATCGTCGAAGCACAACATCGGATTTCGACCAACCGTCTGGCGGCGGGCGCCGACGATCAAGCGTTGCTCGAGCAGCTTGTGGAAGAAGTGAAACCGAACTTGCCGGTAGCGGCGCGACATCTCCACTATCTGCTCGCGACGCCGTTTCGCTACGGGCATAAGATTAGCTCGAGATTTCGCCGCGCCGGCGAGAAGCCCGGCATCTTCTATGCCGCAGAGGCGATTGGCGCTGCGATTGCCGAGACAGCCTATTGGCGACTGCGTTTCTACTCCCGGTCGCCTGGATTTCAGCCGCCGAGCACGACCGTGGAACACTCGGCAATCAGTGTCTCGGTAGCGATGGATCGTCTGCTCGACCTGTGTGCAGAACCATTTGTTGCGGGCGCGTCGCTGTGGATGGCGCAGGACGACTATTCCGCTTGCCAGCAATTTGCGTCTGAAGCGCGAGAGATTGACGCGCAGGCTATTCGCTATGCGTCCGTTAGAGATCCTCAGCATCGCGCGAACGTGGCCCTGCTGGACCCATCGGTCTTTCGTGACCCAGCGCCCCGCAACGCTCAAACTTGGCATATTCGCTACGAGCAAGGGGAATTGATCGCTCTTCGCGCTTTTCCGTCGGAGGAGCGGTTTAGGTTTCGGCCTTCAGACTTCGGCCTCTGACTAAGCTCTTTGCCAAGGGAGTTGGGTAAGACGATCAGCGATTGCGGGGCAGCTATTTTGTCTTGATGTAAACCCGAAGCTGGTCGCGCCTAATGTCGAAGGCGCCAGATTTTTCGATCAGCGAGACGAGCTTGGCGCACCCGTAGCTGCGTGGATCGAAATCGGGCATCTCTGCCAGAAGTCGGCTTCCAACCGCGCTTAGCGGGTACCAGCCATCCAGATCGTCGAGCTGGCCCAGCGCTGCTTGGATGAGCGGGATCGCCTCCGTCGGCTTTAGTTTGGCCGTTTCGGGTTCAGGCTCGGGGCCGCCGCCAATCGCCGTTATGCCTTTAGCTTCGTCGAGCGTAAGGTTCTCGGTGTAGATGAAGCGCTTGCACGCCTGACGGAAACTTTGCGGCGTTTTCTGTTCTCCGAAGCCATACACGGCGACGCCTTGTTCTCGTATTCGGGCGGCAAGGCGCGTGAAGTCGCTATCCGACGAGACGAGGCAAAAGGTATCGAACCGTCCCGAATGCAGAAGATCCATAGCATCGATCACGAGCGCGATGTCGGACGCGTTCTTCCCGATCGTATTGGCGAAATTCTGGTGCGGCATGATGGCATGTGTGGCCAAAACCTCCGCCCAACCCTTGAGCCGCGTGCTAGAAAAATCGCCATAAATGCGCCGGACGCTCGCTTCGCCTATCGTGGCGATTTCTTTGAAAAGGCCTGCGGCTATCCGCGGCGACGCGTTATCGGCATCAATGAGAACTGCGAGCTTAGCAGGATGTTCGAGCGTCGTTGACATGGAACGACCATGCCAGACGGCAATAAAGAAACATTGAAAGCCGCCTACTCGATGATTTCGGCCTTGGCGCAATTCATCTCGAAGTCGAGCAGGGCGCGCCGCCACCGCTCGCGATTGGCGCCCGGAACGATACTGAAGAATAGAAGATTGGGAGCAACGCGCCCGCGAATAACCGGGAAGTCCGCAGGACTTCCTACCAGTGAGACGAGCTTGATTCGAATATCGATCGCTCGCTGTACCGGGTCGCATTGGCGAGCGAACTGGATTGCAACGACAGACTTGCCCGCAGCCACATAGTCCGCGGCTTCGCTGAAGAGCGAATATTTGGGCCGGGTTCGCGCGGTCATTGAGGTCACCTCGAAGCCGTTATCCGGATCGAGGAAAATCAGGTCGGCCGGCTGCAATTCGGCGATCGCGTTCTGGTGCCAGCTTCCACGGTCATCCGCAGGAACGTGGGCCGCAAAGTAGCAAGTGTCGGGCGGTAGAATCTCCCACGAGGCTACGTTCGAAAGCTTGCGGTCGGCGACCGTATCGAACTTGCCGATCTTTTCGAAGAGCTCGGCGTCCGCATCACGCCAAACCCCGCCTTTGAGATGATGACGCTTTTCGCCATCATTGTTGCCCGGGCGGTCAACCTGATCGGGCGTCGTAAGGTACCAGTTCACCCCGATCCGAAGCTCGAGAGATTTGCTCAGATGCCGGAGCAGGGCGTACTTCAAGAAGTCGTGAGAATCCCCGAGGTACCGCTCCTGCATAATTTTCTTTCTGTTCGTTGATCATCTCGGGGCGCCGGATCCAGGCCCTACCGCGTAATGCGATAGGGCCATTTAGATGTTAGCGAGGACATTCCGGAAGCGCGAGGAGGTTGTCATTCCACTTTCCGTCGGCGTAGGTGCGAAGATATTTGCCGTTCGCTCCATTCACGACGCCGATATCGCCCCGGTTGTTTCCGACAAGGGTGTAGAACGTGTTGGTCTTCGCCTCGATCGAATCGATGACCTGCTGTCGCGTCCAGTGCCAGGTCGCTCCGCCGAGGTGGGTGATCCCTTCATAAGGATCGTTGCGCGGCTGCTTGTTGATGCACGTCACTTGCACGTCTGCCATGAGCTTTTCCTTTCCAAATCTGCTTAGGGGGCGTTGGGCCTCAAGCGGCCCTTTTGTGAAATATCGGCGCCTGCACGCGCTCGGCGGTCTCGAAGAACAGCACTTCGTCCTGCGAGAGGCGGAGAAGCTGCTTCGCACCGAGCGCGAAATATTCGCCGGCCCGGACCAGCCAGAGCTGGCGGTCGGTCGGAAGATTGGCCTTCGCGAGAAGCGAAGCCGTGTCGATCACCTCGGCGTCGATTGCCAGCAACTGCCCGTCAACGTCGACGATGTGGCGAAGTCCGATATCCCAGTAGGCCATGAGCGAATCTCCTTTCGTTCGATGAAAGCAGATTCGCACCACAGCATGTCAGAAGCTGTCACCCCCATGCTCGCGGAGCAAACAAAGTGCATTTACGAGCATCATTTCCTCGACGGTTCGGCAGGGGGTTTCGAGAAGAAGGGGACTTGCGAAGACGACCGCCGAGGTCTGCGCGCGCGATACGGCGACATTGATCCTGTTCAGCGAGAAGAGGAAGTCGATGTCGCGCGGCAGCTCCTCACCGCTCGATGTCGTCATGGAGACGAGGCACACCGGCGCCTCCTGCCCCTGGAAGCGGTCGACCGTGCCGACACGGACAGCCGCAGGCAGCGCGGCGCGCAGCGCGTTAACTTGGGCATTATAGGGTGCGACGACCAGAATATCGGTGTGGCCGATGGCGCGCTCGCTTTCGTCTCGCGCGCGATAGGTTGCTCCGGTCACAGCCTCGATCTGCGCCTTGATGGCGTCGATCTCTTCCGGGCTGACCTGCGAGCGCCCGAAGTGATCGATCGCGCGGACGCCCGCGCCGACGAGCGATTGCCCGTCAGTAGCGAGCAGTGATTGACTGCCGGCGGCATCGTCCGAGTGCAGCTTGCCTTCATAGACGGCGACCGAGATATAGTCGCAGACCGCGGGATGCATTCGGCGGCTGACCGGCATGAAGATGCCGCGATCGGCGGGGACGACCCGGTGTCCGTCGATCAGATATTCGAGACAGGAATCGCCACTCCGTCCGGGGTGCGTACCTTGAAGCGGCTGCGGCAGTTGCATCGGATCGCCGACGAGGACGAGATTGCGGGCCGCGCGCGACATGGCGATGATATTGGCAAGCGAGACCTGTCCCGCTTCGTCAACGAAGAGATAGTCATAGGCTGGCGCTTCATATCGAGCGAAATGCCACGCCGTAGCGCCGACGACATCGGCGGTCCCGATTTCAGGCGCGTCATTCTCGCTGACAAGGACGATGCCGGGATGGGCATTTTCATCGTCATCGTCGGCGACTTTTTGGACCACGCTGCATCGAACACCATCGGTCGCGCTCCGGTCCGCGACCGCTTCAAGGAGATTGGTGATGGCCTTGTGACTGTTCGACGAAACCGCAACGCGCTTGCCTGCACGGACGAGGTCTATGATCGATAGCGCACTGACATAGGTCTTGCCGGTGCCGGGCGGTCCCTGGATCGCTAGGGTCGTTTCATCCATGGCGGCAATTGCGGCGCTGGTCTGCGCCGGGAGATCGCCTTCGGCGTCGATGATGCCCTTCGGCCGCGCGCCGTCGCGAAACGTCGGCGCCGCGCGCATGAGCAATTGTTCGATCGCTTTGGCCGAGCCGGGATTGTCGATGATGGCATCGGTCACGGCTGCAACCGCGGCGCGCAGCGTTGCGTTGCCGATCGGCTTGGCCGGAATGAGATCGAGCCGATCGGGCAGCTCGCCTTTCGCTGTCGAGCGGCGCAGCACGAGCAAGTTCGTGTCGTGGTCGATCTCGCGCAGATCGACATCCTCGGGCATCGCGGCGGGTTTGACGCAGGGTTTGCGGCCTGCCCTCAATTTGGTCTCCTGCGGCGGGAAGCGATAGGTTCGCTCGAACGACCTTGCCGTTACTTTGACGGGATCACCGACCGCCTCGAGGCCCTGGACGCATTCAAGATCATCGACGAGCTCCTCGCTCTCCTGCGCGAGCCGATCGAAGATCGCCCACCACGCGGGCTTGTCTTCGCGCTTGTGGAAGAAGTTGAGGTCGAGCAGCAGATCGGCGATGTCTTCGCCGAGCCGCTCGCGAACCGGAAGGAGCCGCTCGCGCAGCGCCGCCATCTCATCGTCCTCGGCCTCGACATTCGCGAGCGGGCCCCCGTCGGGAACCTCGCCGAGTTTCGGCCAAGGCAGGCCTTCAGGGCGAACGTCGCGGATCAGCCAGTCGCGCAGCAGCTGCGTCGAGATGCAGTCGGTGCGGTTATAGTCGTAGATCTTGTCGAGCAGATCGCCGTCCTGCGTTTCCCGCCAGCGTTCGTAGAAGACGACGCTCGCGCCCGCGGTTGCGACATCCGCTTCGCGCTTCTCCATATAAAAGGCTTCGAGATCCTTGATCGAATAGCCTTTCTCGGAAGCGATCAGCGATCCCGACACGACGCGGAACAGGTCGACGAACCGCCGTTCACGCTGGAGTTGGTCCATGGCGGCCTCGCCGACGCGATGCTCCGCGGTCAGGCGGCGAAGCGCCGCAATCTCATAATTCGCATAGTGGTATATGTGCGCCTTCGGGTGGCGCTGGAGATGCGCCGTGAAGAATTGCAGTAGCTCAGAAACCGCTTCGCCCTCGGCGGCACGGTCATGCGCCCAAAAGGCGCGGAAGCTCCATTCGCCCTCATCGCGAAACCAGATGCCGTGGAGATATTCGAGGCCGCCCTCATAATAGGGATCGCCCTCGATATCGTAGAAGAGGTCGCCGTCGTCGGCTTCGGGCAGCAGTCCGAATCCCTTGCCGGGCTCATAGTCGCGAAGCGCAAATCCCGGCGGGGCGCCGGCGCGGCGCGCGGCCTGGAGTCGCGCCTGCGTCTGGAGCCGCTGCTGGGTCTCAGGAGCGAGCTTCGGGATGCGCTGGTCATGGACCGCGAGGCCGCCGAGCGTTTCGATGCCTGCGGCCTCGACTTTTCCACGCTGCGATCTTGTCATGCCGGCTACCAGGGCAAGGCTGTCGGCCTTGTCCCATTCGTCGCGGCAATGCTCTTTCCAGCGGCAGAGGCCGCAGCTTGAAACAGGCTCGGGCCGCGTTTCCGGACGGTCGGTCAGGAAGGTTTCGAACACCGCCCGTGCATGGCGTGCGTAAGATGCCACGTCGGCGAGCGGCACGGTGAAACGCGACCCGTCGCCGAGCTGGAGATGAGCGGATTCCGGCCGGACGCCCTGAAGGTCGGCGATCAGGTCGGAGTAGAGCGAGAGCTGGAGAATATGTTTGGGGTCGGGCTTCCGTTTCAGCTTGGTATCGACAACCTCATAGGACCAGCTTCCGAGATTGGAGGGGCGTTCCACCCGTTCGAGAAAGTCGGAATAGCCGCCCCATGCGCCGCCGAGCAGCGCGCCCTGAAAGATGATGTCCGGGCCGGCCGTCATCGCCTCGCGTGTGAGCCGGACCGACTCTTCCAGCGTGATCCCGTCCTTGGGAATTTCGACGACATTTTTGCCCTGCGCCTTGAGCGCGTCGAGGAAGGCAAGTTCGTGGGCGTCGCCCTGCTTCTGAAGAAGTTCGGCTTCATCGCCATCCTCGCACGGAGCGATATCGCGGGCCTCTATCAGCCGCAGATCGAGCGTCGTCGCGTGCCTGCACCCCTTGAACCGCATCAGGTCCGAGGCCGAAAGCCTGAGAGCGTCGTCGATCATCCGCATACACAATCCCCTTTATTCCGCTATGGCAGGTCGGGACGACAAAAGCTGTCATGGAGAATCGGATGTCGTTTGCAAAGGCCCAGGACCTTCTCAAGCTAGCGATGATGGCGACGCGCCGCAGCGGGGTGTCGCTCGAAGAGATTGTCGAGGAGTTTGGCTGTGTCCACCGATCGGCGCAGCGCATGACGGTCGCGCTTGAGGCGGCTTTCCCTCAGGCCGAGCCCGAAGACGGTGACGATCGCAAGCGGCGATGGCGCATCCCCGCGCGGGCGATTGCGCCCTTGTTGTTGCCGTCGGCCGAGGAACTAGCCGCGATGACGACGGCAATACGCCAGCTGGACGCGGCCGGCATGGCGGCCGAGGCTGCGACCGTGCGCCAGATGGAACGGAAGGTAAGGGCGCTGATTCCCGCTCATGCGGGCACACGATTGGCTGTCGATGAGGAAGCCCTGCTCGAAGCGCTGGGGCATGCCGCGCGTCCGGGGCCGCGACCGGCCGGAACGAGCGAGGTCGACAGTGCGATATCGGAGAGCCTGAAAGGGCCGTTTCTGCTCCGCATCTCATATCGGCGCCGGACGCAGGACAAGCCGACCGAGCGTGTGGTTGCGCCGCACGGCCTCTTGCTGGGTGTGCGCCGCTATCTCGTCGCGCGCGACACGGCCAAGCCGGCTACCGAGCCGCTGCGCCATTACCGGGTCGAAGAAATCTACTCGGCCGAGCTACTCGACACGAGCTTCGAGATCGATCCCGGCTTCAATATCCGCGAACATTCCGAAAAGGGCTTTGGCTCGTTCGAGAATGCTGCCGAACATGGCGACGTCATTTGGCGCTTTTCGCCAGACGCTGCACCCCATGCCCGGCGGTTCGTGTTCCACCCTACGCAGAGTGTGGAGGAAGAGGCCGATGGCTCCTTGCTCGTGCGCTTCAAGGCCTCGGGACATCTCGAAATGTGCTGGCACCTCTATTCATGGGGGAAGTCGGTCGAGGTGCTGCAGCCCGCTCGGCTTCGCCAGATGGTGCATGGACACCAGCGCGAGTTTGAGGCTCTGCCGTAAGGGGCTAGGCCCAATTTGACCTCAGTCTCAGCGGGTGACAGTTTTTGTCGCCCCAATTTCCTATTTTGGATGCTCGGCAACCATTGGGAGGACGACATGGGACTGACGAAGCATGCGAGGCAGCGCATCCAGCAGCGTGGAATTTCTACTGAAGCGCTGGATGCGATCCTTACTTATGGCACGCGCCGCCGGCACCGCGGCGCGGACATTTATTATCTCGACAAGAAATCGCGGCGGCGGCTGGCTGGCGCATTCGGGCGCGAGCGATACTCGAAGCTGGAGCGCGCGCTCGACAGCTATGTCGTCGTCAGCGACGACGGGGCGATCGTTACGGCGGCAAACCGTCTGCACCGCCTGAAGTTCTGAACGGACGAGGTAAATCGCATTGACGAGCCCAGTGATTATTGGGACGCAAGGACGTTCCTTGGGGGAAGGGAAGAAGATGTTCTCGGCTGGTGAACTTGTTCGTTTAAAAAATGACCCGTCAACTGTCGGGACGGTCGGGAGAGAGCCTGCGGAAGAAGTCCACGGGCGCACCTTTCTTTGGATCGACTTCCCGACGGGCCGCCGGAAAGTTCCGAGCGCGCAGCTCGAAGCGATCCTCGCGGTTGCTGATCCGTTCGAAGACTTGAAGCGTGGAAAGCTGTCGGCACCTAGCGATCTCAGGCGGGTCATCACGCATCTTCGGATGACCGGCCGCCTCGCGGACATGATCTATAGCCTGGGTGCGACCAACACGGAGTTTCACGCCTACCAGTTCAAGCCCGTATTGAAGCTCCTCAATTCGCCGTCGCGGGGCTTGCTCATCGCTGATGAGGTCGGCCTTGGAAAGACGATCGAAGCCGGGCTGGTGTGGACGGAGCTTGTCGCCCGCTTCGATTGTCGCCGTCTCCTGGTCATCTGCCCCAAGCCGCTCTGCGAGAAGTGGCGCGACGAACTGCGCAGCAAGTTCAACGTCCTTGCACAGATCAAAGATGCCAAGGGGCTGCTTCAGACGCTCAAGGATGACAGCGAGCACAGGGAGGGCTTTGCGGTCATTGCATCCATGCCGAGCCTGCGTCCGCCCAAAGGATGGAGCGATCCCGATGAAGATGTCAGTGGGCCGCGCGCCGACTTGGCGGAATATCTCGCGGAAGCGGGCGACGATCTTTTCGACCTGGTTGTGATCGATGAGGCGCACCATTTGCGCAATACCGACACGATGAACCATCAGCTCGGTCAGTTGGTCACCGACGTGACCGACTACAGCCTGTTTCTGTCGGCCACACCGATCAACCTCCGGGCTAATGACCTGCGCGCCCTGCTCAAGCTTATCGATCCCGATACCTTCGAACGCGAGTGGTTGTTCGACATGCTGCAGGAAGAAAACGCGCCCTATGTGGCTGCGTGGGAAGCTGCGCGAAATCCAAAGGTTCCGATGGCAAGCGTCGCGGCCCTTGTCGCGGATTTGCCAGAAGGTCAGGTGCTCAAGACCGGAAGCCGCTTGGAGCGCTTGCGCGAAGAATTCGCCAAGGGAGTGGAGGATACGCCGGCAAACCGCATCAAGATCGCTGCACGTCTCGAAGAGATGTCCCTTCTCGGCTCGATAATCAATCGCACCCGCCGGCGTGATGTTGCCGAGTTCAAGGTTGAGCGGCGACCTCGAACGGCGCGATGGGAAATGACCGAGGCCGAACGGGACTTTTATGACGAAGCGACGGCTCGGATCGAGGCCTATGCTTACAGGCATGACATCAACGAGCGTTTTCTCCTCGCTCAGACCCAGCGCCTACTGGCCTCGAGCCTGCCTGCGGCATATCGCCATTGGGGCACGCGAAGCGGCCAGCTTACACTCGATGAGGAAGATGATGCCGGATCGAGTGGACCCATGCCCGGCCCCCTGACGGAAGCTCTGGGAGAGATTTGCGACGATCCTGTTCGCCTACGTGCGCTGGAAGCGAGTGACACTAAATTTGACCGTCTAGCCGAATGGCTAAGACACATTCGTGCGGAAACGCCCGACGAAAAGGTCATCATCTTCAGCAGCTTCCGCAAATCGATCGCTCACCTCGAACAGAAGCTGCGTGCCAAGGGTTTCGAGGTTCTCGAACTGCATGGGGGTGTGGCGGGGGATCGCCAGTCGATCGTGAACCTGTTCGGGGATGCGCCGGGCGGTACGATCCTTTTGACCTCCGAAGTAGGCGGTGAAGGTCTCGACCTTCAGTTTTGCCGTATCCTCTTCAACTGGGACTTGCCCTGGAATCCCATGAAGGTGGAGCAGCGGATTGGTCGTATCGATCGCATCGGACAGCAGTCGCAGTCGATCGACATCATCAATCTGATCTCGAAGGACACCATCGAAGAGCAGGTCTATGACCGGCTGTACGAGCGGTTGGGCATCATCCGGACGGCGCTCGGAGATTTCGAGCCTATTTTGGGCGATATCATTCGCGATATCGAGATTGCGCTCGTCAATCCCGAACTATCTGTCGAGCAACGCGCGATCGAGCTTGATAGGTCTGTGCTCGCGGCCGAACAGCGCAAGGCCCAAGCGGAGCAGCTTGAGCGCGAGGCGCCAGGGCTGGTTGCGCACGGTGACAGCATTTTGCAGCGCATCAACGATGCGCAGGCGCCGCACAAGCGCCTCACCGCAGCGGATCTGCGCGACTATGTCGCTGGTATCTTGGCCGGGTCCTATCGGGGAACCCGAATTGATCGGGCAGCCAATATGGAGATCGAGGCCTACGATATCCGGCTGTCCGCCGCCGCGGCCGCCGAATTCAACCAGTTTCGAAACAACAACGCCCGGCGCTATCCGACAAAGTTTGCACGCGAGAGCGTCGTCAGGAGCATTTTCGGTAGCAATCCGAACCCGTCGCGGTTTCGCGGTGTCGAAGCCATTCCGATGACCCATCCATTGTCACGTTTCAGCGCTCAGATGCTCGACCGAAAGCAGGGAAGCTCCCTCGCGCGACCTGTCACTGCATTCCAGATTCCGGTGAGAGAAGAATGGGGCGTGCCTGCTGGACGCTACGCTATCGCCATCGAGCGATGGTCCGTCGAAGGCATAGTGCCGGTCGACAAGCTCGCCTTTGTAGGAGCTGCGCTCGGAGGACGGGTGGCGCTTTCCGAGGAGGTCGCCGAGCGGATTTTGCTCGAAGCACTGTCAGAAGAGCCGCGGCTCAATCTTCTTCCGCCGGATGAGTGTCTTGCAGCGATGCCCACGGTCGAAGATCTGGCTCAGTCGCTCAGGGAGGCACGCTCCGATTTTGAGAACGCCGAAGCAGCCCGGCATTATGATCTTGTCGACACGCAGCGGTCGTTGATCGAGGAACATGCACGGCGCGAGCAGGAACGGGCCGAGACCCAGATCAGGGAGCATCGCTTTTCCGGCAGCGTGAAACGCCAGCAACTCGTTTACGCCGTGCAGGGCAAGCTCGAGAAGCTGATGGCCCGGCTCAACCTGAAGCTCAACGAGATACAGCGGCGCGAAGAATCCTTCAGTTACGATGAGCCAAAGCTGGTCGGCCTCGCCATCGTTGATCTGTTGGAGAAGCCATGATGGCAAAGGATCGTCGCCCAACAAGCCTCGCAGACCAGCTGAGCGGGCTGCAAGCGGCCATGCGCGAAAATGCGCGGGTTCCGCGCAGCGGTGCGGGGGCAGGCCGTCATCAGCCCGCTGGCAGTGCCTCTGAGAGCCGTGCTCCGATCGATGTTTCGGACATGGAGCAACAGATGCTCGCTAGACATGCCTTCAACGACGGTGGCTCCGAATCCGGACGGACGCCGAGTGAATTGGCGCCTGGGAATGGCATAGTCGATCGGCGGGGCCGGGCGATCGAGGTGTCGAAGAAATCTCGCCCGCCAAAACGGGAGATCGATCCTTCCAAAGTTCCAGTTCGGCCATCACGCACGCCTCCAGCCCTGGTCGGGGACCTGACGCCTGCGGCACGGGCTAGGCTGCAACGCGATGAAGCCAGCTTACCGCCGGTTCCCCCATCCTCTCCGGTGACCGACCATGCCGATGAGGCTTCCCGCAGCAATGTCTCGGCGCCGCAGTCTGCCGCAGCCCCCGTCGAAGTGCCCAAGAGCCGCAAGAGTCCGGTGGAGGAGGCGTTCGATCATATCCGGGATGTCGTGAAGAGGTCGACGCCGGCGATTGAAGCGCGAGCGAATTCGGTTCGGACTACTGTTTCGCGGGAAATTTGCGATCATATCGCTACCGGGAGCCGGTTGCTCGCCGAGCGACCGGAGCGCGACGAGGGCGGCTATCTGGTGGGGTTCGACTTCGGCACTAGCTCGCTGAAGGTGGTGTTTCATCAGCCCTATGCGGCCGATGATCCGGTCGCGGCAATGGAGGTTCCGAAGGAGCTGCGGTCGCGAGATCACCCTTATCTGTGGCAGACCGTGATCTGGTTTGATCCTGACAGTCAGGAGTTTTCGCTGGTCCCTTCGAACAACGCGACGCCGCTTGACGGTTTCAAGACGGGGATCATTGCCGGCTATGACGGTGAGCGTATCCGGCCGGAAGTTCCCGTAACCCGTGCCGATGCGGCCGTTGCCTTCATCGCGCTGCATATGGCGCATCTGACCGGCTGGTACGCCGAGACCCGACCGCTTGGCCCTGTCGGCGGATCGCACTTTCTTTCTTTCAATTTTGGCATCCCGACCGCAGCTCACGATGACGCCGCCTCATTCGGAATATTCCGGCGTATCCTGAGCGCCGCGCGCGTGGTTGCTGCCGATTGCACCAACCTTAGTTTGGACAAGGTGCGGCAGGCTTATCGTGCTTCATCCGGCGAGCTTCCGCCCGGCTATATCGTAGTTCCCGAGCTTTGTGCGGCTTTGGCCGGATATGCCAAATTGCCGACATCTTACCGCCGGTCGCATGTGCTGGTGGATGTTGGAGCCTCGACCCTCGATATCGTCGCGTTCAACCTCAATGACGATGATGAAGGTACCAACATTGCAGCCTTCTCGGCCGGCGTCGAACTATTGGGTGCGGCGGCGCTCGAAACAGCGCGCGAAGCCGAGATCGACGATAAGGTTTTCCGGTCAGCCTGCGATCACCAGTTCAACCTCGTATACAAGCGAGCCTGCCTTCCGACGGTTGCTCCCGGTTGTTTCAGGCCGAGCTTGCGCCGCGAGCCGGTGCAGCTTGTGACGACTGGGGGAGGATGTGCGACCGAGGTTCACGCCGCCTTTGTCGACAGCATGCCGGGCCGAATTCTCGGGGATCGAAAGGCCTACAGGCCGAAACCGCCAAAGCATATGACGCGCAAACGCTGTGATTCTGGCCGGCTGTTGCTGGCTTACGGCTTGGCACAAGATGAGCCGGACATCTTGCGCATCAAATTGCCGTCACAGATCGAACCGCTGCCGCTGGCGGATGATGGCTTTCCGTCGATGATCGGGAAAGACCAAGTGTAGGGGCCTCGCGGGTCTCTCTCGCCTCTCGGCGCCTCCTCTACGCCCAACGACTTGTCATCGGTCGATTGCACCTCATCAAACGCCGAAACTTGAAAGAGCGATATGTCCTATCTGGCCTGGATAGATTTTGACCCGGACGAGCGCCAGCGAGCGCAGACTCTTATTGATCTGTTCAAGCAGCCTGAGGCGCGGGATGAGCTCGGCCTAGGGACCGTTCGTGACGCGATAGCCGACTTGCTCTTCCCGGGTACGAGCACGATTCAAACCCGACTTCGCTATATGCTGTTTGTCCCTTGGATCTATCGCGAGGCACAACGTCAAAAGGGCACGCCTGCCGAGCGCGTCGCATTCGCACGCGACCTTGAATTTCAATTGAGCGAGGCGCTCTTGGCGGGTGGTGAGACGACCGGCGTCATTGGCCGCGACGCGGGCAGAAATCTGAAACGTCTTGCGTCCAGCGTCTATTGGGCCGGTCTTCATACACTTGGAATCCGGCCAATGGCTGGTACCCCGAACACCTTTCTTTCCTACGGACCTGAAAGTCTGCGGGATCATGACCTGCGGCTTTGGTCGTCAAATCTTCCAGAGCCGCCGGACGGCTTGTTCAAAAAGTGCGACTTTGACCTCGATGGCGAAGAGGCGGATTTTCTTAGGGACCGTTTCGCCATCAGCGCGAAGTCGAGCTTGCTCAATGAGCTCGCTGCCGACGGCGGAGAACGGAACGAACAATGGCCATGGCAGATTGTCGCGCGAAACATATCCGATTCAAACCGTGCAATACTTGATCACGCGGAGCGCTTCTCGGGCGTAATGTACGGTGCGAGCGTGCTCTACAATCTCCTCCTAGCGCGCCGCGCCGGAGACAATCCCAATGCAAGCAAGCACGCTGAGTCGGAAGAATTATGCGGTCGCTACACAGATGAGCTCGAGGATTGGCACAATGATCTGAAACAGCTCAAAGTGGATGATTGGGATGTGGATGGCCTTTTTGCACTTGTCGGACGAACGAGTCATAATTTGAGGTCGCCCACGCGCTCGTTCATTCGAGAATGGATAGGTCTTGCGCGGGAGCGAGGCACCGCGCTTCAGTCTGACAATCGTGCGATCGAGTTGCTCAAGCGCCGGGAGCACGGTTTGAAGCGCGGGAAGGCACGGTTGCTTCACGATGGGCCGCTTGAACGATGGTCGGGCGCTTCGGGGCATGCGCGACTGGATTTTCGCTGGGGAATTACCCGAAGCTATCTGACGGAGCTGGCCGATGCAGCCTGATCCATCTTTTGACCCAGAAAATAGAGAGCTCTACACGGCTATGATGCGTGCGCCCGATGGCTACCGCTTCGATCATGCCGTCGCGACCACTTATTCGCTCGATTTCGAAACGGCGCTCGCAATTCCCATCGCCATTGTGTTTCGAGACGCTGAAAATCGCGACGAGATGCGACGCAGTCCGCTGGCTTTGCTGCAAAGCGTCGAGCGGATGGCGGAGCGCATCACAATCTACTGCGACCGCGGGCGGATCAAGTCCGCTAACCCCAACGCCGCCCGGCTTATGGCGCTATATGAGAAGAGCATAGTGGAAGTTTCGGCGCCTGGTGGCGGCGCCTTCCACCCGAAACTCTGGTGCCTCCGTTTTCAGCCCGAAAAGAGAGGCGAGCCGGTCCGCATGAGGCTGGCCATCTTATCTCGTAACCTCACCAATGACCGGTGCTGGGACCTCGCGCTCTGCCTCGACGGCACGGTCGATTACGATGAGGAAAATAGCTCAAATGAACCGATTGCGAGGCTTCTTAGGGCGCTTCCAGGATTGGCTAATCGTTCGACCCGCCCAACCGAACCGGCGTTTCTTCGCTCGCTGGTCCGCGACCTTCAGCATTGCTGGTGGAGCGATTTGCCAGCCGGAGCGACCCGCATTAGCTTTGCGGTGAACGGCTTGGGTACAGAGCGATGGGAGCCTAAAAAGGGCGAGCGAATAGCCATTCTATCGCCGTTTGTAAGCAACGAGGCCCTGAAGTGGTTGGCCGACGGATATGCCGAACCTGGCGCCTCCCAGCTTATTGCGCGACCGGAGGAGCTGGACTGTTTGAACCCGAGCGTTCGATCGCTGTTTCAAGTCCAGACCCTCGATAGCCGTGCGACGGAATTTGAAGAAGGGGATGAGGAGGCCGCAGATACCGGCAATCTCGAAGGTCTGCACGCAAAGGCTTACGTCGTTGAGCGCGGTTCGCGTCTTCACATTCACCTTGGTTCAGCCAACGCGACAGTGGCGGCACTTGTCCCGACGAAGAGCGGGCGGACGCAGAATGTCGAGGTCATGGCTGAGCTTGATGGACCGAAAACCCGGATGGGAACCATTGATCAGGCGCTCTTCTCAGACGGCTTTAGGCGCCTGTTGATACCGTACGAACCGTCCGAGGCTCCAACTGAAGACGCACGATTGGCGGCCGAAAAGCTGCTCGATCGCCTGCGGCGGGAAATTGCGGCCGTGCCTCTGGATCTCAATTGTACCGAGCTGGGTGATCTGGTCGGCCTCGAGGTTTCCGTTGCCGGAGCCGTGCCAGGCGTCGAACTCCCGGACGGCGTCGCCTGCTTCCTTCGTCCGATTACCGTTGCCAATCTGAGCGGGCATGATGCGGCGGCCTTGTTTCAGGCACGGGTTCCCCTCGCTGTTGGTCACTTGCCGTTGGGTGATGTCACCCGGTGGCTGGGGGTGCGCCTGCACCATCAGCCGACGAACATGGAATGCTCCTTTACGCTCGGTGCGCGCCTTGTCGACCTCCCTGAGGGCCGGGATGCTGCAGTGCTCAGCGCGCATATTGCGAACGCGGAGAATTTTTTTCGGTATCTCAGCCTTCTGCTTGGAAGCCTGGGCGAAGGCAGCTTCCTCGAAGGCGAAGCCGCCGGTGAAGGGCAGTGGCTACAGCGCTTCGGACAGGGCGGAAGCTCGTTGCTGGAGCCGATGGTCCGCGCGCTTAACATGGGCGGCGATGAGCTGAGGGAGATCGATGCGCTACTCAGGCGTCTGGATAGCCCCGAGGGCGATGGGAATATCGTTCCAGAGGAGTTTAGGGAACTATGGGCGAGCTTCGCGCCACTTCTCGGATCATCGAAGGCACGCCGATGACCTATAAAGCTGACCCTCATCTCGCCGTCCTGAAACCCTTTCAGCGTGCTACCGTAGACTATGTCTTTCGGCGATTATTCTCGGAGCCATCGCCTACCGATCAGTTTTTGGTCGCCGATGAAGTCGGGCTCGGAAAGACGATGGTCGCGCGAGGTGTCATCGCGAAGACAATCGAGGAACTGACTGGCAAGGTTGACCGGATCGATATCGTTTATATCTGCTCCAATCAGGCGATAGCAGAGCAGAATATCAAGGCGCTCAACGTCGTCGGCTCCGATGCGAAGCCTCTGAATACACGGCTCACGCTTCTGCCCCTGGAGATTGAACGGCAAGGCGGCCTTGCTTCAAGGCCGGTGAACCTGATTAGCCTGACACCGGGCACTGCGCTTGATTTGAAGTCGTCATTGGGAACGGCGCCAGAACGTGCACTTCTATTTGAGATGCTACGCCAGCGTATCGGCCTTCGACACAAAGGAGTGCAACGCGTCTTTCGGGGGACGGTGGCTGAAGCGAACTGGCCGGGTATTGTTTCACGCATGCGTGAACAGAAAATTTCGGCTGTAATCTCCCAGCTTTTCAATGAAGCGGTTGATGATGGCCTGGTCGAACGGGTACGGACTGCGGCGGAGATTGCCCGGAGCCGGCAAAACCCGCATTATCCCCCCGACCAGCGTCCGGCCGTCCTCATTGGAGAGCTTAGGCGCATACTTGCTCGAGTTTGCGTCAATGCGCTGACCCCTGATCTTATCATTCTGGATGAATTCCAGCGATTTGCCGAGCTTTTGCACGAGCATGATGCGGACTTGGCCCCCGAGAAGGCCGCTGCAGCTGAACTGGCGCGCGCGCTCTTTTCCTATCGCGGAGACGATGGCTCAAAGGCCCGCCTGTTGCTGCTTTCGGCGACGCCTTACCGGATGCTCACGATCAGTAGCGACGATGCCGAAGAGGGTGACCACTATAAGGACTTCCTCCGAACGATGCGGTTTCTGTTCGGCGATATCGACGGTGAACGCCGCGTGAGCGAGCTTGAGGTGGAACTCGCTGACTTCAGGCGAGCGCTGCAGTCGATGCCGGCGACCAAGCAACTCGCGCGCGATAGGCGCGACAAGCTCCACTCCACGCTATCTCAGGTGATCGCCCGAACCGAGAGAGTTGACCGAACCGAAGATCGCAACGCGCTCGTGAGAGAATACCGGCCTAAGCTGTCGGTCGAAACGGGCGATCTTGAGGAGGTCAGAGAGGTGTCCAAGATCGCCGATCTGGTGGGTGCGCCTTCCGTGATCGAATATTGGAAATCGGCCCCATATCTCCTCAATTTCATGCGAGGGTATAAGCTACGCGACAAGCTTCAAGCCTTGAAGCTTCGGCCAGCCAAAGAACTGCGGAGCGCCATTCGGAACGTCCAGGGCCACCTGATTACCAAGGCGCAGATTGAGGCATATGACGAGCTTCCGCTTCGCAACTCACGGATGCGTGCCCTAGCGGGGACGGCTTTCGGGGAGGGACTCGACAAGGCACTCTGGATCCCGCCCTCTCGCCCTTCATTCGGCGAAGCCTCTGCTGCTACCAAGTCACTTGTGTTTTCAGACTGGTCAATGGTTCCCGACGCCATAGCTGCACTCCTTTCTCATGAGGCAAGCCGCCGTATGGGGATGTCTCCGGAGTCTGCCAGCCGGACCGGCCGGCCGATCGGCGTCGAAGAACTTTTGCCGATGCTTTGCCCTTCGCCGGCGCTCGCGACTTTGATCGATCCATTGGCGCTCGAGGCAAGGTTTGGCCGAGCGACGCATCGTGCCGAGTTGCTTGCCCAAGCGCGACAAGTTCTCGCCGAGAAAATAGACGCTTCGATCCTCGAACGAATGTCGGGTCGCTCTGACCGGCTGCTTCCTCTCCTTGTGGACATCGAATTGGGAAGTGCGGTCAATTGGGAGGACTTGGCGGCGGTCGAGCATGAAGGGCATGATGACCATGAAGCAATGGCGAGGACCATCGCGGCCATAATCGACGCGCTCGGGAGTGAAGATCATCAGGGCGACGCCGACTCTCGACAATGTCTCGACATGCTTGCGGAGCTTGCCCTCGGTTCGCCTGCGACGTGCGCGCTGCGGGCGCTTGCGCGCGTGTGCCCAGAGCGTGATTCTGACGATCCCGAACTCCTGGGCGCCGCTATGGCGATCGCGCTCGGATTTCGAAGTCTGTACAACCAGCCGGAGACCCGAGCGCTTCTCGAGGAAAACTCGCCGGTCAATTACTGGCGATTGATTCTGGCGCATGCGTCGAGCCACGACCTGCAAGCCGTTCTTGACGAGTATTTGCATCTGTTGGTCGAGGCCGAGCGCGCCGAGCAATATGCGCCGCGCGAGCGAGTTCATCTCATTGCTTCGAAATTGATTGAGGTTGTCGCGCTGAGGCCCGCCCAGATCACGCTGGATCACTGGACTGCTGGGCGGTCGCGATTGAATGACGAGACGTTCGAGGTTCGAGCGCGCTTCGCGATGCGTTTTGCGACACATGCAGAAGAAGAGAAGGGGATTCGGCGAACCGCGCTGGTGCAAGCAGCCTTCAAATCCCCATTCCGGCCATTTGTTCTCGCCTCAACTTCAATCGGACAAGAAGGTCTCGATTTCCATCCCTATTGCGCTCGAATCGTTCATTGGAACCTTCCGCGCAATCCGGTCGATATCGAGCAGCGAGAGGGACGGGTGCATCGCTTCAAAAACCATGCGGTGCGGCGTAATGTTGCGGCGGTCCAAGGCGGAACCGCGGAGATGTTGCCTGAACAGGGGTCGCATTGGACAGCGATGTTCGCCGCGGCTCAAGCCGATGAAATCGCTTCCGGCGGAGCCGGAGACATTATCCCGTACTGGATTTACCCTGGCGACGCGAAAATCGAGCGCGTCGTCCTCATGCCGCCCTTCAGCCGCGAGTTCGAACGCTATGACAATCTGAAAATGTCACTGGCGACTTATCGTCTCGCCTTTGGTCAGCCAAGGCAGGACGAACTCATCGAACTATTCTCGGGTATGACCGAAGAAGAAATCGCCGAGCTATCTTCGCTCCAGATATCACTTCGCCCGCCCGCGAATGCCGAAGGATAGGCGGCCGCATCGATTAGGGGCAGATTGGGTCAACCCGCCGCCATGTCAGACGCTTAACTCGTTGAATTATGGGGTCGATGGTGCCGCTTACAGGACTCGAACCTGTGACCCCATCATTACGAATGATGTGCTCTACCAACTGAGCTAAAGCGGCAACGAGGGGCGCCTCTACCAGCGTGCCGATAGTAAAACAAGCATCCTCGCGCAGAATCTGTTCTCGACCATTTTGACCGCTTTGGTTGGTCTCGCGTGGCTGCATTGACCCGGTCGCACGGCATTTCCCTTTTGAAAATGGGCTTCTGGCATTGGGCGCCGCTCCGCACCCCATTTCAGGAGCATATCAAACGTGCCCACAATATTGGCAGAACGACCATCCCTCACATCCGTCAGCGGCGAAGCGGAGACCGTCCTTCGGCCCAAATTAAAGCGTGGCCCCAAACCGAAGCCGATTGTCGAATTCCCCGAGCCGTCGGCCGAGGACTGGATAGACCCTCCCACGTTCCCGGAAGCGCTCGCACTGCACATGATGCGGCACGGCGACAGCTGCAATCATCTCCATCGCGCGATCATCCGTCCCGGCGACAAAACCGACCGCAAGACGATTCAGACCTGGGCTGTCGGTGCAAAATCGCCAGGGACGGTAGAAAGCCTTGCTGTCCTCGAACGAATCGAGCGGCGCTATCGTCTCCCGGCAGGCTATTTCCACGAGAAGCTGGACCGGAGCGGCCGGGCCGCCGCGCGGCCCGCTATTGCGAAACTTACGACTGCGGAGCGTCGCCGGCTTGCCTGGCACCTTCCGAGCGATTTCTCGACACGACCCAAACGCGAGCGCGAGGAGATATTGGCGTGGGTGCGCTCGGTGATCATTGAGGGCGCCACAGATTATCGGCGGTTCCAGCGCGAAGCGACGCAGCAGCGCTTCTCGCTTCGTTTTCCGGGTAACCTTGGTGACGGCCGTGTTCGAGGCGGCGGCGGCTCCGGTAAGGATGATCCGGACGAGGGAACGGAATTGGCGTGCCGGGATGCACCTTTGCATCTCCAGCAAGAAGTCGGCCGCCTCATCGCGTTCAAGACCTCAACCCTGGCTCCGTCGGGGCTTTTACGGCAGGGGATGTGGGGCGAAGAGACTGCATCGCAGAAACTCGAGCATCTCGGGTTGCTCTTCGGCGCGCTGCGGTCGCCGGCCGACGGCGAGATCAAGGGGCTCGGCGTTCCGATCGATCGGCTGTGCCTCGCCATGCTTCTCTTCCCGTCTCTTTGGGACTGGTATCTCCATTGGCGCGAAGATCGCCGCGGCTTCTACACGAGCTGGGAAATCAACATGCTCGACTTCGCGCTCTCGCTTGCGAGAGACAAGACGGGCTGGATGCGGCAGCACTCTGACCTCGCAGATGCGTTGCAACCCGTTGATGGTTTGATCTCAGCTGCGGAAGTCGAAGAGGCGCGGCGGGACTGGGATGCGGTCTGTGACCGCTTCACCATTTATGCGCTGAACCGAAAGAAGGACGTCCAGCGCGTCGCGAAGGTTCATCGCGATCCTTTCGAGCCCATATTGCCCATCCTTGAGGCTGAGAGCCCCGTCGGCGAATATCGCAAGATCACGGAAGAAATACTGGACCGGATGCCTAGTGCACGTCGGTATCCGAAAGCCGCGGCCGAGGCCGTGCGCGCCTTTCTGATGCTGCGTTTCGGACTGCACCTGGGACTTCGACAGAAGAATCTGCGCCAGCTTCGCTTCTGCGTCCGGGGCGGGCACCACAGCAGCGAGAAGCAGCTCGAAAGGCTGAAGTGCGGAGAGCTGCGATGGAATGATCTGTCGGGCGGATGGGAGGTCTTCATTCCGGCGGTTGCCTTCAAGAATGCGTCCTCATCCTTTTTCAGCCGAAAGCCCTATCGACTGCTGCTGCCCGATCTCGGACGGCTCTATGAGTTCATCGATCTCTATTTGGAGCGCGATCGGCAAATCCTGCTCGGGGGCGCCGAGGATCCGAAGACCTTCTTTGTGAAGTCGGCGAAGCTGACCACGAAAAATGCCGCTTATAGTCAGGTCGGTTTTTACGATGCCTGGCGCCTGACGACCCAACGCTATGGGATCTACAATCCATATACCGGCCAAGGTGCGATCAAGGGCCTGCTCCCGCACGGTCCGCATAATGTTCGAGATGTTTTGGCGACCCATGTCCTCAAGAAGACTGGCTCATACGAGCAGGCGGGCTATGCCATTCAGGATAGCCCGGAAATCGTCGCGAAACATTACGGTCGATTCTTCCCGCATGACAAATCAGCATTGGCGGCAGTGGTGCTCAATGAAGCTTGGGAGAGTTGAGCCGACGGCAGATTGAGCGCGGCCTCAAATGATCGCGCACTGGCGGCGGCAGGCTGCCGCCAGAGGTCGCGCGTTTGCTTGGGTTGCCGCGCTGCGCTCTTGGCTCGCTGATCTTGGCGGGGCGGCGGCTAAGCACATCTGCGCGCGCACGCCGCCCCGCCTGCGGCTTCGCCAAGGGCGCGTCTGTTATCCGATATTGACGCCGCGCTGACCGCACGGCGGCGTTGCTGGTGGCCGGCCACGGACAGCGTGTCGTTCGGCGCACGGCTATGGGACCGCTCGGCCAGCGCGCAAGCCGGGCGATGCCCGGCTCCTCCTCTTCGTTGCGGCCCTTCGGGTGCGCGCCGTCCTTTGGCGCGGTCCCCTCGCCTTTTCTCGCCGCCCGCCCCGCCGTCCGGGGCCGGGTGTGGTTGAAGAGAAGGAAGAAAATCATGAAGTTGGATTTCATTGAACTGGGCAATCTGTCCATCGCAGCCGCCAACATGCGCGGGAAGGGGAAAGACCCCGACGTCGCAGACCTTATGCCGAGCATCCGCGCGCGCGGGGTACTTGTTCCGCTGCTCGTTCGGCCCAATTGTTCGGAAGGCCACTATGAGATCGTCGCGGGGCGTCGGCGCTTTACCGCCGTGGGTGCCGTCGCGCGTGAGGGCGGGGCGGTTCGGCCCATTCCTTGCGCCATTCTGGACGAGGGCGACGATGCCGATGCGCTCGAAGCCTCGATGCTCGAAAATCTCGCACGGGTGCAGCCCGACGAGGTCAGCCAGTGGGAGGCGTTCGTCGCATTGGTCAAGGCGGGGCGGTCGGTCGAAGAGGTCGCGGACAGTTTCGGATTCGAACCGCGCGCCGTGAAGCGCATCCTTGCGCTCGGCAATCTGCTCCCCCGCATCCGCACCCTCTATCGCGGCGGCGAGATCGATGCGGGCACGGTTCGGCATCTGACCCTCGCATCGAAGAGCCAGCAGAAGGCGTGGCTGGCGCTGTTCGACGATGAGGGCAGCTATTGCCCGACCGGTCATCAGCTGAAAGCATGGCTGTTCGGCGGCACCGCCATTGCCGTGAAGTACGCGCTGTTCGATGCCGAGGAAGCGAAGCTCGCTGTCGTGTCCGACCTGTTCGGCGAGGACAGCTTCTTTGCCGACGGCGATGGCTTCTGGTCGGCGCAGATGGCAGCCATCGAGGCGCGAAAGGCTGACTATCTCGAAGCGGGCTGGTCCGATGTCGTCATCATGGCGCGCGGCGACTGGTTCCGGTCGTGGGATTACGCCCATGCGGGCAAGCGCAAAGGCAGCCGCATCTATGTCGAGGTCCGCGAGAGCGGGGAGGTGACTTTCCACGAGGGCTTCGTCACCACCAAGGAAGCGAAACGGCTTTCGGGTGGCGGCGGCGATGGCGACGGCAATGCCGAAATCGCGAAGCCCGTTCGTCCCGAAGTTTCCGGCCCGCTCAATGCCTATATCGACCTTCATCGCCATGCGGCGGTTCGCGCCGATCTGGCAGGGCACGGCGGCGTCGCGCTGCGGGCGATGCTCGCGCATGTCATCGCGGGCGCCGATCTTTGGCGCGTCGATGTCGAGAGCCAGCGGGCGCCGAAGGAGGATATCGCCGAAAGCGTCGAGACGTCTTCCGCCGAGACGGCGTTTGACATCAAGCGCCGTGCTGTGCTGGCGGTGCTCGGGTTCGATGAGGAGGCCCCGACAGTCACGGGAAGGCCGATGAACCGTCCCCCTTTTGCTCCGCTCTTTGCGCGCCTTCTGGAACTGCCCGATCCGGTGGTACTGGAGATCGTAGCGATCGTCATGGGCGAGACGTTGCAGGCGGGAAGCGAGGCGGTCGAGATGATCGGGCTCCATCTCGGCACCGACATGCGCCAGCACTGGTCGGCGGACGCGGCCTTCTTCGACCAGCTTCGCGACCGCGAAGTTCTGCTCGCCATCGTCGGCGAGGTCGCGGGGCAGGAGGTGGCGGCAGCGAACGCCGGTGAGAAGGGCAAGGCGTTGAAGGCCATTGTCTCGGATTGCCTCGAAGGCGCGAACGGCCGCGCGAGGGCCGAGTCGTGGGTTCCGCAGTGGATGGTGTTCCCGCCGTCTGCTTACACTACGCGCGGTGGGGTAGGCAGCGTGAAGGCGGCGGCGAGCGTCCGACATGAGCTTGCGGCCAGCGCCGAGGATGAAGTGGCGGAAACCAGCGAGGGCGAAGCAGAGGAACTCCCGCCTCTTGCAGCCTGATCGACAGGGCAGGCGGTTTCGGTCGCCTGCCCATTTTTAGCGCGGGGAAATTGACGCGCCGGTCGAGCCCGGCGCGGCGTTGATCGTTCGGCGCGCGCCGCTGCCGCAAGCGGCATCGACGCGCGGGCGCCAAAAAAGGAAAGGCGGCGTGAGGAGTTCCTCGCGCCGCCCTTCAACGATGTATGCATCGCAAAACATCGCCCCCCACACCGAGCTGTCGCGTGGGTCGCAGTAGCGACCGCTCAGCGGAAGATTTCGTACGCAATCCTTTAACGGCGACCGTCTCGCAGAATTGTAGAAACCCGACAGGATTTCGAGCAAGCCGCTGCAACTCGTCGTAATTTCCTCGGTCGATTGTCCCAATGCGGGATTTTCGCGCAAGTCATTGGATAGTCGGGAAGGGCTTTGGCCGCGTCGCGCTGGGGAACGGGGTAGCGCGCGGACCGCGAGCTTTGGCTTGTCTCCCGAAATTCTCGATAGCCCCCAAGGCGAGGCTGCCACGGTCTCGAAGACCTCAGCCGCAGAAGCATCCCCGGCGACGGGCGATATGACCTGGACCGGCGCGGCGTCCCGCAAAAGTGCGGCGGCGCGATTATTTCCCCGACTGCTGCGCAGTCTCCTCGCGGCCGCTTCGCTTCAAATAATCGCGCCGCCGCACTCCTCCGCTTCGCTGCGGCCCTACGGGTTCGCGAGACACCTCAGGCGCCGGCCCTTGGTCCGCCCATGCCGCAGGGATGGTCCCGCGGTGAATTTGAGGAGACGACCAATGGCAGCTATCGGCTTTGTGAACGGCACCATCGAAACGGGTTTCGTGGGCCAGCTGAAAACCCTCTCGATCCGCGCCGCGATCGAAATCCGGGCGAACCGCTCGAAGGCGGGCGACGTCCAGCCCGACTACCGGGTCTATTCGGAAGGCGTCGAGATCGGTGCCGGCTGGATCCGCGTCGGACAGGCATCGCGCGAGCCCTATGTGTCGCTGAGCCTCGCGGCTCCCGAGTTCGGACCGCGCCGCCTCTATGCGAACCTCGGCCGGGCCGCCGGCCAGGATGGCGAAGACGGCTACGCGCTCATCTGGAACCCGGCCGACTGATCCGCGACATGCCCCGTACCGCCTCGGCGGTGCGGGGGTCTTCTCGTGCCAGTCAGGCCGCGAGAGGCGGCAGACCTGAGCCGTTGAAGCCGTCCGGGTCGCGTTGCCACGCCGCAACTTCAGACTCACGCCAGCCGCAGCAGCGCTCGGCGATCTTGACCTGGTGCGGAAAGGTGCCGGCGGCTATCTTCCGATAGAGCGTTGCGCGACTGAGACCGGTGCGGTCGAGGACGGTGTTGAGACGGAGGAACCGGTCGGGAATGGGTTGAGACGACATGCACATTTTCTCCTTTATATGAAGCTGTGTGCCCTCTCACAGCGCTGATGATGTGGGAGAAGTTCGGTCGTCGTCAACGGTCTGAAAAGAGGCCCTTTCCGGCCAAATGCGGTCAAATGCGGCCAAATGCCGTCTACTGCTTCCTACTGCGGTCTAATGTACCCTCAAATGGCACCAAATTAATTCGCTCCGTTTCGGATTTTCTGTCTCACCCGTCCAAAATGAGACCGTCTGAGACGGTCGCGCTCGGGTTGCCGCACCGTCGGCGGCGCGATCGTTTTTCGATTCGTGGGGGTTGGGACCAGCGGTCGCCGCTTCGCGGCGGAGTCGTTTGTCCCCGGCTGGGCGGGGGCAGGGTGGGCGTCACTCGCCTCTAGCCCCGCACGGCCGGGCCGCAACCCGCGTGCCGCAGGTCCTCCATTTCATTGCGGTCCTTCGGATGCACCCCGGCCGATGTCGCGGGTCTGCCGGCTCCCTCCTGCCGCCCACCCCGCCCCCTTCCGGGCCGGGGTGCGGTGGTTTGAAGGAGAAGGGATATGCGTGCGGAGAAAATCGAACGGCAGAGCCTCTATTCCGAGGTCACCAGCAGCATCATAGCGGAGCTCGAGGAAGGAAGACTGCCTTGGGTCCAGCCTTGGGATAGCGCGGCATGCGGCTGCACGATGCCGCAGAATGCCGGAACGGGCCGCAAATACTCGGGGATCAATGTCCTGATCCTGTGGGCCGAGGTCATCCGTCGCCGCTTTGCCTCGCAGCGCTGGCTCACCTACCGGCAGGCCGAAGCGGCGGGCGGTAATGTCCGACGCGGCGAGAAGGGCACGATCATTTGTTACGCTGACCGCTTCACGCCCAAGGCCGAAGTCGAGGCGGCGCGCGGCGAGGATCGCGCGGCGCGGCAGGTTGCATTCTTGAAACGCTTCACCGTGTTCAACGTCGAGCAGTGCGAAGGGCTGCCCGAGGACTTCGCCCCCGAAGCCGTGGCAATCGATCCTGTCCTCGCCATTGCCGAAGCCGATGCGCTGATCGCCGCCAGCGGCGCGCGCTTCCAGATCGGCGGGGGCGACGCCTTCTACAGTCCAAGCCATGACTTTGTTCAGGTGCCGCCGCAGGCGGCCTTCCATGAGCCGATCAACTGGTATCGCACCGCGCTTCACGAACTCGGGCACTGGACCGGACATGGCAGTCGGCTGGACCGTGACCAGAAGGGTGGGTTTGGTTCGGAGGCTTACGCCAAGGAAGAGCTTGTTGCCGAGATGGCGTCGGCGTTCACCTGCGCTTCGCTCGGCATCGCCCCTACCGTTCGGCACTCGGACTATATCGCGTCGTGGCTCTCGGTCTTGCGCGGCGATGAGAAGGCGATCTTCCGCGCCGCCAGTCAGGCGAGCAAGGCGAGCGACTATCTGCTCGCCTTCGTCGGAGACGAGCAGTGAGACGCCGCGATCTTTCCACCGTGACCATTGCGGACGCCGAGCGCCGGATGGTCATCGCGCTGCGCAAGATGACCGCGCGGCAGGGCGATATCTTCCTGTCTGTTCGCTTCGACAATACCCCCTATCCGGAGCTGGCAGAGCGGCACGGCGTGACTGTAGAGCACATCATTGCCGACTTCGCCTGCACCCTCCTTATGTGGTCGCGGTGCCTTCACGCACGCTTCCCGCGTCTGGTTTGGCCGTGGCTTTGATCCGCGGCAGGCGGGATGGCGCTTGCCATCCGGCCTGCCGCCTTTCAGGAAGAGAATGATGCGAACTAGTCTCGACCATCTCCCGCAATCGAAGCAGCGCGAACTTGCTGATGTCGTGCGTATCCTGTTCGAGGAATTTGAAACTGCGCATGCGCGGGGTAATTCGGACTGGAACCGCAAGGGGCGGATCTTCAAGATCGTCCTCTACGGTAGCTATGCGCGCGGCGACTGGGTCGACGATCCAGTCGGTGGCTACCAGTCGGACTATGATATCCTCGTTGTCGTCAACAACGAGCGACTCACCGATTTCGAACATTGGTCGGCTGCCGAGGATCGGCTCATGCGCGAGGTTGCCATCAATCACACCCGCACGGCGCCGGTCAGTTTCATTGTTCACTCGCTTAAAGATGTGAACGCGCAGCTCGAGCGCGGACGGCCATTCTTCATTGATATCGTTGAGCAGGGGATCGCGCTTTACGAGGCCGAGGGATATGAATTTGCACAGCCACGCAATCTTTCTCCCGAAGAAGCGATGGTTGAAGCCGAAAAGCATTTCGAGGCGTGGTTTGAAAGCGCGACAGCATTTGCGGCTTCAGGCAAGTTTCTAGTGGATCGTGGCAATTTCAACGAGGCTGCGTTCAACTACCATCAGGCGACCGAGCGCTTCTATCACTGTGCGCTTCTTGTGTTGTCACTCTATAGCCCAAAGTCGCACCGACTTAATTTTCTGCGCTCGCAGTGTGAGCAAATTGCGCCCGCACTGATCGAAGCGTGGCCTCGCGACGAAAAATTCAGCCGCCGCTGCTTCGAGTTGCTGCGGCTCGCATATGTCGGCGCGCGCTACTCACCTCACTATAAGATCACCGCCGAGGAGTTGACGTGGATCGGCGAGCGCGTCGCTGTGCTCGAAGGTCTAGTCGCAACGATCTGCCGTGAGCATCTCGCGGGCTTGGAAGGCGCCAACCGCGCCGCAGAATAGGGGTTATGGAGATGGAAGATTCCGACATGCTGGTCACGCTGACCGCCGACATTGTTGCTGCACATGTCAGCAATAATAGCGTCGCGATTTCGGATATCCCGCTCGTCATCCGCTCGGTCCACGATGCGCTCGCGGGTCTTACGACGAAGGCTGAGCCAGCGGTTGAGCCGCAGCAGCCTGCGGTGTCGGTCCGGGCGTCGGTAAAGCCTGATCACATCGTATGTCTCGAAGACGGCAAGAAGATGAAGATGCTGCGCCGCCACCTCGCGACGGATCATGACATGACGCCCGACGAGTATCGCGCCAAATGGAATTTGGCGAAGGACTATCCGATGGTCGCGCCAAACTATGCCGAAACGCGCCGGGAACTTGCGAAGCAAATCGGCCTTGGCACGAAGGGCCGAGGCGGCGGACGAAAGCCTGCTGCGCGGGGTCGCGCCAAAGCGAAATAGTACGGGCGCCTACTGCCCGCGATAGGGCTCGCAGGCGATCCCGTCATCGTCGGCATCGAGCCAATCACGGTAACCCGGTTCGCCGCGATAGATCGGCGCCGTTCCGGCGTCGCGCGCATCGTCGCAACGGCGCCAATGGTCGCCCTCTTGAGGAGCGCGTTCGCGGGCAAAGCCGGTTGCTACTGCCACATCTCCAGCGGACGTGATTATCTGATCACGCCCTTCGGGTGTGGCGCTGATCGATCCGACACCGACCAGCGCGCCGATCACGCCCGCGCCGAGCAAGATACTCGTGCTCGATTTACGACGCGGCCTTCGCCGACGAGGATGCCAGGGCCTTGCCACCCCGACGGCATAGCGCGGTCAGGTAAATATCCGGTTTGGCGGCGCTGCCGCTTCGCCGCTGTCGAAGGCGCGCTTTCCGCGTCGCTGCCAGAGCAGCAAGTACTGCTCGCGCTCGGCGCTGCATAGCTTTGCCGCTGCCTCGACGAGCAGGCCGAGGATGACCGCGCGATCGTCGCCCGTCAGCTCGATCAGATCGGCCTTGGCGACCAGCCCTCCGAGCTCGATGAGCTGGCGCGTACGCTCGCGCCGCTTCACTTTCCACGCCCGCGTGTCATGCCGCGCCGCCTTCGCCTGAAGGCGATTGCGCGCTTGGATCGACCGCCGATGTGCCGCGCGCGTGCCGGCGAGCGCCTTTGCGAGCGCGGGCGCCTTCTCCGCGAAAGAAGGCTGCGCCCCTCTTGCGCCATGCCTCCTTCTGCGCAGCGTCGGCCCCGGCAGCCTCAAACAGGGCGCCCGCCAACTGCTCGATCGACAGCGCGTCGGCACCGGTTGCAACGACCAGCTCGCCGAGCTGGCCTTGCTTCTTCGTCTTGAGCACCCTGGCCTTGTCGGTGAGCGCCTGGAGTTCGGCGTCGAAATCGCGGGGTTTGCGCATCGTCTGTCCTTCCATGAAAGGGGGTCGGACGATCCAGCTATGCCGAGTCTCACGGCCCTGCAAGGCGTTGGAATTCAATGAGATGTCACGATTCCGAGCGCGATGAAATCGTGTGAGGGCGCGCTTATACGTCGTGCCGACGTGCTCGTTTTGCCCTAAATGGATAGCCCTCATGGCGATCTATCATTTCTCGGCAAAGGTCATTTCCCGCGCGGTTGGCAGCAGCGCGGTTGCCGCTGCGGCCTATCGTTCGGCCGACCGGCTGCACGACGAGCGGCTTGGCCGCAGCCACGACTTCTCGAACAAGGTGGGCGTCGTGCACAGCGAAGTGCTGCTGCCCGACGGCGCGTCCGAGGAATGGCGCGACCGTGAGCGGCTCTGGAACGATGTGGAGGCGGTGGAACTTCGTAAGGATGCCCAGCTTGCTCGCGAGATCGAGTTCGCGATCCCCCGCGAGATGACGCAGGATCAGGGGATCGAACTTGCCCGCGACTTCGTGGCTCGCGAGTTCGTCGACCGCGGCATGATCGCCGACCTTAATGTTCATTGGGACATAGGCATCGACGGTCTCCCCAGACCCCATGCCCATGTCATGCTGACGATGCGCGAGATCCGCATCGGTGAGGACGGATCGGCCGAGTTCGGCGCCAAAGTGCGCGACTGGAACCGCACCGAGCTTCTGACCCATTGGCGCGAAGCCTGGGCCGAGCATGTCAACGAGCGTCTTGCCGCGCTCGATATCGATGCGCGCGTCGATCATCGCACCTTGGAAGCGCAGGGCATCGACCTCGAGCCGCAGCACAAGATCGGTCCGGCAGCATCGCGCATGGCGGGGCAGGGGCTTGAGGCTGATCGGCATGGCGAGCATCTGGAGATTGCCCGGTCGAATGGCGACAAGATCATCGCCCATCCTGGCATCGCGCTTGATGCGATTACGCATAGGCAAGCGACATTCACCAACCGCGATCTCGCGATGTTCGTTCACCGGCACAGTGACGGAAAGGAGCAGTTCGATGCGGTGATGTTGGCGGTGAAGGACTCGCCCGACCTGATTGCGCTCGGCCATGACGGTCGCGGCGACGATCGGTTCACCTCGCGCTCGATGATCGAGGCCGAGCGGTGTCTCGAACGCGCGACCGCGACGCTCGATGCACGGCGCAATCATGCCGTGCCCGATCGACAGCGCGAGCGGGCGCTCGCTCTTGCCGCCAAGCGCGGTCTCGATCTGTCGGTCGAGCAGCGCGGCGCGCTTGAGCATGTGACCAGTTCGCGCGGAATCAGCAATGTCATTGGCTATGCCGGGACGGGGAAGAGCGCGATGCTCGGTGTTGCGCGCGAGGCGTGGGAGGCGGCAGGCTATCAGGTGCAGGGCGCCGCGCTGTCAGGCATTGCCGCCGAGGGGCTTGAGCAGGGTTCGGGCATCGGGTCGCGCACCCTCGCAAGTCTCGAACACCAATGGGCTAACGATCGCGATCGGCTGACCGACAAACATATCCTAGTCATCGACGAGGCGGGCATGGTCGGTACGCGCCAGCTTAAGCGCGTCGTGTCCGAAGCCGAGAAGCAGGGCGCCAAGGTTGTTCTTGTTGGGGACCCGCAGCAGCTGCAGGCGATCGAGGCGGGCGCGGCATTCCGCTCGGTCGCAGAAAGTCATGGCGCCGTCGAGATCATGGACATCCGCCGCCAGCAGGAGGACTGGCAGCGTCAGGCGACGCGCGAGCTCGCGACCGGGCGGACGGGCGAAGCGATCGGGCGCTATGCGGAGGCTGGCTTTGTGCATGCAGCCGAAACGCGCGAGGCGGCGCGCGCCGAGCTGGTCGATGGCTGGGATCGTGATCGCCAGCATTATTCGGACGCCAGCCGCATCATCCTCACCCATACCAATGACGAGGTGCGCGCGCTCAACGAGGCGGTGCGCGACCGGCTCAAAGCGGGCGGGGCGCTTGGCGTCGAAGTTGCTATCACCGTCGAACGCGGCGAGCGAATGTTCGCCGAGAATGACCGTGTGATGTTCCTGCGGAACGAGCGAAGTATCGGCGTGAAGAACGGCTCGCTCGGCACGGTCCAGAATATCGACCGGATGCGCATGGCGGTGATGCTGGACGATGGGCGCAGCGTGGCGTTCGACCTGAAGGACTATGCGCATGTCGATCATGGCTATGCCGCCACGATCCACAAGGCGCAGGGCATGACGGTTGATCGGGTGCAGCTACTTGCGACGCCAGGAATCGATACCCACTCGACCTATGTCGCCCTGTCGCGGCATCGCGAGAGCGTCGATCTTCACTATGGGCGCGACGATTTTGCCGATCGCGGGAAGCTGATCCGCGCGGCATCGCGCGAACGCGGCAAGGATATGGCGAGCGATTATCGTGTGCCCGAACCCGCGAAGGCAGCGGTGCCCGAGCGCGGCATGTTCGACGGGCTGAAACTCTCCATCGCACGCGAGCCGCCCGCCGAGGTGACGTCCGAACGGCGGCGCCCGGTCAAGCTTGCCGAGGTCCGCATCAGCGCCCGCTCGCTCGATGCCGAGTCGTCGCGGTCACCGCTCGACAAAGCGGTCGAGCGGTTCGCGGGTATTACGAAGCAGATCGTCGATGTGCGGCGGGGCGGGGGCAAGGAGTTGCCACATGAGCACGATGCCTATCGAACGGCCCGAGCGGAACTCGATGCGCTGCGACCCGGCGCCGCGAACGATTTACGCGAGGCGTTCGGGAAGAGCTATCAGCTGACCAAGGAAACGGCCGAGGGGAGGACCGCCGGTGCGATGGCAGCGATCGACCGCCAGGACGCGGCCCGCGCTGCCGAGCGAGCTGCGGCCGAGCGCGCGGCGCGTGAACGCGTCCTACTTACTGCAGATACCGAGAAGCGTGCCGAACTGTTCGTTACCACATGGAAGCAGGAGAGCGCGAAGGTAAAGGACGCGCCGACCTACGCCGCGCGCGATGCGGCGCGCGCCAATCTCTCCAACATGGCGAAGAGCCTTCACCGCGATCCGCAGCTCGAGTCGCTGCTCCAGAATCGGCGTGCGCAACTCGGGCTGGACGCCATGAGTTCGAAAACGCTGTCTCAGGATCTCCAACTAAGTCTAGGCCGTGGACGCGGCATGGGGATAGGGATGTAGGCTGCGTCCATGACCCAGAAACCAGCCCGCACCGCCCAGCAGCCAGCCGATGCCGCCACCGCCTTCGAGGATCTGCGCCGGGAGATATCGCTTCAGCGCGCCGCCATCGAAGGTCTGACCGCGGCCAAGGACAAACTTCCCGATTACTCGCCAACGCTCCGCGAGATGGCGTCGCGGCTCACGAAGATGGAGGAGTGGCTTGCCAGCATCGACGATCGACCGGCGATGCGGCTCACGCCGCTAACCATTGCCATGGAAATGCACGAAGGATTGATCACCTACAGGGCTGATGATCGGAAGATCGTCGTGGATGCGTGCGACGCGCTGGCGCGCTCGCTCGGCCGCGTCGAGGGTATGATCAAGCAGAAGCGCTCGAACGATGAGCAAGACTGGTGGGTGACTTGGGCGGGAGCCGGTGGTTTGTTGTGGGGGACATTTCTGACCCTAGTCGGGATCGCAGTTTGGATGTAGCCAGTCGAGGACTGACGTGTCGAAGCTTGCGCCTCATTGTCGCCGTTCTCTCGTCTCAAGGCGCTCCCCAATTTTCGACGGTCAGCTTCTGGTACCTGTTGATGGATGCGCCGATCAGATAAGAAGTGGTCTGGGGTTTTTTCGTCGTATGGCGTCACTTGACACCGAACACTCTTCTCTGACAGTCTAAAACATGAAGATCAGAAACGTGGTCCACAGGTGATTGCGACGCCTCATTGAGATAGATGATGGCAGCGGGCTGTAACCCGCCGTCGTGCCCAAGATACAGCGCGCGGCCTCCTTTCTCCAGGACATGGAGCAGGAGGACGAGCTGCGCACCGTGCCAGCTGGAAAGCCTATCAGCTTACCGGCGACCGCAAGGGCAGTTGGAGCGTGTTCGTCACGAAAAACTGGCGGATGACGTTTCAGATCGACCACGACGAGATCGAGATTATCGACATCAATTATCAGGATTACCACTAGGAGGTGGATATGAACGCTGTCACTGGCATACGTATGAAGAATCCCGCCCATATTACGGTCGCGCCCTTCAAGGGCAAGCTGCTCGATCCGCAGCCGGCGATGATCTGACCAAATTGCGATTTAAGACAACACCGCGCGACCAACGCGGGCAGGGGGATATTGAATGAAGAGTTTGCTCGAACAGCTTCCGGCCATTGTGGCCGAGGGGAAGCGCGAAGCCGAGCGCGTCATGGAGCGGGCAGAGAGCAACTATCGCCTCGGCCTGCAGACGCGGGAATTGGTCATTCCCTCGCGCGATAGCAATTGGCAGGATCTGCTCAAGGTCGCCGACAAGAAGGATCAGGCGGCTGCCGTCGGTGAAAGTCGCCTGATCTATGGCGACAATCTCTTGGCAATCGGCTCTCTACTGGCGGGCGGCGACGACGCGGAATCCGTGCGTGGCAAAGTCAACCTTATCTATATCGACCCTCCTTACGACAGTAAGGCGGATTATCGCCGCAAGGTCGAATTACCCGGTGCCTCCATCGAGCAGCTTCCCAATGTCATTGAGCAATTCGCCTATACGGACACATGGAGCGAGGGCACGGCGTCATATCTGCGGATGATCACGCCACGGCTTTTCCTCATGAAGGAATTGCTGGCCCATGATGGCAGCATCGTGGTCCATCTGGATTGGCACGTCTGCCATTATGTCCGCATGGTTCTCGATGAGGTGTTCGGAAAATCAAACTTCGTCAACGAGATTGTCTGGTATTATTATAATAAAATGCAAGGCAATGTGAACCACTTCGCTAAAAACCATGATGTATTGCTCTGGTATCGCGCGGGTGACGATTATACCTTCAATAAAATACGGGAAGAACGGGAAGCGCCGGTTAAACAGCTCAAGCGCGTATGGGACAAAGAGAAGCAAAAAATCGTCAACGCCAAGGGGCCTGACGGCAAGGTGATCTACATTGAGTCCACCGAAAGGACGCTTGATGACGTTTGGCGCATATCCATGCTGCAGCCTGCGGATCGCAAGGAAAACCTGTTCTTCAATACGCAGAAGCCCGAAGCGTTGATTGAGCGCGTTATTACTGCGATTTCCAATGAAGGTGATTTGGTGGCCGATTTCTTCATCGGCTCTGGCACCACTGCGGCCGTTGCCGAAAGGCTCGGCCGTCGCTGGATCGCGTCGGATTTTGGAAAGCCGGCGTGTATGGTGACGCGCAAGCGGATGATCGACCAAGACGCCAAGCCGTTTCTCTATCAGCATATTGGCGATTACCAGGTCGAGCAGATGCGCTCGACGATGGGCGCAAAGTTCCGCATCGGCGATCTCGCGGAAATCGTGCTGGGCTTGTTTGGCGCGCTCCCGCTACCCGTGGAGGAAAATCCCAACAAGAACATGGGTAGGCTGCAGGGTGGCAAGACCCTCGTACTGGCCGATAGCCCCAATAAGATGACGGGCCTGACCACCTTGCGGCGCGCGATCGAGATCCGCGACAATCTCATGGGTGGCTGGGATAAGGTCATCGTGTTGGGCTGGAATTTCTCCTCGACGATCGGCCACGATATCGAGGCATTGGGGCAGGGGGATCGTCTGGAGGTTCTGGTGATCCCGCCCGATTTGCTCGATCGGCTCAAAAAGAAGGGGCATAAGCTGAAAGCCGATGAAGTTCGGTTCTCGTCCCTGCAGTATCTCAAACTCGGCGAGGTCGCGCGCGAACAGGTGGGCGAGGGGGAGTCTTTGTCGGTTTCGATCGCCAATTATGTGCTGCTCTCGCCGGAGGCGCTAAATCTCGACGATGCCAACCGCGAAAAGCTCCAGCATGTCATCAACGATGATCCAATGGCGCTCATCGAATATTGGAGCGTCGATCCAGACTATGACGGGGAGGTGTTCCGCTCGGTCTGGCAGGACTATCGCGGCAACACGGAAAACGACGACGATCCCTATCGCGTCGTTACTAAAGCAAGGCTGACTGACCTCCCCAAAAAGGTCGGCAAACGACAGGTCTGTGTTCGCGTCGTCGATGTGTTCGGATTTGAAGCCGAAGCCATGATTGAGGTGGCGTGATGGCGAGCATCAACGATCTGACCCTTTCCAAGGGGCTGACGGCGAAGGTTGAGGAAGCCTGTATCGGACTGGAAAACGGCGAAGCGCCGATCCTCGATCAGGTATCGGAAATGACGGCGGAGCTGCTCAAGTGGTGGTTTCAGGCAGAGTTTCAGGACGCCCGCCAGTTCAATTTCCATCCTGGGCAGCGGCAAGCCCTGCTCAACGTGATCTATGCTCATGAGGTGCTGGGCGTAAACACGCTGCAAGACCTGTATCAGGTCGCCGCGCCAGAGGTCATGCTGGCGAGCGCGCGGGATTCCGAAGTGATCCGCGCACCGAAGAACGCCTATCCGAAATACTGCCTGAAAATGGCAACCGGCACGGGCAAAACATGGGTTTTGCAGGCCCTCATGGTCTGGCAGATACTTAATGCTAACCGTGCGCCGGATAGCGGACGATATACCAAAAACTTCCTTGTCGTGGCTCCCGGCCTCATCGTCTATGACCGTTTGCTCGATGCCTTCATGGGCAAAGAGCGTGACGGCAAGCGCGATTTCACCATCTCCGATCTGGCGATTTTCCAAGAGCTGTTCATTCCCGACGCCCATCGGGACGAGGTTTTTCGGTTCGTACAGGGCGCGGTCTGCCCGAAGGAAGATATCGGCCGCAAGGTCACGGCAGGCGGCATCATCGCCATTTCCAATTGGCATGTCCTCTCCGAGGAAGGCGAGCCGCAGGACGAGGACGATATCGACTCGCCTGGGGAATCCGTCGATCCAAAGATCGTAGTTCAAAGCATCCTGCCTCTCCCACCTGGGACGAGCGCGGGCAACGATCTGAACGTCCTGAACCGTCGTTATGAGCGTGGCGGCATCCTTTCATATCTCAAGGATTTGCCGGCGCTGATGGTCTTCAATGACGAAGCCCACCATATCCACGAGTTCAAGCGTGAGGGCGAGGTGACGGAGGTTGAATGGCAGAAAAGCCTCAACCTAATCGCGGAGCCGAAGGCGAGCCGTTTTGTTCAGGTGGACTTTTCGGCCACCCCTTACAACGAGGTAGGAACGGGCAAGAACTCTCGCAAATCCTATTTCCCGCACATCGTGGTGGATTTCGACCTCAAGACCGCCATGCGTGCGGGCCTGGTCAAATCCCTCGTTCTGGATAAGCGATCGGAAATCGGCGCACTCAGTAACGAGGAGCTGGATTTCAAAGCCGATCGTGACGAGAATGGCAATCCCATGCTGTCTGAAGGGCAGCGCATCATGTTGCGCGCCGGCCTTACCAAGCTGCGGAAGCTGGAAGCCGATTTTGCCGACCTCGCGCCCGAAAAGCATCCGAAAATGCTGGTTGTCTGCGAGGATACCACGGTCACGCCTTTGGTCGCGGAGTTCATGCAGCTCGAAGGATTGGCTGACGACGAGGTGCTTCGGGTAGATTCAAACCGCAAGGGTGAGCTGAAACCCGACGAGTGGAAGGTGCTGCGCGAGCGACTGTTCGATGTTGACCGCCATAAATCCCCCCGCGTCATCGTCAGCGTCCTGATGCTGCGTGAGGGTTTTGACGTAAACAACATCTGCGTCATCGTCCCGCTTCGGGCATCTGGCGCCGGCATCCTGCTCGAACAGACCATCGGGCGCGGGCTGCGCCTCATGTGGCGCGGCAATGAATACGACGATATCAAGCGGGAAAACCGCCAACTCATCCGCACGGGCAAGACGCCCAATAACATGATCGATATTCTGTCGATTGTCGAGCATCCGGCTTTCCAGAGCTTCTATGACGAGCTGATCCAAGAAGGCCTCGCAGCCGAGGCCGATGACGATGACACCAATACCACGTCCACGGGCGACCTTGTGTCGGTCGGCCTGCGGGACGGTTATGAAGAATATGATTTCGCGATCCCATTCATCCTGCGCGAACAGATGGAGGAACTGGAAGATACGCAGATAGAGCCATCCGAGTTGGCCCCCTTCGGCGCGTTCAACCTCGATCAGCTCAAAAGCCAGCTAGGGCACGGCGAGAAATTCCATTCGGAGGACGTGCAGGCGAAAACGCGGTTCGGCGATTATCGTGTTCATGGCGGGGTCATGACCGCGACCGGCTATAATGATTACCTTGCCCGGATTACGCGGCGCATCACGGAAGCCGTGACGCTGACCGATACCACATCCAGCTCCAAGGCTTTCGCCAACGCCAGCAAATTTCCCTATATCCAGATTAACCGCGCCGAACTTGCCGAGGGCATTGACGGGTTCGTCCGGCAATACCTGTTCAAACAGGAATTTGAGCCGCTGGAGGATGAAAATTGGCGCGTCCTGCTTCTCGACCCGGTGACGGAACATATCATCAAAGTATGGGCGCGCGCCATTCTCGAAGCAGAAGATAGCGTCATCGTTGCCGATGCCGAGGTGGCTCATCGTCGCCTGTCAGAGGTGCCGAAACTCGCCATGCGCGCCGGCTCGTCCTTGGCGGTCGAAAAGGCAATTTACCTCCGGCTACCTTTCCCATCGCGGAGCGGTGGCCTCGAACAGGCCTTCATGGAAACCTGCGAGCGCGATGCGAGCGTGGATGCGTATTGCAAGATCAATGAGCAGAAACACACCTTCGCGCGGCTTCGCTACATTAAGGAAGATGGCCTACCGGCCTTCTATTCACCTGACTTTTTCGTGCGGGCGGGGGCGTCCATCTATCTCGTCGAAACGAAGGCGCAGGGGCAGCTTTCATCCCCGAACGTCCTGCGGAAACGCAAGGCGGCGGTTGCCTGGTGCGATCGGATCAACGGCATTGCATCCGATCAGCGCAGCGATGCCGATTGGCATTATGTGTTGCTCGGCGAGGAAACGTTCTACAACTGGCGTGACAAAGGCGGTTCAATGGCCGAACTGCTCGCCTATTCACGCCTGCGCCCTGTTGAAGACAAAGGACAGGCCAAGTTTGCATTTTAAGGGGGGAACATGCTCGATCCAAATTCGCTCAAGATAGTAGCGGCTATATGCAGCGTTGCTGGATCGGTGGTCTTGGCATGGCGGGTGAAACGTATCCTCGATGCGCTCGCGCTGATCGTTACGGCGCATGAACTGAATATCCAGCAGCTCATGCCCGGATACAAAGGCGATATTTATAACCTCGCCAATTCAACCGAGCACGCCAATCGCGCCAAGGGCACCAGCCTTCTTGTCGTCGGCTTTGGATTGCTGGGATTATCAGGCGCACTCAATCTCTTGGCCTTCCTGCGCTGACAGTCGCAAAAACCTTCCCGTTTTGAGACGGATCTTCAAGTCAACATTTGGGCGCTGAATGGCTTAGTTGGGTCGAGAGGCGTCGACGGCAGAGCGGCTTCGTTTACACCAAGCGGGTCGCCAGCGAAGGTCAGCTTCCTAGTGTTCCGTCCCCGAGACCGGGTCGGTCGCCAGACGGCCACAAGGCGTCACGGCCCTCCGCACCCACTGGCCAACATGACCGCCAAGAGTTTCGCGTGGCTGCGTTCATAATTGAATCACGAGCGTCGCGGGTTGCGACAAGGGCTCTGGATCGCTATGACATTCCGCGTGCGTTGTTGAGACATCCAACACTTGAACCACTCCATGAAATATTGACGCGGGCCATCGAAGGGGCCACCATTTTGCTTTCCGAAGAGAAATAAATTTCTTTTCAAAATCATAGGCTTAACTATCGAGTCCTCTTCTGGGCACCATTTTCCCGCAGAGGGAATCCAGGAAAATATCGCGAAAACACGCGCCCGATCGCGGGGTGTGGCGACGCCGCGCAGGCTCATGCGCGCTGCGGCTTTCAAGTTCATTCGAATGATCTGGAGAAGTGGTGCCGCTTCAGGACTCGAACCTGTGACCCCATCATTACGAATGATGTGCTCTACCAACTGAGCTAAAGCGGCAACGAGGGGCGCCACTAGCAGCGTGCCGGGGCGAAGACAAGCATCGTCGCGCAGATTCTGTTTTGACGCCGCATTTGGCGATTTCGCTCGCTTCGCGCCGGATCGCATGCGGGGATGTGTGGCAAGGAAAAGGCGCTTCGGATCGCTAAGAAAACGCTCCTTCAACGCGTCGAAGCATAGGCTTGCCCTTTGTGCGGCTGGTCAAATGGAACAGTCGGCAGCGGTCGCAGCGATAGGTGCGGAGCGTGATTTCGGCACACCGAGCGACCGCGAGCGCTTCCTCCTCCGACCGATAGGAATGCTTCTTTTTGCAAATGCTGAGCCTGGTACGCACGTAGCCTCTTTGCAGAAAATCGCTGACGGCCGCCTTTCGCACAAAAGCGAGCAAAAGGGGACTGGTAGCTATCGGCCGGATGTCGGCTGTCCGACTTTTCAATCGGCGAATCGCCAACCCCTGGGATCTAGCTGCATGATAGATAGACCGGGTTGCCGGCGAGCAGCAGCTTGCCCGTGCTGCCGCGAACATTGACCGCAAGCCAGCCGCAGCTTTGCTGCGCGTTCAGCGTCCAGTTTAGCCGGGCGTCGTCAGAACCGATCGGCTGGCGTTCTCTGGTCGGCTGACCGTTCAGGATCAGCTCGGCAAATGCGCCGGTGACGCCCGCGACATGCGCGCCGATGGTAATGCGGCGGCGGCCCGACAATGTTTCTCCCATCATCGCGCGCTGTCCGTTCGCAGAGGCTTCGACTTCGAGAAGGCGCGTGTTCGTCCCCTCTATGTCGAGAAACACATTGCCCGCGCGAAGGCCGTCGAGGATCGCGGGCGTCGACAATGCACTTGCATGGACGACGGTGCGCGGGTGGCCGATCGCCGCCGGGCCGGGCGGCGGGTTGCCGGGCGCGACGTCGGGGTCGTGATTGTCGCTGGCGGCGATGCCGGTCAGGCGGTGTCCTTCGTTCAGCCGCGCATACCAGAAGCCGAGCCCGGCGAAGGGCCCCTCGGTCATCGTGCCGTTGATCGCCTCGATCGTCGTAATGGCGCCATAGTCGGTGTCCTTCCACGTCCAGCCGCAACCCATGCATTGTTCGCCCGAGGGCAGGGCGGGATGGTTGATCGACATGATCGCGCCCGCCGCCGCAACATCGCGCTGCAATGAGCGGATATCGGGGCCGCCGGGCGTGCCGACGCGGAAATCGACGATGCCGGTCGGGCCAAAGATATTGGCGTGGCCGCCGAAGGTCGTCACCTCGATCCCCGGGATCAGAAGCATCGTGTCGAAGTAGGGCTGGAGCTCGCGCAGGCCGCTAAAATGCGCGGTGGTATTATGGTCGGTGACCGAAATGAAATCGAGCCCTGCCTCGGCGGCGGCGGCAACGGTGCGGAACAGCGGGCATGGCACCTTCCGCCCGCCACGGCTCCGGCAGCTGCCGTCGCTGTGCGCATCGTGCATATGAAGGTCGCCGCGATACCAGCCCGGCCCGGCCTTGATCGGTGGATCGGCGATCGCGGCGGTGGCGCGTCGCTCGTCGGCGCGGTCGAAGAAGACCCGGACCGTATAGGCCGCCCGGCTGTTCGCCCGCGCATTGGGAACGCCCAGCATCACGCGCCAGCGCCCGACGGGCAGCGCACCCGCCAGATAGCCCGGCGTCGCGTCGCTCGGCGCAATCGTGAAGCGGTCACGCGATCCGCCGCTCCAGCCGCGAAAACGCGCCGGATCCCACACGCCCATGTCGACGACGGTCTTGTTCGACTTGTCGTAACTCAGCACCGCGGTGACGCGTTCGGTCCCCTCGGGAACGTCGAACGCCACCTCGCGATAGGTCTGATGGTCGGTTCCGGTGATCTCGCCGGTGACCGTCACATCGGGCGGCGTCTGTTCGATGGCCGCCACGGGGGCGGCCATCGCCAGAACAGCAGCGAACAGGATCGCGCGGTGCAGCATCAGAAACGGAAGTCGACGGCGAAGCGGACGTTGCGGCCGACGATCGGACGCCCGATGAACAACAGGTCGTTCGCCTGTCCGCTGGTCAGTTCGCCCGCGCGCGGGTTGCCCTCGGTCAGCCCGAGCTCGTTGGTCAGGTTGTCGCCATAGGCCCAGATCGTGATCTGGTTGGTCAGGTTGAACCGGACGCTGGCATTGAGCACGGTATAGGCGGGCAGTTTCGATATGTTCGCCGCATCGGCGTAACGCTTCGTATAATGTTCGACATCGACCTGCGCGCGCAGCCGGTCGCCGAGCAGCGTCACCGCCGGCGTCGCGCGCAGCGTCATTTTGGGGACGCGGATCAGCTGATTGCCCGAATAGTCGCGCGGGACCAGCGTCTGCTGCCCGTTGACCGTGGTCAGCTCGTGATAGCGCAGGTTGCGGAAGGTCGGGTCCTGCCACGTGCCGTTGAGGGTGAAGTCGAACCACGACGTCGGCCGCACCGTCCCTTCGAACTCGACGCCGTACGCGCGCGTGTCGGTATAGACCGTCTGCGACACATAGCCGTTGGTGACCGGGTCGAACTTCGTGTTGCCGATGCCATAGGAGTTGAAGTCGGTCAGGAAGCCGGTGAGGTAGACGCTGGCGAAGCGCGACTGATATTTGAGGCCCGCTTCCCACAGGTCGATGCCCTGCGTCCGCGGAACCGCGGTGGCGCTGGTAATGAAGCTCCCGACGCTCGGCAAACGGAAGGCGGAGGTGTAGCGCGCGAAGACCCCGGCACGCGGTGCGAACTGCCAGTCCGCGCCGATCGTATAGCCGACCTTGTCGAACTTCTGATCGAAGGGAGCGAAGATGCCGTTTCCGGTCAGCACGCTGTTATCGGCGAGCGTCGCCGCATTGCCGAGGTTGACCGTCTTGCTGCCCTCCTGTGCGCCGCGCGTCTTGACCGTTTCCCAGCGGACGCCGCCGTCGATGCGGAGCTGCGGCGTGACCTGCCATTCGTCGGCGGCATATACTGCGAACGTGTCCTGCGTGCCGCTGCCGTTGGCGAATTCGGAGCCATAACGCACGACGCCATTTTCGGTCGCCGCGCCGATGACCTGCCCCGCACCATTGAGCGCGACGAGGTCGAGCAGGCGCGAATTGTCCGATACGTCCTGCAGCGTCGACGCCGAGTATCGCTGGAAAGTCTCTTCGATCCGGGCGTAATAGAAGCCGATCGACACATCATGCGTCATCCCGCCGATGTCGAAACTGTGCGCGAGGCGGAGGTCGTTGAGGAACTCGCTCTCGTCGACGGTGACCGGGCGCGCGGCGTTGATGAAGACGTCGCCGTTGCCGTTCTGGCCGGTGACGTCGAACGCCTCGCCGGTGTCGCTGTAGCGCAGCTGGACGCTCGCCGCGCCGGGGAAGGCGGCGAGGAGCGAGGCGCGGTTCTGGTTGAGGAAGGCGGTCGCGGTGCTGATCGACGCCGGATAGACGCCGTTGCGCACCGTCAGCGAGTCGCGATAGCGCGCGCGGTTGCTGAGCTTCCAGCCCGGCGCGAGCTCCCACTCGGCGAGCAGGCTGAACTGGTCGAGGTTGACGTCGGTGCCGTCGGCATTGTTGAACCGGACCGGCCCGTTGGCGTCGCGCAGCGTCATGAAGGCGGTCGCGCGGCTCGCGGTCGTGCCATAATGCGGGTCGAAGCCCGGCAGGCCGACGATATTGCCCTTGCGGTCCTTGGTGAGCGGGATGCCGGTGTAGAAGATCGTGCTGTCGTCGATCTTTTTGTAACCGAGCGTGATCCGGCCATCGCCGAAATCATAGTTGAGGTCGGCGCGGATCTGTCCGCCCTCATTGCCCGCGAAACCGGGATCGCGGACGCCATCTTCCTTACGATAATAGCCGCCGACGCCAAGGCTCCAGCCGTTGCCGAGCGGCGTCCCGACCCAGCCGTCGAAGCGGAACAGGTCGGCGGTCGGGCCATAAAGGATGCGCGCGACGCCGGTCAGTTCGTCCTTGGCCTGCCGCGTGATGAAGTTGACCGCGCCGCCGGGGGCGTTCGAATAAAAGATCGACGACGGGCCGCCGCGGACGACCTCGACGCGTTCGATCGATTCATCGATGCGGAAGGCCTGGTCGGCATTGAGATAGCCGAGCGAGGGGTCATGCTGCACCGGCAGGCCGTTTTCGAGCAGGGTGATCGATCCGAACCCGTCGACCGGAATGCCGCGCGCGCGGACGTTGCCGCTGCCTTCGCCGCCCGATGCCTCGACCCAGAAGCCGGGGACCGACTTCAGCGCTTCGGTGACGCTCGACGGGGCGCGCGAGCGCAGCGTGTCGTTGTCGATCGAGGTGATCGCATAGCTCGTCTCGATCCGCGTGCGGTCGCCGGCGCCCGCGCGGCCGGTCACGACGATCTCGTCGCCCTGCGCCGCCGCGTCGCTGGCAGCTGTGTCGCCGGTGTCCGACTGTGCCAGTGCGGCGCTGCTCGTGCTCGCGAGAAGAACAAGCGCGGTGGCTGAGGCAAGACCTCTGATCGTCATTCTGAAACCCCTGGATTGGATTGCCGCCGATTGCGGTCGGCGTCCGCTAGGGCTTCGGGGTTGCGATTCGATGGCCGCAGTGGGTCGCCACGATGACAGTCGTGCGGCGTTGTTGTGACACCGGTTTCTTCGCCCGATAGGGCGGTATCTGGGCGCGACTAGCCGTGGACGGTTTGGCCGCGATCTGCGGCCGGTTGGCCGACGCGCAGCATCGCAATCATCGCCAGCAGCAGGGCAAAGGCGGCGAAGGCCATCGTGTAGATGGGTTCGCCGGGAAACAGCGATTTCATGATCGAGCCCATCACCGTTGCGACGAGCAATTGCGGCACGACGACGAAGATGTTGAAGAGCCCCATGTAGATGCCGAGCTTTGCTTGCGGCAGGCTGGAGGCGAGGATCGCATAGGGCATGGCCAGCACCGATGCCCAGAAGATGCCAATGAAAATCTCGCTGACGATCAGATGTGTGGGGTCGCGTAGCAGGAAGAAACTGCCGTAACCGATCGCTCCGCACGCGAGCCCGATTATGTGCGTCCGGGCCTGCCCGAAACGGCGCGATAGCCAGGGGAGCAGGGTCAGCGCCGCGATGGCGGCGACGCCATTATAGATGGCGAACAATTCGCCGACCCAGTTGCCCGCCTCCTGATAGGCCGCGCTCGCGGCATCGGTCGTGCCGAAATGATATTGGGCGACGATCGGGGTGGTGTTGATCCACATGATGAACAGCGCCGACCAGCTGAAGAACTGGACGAGCGCAAGCCGCTTCATCAGCGCCGGCATGCCCGAGAAATCGCCGACGATGCTCGACAGCATGTTCGTGTCGTTGCCGCGGCGCGCCAGCGCGATCGCGGCGATGCTTGCGAGACCATAGCCGATCAGCAGCGCACCGAGCAGCAGCACCTCGCGCAGCAGGGCGAAATGATGCTGGACGAGCAGGACGAGCAGCCCGGCGCCGATCCAGCCGCCGCTGGCTGTATAGCTGTGCGAGGCGAGGGCGCGGACTGCGGTTGCCTCGCCGTCCGCCGCAGCTTCGAAGGACGCCATCTGTTCGGGACTATATTCGTCCGTCGTGACGACGGTCCACAGTACGGCAAGGAACAGCGCAATCCCGCCGAACCAGAAGGCGTAGCGCACCGTGTCGGGGATTTGTCCCGGCGGCGCGACATTGGCGACGCCCATCGCCTCCATCAGCGTCGGGAAGAGTGATCCGACCACCGCGCCCGCGCCGATGAAGGCGGTCTGCACCGCATAGCCGACGCTGTGCTGATCCTTGCGCAGCATGTCGCCGACGAAGGCGCGGAAGGGCTCCATCGAGATGTTGAGCGAGGCGTCGAGGATCCACAGCATCATCGCGGCGAACCAGATCGCGGGGCTTTCGGGCATGACGAACAGCGCGATCGCGGCGAGGATCGCGCCGGCGAGAAAATAAGGACGGCGGCGCCCGAGCCGGCCGAGCCAGGTCCGGTCGCTCATATGCCCGATGATCGGCTGGACGAGCAGGCCGGTTAGCGGCGCGGCGACCCACAGGCCGGGAAGTTTCTCGATATCCTCGCCGAGCGACTGGAAGATACGGCTCATATTCGCATTCTGCAGCGCGAAGCCGATCTGGATGCCGAAAAAGCCGAAGCTGATATTCCACAGGCCGGCAAAGCCCTGCTTCGGTTTTTCCATCATGCGTCTCCCGTTGCGGCTGCTGGCGCGGCTCGCGTTGGTGGGGGTGTTGCAGCGCGCGCGGTGCAGGGCAAGCGCGGTGCGGTTACGTATACGAATACGTGGGGGCCGCTTTCGGCCGAGAGCCGCCGATACAGATGTGAACCCCGGCGGAAGCCGGGGCCCAGAATTCTGACGCGACCTTAGCTAGTTCCGCACTCGGCCCCGGCTTTCGCCGGGGTTCACAAAGGGCCGCTTCCAACCCAATGCCGACACGAAGCTTCGTCAGATCGCCGTGCTCTGGCGCCGGATCAGCCGGGCTGGCAATATCCGCTGCTCGACGGGGCGATCCTCGATCCGCGCGAGCAGCGCGTCGACGAGCAAGGTCCCCGCGCCCTTCATATCCTGCATCAGCGTGGTCAGCGTCGGCGAGGTCAGGCTGGCGGCGGGGATGTCGTCGAAGCCGATGATCGCGACGTCCTGCGGCAGGCGCAGCCCCGCTTCGGTCAGCGCGCGCATCGCGCCGATCGCGATCAGGTCGCTGGCGGCGAAGACGGCGTCGAAATTCTGGCCGCTTTCGATGAGCGACCGCGCGGCGGCATAGCCCGAATCCTCGGACGAAACCGCGTCGCGCTGAAGCGCCGGATCGGGCTCGAGGCCCGCGGCGCGCATCGCGCGGCAGAGGCCGTTATAGCGATCCTGGAATTCGGGCGCATGGTCCGACGCGTCGCCGAGGAAGGCGATGCGCCGCCTCCCGATCTCGACCAGATGCGCGCCCGCCAGTTCGCCCGCGCCGACATTGTCGGACCCAACGGTCAGCCCGATCCCGTCTTCGGACACCGACCCCCAACGCACGAACTTGGTCCCCATCTCGACCAGATGCTCGAGCTTGGTGAGATAGAGCTGATAATCGCCATAGCCGAGCAGGATGATACCGTCGGACCGGTGGCTGTCCTGATAGGTGACGTGCCAGTCATTGTGCATCTGCTGGAAACTGATCAGCAGATCGTATCCGCGCCGCGCGCATTCGCGCGTGATCGACCCCAGCATCGACAGGAAGAAGGGGTTGATCATCGATTCGTCGGGGTTCGGATCCTCGAAGAAGAGCAAGGCGAGCGTGTGGGTGCGCTGCGAGCGCAGGCTCGAGGCATTTTTGTCGACGGTGTAATTGAGTTCGCGCGCAATGCGTTCGATGTTTGCGCGGGTCGCGGCGCTGACCGATTTGCTGCCGCGCAGCGCGCGTGAAACCGTGGGCTGCGAGACGCCCGCCAGATAGGCGATGTCGAAACTCGTCGGCTTGGCCGAGGGTTGCCGCCCCATGTCTCTCTCCCTGACGCCGCGGTCTTGCGATGGCCGCCGCCTCCGTCGCAGACTAGCGATTGGTCAGGTCTATGCCAAGAATTTGCACAATGCGGAGTTGCCCGGTTTTCGGGGCTGAATCCGTTGTATTTCCGCGACAGTCCGAGCGCCTGCATATTATGCGTATACGTATACCCTATGGCGGCGCGGCGCGATTGGTTTCAATTGCGAGGCTCAAGATGGGAAAGCCCACGTGCCGGAGAGGAGCCTGACGGACGCGCCGCGTCCCCCCTTCCGATGCATGGGTCAAGACCACCCGTCCGTGCCAGGGGAGCCACACATGATCTTGCCGAACAATCTGAACCGCGGTGTCAGCGCCATCGCGCTCGGCTTCGCTTTGACCGCCTTGATGCCTGCCGCCGCGATGGCGCAGGACGCGAGCACCGCGCCCGTCGACGAAGCGCCGGCCGAAGGCGAAATCGTCGTCAGCGGCATCCGCGGCGCGATCAACAATTCGGTCCAGGCGAAGAAGAACAACACCTCGATCGTCGAGGTCGTGTCGGCCGAAGACATCGGCAAGCTGCCCGACCTGTCTATCGCCGAATCGCTGTCGCGCCTGCCGGGCCTCGCGACACAGCGCCTCGACGGCCGCGCCAATGTCGTGTCGATCCGCGGTCTCGCGCCCGATTTCACCACCACCCTGCTCAACGGCCGCGAACAGGTTTCGGCGAGCAACAACCGCGGCGTCGAGCTCGACCAATATCCGTCCGAATTGCTGAACGGCGCCATCGTCTACAAGACCCCCGACGCGTCGCTGATCGGCCAAGCCATCGGCGGCACGATCGACATGCGCACGGTGCGCCCGCTCGCCTATGGCAAGCGCGCGATCGCCGCCGGGGCACGCTTCGAGATCAACGATCTCGGCAAGCTCAACCCCGATATTTCGAACAAGGGCTATCGCGCCAACATCTCCTATATTGACCAGAATGCCGACGGCACGCTCGGCTGGGCGATCGGTTATGCGCGTATGCAGTCGCCGACCGCCGAGGAGCGCTTCAACGCTTGGGGCTATCCCGAAGCGACCGACGGTACGAACACCGGTTTCATCATCGGCGGCGCCAAGCCCTATGTGAAATCGAACGAGTTGAAGCGCGACGGCGTGATGGCGGTCGTCGAATGGGAACCCAGCGACAAGTTCCACACGACGATCGACGGCTATTGGTCGAAGTTCAAGGATGAACAGCGCCTGCGCGGGATCGAATTCCCGCTCTTTTGGGGCAATTCGACGCTTCAGCCCGGCTTCACCGTCGAGGACGGTCTGGTGACGAAGGGCGTTTGGACGGGCACCGAGGCGGTGATGCGCAACGACGTTGTCCACCGCGACTCGACGATCATCGCCGGCGGCTGGAACGCGCAGTTCAAGCCGAACGAGAAGCTGACGCTCGAACTCGATCTCGGCTATTCGCGGATCAAGAAGACCGAGGAAAATCTCGAAATCTATCTCGGCACCGGCCGCGGCCAGAATGTCGGCGCACGCGAAACCGCGCTCGGCTTCGAGATGCGCTCGAAGGGCGGCATCATGTTCGACCCGTCGCTCGACTATTCCGACCCCAATCTGTTCGTGATCACCGACCCGCAGGGCTGGAACAGCTGCGGCGGCGCGGTTGCCAATTGCCAGGACGGCTTCGTCAACACGCCGAAGATCAAAGACCAGCTGAAATCGCTGCGCCTGCAGGCGACGCAGGAACTGGGCGGCGTGCTCAGCAGCATCCGCGTCGGCGCCAATTATTCGGACCGCAAGAAGAGCCTCGACGACCGCGGCTTCGTGCTGACGAGCAAAAATTATCCCGCGAACACCGCGGTGCCCGCCGATTATCTCTATGATCCGGTGTCGCTCGACTTCATCGGCATCCCCGGCATGGTCGCGTTCGACAGCTGGCGTTTCTACAATGACGGCAACTATAATCTGACCGACGGCGCGGGCTTCGACCCGGCGCGTGTGTTCAACGATTATACGATCCGCGAAAAGGTGCTGACCGGTTTCGTGCAGGCGAATTTCGACGCCGATGCGGGCAGCACGCCGATCCGCGGCAACGTCGGCGTCCAGATCGTCCACTCGGACCAGACGGGATCGAGCTTCTATGCGCAGGTCGTCGGCGGCGTGACCCAGTCGACCCCGGTCACCGACGGCGCCAAATATACCGACATCCTGCCCAGCCTGAACCTGTCGGTCGAATTCGCCGACAACACCTTCCTGCGCTTCGGTGCCGCCCGCGTGCTGGCGCGTGCGCGCATGGATCAGCTGAAGCCGGGCGGCGGCGTCAATTTCGACGCGTCGAAGCGCAACAACACCGACGTCAACGCCTCGCCCTGGTCGCTCGACCTCGGCAACGCGCGGCTGCGTCCGCTGATGGCCGACACGGTCGATGTGGGGCTCGAGAAATATTTCGGGCAGGGCGGCTATGTCTCGGTCGGCGGCTTCTACAAATATCTCGAAAATTACATCTATCGTCAGGTCAATCCGTTCGACTTTACGGACTTCGAGGTTCCCGACGGCGGCACGGTCGGCACGCGCGCAGGCCTCAGCAAGCAGTGGCTGAACGGCAATGCCGGTCGCGTCTATGGTGCCGAAGCCTCCTTCTCGCTGCCCTTCGCCAACCTCACCCAGTCGCTCGACGGTTTCGGCGTGCTCGGCAGCGCCTCGTACACCAAGAGCCGCGTGCGCGAAGGTGGCGAGGATCCGATCTCGATGCCCGGCCTGTCGAAATGGGTCATCAACGGAACCGCCTATTTCGAAAAGGACGGCTTCCAGGTGCGCGCGTCGGGCCGCTATCGCTCGAAGTTCCTTGCCGAAGTTTCGACGATCAGCCTCGCACGCGACATGTTCATGGCGAAGAGCGAGTTCGTCGTCGACGCGCAGGTCGGCTATACCTTCCAGAGCGGCGGGCTCGAAGGGCTGGGCATCCTGTTCCAGGCGTCGAACCTGACCAACGAGCCGTTCGTGACCTATTACAACAATGATCCGCGCCAGATCCGCGACTATCAGAATTATGGTCGCAACTTCATGGCCGGCATCACCTATAAGTTCTGACGGGATGCGCGGGTCGGGCGACACGCCCGGCCCGTTTCCGGACGAGAGAAAGGAACAGGGTGGGCGACAGCCGCATCACGAAGGTCGTCATCGTCGGCGGCGGAACCGCGGGCTGGATGGCCGCCGCGGCGCTGTCGCGGACGATGGACAATCTGTCGATCCGGCTGGTCGAAAGCGACGAGATCGGCACCGTTGGGGTTGGCGAGGCGACGATCCCCGCGATCCGCCTGTTCAACGCGCTGATCGGCATCGACGAGAATGAGTTCATTCGCGAAACCGGCGGCACGTTCAAACTCGGCATCCAGTTTCACGATTGGGGCCGGATCGGCGACGTCTATATGCACGCCTTCGGCCAGATCGGCCGCAGCCTCGGCATGCTGCCGTTCCAGCAATATTGGCTTCGCGGCCGGAACGAGGGTGTCGCGGGGCGGCTCGGCGATTATTCGCTGAACGAAACCGCCGGGCGGCAGAACCGCTTTGCGCGGCTGCCGCAAATCCCGAACACCAGCCTCGACGGCATCGCCTACGCCTTTCATTTCGATGCCGCGCTCTATGCGGCCTATCTGCGCAAGGTTTCCGAGGCCGCCGGGGTCGAACGGACCGAAGGCAAGATCGCCAGCGTCCGGCGGGGCGGCGAAAGCGGCCATGTCGAAGCCGTCGTGCTGGAAGATGGCACGACGATCGAAGGCGAACTCTTCATCGACTGTTCGGGCTTTCGCGCGCTGCTGATCGAGGATGCGCTCGAAACCGGCTTCGAAGACTGGACGCAGTGGCTTCCCTGCGACCGCGCGATCGCGGTGCCGAGCGAAAATACGGGCCCTGCGCGGCCCTATACGCAGGCGATCGCGCACAAGGCCGGCTGGCAATGGCGCATCCCGCTCCAGCACCGCACCGGCAACGGCCATGTCTTTTGCAGCGACTTCATCAGCGAGGATGAGGCGACCGCGACGCTGCTCGCCAATGTCGAGGGCCGCCCGCTCGCCGACCCGCGCACGCTCCGCTTCCGCACTGGCATGCGCAAACAGGCGTGGAACGCCAATGTCGTCGCGCTCGGCCTCGCCTCGGGCTTCCTCGAACCGCTTGAGTCGACGAGCATCCACCTGATCCAGAACGGCATAGCCAAGCTGCTCGCGCATTTCCCCGACCGCGATTTCGATGCCGCCAATATCGCTGCCTATAACCGCCGCGTCCGCTTCGACTACGAGCGCATCCGCGACTTCGTCATCCTCCACTATCACGCCAACCAGCGCACCGACGCGCCCTTCTGGATCCGCTGCCGCGAGATGGGCATTCCCGAAACGCTCGCGCGCAAGATCGAGCTGTTCAAAAGCCAAGGCCAGATCGTCCGCGAGGGCGACGAATTGTTCATCGAAATCGGCTGGTTCCAGGTGCTGACGGGGCAGAATATCATGCCCGATGGCCATCACCCGATGGCCGACCAACTCACCGGCGACGAACTGGCGGGCTTTTTCGCCGACATCGAAACGATCGTCGCGCGCACTGCGTCGCATCTTCCCGCCCACGACGAATTTATCGCGCAGCATTGCGCGGCTGGAGTGCCCGCATGAGTTTGCTCGCATCGATCATCGCAATGAGCCTGTCGGGCTCCGCGCCGGTTGCGGATTTCCGCCAGCGCCCGCCCGAGGACGAAATCATCTATTTCGTCCTCCCCGACCGCTTCGAGAATGGCGATGCCACGAACGACATGGGCGGGCTGAAAGGCGACCGGCTTCAGACTGGCTATGACCCGACCGCCAAGGGCTTCTTCCACGGCGGCGACCTTGCCGGCCTGACGAAGCGGCTCGACTATATCGAGGGTCTCGGCGCGACCGCGATCTGGTTCGCGCCGATCTTCAAGAACAAACCGGTGCAGGGGCCGAAGGGCGAAGAGAGCGCGGGATATCACGGCTATTGGGTCACCGACTTCACGCAGGTCGACCCGCATTTCGGCACCAATGCCGAGTTCAAGGCCTTCGTCGACGCCGCCCATGCGCGCGGCATGAAGGTCTATATGGACATCATCGCCAACCACACCGCCGATGTGATCACCTACAAGGAAGATGCGGCCGGCGGCTTCCGCTACCGCAGCCTCGCCGATTATCCTTACTCGCGGCGCGGCGGGGTGAAGGGGGCGCCGATCAATCCGGGTTTCGCGGGCGATCATGTCGCCGATGCCGGAAACTGGTCGAAGCTCACCGACCTCGCCTTCGCCTACACCCCCATCATCCCGAAGGGCGAGGAGCGGGTGAAGGTTCCCGCCTGGCTCAACGACCCGATCTATTATCACAATCGTGGCAACAGCGACTGGGTCGGCGAGTCCGCGCTGTACGGCGACTTCTCCGGGCTCGACGATCTGGCTACCGAGCATCCGCGCGTCGTGCAGGGCTTTATCGACATCTATGGTCGCTGGATCGACGAATTCGGGATCGACGGCTTCCGCATCGACACCGCGAAGCATGTGAACCCCGAATTCTGGCAGGCCTTCGTGCCCGCGATGCAGGCGCGCGCAAAGGCGCGCGGCATCCCCAATTTTCACATTTTCGGTGAAGTCTATGTCGATGCCGTCGATCCGGGCGCGCTCGCCTGGTACACGCACGCGGCGGGCCTCCCCGCAGTGCTTGACTTCGGCTTTGCACGCGCCGCGATCGACGCGGTGAGCGGCACGAAGGGCACCGGCGAGTTCGCGCGGCTGTTCGACGGCGACGCGCTCTACAAGGGCGGAGCAGAGGCGGCGCAGGAACTGCCGACCTTCCTCGGCAATCACGACATGGGCCGTTTCGCCATGTTCGTGAAGGCTGCGAACCCGAAGGCGAGCGAGGCCGAACTGCTCCAGCGCGTGATGCTCGGCCATGCCATGTTGCTGACGCTGCGCGGGGTGCCGACGATCTATTATGGCGACGAGCAGGGGTTCGTCTCGGACGACAAGGACCAGCTTGCGCGCGAAAATATGTTCGCGTCGCAGGTTGCGGCCTATAACGACAACGACCTGATCGGCAGCGACGCGACGACCGCGACCGCCAATTTCGACACCGCGCATCCGCTCTATCGCCATATCGCGGCGCTGTCCGAGATTCGGCGCAAGAACCCCGCGCTGATGCGCGGCGCCACCAGGGTCCGCGCTTTCTCCGAAAAGCCCGGCCTGCTCGCGGTATCGCGCTTCGACCCCGACACCGGCCGCGAAATCCTGCTCGCCTTCAACACGTCGTCGGCGACATTATCGGCGAACATCGCCATCGATATGAAAAGCGCGGGTTTTACCGCGCTCCACGGCGACTGCCCCGCGGTTCCCACGGCGCCGGGCAGCCTCCATCTTTCTCTCCCCGCCTTTGGCACGATCATCTGCCAGGCCAGTGAATAAGCGAAAGCACGCGTGACGACGAACAGCCCCCTCGTTCAGGACCAGACCCGCCTCGCCGCGACGGAAACGCCGTGGTGGAAGGGCGCGGCAATCTATCAAATCTATCCGCGCAGCTTCGCCGATTCGAACGGCGACGGGATCGGCGACCTTGCCGGCATCACCGCGCGGCTCGACTATGTCGCCGCGCTCGGCGTCGATGCGATCTGGTTGTCGCCCTTCTACCCCTCGCCGATGGATGATTTCGGCTACGATATCGCCGACTATTGCGGCGTCGATCCGATCTTCGGGACGCTCGACGATTTCGACGCGCTGGTGGCGCGCGCGCATGCGCTGGGGCTGAAGGTCACGACCGATCTTGTGTTCGCGCACACATCCGACCGGCATGCCTGGTTTGCGGAAAGCCGCGCGAGCAAGGCGAATGACAAGGCCGACTGGTATGTCTGGGCCGATGCCAAGCCCGACGGGGCGCCGCCGACCAATTGGCAGTCGGTGTTCGGCGGCCCCGCATGGACGTGGGACGCGCGGCGCGGCCAATATTATATGCATAATTTCCTGGGCTCGCAGCCGCAGCTCAACGTCCACAACCCGGCGGTGCAGGACGCGCTGCTCGGCGTCGTGCGCTTCTGGCTCGACCGCGGCGTCGACGGCTTTCGTATCGATGCGATCAACTTTTCGATGCACGACCCCGAATTTCGCGACAATCCGCCCGCGCCGCCGTCGAACAAGGTCCGCACGCGGCCGTTCGATTTCCAGCAGAAGATCCACAACCAGTCGCACCCCGACATCCCGCTCTTCCTCGAACGCATCCGTGCGCTGACCGATCAATATCCGGGCAGCTTCACCGTCGCCGAAGTCGGCGGCGACGATGCGGTGCGCGAGATGAAGCTGTTCACCGCGGGCAATGGCCGCCTCAACAGCGCCTATGGCTTTGACTTTCTCTATGCCGACCGGCTGACGCCGCAACTGGTGCGCGAGGCGGCCGAACAATGGCCCGACACGCCGGGGCTCGGCTGGCCGAGCTGGGCGTTCGAAAACCATGACGCGCCGCGCGCGGTATCGCGCTGGACGCCCGACGGCGTTGATGCCGCAGCGTTTGCCCGCATGAAAATGGCGCTGCTCTGCGCGCTGCGCGGCAATATCATCCTCTACAATGGCGAGGAGCTGGGGCTCGATCAGGTCGAGATCCCGTTCGAGCTGGTGAAGGATCCCGAGGCGCTCAAGAACTGGCCGCTGACGCTGTCGCGCGACGGCGCGCGGACGCCACTGCCATGGGCGGCGGGTGAGGCGCATGCAGGCTTTTCGAGCGCCGATCCATGGCTACCGCTCGGCGCCGAGCATGGCGCGCTCGCGGTCGACCGGCAACAGGCCGATCCCGCATCGCTGCTCAACCTCACGCGCCATCTCGTCGCGCTGCGCGCCGCGCACCCTGCGCTGCGCCTCGGCCGCGACGCGCGCTGGATTGCCGAGGGCGACCTGCTCGCTTTCGACCGGATCGCCGACGGCGAGCATATCCGCTGCCTCTTCAATCTCGGCGGCGCGACGATCGATATCGCGGATCATGGGCGGGGCGGCACGCCCGTCGCTGCCCTCAATGGCGCCGACCCGGCGCATCTGCCGCCGTGCGGCGCTCTCTGGCTGAAACTCGAAGGAACAAATTGATGCGTAGCCTGTTCGCCGCCCTCCCGCTGCTCGCCGTGGCAGCGACGCCCGCCTTTGCGCAGGACGCGCGGCCCGGGCAGGTGGCCTCGTCGCCCGATGGCGCCATCACGCTCACCGTGTCGACCGACAATGACCAGCGACCGACATGGTCGCTGTCGCGCAAAGGCAAATTACTGATCGCGCCGTCGAAGCTCGGCTTCATCCTCGCCGACCGCATCGGGCTGCAACGCGGCTTCACGATCGAAAGCGTCGAGCGCGCGAGCGGCGACACGCGCTGGGAACAGCCGTGGGGCGAGCGCCGCTTCGTGCGCGACCGGCACAATGAACTGCTCGTCCGCTTCCGTCAGGACAAGAGCTGGGGCGGCCATGCGATGAACATCCGCTTCCGCCTCTTCGACGACGGCATCGGCTTCCGCTACGAACTGCCCGAGCAGGCCGGCCTCCCGACCGCAAAGATCGTCGACGAAATCACCGAATTCGACATCGCACCCAAGGGCACCGCATGGTGGATCACCGGCGGCGAGTGGAACCGCTACGAACAATTCTATCAAAAGACGCCGATCGACGCGGTCGCGACCGCGCACACGCCGATCACGATGCGCCTCGACGACGGAACGCACCTGGCATTCCACGAAGCCGCGCTCGTCGACTATGCCGGCATGTGGTTCAAGCGCGCCGAGGGACAGAAGTTCCGCGCCACGCTGTCGCCCTCGTCGAAGGGCGCGCGCGTCATACGCGACCTGCCGTTCGCGACGCCGTGGCGGACGATCCGGATCGCCGACAATGCGGCGGGGCTGGTCGAAAGCGACCTCGAACTCAACCTCAACGAACCGAACAAGCTGGGCGATGTCAGCTGGTTCAAGCCGATGAAATATATCGGCATCTGGTGGGGGATGATCCGCGGCGACTGGAGCTGGGCCGAAGGGCCGAAGCATGGCGCGACGACGACAAGGACCAAGCAATATATCGATTTTGCCGCGAAGCACGGCTTCGGCGGCGTGCTCGTCGAGGGCTGGAACAAGGGCTGGAACGGCAACTGGTTCGGCCATGGCGATGAGTTCAGCTTCACGCAGGCGACCCCCGATTTCGACCTGAAGGCGGTCACCGACTATGCGCGCAGAAAGGGCGTGCAACTGATCGGCCATCACGAAACCGGCGGCAATATCGCGGTCTATGAGGCGCAGCTCGACGACGCGATGAAGCTTTATGGCCAGCTCGGCGTGGGGACGGTCAAGACCGGCTATGTCGCCGACGCGGGCGGGATCATTGCGCCCGGCGAAACGCCTGGAACGATCGCGATGGAATGGCACGACGGCCAGCGTCAGGTGCAGCATCATCTGAAGGTCGTCGAAACCGCCGCCAAATATCATGTCGCGGTCAATCCGCACGAACCGATCAAGGACACCGGGCTCCGCCGGACCTATCCCAACTGGGTCGCGCGCGAGGGCGCACGCGGCATGGAGTATAATGCGTGGGGTGCCTTCGCGAACGGCCCGGACCATGAACCGACGCTCGTCTATACGCGCATGCTGTCGGGGCCGATGGACTTCACCCCCGGCGTGCTGAGCCTCGAAGGGGCGAACAAGGCGCCGCTCGCCTCGACGCTCGCGAAGCAACTCGGGCTCTATCTCGCGCTCTATTCGCCGATCCAGATGGCGGCCGACTTCATCGAGAATCTGGAGAAATATCCGCGCGAGCTCGAATTCATCAAACAGGTCCCCGCCGATTGGGCCGACAGCAAGCTCATCGCGGGCGAGGTCGGCGATTACGCGATCTTCGCGCGCAAGGACCGGAATAGCGCTGACTGGTATGTCGGCGGGGTTAACGACGCGACCGAACGCACGCTGGCGCTGAACTTCGATTTCCTCGAATCCGGAAAGACCTATACCGCGACGATCTGGAAGGACGGCGAGGGCGCCACTTATCTGACCGACGCGCGGCACCGCATCGCCTATGACACGGTCAAGGTGAAGAAGGGCGACAGCTACAAGCTGTGGCTCGCGCCGGGCGGCGGTGCCGCGATGCGGCTCGCGCCAAACCGCTGAGCTCACTGCGCGACCGGCGACGGGCTTTTTTGGGCTGCGCTTGATGCCGCGTTCTCCTGACGCTAGGGGGCGCGGACATCCAAAGAGGCCACGTCCTCGCCCGCGCGCTGTGCGGGTCTTCAAGTCCGGGACGGCCCGGCAGCCTTTGAAGGAGGCTGTCATGGCCTGGATTTACCTGACGATCGCTGGCGTGCTCGAAGTCGTGTGGGCTTTTTCGATGAAGCAATCGGAGGGCTTCTCGAAGCTCGGGCCGTCGCTCGTCACGCTCGTCGCGATGATCGCAAGCTTCGCGCTTCTCTCGCTGTCGATGAAATCGCTGCCGCTCGGCACTGCCTATACGATCTGGACCGGGATTGGCGCGGTCGGCGCGTTTCTGGTCGGCATTTTCGTGCTCGGCGAACAGGCGAATGCGATGCGTATCGTCGCCGCGCTGCTGATCGTCGGCGGGCTGGTGCTGATGAAGATGTCGTCGCCGGCCTGAATTCAGGTCAGGATATGGCAGACATCGGGGCGCGGGCGGGCGATGCCATGCGTCAATCGCGCGAGCGCGCTTTCGTCGACGCGCCCCGCATCGGCGAGCTCGACCCGGAAACGGCCGTGCAGCGCATGGACGGTGCGGACATTGGCATCGCCGCCGAGCGCGCCGACGATCTCCGCGGGTAGCCCCGCGGCGTCGGTGCCGCCCGCTATCACCGGGGTCAGCGTCGCCGCTGCCGCGGCACCGCTCCACGCCAGTGCGCCGCGGATTTCCTCGGCGACCAGATCGGCGATCGGCCCGAGCACGACCTGCGCCGCCTTTTCGGACGGGCGGATGATGCCGCGCGCGCCCAGCGCGGTCAGCGCGTCGTCGTCGATGGCCTGGCTGTCGGCGACGATCAGGCGCAGGCGGGTTGTGCAGGCGTCGACGCTGACCAGATTGGCCGCGCCGCCGAGTGCCGCAACAAAGGCGCCGCCGCGTGCCCCGCCCGCCGATTGCGTCGCGGCTTCGGCAACGACGCCTTTTTCGCGTCCCGGCGTCGCAAGGTCGAAGCGGCGGATGAAGAAGCGGAACAGGCCGTAATAGAGCGCGGCATAAGCGGCGCCCACCGGGAGCAGCATCCACGGCCGCGTCGCGAGGCTGAAGTTCAGCACATAGTCGAACAGTCCCGCCGAGAACCCGAAACCGAGCTTCACGTCGAGCGCGTTCATCAGCGCCATCGCGACGCCGGTCAGCAGCGCGTGGATCGCATAGAGCAGGGGCGCGACAAACATGAAGGTGAACTCGATCGGTTCGGTCACGCCGGTCAGGAAGCTGGTGAAGGCGAGGCTGAACAGCATGCCGCCGACCGCTTTACGCCGCTCGGGCCGCGCCTCATGGTACATGGCGAGGCACGCGGCGGGCAGGCCGAACATCATCACCGGAAAGAAGCCCGACATGAACGCGCCTGCAGTGGGATCGCCCGCGAAGAAGCGCCGCAGGTCGCCGGTCGCGCCGCCGAAATCGCCGACGACGAACCAGGCGGCGTTGTTGATGATATGGTGCAGACCGGTGACGATCAGCAACCGGTTGAGCACGCCATAGACGAAAAGCCCCGCACCGCCGCTCTCGACGACGGTTCGGCTCGCGGCATCGATCGCGCCGCTGATATGCGCATAGCCATAGCCGAGCACCGCCGCGAGCAGCAGCCCGGCGACGCCGCTCGCGATCGGAACGAAGCGCCGGCCGCCGAAGAAGGCAAGATATTCGGGGAGCGCGATCGTCGCGAAGCGGTTGTAGAAATTGCCGCCGATCAGGCCCGACAATATGCCTATGGGCACCTCGAGCTTGTCGATCTGCGTTAGAGTCCAGTTCTTTGCCGTTAGCGCCGCCGCCGCCTCGGGCAGGCCGGCGCCGATATCGGGCGGCGCGGCGAGGAAGGTCTGCGCGCCAGTGGTGGTGACGAGGTAGCAGACGACGCCCGCGAGCGCCGCAGCGCCATTGCCGTCGCGCGCAAAGCCGACCGCGACGCCGATCGCGAACAATATGCCAAGATTTTCGAAAATCGCCGCGCCCGCTGCCGAGATGAAGGCGATATCGAGCAAATCGGGCTGGCCGATGCGCAGCAGCAGCCCGGCAATCGGCAGCACCGCAATCGGCAGCATCAGCGCGCGGCCGAGCGGCTGGAGCGTTTCGAGCATCTTCCTCATCGGCGTGTCTCCTCGAATGCACGGGCGAGCGCGCGAACCTCGGCCGCCGATTTGCATTGCAACGCGAGCTCGGCGTGCGCGCGCGCCTCGATCAGGGTCAGGCCGCGCACGATCTGCTTCGCCTCGGCGACGAAGCTGGGGACCGCCGACAATTCGGTAACGCCGAGCCCGACCAGGATCGGCAGCGCCGCGGGATCGGAGGCGAGGCCCCCGCACACCCCGACCCAGCGCCCGCGCGCGGTCGCGAGGCGGCAGGTCTCGCCGATCATGCGCAGCACCGCAGGGTGCATCGCGTCGACGCCGGCGGCGACCGCCGGATTGCCGCGATCCATCGCGAGGACATATTGGGTCAGGTCGTTGGTCCCGATCGACAGGAAATCGGCCTCGGCGGCGAGCAGGTCGGCGGTCATCGCCGCCGCCGGGGTTTCGACCATTACCCCGACCTCGACCGGGGTCGCGATCCCCATTTCGCCGCGCAGCCGGTCGACGAGCGCGCGTACCTGACGCAGCTCGTCGATGCTCGCGACCATCGGGATCATGATCTTGCACTGGCCGACGGGCTGGACACGCAGGATCGCGCGGAGCTGCGTTTCGAGCAGGTTTGGCTGGGCGAGCGCAACGCGGATGCCGCGCTGGCCGAGCGCCGGATTTTCCTCATGCGCAATCGGAATATAGGCGGCGGGCTTGTCGCCGCCGATGTCGAGCAGGCGGATGATCACCGGCTTGCCGGCGAGCGCGTCGGCGATGCCCTGATAGGCGGCGTGCTGCTCGTCCTCCGACGGCGCGGTGTCGCGATCGAGGAACAGGAATTCGCTACGGACGAGCCCCGAACCCTCGGCGCCCTGCTCGGCGGCGAGCACGGCGTCTTCGACCGTGCCGATATTGGCGAAGATTTCGATGCGCGTGCCGTCGGCGGTCTGGCATGCATCCTTTGCGGCGGCCTGAGCTGCCGCGCGCCGCGCATCGCGCTTGGCAAGGCGCGCGGTGAAGGCTTCGGCATCGGCAGGCGAGGGGGAGGCCGTGACATGCCCCATCTCGGCATCGAGCAACAGCGTTACGCCCTCCGCAACGGCATCCAGCGCATCGCCCATCGCGACGAGCGCGGGGAGCCCCATACCCGCGCACAGGATCGCGACGTGCGACGTCGGACCGCCGCGCGCGAGGCAGATGCCGGCGGGTTTCGTGGCGGCGAGAGCCACCAGCTGCGACGGCAACAAATCCTCGGCGACCACAATCGCGCCCGCGGGAATCGCCTCACCGTCGACCGGCGTGCCGGTCAACGCCGACAGCAATTGGCGCTCGATATCGATCAGATCGTCGATGCGTTCGATCAGATGCGCGTTGCCCGTCGCGCGGATCGCGTCGATCTGGTCGTGGATCGCCCCGCGCCATGCAAAGCCCGCACTGCGTCCCTCGGCGATGCGCTTTTCGGCGCCCGCAAGCAGCTCGGGATCGTCGATCAGCGCGAGATGCGCCTGCATGACCGAAGCGACGCTGCCGTCCACGCTGTCGGCGCGCGTAGCAATCTGTCCGCGAACCTCATCCCGTGCCGCGAAGAGTGCGGCGCGCTCCCCGGCTGCTCCCGCGCCATCGCGTGCGACCGCGATATCGACCTGACGCAGTCGCGCCGCCGGCCCCATCGCAAGGCCGGGAGAGGCGATGACGCCGCCGATCTGTCCCGCGTGCAGGACTTGTTCGCGGGGCGCAGACACTGGCTTCGCGACCGCCGCGCCTTCGCCCATGTCGGTTTCGAGCAGCGCGACGATTGCCGCCAGCGCCGCCTCGGCATCGTCCCCGCGCGCCTGCACGACCACCTCGTCGCCAAAGGCCGTACCGAGCGCGAGCAGCGCCACCGTGCTTCGCGCATCGCCGCGCTTGTCGCCGTTCAGCAGATGTACCTCGGCCTCGAACCCGCGCACCGCCTCACCGATCCGCGCCGCGGGGCGGGCGTGGATGCCGTGCGGCAGCGATAGCGTTACCGCCTGCTCGATCAGCGTGCCGTCATCCGACCGTCGCCGCGTCTCCGCCTGAACCGGCACCAGCGTCATCAGGGCCTCGCACGCTCCGATCGAACAATCGACGGTACGGCGGCTGATCGCAAAGGCCTCGGCATTGGTGACGATCACGGGCGTGATCAGGCTCGTCGCGGCGAGCGCGACCGCATCGAGGTCGAAGCGGATCAGCGGGTCGCCGCGCGACACCTGATCGCCGATCGCGACCAGCGGGGTGAAACCCTCGCCCTTCAGCATCACCGTATCGAGCCCGACATGGATCAGTATTTCGGCGCCCTCGGCACTGCGCAGCGAGACCGCATGGCCCGCATCGTGGAGCGTCACCACCTCGCCATCGAAGGGCGCGACCACCGTGTCGCCGAGCGGCTGGATCGCGACGCCGTCGCCCATCATCCGCTGGGCGAAGACCGGATCGGGCACGCTGTCCAGCGTCGTCGCCCAGCCTCTGAGCGGAGAGGTGATGATCAGGCTCATCGGCTATTCCCCAAAACTTCTGCCGCTTATGTCGTGCGGCTTATGTATCATCAGGCGGTCTGGACAAGGTCCGGCGCGGGGTCCGAAATGACCCGTCCGCCGATCCACGTCGCGTGCGGTGCGAGTTCGGCGTCCAGCCACACCCAGTCGGCGCGCTGCCCCGGCGCGATTGCCCCGATGCGATCGTGCAGCGACAGGAAGGCGGCGGGCGTGGCGCTCGCCATCACCGACACGTCGGGCACCGAAAGGCCGGTCACTTGGGCCGTCTTGCGCAGCGCCGACGCCATGTCGAGATGCGTGCCCGCGAGCGTGCCGTCCTCGAAAATGCAGACACCATCCTTCACCGCGATGCGTTTGCCCTGCAGCGTGAATTCGCTGTCGTCGGTGCCGACGCTGGGCATCGCGTCGGTGACCAGCATGATGCGGTCCTTGCCCTTGGCGTGGATCGCCAGCCGGACGACCGCGGGGTGCAGGTGGACGTTGTCGACGATCAGCCCGCAATATGTGTCCGAATCGAACGCGGCGCCGACCGCACCCGGATTGCGGTGATGCAGCGGCGACATTGCGTTGAACAAATGGGTGAAACCGGTGAGCCCTGCGGCGATTGCGCGCTGCGCCTCGTCATAGGTCGCATCGCTGTGCCCCGCGCTGACGATCACACCGTGGCGCACGAGGGTGCGGATGTCGTCCTCGTCGCAAAGTTCAGGCGCGAGCGTCAGCATCACGCGCCCGCGATGCGGCGCGGTCAGCGTCGCGAGGATCGCGTCGTCGAGGCGGCGGATACGGTGCGCTTCGTGAATGCCGCGCTTCACCTCGTTGATAAACGGGCCTTCGATATGGATGCCGACGACGCCGGGCACGCCTTGCTCGATCGCGGCGTCGACCGCGGCGAGCGCCGAGGCGATCTGCGCCGGCGTGTCGCTGATCAGCGTCGGCAGGAAAGCGGTGGTGCCATAGCGCGCATGCGCGGCGCCGATCGCAGCGATCGCATCGACATCGACCTGGTCGTTGAACAGCACGCCGCCGCCGCCGTTCACCTGCGTGTCGACGAACCCCGGAAGCAGCCAGCCGCCGCCTAGGTCGACGACCTCGTCGGCGGCCGTATCGGCAGCAGCCGTCACCGACAGGATGGAGCCGTCGGCAATCGCGATGTCCGCCGCGCCGACCGCGCCGGTCGGCAGCGCGACCCGGCCGTTATGGAAACGAAAGATCATAGGGTCTCGGTAACCTTGTTGAGATGCGGAGGCGAGTCGGGGTTGTGGCCGCGCGCCAGCGCGAGCGCGCTCGCCATGCGGTAAAAGCTCTGGATCAGCAGGATCGGCTCGATCGCGGCATGTGCTGCGATGGCGGGCAGGTCGCCGCCTGCGGGATCGGCGAGCAGGACCGTTGCGCCGCGGCCGCGGAACTCGGTCGTCGCCTCGCGGACGCTGACCGCCGCGCGGTCGCTGCCGCCAAAGGCGAGAACATGAAAGGTGTCGCCGACGATTGCCATCGGACCGTGGCGAACCTCGGCGGCGCTGAAACTTTCGGCGTGGAGACCGGAGGTTTCCTTGAACTTGAGGGCGGCCTCCTGTGCGACGCCGAGGCCATAACCGCGGCCGAGCACGAACAAATTGCTCGCACCCTGAAAGGCGGCGACCGCCGGGGACCAGTCGAGCGCGAACGCGTCGGCAAGCTGCGCGGGCAGGGCGGTCAGCGCGTCTTCGAGCGCCGCATCCTCGGCCCATGCCGCGACGAGCGCCGCGATCGCGGCGAGTGAGCAGATATAGGATTTGGTCGCGGCGACCGAGCGCTCGATCCCCGCCGAAAGCGGGATCACCACATCGGCGAGCTCGGCGAGCGGGGTGCCCTCCGCATTGACGAGCGCGACGACAAAGGCGCCGGCGTCGCGCTGCTGTTCGACTGCGGCAAGCAGGTCGGGGCTCTTGCCCGACTGCGAGATCGCGAGGCACAACCGGTTTCCGGCGACCGCGGGCGCGTCATAGAGCGAGGCGATCGACAGCGCGGCCGACGCGGTCGGCGTCCCCGTCATCGTCTCGATCAGATATTTGGCATAGGTTGCGGCGTGATCCGACGATCCGCGCGCGCAGGTTACGACAGCCGCTGGCGGCGAGGTGCGAAGGCGCCGGCCGATCGCGGCGAACGCATCCCGATTCGCCTCCAGCATCCGTGCAACCGCGCCCGCCGCTTCGCCCGCTTCCTGCTCCATCAACGTCTGTCGTCCGTCCGATGCGGCGTTGGGCGTCATAGAATCTCGTCTCCCGGTCGGCGGCGTACGGCCGCTCGATGCATTGGTACTATATAGGTTATATAGGTCTCATCAAGATGTATGTTCGCAAAGAGCGAATTTTCTTGATTCTGCGCGTGCAATGCCACCATTCCTTGGCGTTCCCGATGCACGACGCGTTGAAGGAAGCGCGGCTGCAGTGCAGTCCCCGTTTCCAGAAATTGGTCTTATAAGGGTGACGCGAAGGCAATGGGCGCCGACTGCGCCGCGCGCTTAGCCGTTCAGTTCTGCAACGACGTCATAGGCGTCGCCGCGATAAAAGCTCTGGGTGAATTCGGCGGTGCGCCCATCCGCCAGAAAGCCGCGCCGTTCGATGAACAGACCCGGCGTGCCGGCCTCTATCCCCAATATCTCCGCCTGCTCGGCGGTGAAGGCGACCGCGCGGAGCCGCTGGAGCGCGCGCACCGGCAGATGCCCCGCGGCTTCGAGCGCCTCGTACAGCGACGCCCCGACCGTCTCGACCGACGGCAGGCAATAGGCCGGGATCGTCGCATATTCGAGCGCCATTGACGTGTCGTCGGCATAGCGGATGCGGTGAAAGCGATAGACGAGCGAACCCGGCGACAGGCCGAGCGACAGCGCCTCCTCGGGCGTGACCGCGCCCGCGGTTTTGCTGATCCATTGGCTGTGCGGCTTGCGTCCGCGCGAGACCATGTCCTCCGAGAAGGAGGTGAGTTTCGAAAAGCTCTTCTCGACGCGCGGCCGCGTGACGAATGTCCCCGCGCCGCGGCGGCGCGTGACGATGCCGTCGGCGACCAGCCCGTCGATCGCCTTGCGCACCGTGATGCGCGAGACGTCGAATTCCTCGGCCAGGTCGCGCTCGGTCGGGATCGCCTCCTCGGCCTTGACCAACTGCCCCTCGACCGCGTCGCGCAGGACCTTCTGCAACTGAAGATACAGCGGGGTGGGATCGTCCTTCTGCAGCGGCCCCACGCGTTCGATCAGTGACAAGGACGTTGCTCCATCCGGTTGCAAAGGCATTCTGGCTGATAGGACCAGCGCCATGGCCTTATGTGTTGCATTGGTATCGTCGCGTCAATCTGTTGCGAATAGTTCGCGCCAAATGCCGCCGCGTGAATGGGGCAATTTTTGCTCCCCGCGTGGGCGGGAAGGAAATACTAATATGAGACCAATCGGGAGGTCGTTCGGCAGCGAAAATGCAATGCTCGCGAGCGATTCGCTAATTTTTCTACCAAAACAGCCAGATCGAAAGGCGTTGACCACGTGGGTGCGACATGACAAATTAGATACAAATTATCGATTGGGAGAATAGGAATGCGGGCCTTCGGCGCGACGGCAGCAGCAATAGTGGCACTCGCCGCGCCGTACGCTTTGGCGGCAGACGTATCACCGCAGGCCTCGCTCGACCGCTTCGCCGACACGCTGGGTTACCGCTATCAGGTCGTTGACAACGGCCCGACGTGCCCGCCTGGTATCGAGGGCTGTTTCCTGGCGACGATCACGCTGACAATCCCCGAACGGCTGCCCGACGCGCTGCCGGCAAAGGGCCTGTCGCTCTATTTCAGCTTCGTCAATCGGCTCCCGCTCGTCGAGAGCGACATCTTCACGCATCGGCTCGTCAACGGCGATGTGCAGCAGTTGATGCTGAAACCCGGCGCGACGCTGCGCCCCGGCTCGAAGCACGAGATCAGGCTGTGGGGCACCGGGTCCAACTTCTCCAAGGCGTTCGCGATGCCCAACGCTTATCTCGTCGCCGATGGGTTACAGCCGCGCACGATTGCCGCGACGCGACCTCTCCTCGATACCGAAACGGGCCTACAAGTCCTGCCTTTCGTTGCGCCGATGACCGACGAGGCGAAACTCGCGACCAAGGGCGGCACCGACAAGACACGCTGGCTCACTGCCGAACGCGCGTTCGGGCTGCAGGCCGAGCGGCAAGCGCCCGAAGCGAAGGGCATCGTGATCCTGCCCAAGCCGCTCAACGCGACGCAGGGCAGGGGCAAAAGCATCGATCTCGGTCGCGGCGTCGCGCCGACGCTGACCGGTCTCGACCGAAACGCCATCGCGCCTGCTCTGGCGGCGCTCGGCGCAGCCGAGGGCGGCGCGGTGCCGCTGGCAATCCGCATCGACGCGGCGATGAAGCCCGAGAGCTATTCCCTTGACGTCAAGGCGTCGGGCATCGTGATCGCTGCGGGCGATGCGGCGGGCGCGAGCCATGCGCTGCGATCGCTCGCGCAACAGGCGGCGTTCGAAGGGGGCAGGCTCGCCCCGCTCCATGTCGAGGATGCCCCCGAATATCGCTTCCGCGGGCTCCACATCGATCTCGGCCGCAACTTCCACAGCCGCGACGAGATATTGAAACTCGTCGAGGCGATGGCGGCGTACAAGCTCAACAAGCTGCATCTCCATCTCGCCGACGACGAAGGTTGGCGGATCGAGATTCCCGCGCTGCCCGAACTCGCTGAAATCGGTTCGAAACGTTGCCATGACCCCGCCGAAACGAGGTGCTTGCTCCCGCAACTCGGCGCCGGGCCTGACGGAACGGGCGGCGTCAACGGCTATCTGAGCGTCGCCGACTATGTCATGATCGTAAAGGCAGCGGCGGCGCGGCAGATCGAGGTGATCCCCTCGATCGACATGCCCGGCCATTCGCGCGCGGCGATCAGGGCGATGGAGGCACGCCATGCGCGCCTTGCCGCCGAAGGGAAGAAGGCGGAGGCCGAAGCCTACCGGCTGATCGACCCCGCCGACACGACCGAATATCGCAGCATCCAGAATTACAGCGACAACACGCTGAACGTCTGCCTGCCAGCGACCTATCTTTTCGTCGACACCGTGGTCGACGCGCTCGCCGATATGCACCGGCGGGCCAGCGTGCCGCTCAAGACCTTCCATCTCGGCGCCGACGAGACCGCGGGTGCGTGGGTCAAATCGCCCGCGTGCAAGGCCATGATCGCCGAAAACGGCGGCGATGCGGGCAAGCTCACCCCTCGCTTCATCGAACGCGTGAGCCAGAGCCTCGCCGCGAGGGGGCTCGAAGCCGCCGGCTGGAGCGACGGCATGGGGCACACCGAAGCGGCGGCGATGCCGAACAAGGTGCAGACGAACATCTGGGGGGTGCTCCACGCGGGCGCGATCCGCGAGGCGCACGACCAGATGAACCGGGGCTGGGACGCGGTGCTGTCGATCCCCGACCTCGGCTATTTCGACATGCCCTACGCGCCGAACCCCGAAGAGGGCGGGTACAATTGGGCCTCGCGCGGGGTGGATCCCTATCAGGTCTTCGGCTTCATGCCGGACAATCTGCCCGCCAACGCCGCGACGATCCGCAACATCCAGGCCGAGGGCAAGGCGATCGAGGACAAGCCGGTGTTGCAGCCGGGGCGCCGCGTCGCTGGGCTGCAGGCGCAGCTATGGAGCGAGACGATCCGCACCGACGCGCAGGTCGACTATATGCTTTTCCCGCGCCTGCTCGCGCTCGCCGAGCGTGCGTGGAGCCCGGCACCGTGGACCCCGGCGTATCAGGCCGGTGCAAGCTACGCATGGGGCGACAAGCGCGTCGATGCGGCCAAGCTGAAGGCGGGGTGGCAGGATTTCGCCGGGCGCGTTGCGGTGCAATTCCCGCAGCTTGAGCGGATGGGCATTGCCTATCGCGTCGCCCCTCCCGGCGCACGCATCGCGAACGGCAAGCTCGAGGCGAACAGCATGTTCCCCGGCACGGCGATCGAATATCGCATCGAGGGCGGTGCCTGGACGCGCTATTCGGGGCCCGTGGCGGTCAGCGCTGCCGTCGATGTGCGCAGTCGTTCGGCCGACGGCAAACGCGCTAGCCGGACGGTTCGCGTCGAACCCGCCCGCTAGGCGGCCTTCATCCAGACGACGAGCGCAAAGCGCGTCGACTTTGCCGGCAGCGTGCGATGCGGCGTGAAGCGATCGAGGAACAGCGCCGTCCCCGCCGGACACTCAGGCTGCACGCGCGGCAGTCCGGCGAGCCGCCATTCGGGAATTTCATACCCGTCGTCGCCCTCGCTCGCCAGCGGCGCGGGCTGGCGCTTCGCCGCAACCTCCAACCCTCCGCTTGTCGGGCCGGCATCGCTCAGCGGGATCCATGCGGTGACGAGCACCTTGCCACATCCCGTGCCATCGTCGCGCGCGACGTCGCTGTGCCAGGCGTGGCGATGCTCGGGAAAGCAGGCGATGCTCGCGCGCACGCGTGCGATCTTGCCCGACAATTTGCGGCCGCCGAGCCGCTCGGCGGTTTCTATCAGCCGCGGATCCTTGACGAGTGCCTGCAGCCGCGGCCCGCGATGCGCATCGGTGCACACCGCGACGCGCAGCAGGTTCGCGACGCTGCGCTCGTACGCAAACACGCGGTCGATCCGTTCGCTCAGGGGCGCGTCGGGGCAGCTTTGATCGAAGGGCAGGTAGAGCGCGCGCGACACGCGGTCGATATGCTCCGCGATATCGGCTTGCGCTTCGCGAACAAGCTCCGGTTCGAACAGTGATACCGCAGCATAACCCTGCTCGGCAAAGAGCGTCTCGCTCACCTTGCTCGCCCGAACAAGGTAATCGTCGGCCATTCGCCACCCGTTTCGACGCGCGCATCGATCCCGTAAACCGCGCGGAGCCGCTCGGCGGTCAGCACCTCGGCGGGTGTCCCGTCGGCGACGATCCGCCCTTCGTCGATCAGCAGCAGCCGGTCGCAGTATCGCGCCGCCAGCGTCAAATCGTGCAGCACCGCGATCACCAGTCCGCCGCCGGTCGCTTCGGCGCGCAGCATGTCCATCACGTCGATCTGGTGCCCCGGATCAAGGCTGGCGAGCGGTTCGTCGGCGATCAACGCGGGCGCCTCGACCGCCAGCGCGCGCGCGAACAGCACCCGCGCGCGCTCGCCGCCCGACAGCTCGGTCGCGATCCGGTCGCGCAGTTCCAGCACATCGGCGCGCGCCATCGCGCGTTCGATCGCCGCCGTATCGGCATCCGAAATCCGCGACATCGGCGCGAGGTGCGGCAGCCGCCCCAGCCCGACGAGCCGCTCGACCGTCAGTGGCCAGTGCAGGGTCTGCCCCTGCGGCACATAGGCGATGCGCCGTGCGAGGTCGGCGCGCGGCATCGCCGTCACATCGACGCCATCGACCTCGGCGCGGCCGCTCGCGGGCACCAGCGCGAGCATCGCGCGCGCCAGCGTTGATTTACCCGCGCCATTGGGACCGACGATCCCCGTCAGCGTGCCCGCGCGAAAATCCGCGCTGACGCCATGCACGACGGTCCGGCGCCCGAGCGTGACGCCGATCTTGTTCAGCGTGATGCTCACCATATCCGTCGCTCCCGCATCAGGTGGAGGAGGAAGATCGGTACCCCCAGAAAGGCGGTGACGACGCCCAGCTTCAGCTCGTTCGTCGTCGGAATGATCCGGACGCCAAGGTCCGCGAGCGTCAGCAGCGCCGCACCGCCGATGGCCGAGGGCAGCAGGATCGCCGACGGGCTGCGATCGGTGAGCGGGCGGATCAGGTGCGGCACGATCAGCCCAACGAAACCGATCGATCCCGACACGGCGACCGCGCCGCCAACGCCGATCGCGGTGCCGATGAGCAGCCGCAATCTTGTTCGCCGAAGGTCGGTGCCTAGCGCCTGCGCGGCATCCTCGCCCAGCGTCAGCGCATCGAGCGCGCGCCCGTTCCACAGCAGCATCGCCCCGCCGATCGCGATGCACGGCAGTGCGATCCACACATGGTCGAACGACCGGTTCTCGAGGCTGCCGAGCAGCCAGGTCATGATTTCCATCGCCGCGAAGGGATTGGGCGACAGGTTGAGCGCAAGGCTGGTCCCCGCGACCGCGAGCGTGCCGACCGCAATCCCGGCAAGGATCAAGGTCAGCGGGCTTTCGGCCTTGCCCGACAGGATGAACAGCAAGGCGAGCGACAGCAGCGCGCCGCCCGTCGCGAGCAAGGGAAGCATGACAGGATGCAGTTCAGCGATCCCGAAATAGAGCGCCGCCACCCCGCCGAGCGCCGCGGCGTTCGACGTTCCGAGCACCGACGGTTCGGCAAGCGGATTGCGCAGATAGCCCTGCAGCGCGGCGCCCGCGAGCCCGAGGATCGCGCCGACGCCGAGCGCGAGGATCGTGCGCGGCAGGCGCAGGTCGAACAGGATCACCGACGCCACCCGGTCGCCGTCGCCGGTCGCGGCGGCGATCAGCCGCGCGACCGAGAGGTCGACCGCGCCAAACAGCAAGGATCCGGTGGCGGCGACGAGCGTCAACAGGAGCAGCGCCGCGATCAGCGACCAGCGGGGCAGGGCAAGGCGGTTCATGGTCGGTCCCCGTCGATGCGCGCAATCTGCGCGGTCATGCTGCGCGCCGCCTGTGTATAGGCGGGGCTGCCGCATACGGTCCACGCCTGCGGAATGCTGATGCGCGGAATATCCTTGATCGCGGGATGGTGCAGCATTTCGCTTCCCTGGTCGGTCACGACATCGGTCGCGCTCTCGACGATCAGGAAATCGGGCTCCGCCGCGACCATTTCCTCAAGGCTCAATTGCGACAGCGGCGGCTTGCCGAGCTTGCCCGCCAGATTGACCAGCCCGACGCGCCCCATCAGCTCGTCGATCAGCGTCCCCGTGCCGGTCATATAGCCGCGCCGCTGATAATAGGCCGCGACGCGGCCCTTGCCCGGCTTGGGCAGCCCGGCCAGCTCGCCTTGCATTCGTGCGATCAGCGCGCTGCCGCGTTCGGGATGGCCGACCGCCGCCGCCGTCTCGCGGATCGAGGTATAGATTTCATCCAGCGTGTTCGCGGTGGCGAGATCGAGTAGCGGATAGTCCTGCCGCGGCAGCGCGCGCAGCGCCGCGCTGCGGCTCGCCGGCATGCCGACGATCAGGTCGGGTTCGATCGCCAATATCTGCTCGGCCGAATTGCTGAGCAAGGGAATGCCTGCGGCCTTGGCCGCCTCGCCCGACATTTCGACATCGGTGGCATTTTTGGTGAGCCCGGCGATCTGCTCCCGGTCGGCGAGCGCGAGCACAAGTTGGTCGGCGCACAGGTTGATCGATACGATGCGCTGCGGAACGGCGGGCGCCTTGGCGCGCGGGGCGGGGGAGGTCGCCCAGAGCAGTCCGGCGCCGCCGAGCAGCGCCGCTGCCGCCGCAAGCGCGCGCGCCCGCATCAGAACTCGATTCCCTTCTGCGCCTTCACATTCTGCTCGCGGAACGGATGCTTCACCTGCGCCATCTCGGTGACGAGGTCGGCGGTGTCGATCAACTCCTGCGGGGCATTGCGCCCGGTGATGATCACATGCGTCATATGCGGTTTCGCACCCAGCGCCTCCAGCACCTCATCCACCGGCAGATAGTCGTACCGCAGCACGATGTTGAGCTCGTCGGCGATCACCATCTTGTAGCTCGGGTCGGCGATCATGCGCTTCACCTCGTCCCACGCTTCGCGCGCGACCGCAATGTCGCGCGTCCGGTCCTGCGTGTCCCAGGTAAAGCCTTCGCCCATCGGCTTGAATTCGATCAGGTCGGGAAAGCGATCGAACACCGCTTTCTCGCCCGTCGCCATCGCGCCCTTCACGAATTGCACGACCCCGACCTTCATGTCGTGGCCGATCGCGCGCACCGCCATGCCCAGCGCGGCCGAGGTCTTGCCCTTGCCGGGGCCGGTGTGGACGATCACCAGCCCCTTTTCGACCGTCTTGGTCGCGACTTTTTTGTTTTGCGCCGCCTGAATTTTCTTCATCTTCGCCGTATGTTCGGCGTCGGTGCGCGCCTTCATCAGAAGCGCGCCCGCACGCCGCCATAGGCCGCGCGGCCATAGGTGCCGTAATTGAACGCGGTCGCATAATCGGCGTCGAACAGATTGTCGACGCGGCCGTAAATCTCGAAATGGCCGCCCACGGGGAAGGATGCGCGAATGCCCGCAAGCGCATAGCCGTCGAGCGGCACAGCGTTCGCCGCATCGTCGAAACTGTCGCCGACCAGCGTCAGCGTCGCGCCGGTCGACAGGCCGAACGACCAGTCATAATCGGCCGACAGGCTGACCGCATGCGCGGCGCGGCGGGGCAGGCGCTTGCCGTCGAAGGCCGGCCGTCCCGACCGGTCGCGCGCGTCGATATAGCTGTATGATGCGGTGACGTTCAGCGCATCGACGGGCTTCAGCGCCAGCGTCGCCTCGATCCCCTTGGCACGCGTGCGATCGATATTGCCATAGGTGAAGGTCGCATTGTCGTAATTGATCTGGTCGTCGGTGTTGCGCAGGAATGCGGTCAGCGAGATCAGCGCGCGGCCATCGGCCAGATTCTGGTCGATGCCGATATCATAGCTTTTCGACCGTTCGGGGCGCAGCGCGCTATTGCCGCTGAAGGCGTCGTAAAGCTGGTATAGCGACGGTGCCTTGAACCCTTCGCCATAGCTCAGCCGGACGTTGGTCGCGCCCGCATTCGGCGAATAATTGGCGTTGGCGCCGAAGGTCGTCGCGCCGCCGAACTGACTGTGGTCGTCGTGACGGACGCCGCCCGACAGCGACAGGCCGGTAAAGGGCTGGACGATCCCCAGCGCATAGACGCTGTCGATATTCGCCTTCTGGCTGTCGGTCGATCCAAAGCCGAAGAAATCATAGTCGGGCCGCTCATGCTCGTAACCGAAGATCAGCTTGGCCTGCTGCACTGGCGTCACGACGCCCTGATATTCGAACCGCAAATTGGTGCCCGAATAGCCGTAATCGGGCGCGGTGCCGCGCACGAAATAATAATCGCGCTCGTTGCGCATCCACGTCACTGCCGCGCGGCTGGTGAAATTGCCGTCGAACAGGCCCAGGTTCAGCCCTGCATAACCGACATATTGGTCGAGCTTGGCAACGTCGGCGCTGTCGGCGGGCGCGCCGAAGAAGCTGTCATAATCGAGGTCGGCGTTGATGTAATAGCCGCGCAGGTCGAGGCTCAGCGCGTCGCTGAACGCGACCTTCAGCCGCGCGTTGCCCGCGAAATTCTTGTATCCGTCCTTCTCGGTGCCGACCGCTGCCGACGAAATGCCGTCGGTGCGAAAATAAGCCCCGCCGATCCCGCCCGAAATCGCCCCGGTGGTGCCCGACACATCGGCCTTGGCACTGAGCGTATCGCTATACCCATATTCGGCCGAGGCGCCCGCCGCAAAGCCTTCGGCCGGGGTCGCGGTCATCAGGCTGACGACGCCGCCGATCGCCTGGCTGCCGTGCACGACCGAATTCGACCCGCGCAGCACTTCGATCCGGTTGATGTTGCCGGTCAGCAGATGGCCGAAATCATATCCGTCGCCGATACCGCTCGGATCGTTGACCTTCACCCCGTCGATCAGCACCAGGGTTTGCGTCGTTTCCGCACCGCGCAGCGAAATTCCCGCGACCGATCCGGTGCTTCCGGTGCGGTTGAAGCGCACGCCCGGCGTCGTCGCGAGCAGGTCGACGATGTCGACCGTCTGGCGCTTTTCGATCGTGTCGGCGTCGATGATCGTGATCGCCTGACCGACTTCGTCGCGCGGTTGCTCGATCCCCGACGCGGTGACGACGATGTCGTCGCGGTCGCTATCGGTGGTTTGGGCCGGCGCAGGCGTCGCCGCCGTGAAAGCCAACAGGGAAATGGTCGCAAATTTCAACATGGGTAGGGCCCCGCACGCCGACAACGAAGGCGGAGCCTGTCGATACGCGCGCGCGATCGACCGATGTCGGCGGCGCAAGTGGCGTCATGGCCTGCGACCCCGTCACCGAGGCGGCTCCGGCCGCCTGGTTGTCGCTCGACGGAAACCTCCGTGCCGCGGCCTTTCCCTGGACCTTGGCATTGAGCGACCCACGCCGGCAGGTCTCCTGGCTCGCGGGTCAGGGCTCGATGCACGCCTTCCCAGGTGACCCCAGTGGCTGATCCGAACGCGTCGGACCGGTGCATCTCGCTCGCCGCTTACAGTTGCAGGGACAGCCTCGGCTTCGGGGGTTCAGGACGAGCCCCTTCACCGCGTTCCCATTTTAAGCCCTTTCGGGCACCGGCGCGATCATGCGCGAGGCAAGCCCCGCACGCGCCGCCCATAGCGGAATCGCGCTTTTGCGCAATGGCTATTGGCGTTCGACGATCATCGCCGCACCGACGCCCATCGCGCCGGTCAGCACGACAAGTCCGTAGCGTCCCCCGCACGCGTCGAGCGCGTCGAGCAGGGTCGAGGTCAGGATCGCGCCGCTCGCGCCCATCGGATGCCCCTTTGCAAGGTGTCCGCCGCTGACGTTGACGCGCGCCGGATCGGCATCGCGGTCGCGCAGGAATTTGGCGATGGTGACGGCAAACGCCTCCATGAACTCGATCCGGTCCATATCGTCCAGCGTCAGCCCGGCGTGCGTCAGCACCTTGTCCATCGCCGCGAAACCTGCGGTCAGTGAGGCCGCGGGGTCGCCGCCGCTCTCGGCAAAGGCGACAACGCGCGCACGCGGCGCGATGCCCAGCCCTGCGCCGCCGACCAGCGCCAGCCCCGCGCCGTCGCAGATCGGCGGCGCGTGGGCGATGCTGTGCAGCGGTTCGAAGGTCGCGCCTTCGAGCGCGCCGGCATATTGCGCCTGCAGTTCGCCAAAGGCGGCCGGCGCGGCGGCTAACGATTCCGCTGTGGTTTGTCGGCGGATGCATTCCTCGCCCGCCAGCGCGCCGGTCGCGATGCGCGAGGATTGCAGGGCGGCGTCATTTTCGGTCGCCGCTGCTTTCTGCTGCGAGCTGAGCGCCACCGCGTCGAGCTCGGCGCGCGTGATGCCTTCGACATGGGCGAGCCGGTCGGCAGCGAGCACCGGCGGCACGAAGCGCGCGTGCGGTGGCAGTTCGTCGTTGGCGTAAAAGCCCGCGCGGTCGCCGAGGAACGGGCTCGCGCTCATCGATTCAACGCCGCCCGCGAGGATGTGCGTGGCTTCGCCGCTCGCGACCTTCGCCACCGCCTGACCGATCGCCGACAGCCCCGACGCGCAATAATTGTTGATGCTGTGCGCCGCCGCGGTGTCGGGAAGCCCCGCGTGGAGTTTCGCAAGCATCGCGATATGCCCCCCCTGAGCGCCGCTCTGCGTGACGCAGCCAAGCAGCATCGCGTCAGGCGCCGACGCGATAGCGCCGCAACGAGCGGCGAGCGCGGCCGCCTGCTGGCGCACCAGTTCCTGCGGACTCAGCCCGGCAAGCCCACCATCGGGCCGCGCCTTGCCGCGCGGCGTGCGCACCGCATCGTAGATAAAAACGTCGGTCAAATCAGGTGCCGACGACGAAGCTGACTGCGGTCGTCGCGCTGCCGCCGACGTTGAAGGTCGCGAAGTTGCGCGCCCCTTCGACCTGATAATCGCCCGCGTTTCCGGTGACTTGCCGCCAGCCGTCGAGCAGCATCCGTACCCCGGTGGCACCTACGGGATGCCCGAGCCCGATCAGCCCGCCCGACGGGTTGACCGGCAATTTGCCGCCCAGCGCAATCGTCCCGTCCTCGACCGCGCGCCAGCTTTCGCCCGGCTTGGTGATACCGAAATGATCGATCGCCATATATTCGGTGATCGAGAAGCAATCATGCACCTCGACCCCGTCGCAGGCATAGATGTCGGGCATCTCGGCACGGCGCAGCGCGTCCATCATCGATTTGCGAACGCTAGGAAAAACAAAGTCTTGGCCTCTACTCCCCGCGACCTTCGTCGAATAGAGCAGGGGCGCGGTCGCATGCCCCCATCCCTTGATCCGCGGAATGCTGTCGATCGAAATCCCCCGACGTTGCGCGTAAACTTCGGCAACTTCCGCCGAAGCCAGAAAGATCGCGGCGGCGCCGTCGGTAACCTGCCCGCAGTCGGACTTGCGCAAGCTCCCTTCGATCAGCGGATTGACCTCGTCATTCTCGCCGAGATGCTCATCCGTGATCGCCCAGCCGCGCGTCTGCGAGTACGGGTTCTTCTTCGCATTGGCGAAATTGTTCGCCGAAATGCCGCGCAGATATGCACGGTCGAGGCCGAAGCGTTCGTCATATTCCTCGGCGACGCGCGCGAACATATATGGCCAGAGGTAGCGCGCCTCCTGCGCCTCGCGCCCCGCCCAGGCAGCGGCACCGAGATATTCGGCGGCACACTGGCCGGGGACATTGCGCATCAGTTCGATGCCGAGCACCAGAGCAAGGCCGTAGCGTTCGGCTTCGATCTCGGCCGCGGCGGCGAGGATCGCGATGCTGCCCGAGGCGCAGGCGGCCTCGTGCCGCGACGCGGGGATGCCCGCGAGGTCGGGGTGGACGTGACCGAAGAAACCGCCGAGCTGGCCTTGTCCCGCGAAGAGTTCGCCGACGAAATTGCCGACATGCGCGGTTTCGACCTCCTTGGGTTCGATGCCGGTCGCAACGAACGCCGCTTCGGCGACGTCGCGGAACAGTTCGAACAGCCCGCCGCCCTCGCGTTCGAGGTTGCGCGAAAAGTCGGTCTGCGCGCCGCCGAGGATGAAGACGTCCTTTGCCATGTCAGGCTTCCTTTTCGAGGGTTGCGAGTGCCATTTCGCGTACTTCGCTGCGCATCACCTTGTTGGTGACGTTGCGCGGCAAGGCGTCGAAGCGGAACAGGCGTTCGGGCAGTTTGAAGACGGCGAGGTCGTGGCCGCGCAGATAGTCGGCGACTTCGCCGATCCCGACGTCGTCGGCGCCGCGCGGGACATAGGCGAGGCCGATGCGCTCGCCCATCGTCGGATCGGGGAGCGAAAAGACACACGCCTCGGCGAGCAGCGGGTGGCCGCCGAGCAACTGGTCGATCTCCTCGGGCGAGATGTTCACGCCGCCTCGGATGATCAGATCCTTGCAGCGTCCGACAAAGCGGTAGAAGTCGCCCCCCTCGGCGATCTCGAACAGGTCGCCGGTGCGGAACCAGCCGTCGTCGGTAAAGGCTTCGGCTGTGCGGTCGGGGGCGTTATGATAGCCCTCGAACAGCGTCGGTCCCCGGATTTGCAATTCGCCCGAGACGCCGTCGGCCTCGATCGCATCGCCGCCGCCCGGCGGCACGAGCCGGCTTTCGATATTGGGCGCGCGGCCCTCGCCATAGGGGCGCTGATAGGTGCCGCGGCGCGGGAACAGGCTCGCGCGCTTGTCGGGATCGGGCATGTCGCCCTCGCCGGTGATGAAGCTCATCCCCTCGTTCGATCCGAAGACGTTGACGATGATGATGCCCAGCTTCTCCTGGAAACCGCGCACCATCGCGGGGGCGAGCGGCGCCGATCCCGAGGCGATGACGCGCAGGCTGGAGAGGTCGACCGACGCGAGCAGCGCCTCATTCTGCAGCAGCATGTTGAGCACGGCGGGCGGTGCGATCGTCAGGCTCGGCCGCTCGGTCGCGATCTGCTTGAGATAGATGCCGGGATCGAACGGATGGTGCAGCACCATGGTGCCCGCGCTGGTCAGCCAGCACATGGTGATGCCGCCGATGCTCGCCATGTTGATGAGCGGGAAGGGGTTGAGCAGGATATCGCCCGGCCCGACCTTCATCGCCTCATACCCCGCGCCCGCGACCGCGATCCAGTGGTTGTGGCTGCGCGGTACGCCCTTGGGAACGCCGGTGGTGCCCGAGGTCCAGCAGATGGTGAAGATATCGTCGGCGTCGACCGGGTTCGCCGCGACATGCGCGGCGAGGGCCCGCTCGTCGCCGCGGACGGTCGACAGGTCGAGCGCGCCCTCGGGCGGATTCGGGCCGAAGGTCATCAGCCGGATGCCGTCCAGAAGCGGCTGCGCAACGCCGACATGGTCGCAGCCCTTGACCTGCGTCGCGCAGACGAACGCCTTGGGCTCGACGACGCCGATCATCCCTTTGAGCTCATGGCTGCGATATTGCACCGCCGCCGGGCTGACGATCGCGCCGATCTGCGCCGCCGCAAAATAGAGCGCAACGAACTCGCTGATATTCGGAAGCTGGACGAGCAGTACATCGTCCTTGCCGATCCCCGCGACGATCAGCGCGCCCGCGATCCGGTCGACCTCCGCCTCAAGCTCGGCGTAGGTCAGCCGCTGCGGTTCGCCGAAAGCGAAGTCGCCGCGGTTCGGCGCATCGACCAGCGCGAGCCGCTCGGGATGCGCCACCGCATTGGCGAAGAACAGGTCGGCGAAACTCTTGTCGCCCCACCAGCCGTTGTCGCGATGCCGCCGCCTTTTATCCTCTCCCGCGACGATCATCTCAGGCGGCCAGCACGCTGTTCGGACCCATGCCGATGTCGTCGCCGCTTGCCCAGACGGTGTGCGTGCCCGAACAGATGCGTTCGGGCAGGATGATCCGGCACACCGGCCCCGCCGCGACATTTTTCGCGTCGATCAACACGCATTCGGAGCGATCGGTTTCGAGGTCGGCGATGAAGGAGACGAGATAGCCGTCGTCCTCGTCCTTCGCGTTTATGCGCGGCGCGAAGGGCGCCTCGCTGCCGAAGCGGCCGGGGCCGAATTCATATTCCTCACTCGTTCCGGCGTTCAGGTCGTGCTTCACGAGCCCGCGGAACAGGAACCAGCCGGGCTCCGGGATCGCGCTATAGGCGTAGCGGTAGGGCTTCCCCGCATAGCGGTGGTTGAACATGCCGAATTCGAGATCGCGGTCGTCGAGGCGCTGCTCGGTGGTCTCACCGGTCTTCAAATTGAAGCGCCAGCGGTGGAGGCGCGGCTTCAGGAGGCCCTGATCGAGATAGGCCATCATCCGCTCCAAGCCCTCAGGGGCGTTCGGATAGGACTTCGGCATCGGCTCTTCCTGATAATAGCCGTCGAGGATGATCTCGTCGCCTTCCTCCCACGCGTTGAGCCAGTGGAGCGTGTAGGTCGGCTCGGCTTCGAACCAGCGGATATCCTCGGGCTGGCCGTGGCGCGGGATGATCGCAAAACGCGTCTTTTCGTCGGGATGGAACTGCACCACATGCAGGTTCCGTTCGAGCAGTTCCTCGCTCCAGTACAGCGGCATGTCGTTGAGGATCGTGTAATTCTTCGTGAACGCCATGTCGTGCGGCAGGCGCGGCCCAGCAAGCGGGACGGGGATATAATGCTTAAGCTTATTGTCCGCCCCGACAACGCCATAATGCATGTAAGGCGCGTGCTTCGAGTAATTGAAAAACATCAATTCTCCGGTCGCGAGGTCGACCTTGCAATGCGCCGAAATGCCGTCGAGTGGCACCCAGCTTTCGGTGCCATATTGTTCGAGCGTGAAGGGGTCGAGCCGGTAGGCTTCGCCGCACTGATAGAAGGTCGAGATGATCTTGCCTGCGTGGATCGCGACATCGGTCGAGCTCGAATCCTTCAGCCACTCCTGCGCTCCCCAGCCATGCCGGGTGGATTTATGAGGGGGCTCCATAAGGCCCGCCCACAGCGAGCGACCGGCTTCCTTCTCGGCCTCGAACCCCTTGGTGCGCACGAAACGGCTGCGATAGCTCGCGCGGCCGTCCTTGAACGAAATCGCGTGGATGAAGCCGTCGCCGTCGAAGGGGTGATAGCGGCCGATCGGTTCGTGAATCTGGTTCTCGCCGGTGCGGACATAGACGCCGTCGATGTCGGTCGGGATGTTGCCGATCACCTCGGCATCGCCATTGGCGAAGATCGCGTTCCACTCATTGTAAGTCGGGCGCCACGCGTCCTTCATATAGGGGTGGTCGTTCGGCTGGATCGTGGTGCGGATCGTCTCGACGAGTTCGGCGGTCATGCGGGGACTCCTTCGGCGGCAGCAAAGCGCGGCCTCGCGGCGGCGGCATCATATTCGGAAACAAGGCGGTCGACGATCGCCGCGACGGGTTCGATGCCGCGCACGGCGCCGACACCTTGCCCGGCGGACCAGACATTCTTCCACGCCTTGGCGTCGTCCTGCGCGTCGGAGAAGTTCGGGCGCTTGTCTTCGGGCATGTTCGCGGGGTCATAGCCCGCGGCGATCAGGCTCGATTTCAACCAGTTGGCGGTCACACCGGTGATGCCCTTTGAAGGTATGATGTCCTCCGCGCCCGCCGCGACGACCATATCCTTATAGGGCTGTACCGCCATGCTCTCGGCGCAGGCGATCAGCGACGTGCCAAGATAGGCGAGGTCCGCGCCCAAAATCTCCGCCGCACGCACCGCATGGCCGGTCGATATCGCGCCGCCGAGGACGAGCGGCCCGTCCCAGAACTGCCGGACCTCCTCGACGAAGGCGAAGCCTGCGGTCGCGCCGGTGTGCCCGCCGGCGCCCGCGGCGACGAGCACCAGTCCATCGACCCCGGCGGCCGCGGCCTTGCGCGCAAAGCCCACCGAATTGACGTCGGCGAACACGAGCCCGCCATAGCTGTGGATTTCCGCGGCCACCCGCGCCGGGCTGCCGAGCGCGGTGATCACCAGCGGCACCTTGTGGCGCACGACGCAGGCGAGGTCTTCGGCGAGACGGCTGTTCGAGGGATGGACGACGAGGTTGACCGCCCAGGGCGCAGCATCGGGATCGTTCGAGAGCGCGGCATCGATCCGGCTCACCCAATCCTCAAGGTCCGCCGATGTGCGTGCATTCGGCGCAGGGAAGCTGCCGATCAAACCCGAGCGCGAGGCCGCGATTACCATTTCAGGACCCGAGACGAGGAACATCGGCGCGGCGATCGCCGGCAGGCGCAAATTGCGCGTCAATGCTGGTGGAAGGCCGTTTTTCGGCACCGTTCTGCTCTCCCGAATTATCTGACTTGCATAACGATACTTAAAGACGATAAGAGTCGCAAGGCCAGAAAAAGCATCGCGGGGCAAACCTGACGATGGTGGGAGGGAGAGAGTTTCATGAAAAAGCATTTCATCGCGCTGCTCGCTGCATCGGCGCTTGCCAGCCCCGCCGCCGCATTGGCGCAGGATGCGGCGCCCGCCGAAGATCAGGGCGGCCTCGAAGAAATCATCGTCACCGCGCAAAAGCGCGCCGAGGGGCTCTCCGACGTGCCGATCTCGATCTCGGCGGTCAGCGGCAAGCAGGTCGAAAGCTACGGCCAGACCAACCTCGAACAGATTTCGTCGTCGGTCCCGAACCTCAAGATCACCCAGACCGCGATTGCCAACCGTATCGCGATCCGCGGCATCGCGTCGGGCGATAACAAGGGCTTTGAACAGTCGGTCGCGATGTTCGTTGACGGCGTCTATTACGGCCGCGACCAGCTTTCGCGCCTGCCGCTCGTCGACATGGAGCGCGTCGAGGTGCTGCGCGGGCCGCAGCCGACCCTGTTCGGGAAAAATGCGATCGCGGGCGCGGTGAACATCACGACGCGCAGCCCGACCGACGAATTCGAGGGTTCGGTCAGCGGCCTCTATGAATTCAACCACAAGGAATTCCAGCTCACCGGCGTCCTCTCGGGGCCGCTCAGCGAAGGCGTCGAGGCGCGCGTCGTCGGCTATCACCGCTCGATGGACGGCTATTTCTATAACCAGAAGCTCGACCGCGACGAACCGAACGTCGACGAATATTATTTCCGCGGCAAGCTCGAACTCGATCGCGGCGGGCCGTTCGCCGCCGAACTTAAGCTCGAATATGCCGACTTCGAAATGAAGGGACAGCCGCGCGACGTGTTCGGTGCGGTCGGCAATTACAACACGGTGTTCCAGGGGCCGTTCTTCGTCAGCACCGACCCCGATTATGTCCGCGAGGACAATGGTTATGAGAGCAAGAACAAGGTGTTCGGCGCGACGCTTAATGCAGACCTCGAAGTCGGCGAGCATACGCTGACCTCGGTTTCGTCGCTGCTCGACTACAAGACGCGCGAGATTGTCGACGTCGACTTTTCAGGGATCAGCTTCCTCGACGGCACGAACCTGCGCGAGGATTATCGCCAGTTCAGCCAGGAGCTCCGGCTGACCTCGCCCGGCGGCGAGACGTTCAACTATATCGCGGGCGTCTATTACCAGCATGCGAAGCTCGACGTGCAGGACTTCACCCTGTTCAACCCGACCTTCCTCGCGCTCGGCGCGCCTTTCAACGCGCTCGGCGACACGCGTAACGACCGCGACTATGCGCAGAAGTCGGATTTGATTTCGGGTTTTGCGCAGGGCGAATTGTCAGTCACCGACCAGCTCCGCATCACTGCGGGCGCGCGCTTCAATCATGAAAAAAAGAGCGGCAGCCGCACGCTCGCCGTAGTGCAGGGCCCGCTCAGCACCGCGCCGGCTGCCGTCGTCGCGGCGGTGTTTCGCGCGCTCAACATCGAGGCGCACAGCATCTCGGGCAAGATCAGCGAGGACAGCTTCAACCCGATGGTCAATGTCCAGTTCGACGCGACCGACGATCTGATGCTCTACGCCTCCTATGCGAAGGGCACGAAGGCGGGCGGCTTCGATATCCGTTCGAACTCGTTGCCCACGTCGACCACCGTCGCGAAGCCCGGCGCGTTCGAGTTCGAGGATGAAAGCGCCGACAATTTCGAGGCGGGGCTGAAATACAAGGGGCGTAATGTCGCGTTCAACCTGTCGGTCTATCGGACGGACTATAAGGATCTGCAGGTCAATATCTTCGACGGCACGCTGAACTTCAACGTCCGCAACGCCGCCGAAGCGCGCACGCAGGGCGTCGAGGCCGACTTCCGCGCGGCGCTCGCCGACGGGCTGACGGTCAGCGGCGCGGTCGCCTATCTCGACTTCAAATTCACCAATTTCACCGACGGCCAATGCTATTATCTGCAGGTGCCGGGTGCGAACGGCTTCTGCGACTATTCGGGCAAGCGCAACGCGCTCAGCCCCAAATGGTCGGGCAATTTGAACGTCGACTATACGACGCCGGTGACGAGCAACATGAAGGTCGCGTTCAACGTCAATGCCGACTTCTCCTCCTCCTACATCGCTGCGGCGAACCTCGACCCGCGCACGCATCAGGACGGTTATGTGAAGCTCGGCGCGCGGCTCGCGCTCGCGCAGGTTGACGATCGCTGGGAAGTGGCGCTGATCGGCCGCAACCTCACCAACCAGCGCATCCTGCAGACCGCGAGTTCGATGCCGCTCGCGACGACGATTACGCGCAACGCTGGCAATGCCTATAACGGCATCGTCGACCGGCCGCGCACGATCGCGGTGCAGCTGACCGGGCGCTTTTGATGCAGCGGGAAGGGCGGTTCCGGCCGCCCTTCCTGTCGCGGGTGCCAGCCTTGCCGGTGATCCGGGCTTCGTTTAGGGGGCGGGGATAGGTGAGGACGGCTGATTTGAAACACGACCGCACGATCAGGGCCTGTTCGATCTGGCGCGCGCTCGATGTCGTCGGCGACGTCCCGGTTCTGCTGCTGATGGAGCAGGCGTTCCTCGGCACGCACAGCTTCGACGAGTTCGTCGCGCGCACCGGCCTCGCGCGATCGGTGGTCAATGGCCGCCTGAAGAAGCTGGTCGAAGAGGATTGCCTCGCCAAGGTCCCTAAAAAGGCCGGCCGCGGCTTTCACTATGTGCTGACCCAAAAGGGCCGCGACCAGTTCCCGAACGCCCTGATGATGCTGCGCTGGCAGCATAAGTGGGAGGCCGACAGCCGTGATTTCCAAGTCCGGCTCCACCACGCGACGTGCGGCCATGCGACCGAGCCGGTGCCCGTGTGCGCGCATTGCCGCGCCGAGATCGATCCGCGCGACGTCGACTGGCGCGAGGGGCCGGGGCTTGCGCAGGTCGTCCCGCACTATGAACGCCGTCGCTTCAATGGCGAGATCGGCGCGCGGCGGCCGGGAGGACGCCCGCTTGTCGACACGATGATCGAACTGTTCGGCGACCGCTGGGCGACGCTCGTCGTCCGCGCGATGTTCACGAGCATCAACCGTTTCGACGATATCCAGCGCGATACGCTGATGGCGACGAACATCCTGACCGGGCGCCTCGAACGCCTGGTCCGGCAGGGGATTTTGAAGACGGTGCCCTATTCGGCGCATGCGGATCGCGTCGAATATCGTCTGACCGCAAAGGGCCGCGACCTTTACCCCGTGCTTCTCGCGCTCCTGCAATGGGGCGACAAATGGTTTTCGGACGAACGGGGGCCGCCGCTGCTGCTCACCCATCGCCCGTGCGGTCATGACCTCAACATGGTCGCCGCCTGCAGCCATTGCGGCGACGAACTGCAACTGTCCAACAGCCGCTTTACGATCGAGACGGCGGGGGACACGGCGTGACATTGCGCCCGCCGGCGCCTATAGGCGCGACATGCAGACGCTGATGCGCCTCCTGACCGGCTTGCTGGTATCGCTCTCGATCGCGTTCGGGAGCGTCGCGCATGCAGCCGAAGCGCCCGAGTGGGCTACCGCAGAAATCTGCGCCGAAGATAGCGGCGATACGCAGGGCGAACCCGCGAACGATCCCGACAAGATGGGGCTGCACAATCATGGCGGCTGCCATGGTCACCATCAGGTGGGCGCTGTCGGCGGGCACGATGCACCGACCCACCTGCCGCTTCATGGCCTGAATTTCGCCGCCGGTGCCGATTTCGTGCCGCAACTGATCCCCGACACCAACCTGCGCCCGCCGATCGCCTGAACAGCCCGCGCTGCCGGTCACCCGGCGGCTGACTTTGGCTTGTTCAGGATAATTCACCATGAAATCATTATGGGCGGCCATGTTGGCCGCGCCGCTCTGCGTCTTGCCGGCGCAGGCGCAAAGCTCGCCCGCGTCGGCGGGCGGCGATATATTGACCCTCGACGAAGCGCTTGCCGATGCCGGCGTTGCGACACCGCTCACTCAGGCGGCGCAGGCGGGCGTCTGGGCTGCGGAGGCCGGGCGAACCGTCGCCGGGCTCCGCCCCAACCCGTCGGTCAGCGTCGATACCGAGAATGCGCTCGGTACCGGGCCGTACCGCGGGTTCGACGAATCCGACACCACTATCGCTTTTGCGATGCCGGTCGAACTCGGCGGGAAAAGATCGGCGCGCGTCGCGGTTGCCGATGCAAAGGTGCGGCGCGCGTCGATCGACCTTGCCATAGCAGAGGCCGACCGCCGGGTGGCTGTGACCGAAGCCTATGTGGCAGCGATTGCATCCGGACGTCGCGCCCAAATCGCCGAAGCGCAGGTCGCGGTCACGACCGAGAATCTGCGCATCGCGCGCGACCGCGTCATGGTCGGCGCCAATTCGCCGATCGATGAGCAGCGCGCGGTGCTGGAACAGGTCCGCGCGACGACCGAAGCCGAGACCACGCGGCGGACGGCGATGGCGACGCGCGCCGCGTTGGCGCAATATGTCGGCGACGGCGCCGGATCGGCGCTCGATCAGGGCTGGTTCGACAGCATCGGGATGCGGGGGCAGGGACCGGCAGCTCCGGTCGACGCCCGCGGGACGCTGGCGTTCGTCGCCGCAGCTGCCGACGCATTGTCGGCCGAGGCCGAGCTACGGATGGCACGCAGCCAGCGGGCGCCCGACCTGACGCTCACCGCCGGAACGCGGCGGCTCGAGGCGAGCAACGATCAGGCGATGGTGTTCGGCGTTTCGGTGCCGCTGCCGCTGTTCAACGGCGGCAAGGCGGCGGTGACACAGGCCGCGCGCCAGCGTGACCGCGCCGAGGCGCAGCAGCGTATCGCGCTGTTTGAGGCCGAACGCGCGATTGCGGCAGCCGCGGCGGACCGCGACCGCGCCGCCACGGCGGTACGCGCCGCCGAACCGGCAGTGGCGGCAGCGACCGAGGCCGCCCGGATCGCGCGGATCGGATATGCGGAGGGCAAGTTCGACCAGCTCATCCTGCTCGATGCCGAACGGACCCTGCTCGACACCCGCCGCGCCGGAATCGACGCGCGCGCTGCTTGGCACGAAGCCGCGGCGCGCCTCGAACGTCTGACGGCCCGGCTACCCGCCGAGGGAGAAATCAAATGAAGACCATGTTCAAATGTCGTGCGGCGCTGCCGCTCGCGCTGTCGTTTGCTCTGGCCGGTTGCGGCGAGCAGCCGGCGGCACCGGCGGAAAAGGCCAAGGCGCAGGAGGCAGAGGGCGTCATCCAGCTGACTGCGCAGCAAATCGAGGCGGCGGGAATAGCCCTCGTCCGCCCGACAGCAGGCGTAGGCACGCTCAGTCTTCCCGCAACGATCGAGAGCGATCCGCAGGCAACGCAGGTCGTCTCAGCCGCAATCGGCGGGCGCATCGTCGCGCTCAATCGCAATCTGGGCGAGGCCGTCCGCCGCGGTGAGGTTGTCGCGGTCATCGAAAGCCGCGATGCCGCCGGGCTGCGCGCCGAGGTCGAAGCCGCGCAGGCGCGTGCGAACCTCGCGCGATCGAACTTGGCGCGCGAGGAACGGCTGTTCGGGCTCAAGGTCTCGCCCGAACGCGACCTGATTGCCGCGCGCACCGCGATGACCGAGGCGAACATCGCATTGCGCCTTGCTGGACAGCAGCTGTCTGCAGCGGGCGTCGGCGGCGGTTCGCTCAACCGCATCGGCTTCGTCGCGCCGATCGGCGGGCAGGTAACCGCGCGTAGCGTCGTGCTCGGCCAGACCGTCGCCCCCGATGCCGAACTGTTCCGCGTCGCCAATCTCGGCCGCGTGGCGATCAATCTGTCGCTGACCCCGGCCGATGCGTCGCGCGTCCGTGTTGGCACGCCGGTGGAGGTGCGCGCGCACGCGCGCAGCGCCACCGCGCGCGTCCGGTTCGTGTCGCCCGTGCTCGATTCCGCGACGCGCCTCGTCCCCGCGGTTGCCCTGTTCGAAAACGACGGCGGAATCTGGCGTCCGGGCGAGCCCGTCACGGCGATCCTGCAGATCGGTGCCTCTGGCGAGGCGATGAGTGTCCCCGCCAGCGCGATCCAGACGGTCGAAGGTCGGACAAGCGTCTTCGTCCGCACGAAAAACGGCTTTCGCGCCATGTCCGTGACGGTCACGTCGCGCGTCGGCGGCATGGCGACCGTCACTGGCCTGTCGGGCCGCGAAGAACTCGCCGGCGAGGGCAGCTTCACCCTGAAGGCCGAACTCGCCAAAGGCGAAGCCGAGCATGGGGGGCACTGACCATGATCGCCTCTATCGTCAATTTCGCGGTCGCGCGGCGCTGGCTCGTGCTGCTCGTCACCGCCATCGCCACCGTGATCGGCGCCTGGGCCTTGGCGCGCCTGCCGATCGACGCCGTTCCCGACATCACCAACAATCAGGTCCAGATCAGCGCCCGCGCACCTGCGCTGTCGCCCGAACAGGTCGAACGGCAGGTCGCCTTTCCGATCGAAACCGCGCTCGCTGGCATCCCTGGACTCGAAAGCACGCGCTCGCTCAGCCGCAACGGTTTTGCCCAGGTGACTGCGGTCTTCACCGACACCACCGACATCTATTTCGCGCGCGCACAGGTCGCTGAGCGGCTGCGCGATGCCGAACGCGCTCTTCCCGAGGGCGTCGACGCCGAAATGGGGCCGATCGCGACGGGACTGGGCGAGGTCTTCATGTGGGCCGTTCATATGGAGCACCGGAAGGATGACCGGCACAAGCCCGGCGAACCGGGAATGCAGCCTGACGGTAGCTATATCACGCCCGAGGGCGACCGGCTGACGACCGATGCCGAAAAGGCGACCTATTTGCGGACGACGCAGGACTGGATTGTCACGCCGTTGCTCAAACCGATCCCGGGTCTTGCGGGTGTCGACACCATCGGCGGCTATGTAAAGCAATATCAGGTCGTGCCCGACATGCAGCGCTTGGCTGCACTTGGACTAAGCTTGAGCGATCTCGCGGAGGCTCTGGAAGCGAACAATCAAGCTATCGGTGCGGGCGTCGTCGACCGCAATGGCGAGGGGCTGGCGGTGCGCTCCGACGCGCGCATCGGCGGCGCGGAGCAACTCGCGCAGACGGTGATCGCGACGCGCGGCGGAGTGCCGATTCGCCTCGATCAGGTCGCCAGCGTGCGCACGGGACAGGCGATCCGCATGGGATCGGCGTCCGAAAATGGCCGCGAGGTCGTCGTCGGCACCGCGATCATGCGGATCGGCGAGAACAGCCGCAATGTTGCGGGACGCGTCGCCGGCCGGCTTGAGGAGATCAATGCCTCGCTGCCGACCGACATCGTCATTCAGCCGGTGCTCGACCGCACGGGGCTCGTCGATGCGACGATCCGCACCGTGGCGAAGAACCTGACCGAGGGCGCGCTGCTCGTCATCGTCATCCTCTTCCTGCTGCTCGGCAATTTTCGCGCGGCGCTGATCGCGGCGCTCGTCATCCCGATCACGATGCTGCTGACCAGCTTCGGCATGCTCAAGGGCGGCGTGTCGGCAAACCTGATGAGTCTCGGCGCGCTCGATTTCGGGCTGATCGTCGACGGCGCGGTCATCGTCGTCGAAAATACCCTGCGACGCATCGGCGAACGGCAACACCAGCTCGGGCGTACGCTCGATCGCGACGAGCGTCTTGGCGTCGTCGCGGCGGCGGCGCGCGAGATGATCCGGCCATCGGTCTATGGTCAAGCGATCATCATCCTCGTCTATGTCCCGCTGCTGACGCTCACGGGGGTCGAAGGAAAGACCTTCACCCCGATGGCGTTGACGGTGATCGTCGCGCTGGTGGCGGCATTCGTCCTGTCGCTCACCTTCGTGCCCGCGATGCTCGCCATTTGGCTGTCAAAGCCGGTCGAGGAAAAGGAAGGGCGGATCATGCGCTGGCTCGGCGCACGCTACGAACCCGGGCTCGATCGCGCGATGGGAACGCCACGCAAGACGATGCTGGCGGCGCTTGTTGCGTTGCTGCTCGGCGCGGGCGCTTATGTCACGCTGGGACAGGAGTTCCTGCCGCAACTCGATGAGGGCGATCTTACCGCTCAATTGCTGCGCGTTCCCGGTACCTCGGTCGATCAGAGCCAGGCGATGCAGCTCCGCGCCGAACGCGCTCTCGCCGCGCTACCCGAGGTGAGGTTCGTCTTTTCGAAAACGGGCACGGCGGAACTCGCATCGGACCCGATGCCGCCGAACATTTCCGACACCTTCATCATCATGAAACCGCGCAAGGACTGGCCCGACCCGCGACTATCCAAAGCCGCATTGACGGCAAAGGTCGAAAAGACGCTCGCCGGCCTGCCCGGCAACGCCTTCGAGATCAGCCAGCCGATCCAGATGCGTTTCAACGAACTGATCGCCGGGGTGCGCGGCGACGTCGCGGTCAAGATCTTCGGCGACGACAGCGATGCGATGGCCGCGACCGCTAACCGCATCGCTGCGGTCTTGCGCAAGACCGAAGGCGCGACTGACGTCCGCGTCGAGCAGACCGAAGGCCTGCCGATGCTCGATATTCGGCCGAACCGCGACGCGATGGCCGGGCTCGGTATCACGGCTGCGGTGCTACAGGAAACTGTCGCGGCAGCGGTCGGTGGGCGCGACGCCGGGGTGATCTTCGAGGGCGACCGGCGTTTTGCCGTCACCATCAGGCTCTCGGACGCCGCTCGCGCCGACTTCGCGGCGCTGGGACAGGTGCCGGTGCCGACCCCGGGCGGGAGCTTCGTCCCGCTCGAAAGCGTCGCAGAACTCGTGGTGGTCGACGGCCCGAACCAGATTAGCCGCGAAAATGGCAAAAGGCGGATCGTCGTGCAGGCGAATGTTCGCGGTCGCGACGTCGCGAGTGTGGTCGAGGACGCGCAAAGCGCAATCCGCGAAGAGGTGCGCCTGCCCGCGGGCCAATATGTCGAATGGGGCGGGCAGTTCGAAAATCTCGCGGCGGCGCGCGACCGGCTCGCGCTCGTCGTCCCGGCCTGCTTCGCGCTGGTCCTGTTCCTCCTCTATGGCGCCTTGCGTAGCGTCCGCGACGCAGCGATCGTCTTTACCGGCGTGCCACTCGCGCTCGTTGGCGGCACGCTCGCGCTGGCTTTGCGCGGCATGCCCTTCTCGATCTCGGCGGCGGTGGGCTTCATCGCGCTCTCGGGCATCGCGGTGCTCAACGGGCTGGTGATGGTGACGTCGATCCAGCAGTTGGTCGCCGGGGGCAAGGCGCCCGCCGACGCGGCAAGGGCGGGGGCACTCGCAAGGCTGCGGCCGGTCGTGATGACCGCGCTCGTCGCCTCGCTCGGCTTCGTGCCCATGGCGCTCGCGACGGGGGCGGGGGCCGAGGTGCAAAAACCGCTCGCCACGGTCGTCATCGGCGGGCTGATTTCGGCGACGCTGCTCACCCTGTTCGTGCTGCCCACGCTCTATGCGCGCTACGGTCGCCCGCAACTAAGGTAACAACCTGCCTTCGTCGCGCCGCGGCATCGGCGCGACGAAGTGCAACACCAAAGCCGACAGGACCAACCAGCCGGCCGAGAAGAGGATCGCGGCGGGCAGCGACGCCAGATCGGCGATCAGTCCGAGCGTGTAGGCGCCAAGCGCCATCGCGCCGAAGGTCACCGCCTGATAGATCGACAGGCAGCGGCCGAGGATTTCCTCGGGCGACCGCAGTTGCATCGCGACGTTGAGCGTCGTCAGCGTCGACACCCACGCGCCGCCCGCGACGAACGCCGCGACGATGATCCACGGCAGGCTGGCGGTCAGCGCGACCGGCAGCATCGCAGCGGCGAAGACGAGCGAGGCGGCGGATACCACACGGTCGCTGCCCCAGCGGCGCCGCGCCGCGCCTACCCACAGCGCGCCGACGATCGACCCCGCGCCAAAGGCGGCAAGGCACAGGCCATAGATGATCTCGGTTCCGTGCAGCCGGTCGCGGACGAGCGACGGCAGGAGCGCCTGGAACCCCGCCGCACCGAAGCCGAAAGCAAAGCCACGGATCAATACGCGGCGTACCGGGTCCGAATGGGCGCAGAAACGGATGCCGGCGGCGATCGCGGTCAGCATCGGCGTGCGCCGTGGAGGCACGGTCTCGGGGTGCCAGCGCAGCAGCACGACGATCAGCGCCAGATAGCTTAGTGCATTGAGGCCGAAGGCCGCGGCGGTGCCGACAATGGCGACCAGCATGCCGCCGAGCGCCGGACCGGCACTACGGGCAAGGTTGAAGGCGATGGTGTTGAGCGCGATCGCCTGCGGCAAATCCTTTGGTCCAACCTGCAGCCGCACCGATGCTTGCCACGCCGGCCCGTTGAGCGCCGTCCCGCACCCGACCGCGAGCGTGAAGAAGAGCAAGGTCAGCGGGCTGATCGCATCGAGATAGGTCGAGAGGGTCAGCAACGCGGAGACGATCAGCATTCCGGTCTGCGCCGCCAGCATCACGCGCCGCCGGTCGAAATTGTCGGCGATTGCGCCGGCGAAGATGCCGAGCAGCATGATCGGGATCGTCGCGCCCGCCTGCACCAGCGCGATCAGCAGGTGCGACTGGGTGAGTTCGGTCATCAGCCACGCGGCGGCGACCGACTGGATCATCGACCCCATGTTCGACGCGAGGTTCGCGATCCAGATCGCCCGAAACGCCGGATAGCGGAACGGTGCGAGCGCGGAGGGCGGGGGTGGCGTGTCGGGACTCACTCGGACGCGGGTAACCCGCCCCGCCACCCTCGGCAAGGCCGGCGCTATTCGGTCAGTTCGAAAGCGGCCTCGGATCCTTCCGCCGACGACGGGCCGACCCACAGCTTGAACTCGCCGGGTTCGCTACCCCAGCTCATGTCCTGCCGCGTGAAGGCCAGGTCGGCGTCGGTGAGCGTGAAGCGCACCGTCCGTTTCTCTCCCTTCTTGAGGCTGATCTTCTCGAAGCCCTTGAGCTCCTTGACCGGCCGCGTCACCGACCCGACGAGGTCGCGGACGTAGAGCTGCACAACCTCTTCGCCGTCGCGCGCGCCGCTATTGGTCACAGTGACCGTCGCGATCAGCTTTTCGCCCGGACGGATTTTCGCCTTGTCGAGCGTCACCGGCGAGTAGGCGAAGCTGGTGTAGCTGAGGCCGTAACCGAACGGATAGAGCGGCGTGTTCGGCGTATCGAGATAGCGCGAGACATATTTCGCGTTCGGATCCTCGGGCTTGATCGGCCGGCCGGTGTTCTTCATGTCGTAATAAATCGGAACCTGCCCGACATTGCGCGGGAAGGTGACGGGCAATTTGGCCGACGGATTGTAATCGCCATAGAGCACATCGGCGATGGCATGTCCGCCCATCGTGCCCGGATACCAGGCCTCGAGAATCGCATCGACATTGGCGTCCGCCCACTCGATGCTGTTCGGACGCCCGCTCATCAGCACGAGGATGATCGGCTTTCCGGTCTTCTTGAGCTCTTCGAGCAACGCCTGCTGGTTGCCCGGCAGGTCGAGCGAGGTGCGGCTCGCCGCCTCGCCGGTCATGTTCCAATGCTCGCCCATCGCGGCGACGATGACGTCCGATTTCTGCGCCAGCGCAATCGCTTCGGCAAAGCCATCGGTCTTGCCAGCATCGGCGAACTGATAGCCCGCGCCCTGTGCATAGGCGACCGTCGTCCCCTTGGGCGCGCGCGCCTGCATGCCCTCCAGCAGGGTGACGGGGCGGGTCTTGCGGTCACCCGCGGCGGACCAGCTGCCGATCATGTCCTCCTTGCTGTTGCCGAGCGGGCCGATCACCGCGATCGATTTCGCGGTCGCGGCAAGGGGCAGGGCGTTGCCCTTGTTCTTCAGGAGCACGATCGACTTGCGCGCCACGTCGCGCGCCGCCTCGAGGAAATCAGGGCGATAGATGGTCGCCTTTTCGCGCGCCTCGTCCGAATAGCGATAGGGATCCTCGAACAGGCCGAGGCGATATTTCATTTCGAGGATCGCCTTCACCGCCGCATCGACGCGTTTGACGTCGACCTTGCCCTCGGCGACCGACTTGGCGAGGTGGTCCATGAACACCGCGCCCTGCAGATCCATGTCCACCCCGGCGTTGATCGCCTGTTCGCCGGCCTGTTTCAGGTCGCGCGAATAGCCGTGCGGGACCATTTCGTTGATCGACGTGTAATCGGTTACGACAAAGCCCTTGAACCCCCATTTCTCGCGCAGCACGTCGGTCAGCAGATAATGGCTGCCCGACGCGGGCACGCCGTCATATTCGTTGAACGAGGTCATGAAGGTCGCGGCACCGGCATCGGCGGCGGCCTTGAAAGGCGGCAGATAGATGTCGCGCAGCGTGCGTTCGGAAATATCGACCGTGTGATAATCGCGGCCCGCCTGCGCGGCGCCATAGGCGGCGAAATGCTTGGCGGTCGCGAGGATCGTGTCGACGCGTTTCAGATCGTCGCCCTGGAATCCGCGCACGCGCGCGACGGCGATCTTGCTGCCGAGATAGACATCCTCGCCCGCGCCCTCGGACATGCGGCCCCAGCGCGGGTCGCGCGCAACGTCGACCATCGGCGCGAAGGTCCAGTGGATGCCTTCGGCCGAGGCTTCCGTAGCCGAGATTCGTGCAGCCTTTTCAATCGCTTTAAGGTCCCAGCTCGCCGATTCGCCAAGCGAGATCGGGAAGATGGTGCGGTGGCCGTGGATGACGTCGTATCCGAAGAGCAGCGGAATCTTCAGCCGCGTTTCCTCGACCGCCAGTCGCTGCAACTCGCGCGTATATTTGGCGGTAAAGGCGTTGAAGATCGACCCGATGCGGCCCTTACGGATGTCGTCCTGATAGCCTTGGCGGATCGTCGGACCGGTCGAATCCCAGTCGCTGGTCAGCAGCGATAGCTGCCCGACCTTCTCGTCGAGCGTCATCTTCGCCATCAATTCCGCGATGAAGCGATCCATCTTCGGATCAGGGCGCATCCAACTCGCGGAATCGGCGGCCGTCGCCTCACTGCTGCTTGCGGCAGGTTTTGCGAACAACGGTGTGGAGGCAAATGTTCCAGCCACCATCAGGGTGGCCAGCGTCAGGCGTGTGAGGTTGCGCGTCATCGGCGGCATGATTCGTCCTTCCCGGTCGGGTCTGCTTATACATTGTCACGCGGATTGGCCGATTTTCGGCCGGAAACGGGCTGGTCCCCGATTGCATCCGTCTGTGTCGCTTCCCCCTATACAGTGATCGTGAAACCGGTTACAAATCAAAAAAACAACGACGCGGTTTCCCGCGACTCGTCGCTGCACCGGAGGCAAGGCCGGTCGGCGAAGGATACGAGCGCGAGGAAAAGTCGGGGTTCGCAATAAGGGAGGATGCTGTGAAGTTTTCGCATAATTTTCAGACCGTTTCCGCGCGCCAGTCGTCTGCGCGCAGGCTCGCGGCCGCGCTTGCGTGGAGTAGCGCCGCAGCGGCGCTTGCGGCAGCCGTCGCGACCCCTGCTCACGCGCAGGTCGCCGGTGCATCGCTCCGTGGGACGGTGAAAGCCGAGGGCGGCGTGTCCGAAGTGACTGCGGTCAACGTCAACACCGGCCTGACGCGTACCTCGACTGTCGGCGCCAAGGGTGGGTACAGCTTTGCTTCCTTGCCCGTCGGCACTTACCGTCTCGAACTGACGACGCCGCAGGGCAAGCGTCAAACCGACGAATTCAACCTGAACGTCGCGCAAAGCGCGGTGCTCGATTTCGACTTCTCGCAGCCCGACATCGCCGAGGGTGGCGACGACGCGATCATCGTCACCGGCAGCCGCATCCGTTCGATGGAAGGTGGCGAAGTCGGCACCACCATCTCGCAACGCCTGATCGACCAGCTCCCACAGAATAACCGCAACTTCCTTGCCTTTGCCGACCTTGCGCCGGGTGTGCAGTTCATCACCAACGCCAGCGGCCAGTCGCGCCTGCAGGGCGGCGCGCAGGGCAGCAATTCGGTCAATATCTTCATCGATGGCGTCGGCCAGAAGGATTATGTGCTGAAGAACGGCATTACTGGCCAGGATTCGACGCAGGGTAACCCGTTCCCGCAGCTCGCGATCGGCGAATATCGCGTCATCGGTTCGAACTATAAGGCGGAATATGACCAGGTCAGTTCGGTTGCGATCACCGCGGTGACCAAGTCGGGCACCAACGAATTCCACGGCGAAGGCTTTATCGACTTCACCAACCAGAGCCTGCGCGACCGCACCCCTTCGGAAAATTTCCCGACCTATATTCCCAAGATCAAGACCCGCGATATCCAGTTCGGCGGCGCGCTGGGCGGGCCGATCATCAAGGATATGCTGCACTTCTTCGTGACCTATGAAGGCAAGCGCCGCACCGAACCGCGCACGATCACGCCGGGCCTCAATCTGCCGGTCAGCTTTTTCCCGACCGAATATCAATCCAATTTCGGCACGGCCAGCGAGACGTTCAACGAGAATCTCTACTTCGGGAAGCTCAATTTCACCCCGACGTCGAGCGACCTGTTCGAATTGTCGGGCAAGTATCGCGACGAAACGGGCGTCCAGATCAACAATGGCATTGGCGCCTACGATACGCGCACACTTGCGAAGGTTGCGGAGTGGCGTGGTCTCGCCCGCTGGGAACATACGGCCGATACGTGGGTCAATGATTTCAAGGTCGCCTATGAGGATGTGACCTGGGGGCCGCGGCCGGCCGTGTTCGGCAATGTGACGCTGTTCAATGCCACCGTGCCCGGGGCGCTTCCGGGGACGACGCAGCGCGGCGATATCCTGCGCATCGGCGCTGGTCGCAACTTCCAGGACAAGGGCCAGAAGGGCTGGCAGGTTTCGAACGACTTCACCTACACGGGCCTGGAAGGCCACACGTTCAAGGTCGGCGTGAAGGCGAAGTGGGTCAAGCTCAACACGAACGAACAGGGCGGCGTCAATCCGCTCTTCATCTACAATGCCCTCTATCCCGCGGGCGGCGCCTTCAACGACACCATCCCTTACCGGATGGAATTCAGCGCCCCGGTGACCGACGGCGACCCCAATATCCGGTCGAAAAATTTCCAGTTCGGCATTTACGCGCAGGATGACTGGGAGGTCACCGACCGGTTGACGGTCAATGTCGGTCTGCGCTGGGATTATGAGCGGACGCCCGCGTTCCTCAACTATGAGCACGACCCGGCGATCGCGGCGTTCGTCAGCGGACAGGCAGCGTATACGGCGCCCAACGGCACGGTGACCCCGGCCTATACCAACCTGCTGAACGCCGATTACGACATCAACGACTATATCTCGACCGGTTCGGAGCGAAAGGCATTCAAGGGGGCATGGCAGCCGCGTATCGGCTTTACCTACGAACTCGATGACGAGGGGCGTTTCGCGATCTTTGGCGGATATGGCCGGTCCTATGACCGGACCCAGTTCGACTTTATCCAGCAGGAGCTTCGCCAGGGGCTGTTCGCCAACCGCGTCTTCAATTTCAACAATCCGGGCGATGCAACCAATGTCTGTGACCCCAGCGCCACCTGCATCGCGTGGAATCCCGTCTATCTGACGCCCGAGGGGCGCGCAGACCTGATCGCCGGCCTGCCGCCGGGGGCAGGGCGCGAGCTGCGTTTCATCAAGAATGACCTGAAGACGCCTTATTCGGATCAGTTCAGCCTTGGCGTGCGCGGACGCTTCAACCTGCTCGAAGCCGAAGTCGGGTATAGCTATGTCACGAGCAAGGACGGTTTCGTCTACCTGCTCGGCAACCGGCGGCCCGATGGCAGTTTCTTCCCGCCGACGGGCAGCCCCGATTCACCTTTCGGCTCGCCCCCGGCGCCTTTCGGGTCGATCATCCTCGGCGACAACGGGCTGAAGACGAAGGCGCATACGGCTTATCTCAAGCTGACGAAGCGCTACACCCAGGCGTCGCCGTGGAGCCTTGATGCGACCTACACCTACACCGATGCGAAGGAAAACCGCCAATTCGGTGAAGTGTTCAGCCTCGATTTCCCGAATATGGACGATTATGGCTACATCACCGCGACGGGTGTGCGCAAACATCGCCTCGTCATGGCCGGGACGGTCGATATTCCGTGGGGGCTGACGCTGTCGGGCAAATTCCAGATCGCTTCGCCCAAATATCTCGGCGCGATCGTCAATACCGTGGGAACGGGCGGCACGCCGCCGTCGCGTGACGCAATTTCGACGAAGACCGAGGGGAATGGCGATCGTTGGGGTTATCGTCAGATGGACCTGTCGATCACCAAATATGTGCCGATCGGTTTCATCAACGACGAAGCGCGCCTGCGTTTCCGTCTCGACATCATCAACCTGTTCAACGATCGCAACTTCGGCGGGTTCGACGCACTCACCGGATTGCGCAACCAGAACGACCTGGCTCTTGACGGGCCGCCGCGGACGATCAAGCTTTCGGCCGGTTTCCAATTCTGACCGGCTGACAGGCGCCCGGCCCGCACCCCCTCCCGCAGGCCGGGCGCCTCACTTTTTTGGAGTATCGAATGTCGTTTCGTATCGGGGCATCGCTCCTGCCCCTGTTCGCGCTGACGGCGGCTTGCGCCGCCACCCCGGCGCCGTCGGCCGCCACCCCGGCCGCGACGCTGCCGCCGATGACCGAAGCGGCTTTCTCGGAAGAATTGAGCGAGCGCACCTTCCGCTATTTCTGGGACACCACCGATACCAAGCGGTGTCTCGCGCCCGATCGCTGGCCGAGCAATCCCTTTTCGTCGATCGCCGCGACGGGCTTCGCGCTCACCGCTTATGGCATCGGCGCCGAACGCGGCTATGTGATGCGCGCCGAGGCGGCAGAGCGCACGCGCGATTGCCTGCGCTTTTATTGGACGGCACCGCAGGGCCCCGACGTTGCGGGCGCGGCCGGTTACAAGGGCTTTTTCTATCATTTCCTGAAAAATGACGATGGAACGCGCTTCCGGAACGTCGAGCTTTCGACCGTCGACACCAGCCTGCTGCTTGGCGGAGTGCTGTTTGCGCAAAGCTATTATGACCGGCGCGATCCGGTCGAAGCCGAGATCCGCGACCTGGCCGAGAAAATCTACACGCGCGTCGACTGGCGCTGGGCGCAGCGCAATACGACCGGAACGCAGGCGACGAACCAGCCGAATTCGCACGGCATCACGATGGGCTGGAAACCCGAAGCCGGTTGGGAACCGCACGACTGGATCGGCTATAACGAGGGGATGCTCGTCTATATCCTCGCGCTGGGCTCGCCGACGCACCCCGTCGGCAAGGACGCGTGGGACAAGGGGTGGGCGGCCGACCTCGAAAAGGACTGGGGCAGCTATTACGGACAGCAGCATCTGCAGTTCGAGCCGCTGTTCGGGCACCAGTATAGTCACGTCTGGGTCGACTTCCGCGGCATCCGCGACGATTTCATGCGCGGCAAGGGCATCGATTACTTCGAAAACAGCCGTCGCGCGACGCTGGCACAGCGCGCCTATGGCGCCGAAAACCCGAACAAATGGGCGGGATACAGCGCAGACATCTGGGGCTGGACCGCGTCCGACGGGCCCGGATATTCGGAAGGGAAATATAGTGTGAGTGGCACCCCGCGCGCGTTTAACGGCTATACGGCGCGCGGGGTCAGCGCGATCCGCGTTGTCGACGACGGCACGGTCGTCCCGACCGCGGCGGGCGGCTCGGTCGCCTTTGCCCCCGAGGTGGCGATCCCGGCGCTGATGGCGATGCGGACGCAATATGGTGAGCGGCTTTATACCCGCTATGGCTTCAAGGACGCGTTCAACCCCAGCTTCACTTTTGCCGGCGTGCTATCATCCGACGGAAAGGTCGATCCGGTCCACGGCTGGGTCGCGAACGACTATCTCGGCATCGATCAGGGGCCGATCCTCGCGATGATGGAAAATCACCGCAGCGGCTTCGTGTGGAAGGTAATGCGCAAGAATCCGCATATTGTGCGGGGGCTCAAGCGCATCGGTTTCGAGGGCGGCTGGCTCGACGCGGCGAAGGAATAGCCAAGCCGTTTATGGCTGGATCAGCGTCCAGTCGACCGCGTCACTCACATCCTTGCCGTCGAAGCGCGCCGTGGCGACGGCGCGGTTCGCGCCCGGCGTGAGGCGGATATCCCTGACCTCGCAGATGCTTTCCACGCACGCGATGTCGCCGAGCGGCTTGCCGTTGAAGGTCACTGCGACGGCGGGCGCGTTGCTGTAGACCTTGATCTTCGTCAGCGGCTCGGTGCGTACAGTCCAGCGGCGGCTGGTGATATGGACGACGGGCGCGTCGGACCACTCGGCCTTATAATAGAAGAAGGCGTCCTTCTTGACCTTGCGGTCATAGGTCACGAGCCCCTTGTCGTTGACGTCGGTGGCGTCGCCCTCCTGTCGGATCTTCGACGAGAAATCGAACATGTTCCAGATCCAGTTGGCCCATAGATAGGGCCGATCGCGAAGCTGCGGCCAGGTTTGTTCGTGGTACCAGTTCTGGAATTCCTCGGGATGCATCCGGCTGGCGTGGGCGATCTTGTGCTTCGCCCCGTCCTCGACATGCTGGCTGAGCGCGCCGCCGGCGCCATATTCGCTAACCGAAATCGGGATCGCCGGATAGCGCGCGTGCATGCGGTCGAGATGCGGGCCGAGGTCGGAGACGTCGCGGTAATACCAGCCATAATAGCGATTATAGCCCATCAGGTCGGAAATGCCGGTCAGCACCGGCTGGCGCGGCCGCTCGCCGGCCGGAACCGCGCCCTCGTGCGTCGCTTCGCAGCAGTCGGCGAGCACGGTCGGGCGTGTCGGGTCCTCGGCATGCGACAGCGTGTTGAGTTCGCGCAGCAGCGGGCGCGCGTCGGTGGCGGGCGGAGCGCGCCCGGTGACGACGTCGAGGTCGACCTCGTTGCCGATGCCCCAGGTGACGATCGAGGGGTGGTTGTAATTCTGGCGGATCAGTTCGACCATCTGCGCCTTTGCATTGGCGACCAGTTCGGTCGATCCCGGCGAACCATCGTTCGACGGCCGGTTGACGAAGGGCACCTCGGCCCAGACGACCATGCCGGCGCGATCGGCAAGATCGAACCAGTCGGGCGCGTGCTGGTAATGGGCGAAGCGGACGGTGTTTGCGCCCATTTCGGCGATCAGCGCCATGTCGCGCGCATGATCCTCGGGCGCGAGTGCCCATCCTTTGCCCAGATAATCCTGATGCCGGGATACGCCGTGGAGCGGAAGCTGCTTGCCGTTGAGGTAAAAGCCCGTGTTCGGATCGACACGGAATTCGCGAAAGCCGACGGGGACGGTGACGCTGTCGATCGTACCGCTACCGTCCGCCAGCCGCGTTTCGAGACGATAGAGATAGGGATCGACGCGCCCGTTCCAACGCCGCGGGGCGGCGACATCGAGCCTTAAACTGACCTCGCCCTGCCGCGCCGTGAGCGGCGTCGTGCCTTCGGCCACCGTCCGCCCCGCGCCGTCGCGAAGGACCGCGACAAGGCTTTGTCCGGCGATTGCGCCGGTCAGCTTGACGCGCACGGCGAGCTTGCCCGCGCCGCCCACGATCGTCGGCGTCGCATAGACGCCGGGTCCGCCATGGTCGTCGAGCGCGATGTGGCTTGGCGCAACATGAAGCAGGCGCGCGGGGCGATAAATGCCGCCGTGGATGAAGAAATCGCCGTCGAGCGGCACGATATGCTGGGTCGTGCTGCCGCTAACGGGCGCGCTATTGTCGGCACGGAGCAGAATGGTGTTTGGCCCCGCCGGGTCGAGGAAATCGGTGACATCGAAGCGGAAGCGCGAAAAGGCGCCGGCGTGGCTGCCGACATGGCGGCCGTTTACCCATAGGTCGGCGAGATTGCCGACGGCGTCGAATTCGATGACATGACGCTTGCTCACGGGCAGCGTCGCGCCGTCGAGGCGCAGACGGTACCAGCCCTTGCCTTGGCGGTTGTCGGTCGCGTCGGTGCGGCCGATGCGATATTCGCCCAGCCGGTTCCATGTGTGGGGCAGGGCCACCGTCTGCCAATCTGTATCTGCCAGGGCCGCCGCGGCTTCGGGCGTCAGGGTATCGTCGAAACGGAACTGCCATCCCGTCGCCAGTTCGGTCGCGGTTCGCGCTGCGACCGGGGCGGCGGGCGGCGGCACAGGAGCAGGATTAGCCGAACAGGCGGCCAGCAGCACCGCAAGCAGCGCTGCCAGCCCCCATCGCATTTTCAGCAGCCCTTGCCGACGCAAAGGTCGGCGAGCACGGGATAATGGTCGGAGGGCAGGCGCCCGCCGGTTTGCTGGGTCAGCGTCGCGTGGCGCAGCACCGTCACGCCTTCATTGACGAAGATATGGTCGATCGGGCTAGGGTCGAGCTGTTCGATCTTGAAGCCGGTGAAGGTGCCGAGCGGGCCGAAATGCGGGGTACGGCTGATCGCCAGCGTATCGTGCAGCGCGATCTGGCCGGGCGTATCGTCGACGATTGCGCCATGCGCAGGGCTCGTCGCCGGACTGTTGAAGTCGCCCATCAGCACCACCGTCTCCCCGGCCTTGCGATTGTCGCCGATCCAGCGGCGAATCTGTTTCGCGCTTTCGATCCGCGCTGTCGTGCCGATATGATCGAAATGGGTGTTCACAACCAGCAGCATACGTAGCGAAGCCTTGTCCTTCAGCCGTGCCCAGCTCGCGATGCGGGGGAGCGCGGCGTCCCATCCCTTGTTTGGGGCGTCGGGGGTCGGCGACAGCCAGAAGGTCCCCGATCCGACGAGCGCGAAGCGGTCGCGACGGAACCCCAGCGGCGAAAATTCGCCCTTGTCCTTGCCGTCGTCGCGCGCGACGCCGACGAATTGATAGGCCGGTAGGTCGGCCTCGACCGCCTGCTTCTGATGTTTCAGCACCTCCTGCATGCCGACGAGGTCGGGGGCGTAATAAGCGACGAGGGCGGTAAGGGCGCTCCGCCGGTGCGGCCAGGCGTTGTCGCCGTCCGATGCGACGTCGAGCCGGATGTTATAGGTCATCGCCTCATAATGGTCGGCACGGTCTTTCGCCGCGGCGGGCAGGGCAAGCAGTGCCGCCGCGAGCACCAGGATTTTGCGGGTCATCCGAGGTTTCCTCCGTTCGAAGCGATCACGCTGCTGTAAAAGCGCGCGCTGCGTTTGGGCGTACGAACCTGCGTTTCATAATCGACATGCACGATCCCGAACCGCTTCGAAAAGCCGAGCGACCATTCGAGATTGTCGAGCAGCGACCAGGCCATATAGCCGCGCACGTCGACCCCCTTTCTGATCGCGTCGCCGATCGCCGAAATATGGGTGCGGAGGTAATCGCAGCGCAGCGGATCGTCGATCCCGTCGGGCCCGGCCTTTGGCGGATCGTAGAAGGCGGCACCATTCTCGGTGATATAGACAGGAATGTCGCCATAGGTGTCGCGGAACCAGACGAGCATGTCGGTCAGTGCGGGCGGATAGACTTCCCAGTCGGTCGTCGTGTGCGTGGCATTCTGCCGCACCGGTGAGGCGCCGACCGGCCACTGGTGCGGGTCGGCCTTCACGACGTTGCGCGTATAGTAATTGATGCCGATGAAATCGACCGGCTGGTTGATGGCTTTGAGGTCCTCGGCGGACCATATGGGCCAGGCTTCGCCGAACACCTCGGCGAGTTCGGCGGGGTAGCTGCCCTTGAGTGCCGGATCGAGATACTGGCGATTCATATAGGCGTGTGCACGCGCGGTCGCGGCGATGTCCTCGGCGCTGTCGCTCGCCGGATATTTGGGCTCGATGTTGACGACGAGGCCGATTTCATGCGCGCCTTCGCTGCGATACGCCTCGACCGCCGCGCCGTGCGCGCGCATCAGATTATGGCTCGCAATCGGCGTCTCGAACAAATTGCGGTGCCCCGGCGCGAGTGCGCCGTGGAGATAGCCGCCGTCGGTGATCACCCACGGCTCGTTGAGCGTCACCCATTTCTTCACCCGCCCGTCGAGGCGGCGGTACATCACCGAACCATAGTCGGCGAACCAGCTGGCGATATCGCGGTTGAGCCAGCCGCCCTTGTCGTCGAGCGCTGCGGGCAAATCCCAATGGTGCAGCGTCAGCAGCGGTTCGATGTCGTTCTTCAACAGTTCGTCGACGAGACGCTCATAGAAATCCAGCCCCGGCTCGTTCACGCGCCCGATCCCTTCGGGCAGCACGCGGCCCCAGTTGACGCTGAAGCGATAGGCCTTGAGCCCCAGTTCCTTCATCAGCGCGACGTCGGCGGGCATGCGGTTATAATGATCGCACGCGACGTCGCCCGTGTCGCCCTTCACCGCCATCAGCCGCGGATCGTGGCTGAACCGCTGCCAGATGCTCGCGCCCGCGCCATCGGCGAGCGGCGATCCCTCGATCTGATAGGCGGCGGTCGCCGCGCCCCAAAGGAAATCGTCGGGGAAGACACTCTTGCTCATTTTTTGTCCTTGTCGGTATTCGTTGGGGAGGGAAGTTTCTGTTCGAGCAACCAGGCGTAGAGCGCCGGGTCGTCATAGGCGGGGTCCCAGGCATTGTGGCCGAGATCGGGATAGATGGTCAGGCGCACCTTGCGGCCGCCGCACGCGCGGATCGCGCGCGCCATGTCGAAGCTGCCTTCGGGGACGACGACGTCGTCGCGGTCGCCGTGAAACGCCCAGACGGGCAAGTCCATCAACCGGCACGCCTCGCCCGGATTGCCGCGTCCGGCAACCGCCGTCACCGCGGCAAATCGTTTCGGCTCGGCGATCGCCCAGCGCCAGCTGGCATGGCCGCCGCGGCTGAGGCCGGTCAGGTACACGCGCGCCGGGTCGATGCGATAGGTTTTGGCGACATGGTCGACCAGCTTGTCGAGCTTCTCGATGTCCCAGTCCTGATCGGTGCCAAGCAGGGGCGATACGGTGAGAAAGGGGAAGGCGGGGTCGCGCTCGGCGATCTTCGGCGGACCGTGGACCTTCACTTTCGCGACATCGTCGCCGCGTTCGCCCGACCCGTGGAGGAAGATCAGCAGCGGATATTGCTTCGCCGTGTCGGTCAGATAGCCCTTTGGCACGAACAGCTGATAGGGATAGTTGCCCGCCTCGATCGGCTGCTGCGGCGTCTGCCCCTCGACTGGCGGAGCGGCTTTCGTCTTCGCGGCAGCCGGAGCAGCGACGAGCGCAAGCCCTAGCAACGCCGCGGTCCAATATGTCATGCGTCTGTCCTTGGTTGATTGGGTCATCCCTTGACGCTCCCGGTCAGGAGGCCGGTGAGGTAGAAGCGCTGGAGCGCGAGGAAGAGGATAAGCACGGGCAGGGTGGTGACGACCGCGCCTGCCATCATCAGCTCATTGTCCTGCACATGCTGGCGGCTCATCGCGGCGAGCGCGACGGGCAGCGTGTAGAGATCCTGATCGGCGAGGATGATCAGCGGCCACATGAAATCGTTCCAGCTGCCGAGGAACACGAACAGCGCCAGCGTGACGATGATCGGGGTCAGGATCGGCAGGACGATACGGCGGAGGATCTGTCCCTCGCTAGCCCCGTCGATGCGTGCCGCCTCGAGCATCTCGTCGGGGATCGACAGGCAATATTGGCGGACGAGGAAGATGCCGAAAATGCCCGCGAGCCAAGGCACGAGCGCGCCGGCATAGCTGTTAACGAGGCCCATCGCCTTGAGTTCGAGAAACAAAGGCAACATCCCGATCTGCCCCGGCACGACGAGCGCCGCGACGAGCAGGCGAAAGGTCGCGTCGCGCCCCTTGAAGCGCAGCTTGGCGAAGGCGTAACCCGCCGGGATGGTGAAGAGCAGCGCAAGCGCGGTCGCGAGCGTCGAGATCAGCAGGCTGTTGAGCAGGAAGCGCCCGATACCGAAGCTGCCAAACAATATGCGGTAATTGTCGAGACTGGGGTCGCTCGGCAGCAGGGGCGGCGGGAAGGCGGACGCCTCGCCGCGCGCCATGAAGCTGACCGAGAGCATCCAGAGCAGGGGTGCGATCGTCACCAGCGCGACGAAGGCGGCGAGCAAGGTTACGGACCAGCGGCGCAAGCTCATATCGCACCGCTCCGTCTCGCGAGCCGCAGCTGCACCAACGTCACCGCAAGGATGCAGAGGAAGAGCAGGAATGCGACCGCCGCGCCCGATCCGAGGTTCCACCATTTGAACCCCTCCTCGTACATGAAATAGAGGATGGTGACGGTTGACTGCGCGGGGCCGCCCTGCGTCATCACATAGGGTTCGGCGAACAGCTGGAACATCCCCGCGACGGTCAGCACCGACACCAGCAGCACGGTGGGAGCAATCGCCGGGAGGGTGACGTGGCGGAGCCGCGTGAACCAGTTCGCCCCATCGATCCGCGCCGCCTCGTCGAGCTCGCGCGGCACCGTCTGGAGCGCGGCGAGGAAGATGATCATATTATAACCGAAAGTCTTCCACCCGACGAAGATCAGGATCGCGGGCAGCGACGCATTGGGGTCGCCGAGCCAGTCGATCGGCGCGATGCCGAACAGAGAGAGCAGGTAATTGACGAGGCCGTAGCGCGTGTGGAGCAGATAGCGCCACACCACCGCGGTCGCGACGAGCGTCGTTACATAGGGCGCGAACAGCGCGACGCGCCACACTGGGCTCCATTTGAGCCAACGCGAATTGACGAGCATCGCGGCGAACAGCGACAGCGCGACGATGAAGGGCACGCCGAAGCCGACAAACAGCAATGTGTTCGTCACCGCCTTCCAGAATAGCGGGTTACCGATCAGTCTTTCGTAATTCTGGAAGCCGACGAAGCGCAGATTGCCGATGTCGGCGAGCGCATAGATGTCGAAATCGGTGAAGCTCAAAAACAGCGACGCGACCGCCGGCAGGACGAAGAAGAGGATGATCGCCGCAAGCGCGGGCGACGACATCGCCCAACCCGCGCGCGCTTCGCTGACCCGGCCGACGGCGCTCACCGCGCCTGTCCTTTATCGAGCATCCAGCGCCGCTTTTCGAGCAGGCGGTCGGCGCGGACGTCGATCTCTTTCGCCGCCGCGTCGACGCTATACTCGCCGCGCACCATGCGCTCGGCGACGATCTGCATTTCGGTGACGATGCGTTCCCATTCGGGCACCTTGGGCAGCGGGGTTGCGTGGTCGAGTTGCGTCGCAAAAGGCGCGACGATCGGGTCGCCCGCAAGCCCGGTTTTCGTCCAAACCGACCTCCGTGCAGGCAGGTCGCCGGTGAGTTGCTGGAACTTCAGCTGCGCGGCGGGCGCCATCAGCCGCGACACCAGATCCCATGCGGCATCGCCATGATCGTGGCCCGCGAACACGACCAGGCTCGATCCGCCGGGTGCCGCCGATCCGATGCCGTCGGGGCCGGGGTTTGGGGCGGTTGCCCAATCGTTCTGCTTGTCGCGGGTGAGGCGGCTCTTCAGGTCGCTGATCGTCCAGGGGCCCGACAGGAACAGGCTGAAATAGCCCTTCGCAAACTCGTCCCAGACGTTGGAGATTTGGGCCATCGCCGCGACCGGCGCCAGCCCCTCGTCGAACAGCGATTTGTAAAAGGCGAGCGCGGCCTTGAATTCGGGGTCCGAAAAGGCGCCGCGTGCGCCATCGTCGCGCAGCATGCGGGCTCCCGCCGACAGCGCGAGCGTCGTCAGCTGCTCATATTCGTTGAGTGGATAGAGGAGCGCATAATTGCCCGTGCCGGCCTGACGCTTCACTTTGTGGAGCGCCGTCTTCCATCCGGTCCAGTCCGCGGGCGGCGCATCATATCCAGCGCGCGCGAACAGATCCTTGCGGTAGAATTGCAGCCGCGTGTCGACATACCAGGGGATCGCCCACGCCACGCCCCCGATGCGGTTAGTTTCGACGACCGCGCCGAACTGGTCGTCGAGCAGCGCGAGCGCGCGTTCGGGGACCGGCATGATCGCGCCGATCGCGGCAAGCTCGGCGATCCAGCTGTTGCCGACCTGCCCGACCGTGGGCAGCGATCCCCCCGCAAAGCTGGTGAGCAATTTTTCGTGCGCTGCGGTCCAGGGCAAGGGCTGAACCTCGATCGCGGGCGCATTTGCCGGCCAGCCGATGATCTTCAGCAATTCGGGCAGGCTGGCCGCCTCATTGCCCATCGCCCAGACGGTCAGCGCACCGTCGCTGCGCGCGCCGCATGCAGCAAGCGCGGGGAGCAGAGGCAGCGCCGCGAGCGCGCCCGTCATCTGGCGCCGCGTTACCTCCATCGGGCGCCCGCGCACATCATGGCTGCGCAGTCATCGCCTGGGCCGCCACCGCGGTTGTCCCGCGCGCGATCAGCGCCGGGGTCAGGATCGTCGCGCTCGCGCTGCCCAGCGTCTCGCCGCGCAGGATGCGCAGCAACATCATCATCGCGGTCGAACCCAGCCGGTCGATATGAACCTGCATCGTCGACAGCGACGGATTGAGGTGGCGTGCCAGCGGGATGTCGTCAAACCCCGCGACCATGACATGACCCGGCACCGATTTGCCCGCTTCGGCGAGCCCGGCGATCAGTCCGACCGCCATCTGGTCGTTCGCGGCGAACACCGCATCGGCGGGCAGCTGTCCCTGCACGAGCAACTGCGCGGCCTTCACACCGCTTTCTTCCGAGAAATCGCCGGGCAGGATCGCCGGATTGCGCACGCCCCCGATCTTCGTCATCGCATCGACGAAACCGCGCTGGCGGTCGCGCGCGTCGCGGTTATGCTTCGGCCCGGCGATATGCACGACATGCCGCGCGCCGCGCGCGAGCAGTGCCTCGGTCATCGCATAGGCGCCCTGATAATTGTCGACCGCCACAAAGGGCAGGTCGAGCGAGCCCGCGTCGTAATTGAGCAGCACCGTTGGCAGCGCCGGATCGAGATAATCGGCGAGCAGTTCGGGCTTCAGGTCGGGCGGCATCACCAACAACCCGTCGACGCGCCCGCGCATCGCGGCGATCGCCGCAGCGGTTTCGTGCGTACTGCCGTGCATATTGCCGAGCAGCAGATGCATTCCCGATTCATGCGCGACGAGGTCGATGCCGCGGATGATCTCCGAAAAGAATTCGCCGAACAGGTCGGGCAGGATGACGCCGACGGTGTCGGTCTTGCGCCGCGTGAGGCTGCGCGCGCCGCTGTGGGGTACGAAATTCAGCTTCTTGACCGCCGCCATCACCGCGGCCTTCGTCGGCGCGGTGACGTTGCCGAGCCCGTTGATCGCCCGCGATGCCGTCGCCACCGAAACCCCCGCTTCGCGGGCGACGTCCCTCAATGTAGCCATGCCGTCGGGCCCCTTTCCCTCATGTGGCGCCAAGTCGCTGTTGCGACTCTCTATTTTCATCCTTGCCGGGCGCGGAAACGTTCACAACGTAACCGGTTACACTGGCCAAATGCAAGGTCATTCCCCCGCCTTCGGCAACGCCTGACCGTCCGCGCCGAACAGGTGCAGTCGGGTGGGCGGTAGCGCGGCAAAGATCGTGTCACCCTCGCCAAGACTGCCGTCGTCGCGCAACTGGCAAGCGATCGGCTCGTCGCCTTCGCGTCCGCCCAGATGCAGCGTCGCGAGCCCGCCAAGCCGCTCGATAAAGCGGATTGTAAAGGGCAGCGCGCCCGGAGCGTCGCCGAGAATGATATCGTCCGGCCGGATACCGATCGACAGCGGTGTGCCGGCGGCCAGCGGCGCCGCAAGCGGGGGCAGGGCGATGCTGCGCCCGTCTCCCAGCGTCGCACGGCCACCCTCGGCTACCGTTGCGGACAGGATATTCATTCGCGGCGTGCCGAGGAATTGCGCGACAAATATATTCGCCGGCCGCGCGTAGAGCTCGCGCGGCGTGCCGACCTGCTCGATCCGTCCGTCGCGCAGCACGATGATCCGGTCGGCGAGCGTCATCGCCTCGACCTGATCGTGCGTGACGTACAGCGTCGTCGTGCCGAGCTGGCGGTGCAGGCTCGCGAATTCGTAGCGCATCCGGACGCGCAAATCGGCGTCGAGGTTTGACAGCGGTTCGTCGAACAGGAAAATCTGCGGCTGGCGCACGATCGCGCGGCCGATCGCAACGCGCTGGCGTTGCCCGCCCGACAGCGCCGCGGGTTTGCGGTCGAGCAGCGCCTCGATATTCAAAATCTCCGCCGCGCGCTGCACGGCTTCATCTATTTCGGTCTTGGTCGCCTTCGCGATTTTCAGCCCGAACGCCATATTCTCCCGCACCGTCAGATGCGGGTAAAGCGCATAGGATTGGAACACCATCGCGATGCCGCGCTCCGACGGGGGCAGGCCGGTGACATCGCGGTCACCGATGACGATACTGCCGCCGGTCAGTTCCTCCAGCCCCGCTACCGACCGCAGCAGCGTCGACTTGCCGCATCCGGAGGGGCCCACGATCACCGTAAACTCGCCGTCGGCCACGTCGATCGACACGCCCTTCAGAACCTCGGTGGCACCGAAGCTCTTGCGTGCATCGCGGATCGACAGCCCGGCCATGGCCCCCTCTTTCTTCAGGCCTTTAGTGAACGGTCGCGCCCGCGCTCGCCTGCCGCGCCGGCGCCCGCCCCGCTGCGATGGCGAAGATGCAAAGCGCGACATAACAGGCGGCCGGCAGAATCAGCGCGGCAGCATAGCCGACCGAGCCCGACAGCAGGCCGATGAAATAGGGGATCACCGCCCCGCCGACGATCGCGGTGCACAGCAGCCCCGACGTCGCTTCGGCGCGCGCGGTCGAGCGTTCGAGCGTCAACGTGAAGATCACCGGGAACATGATCGAATTGAACAGGCCGATCGACAGCGCCACGAAGCCCGCGGTCACACCGCCGACAACAACGACATAGAGGCAGAGCAAAGCCGCGATGGCAGTAAAGGTCGCAAGCATCTTCGACGCCGAGAAGCGCGCAAGCAGCACCGACCCGATCGCGCGGCCGACCATCGCGCCGCCCCAGTAGAGCGCCACGGCCTTGCCGGCTTCCTGCAACGAAACGCCTGGAACGCCGTCACTGCCCATGATCCAGCCGAACGTGCCGAACGCGGCGTCGGACTGTCCCCAGATCGCATCGCTGTTTAGGAACAGCGCCATCTGCGTGCCGATCGCGACCTCGGCGCCGACATAGAGGAAGATCGCCAGCCCGCCGAGCAGCGTCCAGCGCGACGACAAAGCCTCGCGGATCAGTTCGCCCATGCTTGCGTTGCTGCCCATCGGCGCGGGCGGCACCGCTTCGTTGACGATGCGGCGGCTGACCCAGAAGAACAGCAGCAGCGCGACGATCAGGCCGCAGATCCAGAAATAGGCCGAATCGATCCCCGCAAGCGCCTGTGCACGCACGGCTTCGGTGACCACCGTGCCTTCCTTGACCTCGACGCCTTCGAGGAACAGATGCGCGCCGATCAGCGGGCCGAGAAAGGTGCCGAAGCTGTTGAAGGTCTGGCTGAAGGTCAGGCGGAAATGGCTGCGCTTCGGATCGCCTAGCGCCGCCGCGAGCGGGTTCGCCGCGACCTGCAGGATCGTGATGCCGCTCGCGAGAATGAAGAGGCCTGCAAGGACGAGCGGGTAAATCGCGAGGTTCGCGGCGGCCAGCATCACGAGGCAGCCGACGACCATTGTCGACAGTGCGGTCAGTATCGACGGCACCGAATGGAAGCGCGCGATCAGCGCGGCGGCGGGAAAGGACATCAGGCCATAGGCGATGAAGAAGGCCGAGGCCGACAATTGGGCCTCTGCGTCGCTTAGCGTGAAGATGCCCTTCACCGCGGCGACGAGTGGATCGATCAGCGAAGTAATGAAGCCCCAGGCGAAAAACAAAACGGTCACCGCGGCAAAGGCCGCCATCGCGTTGGAGCGACCGCCGCTAGGGGTGGTCGCCTGGCTGGGCACGTTCATCCGGAATATCCTCTTCGCCGAAACTATGGTATGCGCAGCGGTCTAACGAGCGGTCCGGGGCAATGCAACCGGTTACATTTTTCGGCTTCCGGCTTCGCTTTTCTGTGTTCCCGCCATTGATCCCGCACCACGCGAAATAATCGTTCGTCACCCACTGGCGCGCCCGCGCGCGACTGGTTACATGGGCCGCCACCAAACGAATCGCGTGTGCCGCCCGGAAAACCGGGACAGGCGCCGCCCGCAGCAGAAAGTGGCACCCATGGAAATCATCACCGGCCTGACCTTCGACGATGTGCTGCTGGTGCCCGGCGCGTCGGATATCCTGCCGTCGGACGCGAACCTGTCGACCCAGCTCACGAGCGAAATCAACCTCAACATCCCGATCCTGTCGTCGGCGATGGATACGGTGACCGAGGCTGACATGGCGATCCTGATGGCGCAGATCGGCGGCATCGGCGTGCTCCACCGCAACCTGACCGTCGAGGAACAGGCTGCGGCGGTACGTCAGGTCAAGCGTTTCGAAAGCGGCATGATCGTCAACCCGATCACCATCACCCCCGATGCGCCGCTCTCTTACGCGACCGCGCTGATGGACCAGCACCGCATCTCGGGCATCCCCGTCGTCGAGACCGGCGGCAAGCTTGTTGGCATCCTCACCCACCGCGACGTGCGCTTTGCCGACAACCCCGGCCAGCCGGTGCGCGAGTTGATGACCGCCGAGAACCTCGCGACCGTCCGCGCCGGGGTCGGGCAGGACGAGGCGCGCAAGCTGCTCCACCAGCGCCGCATCGAGAAGCTGCTTGTCGTCGACGACGACTATCACTGTATCGGCCTGATCACCGTTAAGGATATGGAAAAGGCGGTCAATTTCCCCGACGCGACGAAGGACGCCAGCGGCCGTCTGCGCGTCGCCGCGGCGACGAACACCGGCGACAGCGGCGTCGAACGCGCCGAGGCGCTGCTCGAGGCCGAATGCGACCTGATCGTCGTCGACACCGCGCACGGCCACAGCAGGGGCGTCGGCGAGACCGTCGCGCGCATCAAGAAATTGTCGAACCGCGTCCAGGTGCTCGCGGGCAATGTCGCCACCGGCGACGCGACGCGCGCGCTGATCGACGCGGGCGCCGACGGCGTGAAGGTCGGTATCGGTCCGGGCTCGATCTGCACGACGCGCATCGTTGCGGGCGTCGGCGTGCCGCAGCTTACCGCGATTCTCGACAGCGTCGAGGCGGCGGCGAAGCTGGGCGTTCCCGTAATCGCCGACGGCGGCCTCCGCACCTCGGGCGACGTTGCCAAGGCGCTTGCAGCAGGTGCGTCGAGCGTGATGGTCGGCTCGATGCTCGCCGGCACGGCCGAGGCGCCGGGCGAAACCTTCCTCTATCAGGGCCGCACCTATAAAAGCTATCGCGGCATGGGCAGCGTCGGTGCGATGGCGCGCGGCTCGGCCGACCGCTATTTCCAGCAGGATATCAAGGACCAGATGAAGCTGGTCCCCGAAGGCATCGAGGGCCAGGTCCCGTTCAAGGGGCCCGCGAAGGACGTCATCCACCAGATGGTCGGCGGCGTGAAGGCGGCCATGGGTTACACCGGCAGCCGCACGCTCAACGATTTCCGCGAGCGCGCGAAATTCGTGCGCATCACCAACGCGGGCCTGCGCGAAAGCCATGTCCACGACGTCGCGATCACGCGCGAAGCACCGAACTATCCGGCCGGTTGAGGCCGGGCGATGACACCCGCAGCGCGCGTTCAGGCCGCGATCGAAATTCTCGATGCCATCGCGGCCGCCGCGCGCGAGGGCGGGGCGCCCGCTGACGCGATCTTCGCCGAAGCGATGCGCGCGCGCCGCTATGCGGGGTCGAAAGACCGCCGCGCGATCCGCGGCCATGTTTATGACGCGATCCGCGCCGTACGCTCGGCGCCCGCTTCGGGCCGCGCCGCGATGCTCGCGCTCGCTGATACGCAGCCCGGGCTTGCCGACCTCTTCGACGGATCTTCCTACGGTCCCGCGCCGATCGCGGACGATGAACCGCGTGCCGAAGCCGGACTCGCGGCGCAGGCGCTGATTGACCTGTTCGACCCGCTCGTCGGCGAAGACGAAAGCGAGGCCATGCTTGCCCGCGCGCCGCTCGATCTGCGCGCCAATCGTATCAAGGCGTCGCGCGACGATCTCGCGGCGCTTTTCCCCGAGGGCGAGGCGATCGTGGGCGCGCCCGACGGCTGGCGCCTGCCGGCCGAAACCGCCGCGGTGCAGCATCCCGCCTACGCCGAGGGCCAGTTCGAGGTGCAAGACGCCGCGAGCCAATATGCCTCGGCCGCGCTCGGTGCTACGACAGACGCGCGGATCGTCGATCTGTGCGCGGGCGCGGGCGGCAAGACGCTCGCCATTGCCTCGCTCACCGGAAACGACGCCGATATCCTCGCGTGCGACACCAACCGCGCGCGCCTCCAGCAGCTGCCGCCACGCGCCGAACGCGCCGGGGCAACGCGCATCGAAACGCGGCTGCTCAATCCCGGCGAGGAGGCCGACATGCTCGCCGACTGGCGCGGCAAGGCGACGCATGTCTTCGTCGACGCCCCCTGTTCGGGCAGCGGCACCTGGCGGCGCAGTCCCGAACTGCGCTGGCGCCTGACCCCCGCGCGGCTCGAACGCCACCTCGCCGAACAGGCGAAGCTGATCGACATCGGCGCCGATCTTGTGGCGCCCGGCGGCAAACTTCTCTATGCTGTCTGCTCGATCATCACGCGCGAGGGGCGGGCACAGGTGGACGATTTTCTGAACCGGCATCCGGGCTGGACGGTCGACGCCGGCTATCTGCCGGACGACATCGGCCGCGCCGCAGGGGCCGGTTTTCTGCTGACTCCGGCGCGCGACGGCTGCGACGGATTTTTTCTCGCACGGTTGACCGCGCCATGTTAGCATCGCCTGCAATGAAGCGATGGGAGAATGCGATGCGCGTCGGCTTTTTGGCTCTTACTGCGGGTTTGATCCTCGCCAGCCTGCCCACAGCATCGGACGCGCAGCGCGCCGACAACGACATCTTCCCGCGCTCGATCGCGCTCCAGCAGGAAGGCCATAAGGCGCAGGACGCCGGCGACCTCGACGCCGCGATCGGTTATTATGAATCGGCGCTCGCCGCCGACCCGCGCAACCGTTCGGCGATCATCGCGCTGGCGCAGGTCGCGCGCGCGCAGGGGCTGCCGGGCAAGGCGATCGGCCTCTATCGCGAGGCGCTCGTCCTCGAGCCCAATGATATCGTCGCGCTGACCGGGCAAGGCGAGGCGCTCGCCGACAAGGGGGCACTCGAACTCGCTCGCGAAAAGCTGGCCGAGGCGCAGCGCGTGTGCGGCGAGAAATGCCCGCAGGTCGCCGCGCTGGAAAAGACGATCGCATCGAGCGCGTCGAAGCGTGTCGTTGCCGCCGAAGTGTTGGTGCCGAAGCCCGTCGCCACCGTAGGGACGACCAGCAACCAGAACTGATTCAGGCGCCGAGTTTCCGCGCCAGCTCGACCCATTCGCCAACGCTGACCGTTTCCGCGCGCCGCGTCGGCTCGATCCCGAGCGCCTCGGCGGCGGCAACCGCTCCCTCGACGCCCTTCAGGCTCCGCCGCAGCATCTTGCGGCGCTGGCCGAACCCCTTTTCGGTGAGCTTCGACAGCAGCTTCGGATTGACGCCTTCGGGCTGATCGGCGGGCGTCACATGGACGATCGCCGACATCACCTTGGGCGGCGGGGTGAAGGCCGAGCGATGGACTTTCATCGCGATCTTGGCGGTCGAGCGCCACTGGGCGAGAACCGCGAGCCGCCCGTAGGCGTCTGTTCCGACCGGCGCCACGATGCGCTCCGCAACTTCGAGCTGGAACATCAACGTCAGCGACAGCCAGCGCGGTGGCCAGGCCGCGGGCTCCAGCCAACGCGTGAACAGCGCGGTCCCGACATTATAGGGGAGGTTGGCGACGATATGGTAGGGAGCACCGCCGGTCAGCTCGTCGACGTCGATCGCCATCGCGTCGTCGGCGATCACCGTCAGCTGCCCCGGAAAGGCGTCGCCCAGCTCGGCGAGCAAAGGCAGGCAGCGGTCGTCGCGCTCGACCGCGATCACCTTCGCGCCCGCGCGCAGCAGCGCGCGTGTCAGCCCGCCGGGGCCCGGCCCCACCTCGAACACCGTGGCGCCGTCCAGATCCCCGGGAATTGCCGCAATGCGATCGAGCAATTGTTCGTCGAACAGGAAGTTCTGTCCCAGCGCCTTGCTCGCCTGCAGGCCGTGGGCGCGCACCGTTTCGCGAAGCGGCGGCAGCGGAACCTGGGGTTGGACCGTCACTTCGCCGGCGCGTAGCTGCGCTCGCGCGCGGCGGCGAGCTCTGCCGCCATCGCGATCGCGGCGATCGTCGGTCCCGGATCGGCGGCGCCGGTGCCGGCGATGTTGAACGCGGTGCCATGGTCGGGCGAGGTGCGGATGATCGGCAGGCCGAGCGTCAGATTGACCCCGTCGTGGAAATGCAGTGCCTTGAACGGCGTCAACGCCTGGTCGTGATAGGGGCAGAGCAAAGCGTCATAGTTGGCACGAACCGCAGGTGCGAACAGGCTGTCGGCGGCGAAAGGACCCTCGACGACGACCCCGTCCTCGGCGAGCTGCGCGATCGCCGGTGTCATGATGCGTTCTTCCTCGCTTCCCAATTGGCCGCTCTCGCCCGCATGGGGATTGAGCCCGGCGAGGGCGATGCGCGGCGCCTCGATCCCGAAATCGCGCTTGAGCCCGCGCGCGACGATCCGCGCCTTGGCGACGATCAACTCGATCGTCAGCCGCTCGGGTACTTCGGATAGCGGGATATGCACTGTCAGCGGTACGACCCGGAGGGTCGGACCCGCGAGCATCATCACCGCGTTGGTCGCGGTGACGCCGCAGCGTTCGGCGATGAATTCGGTCTGCCCCGGATGCGTATAGCCGATGCCGTGGAGGGCATATTTCGACACCGACCCGGTGACGAGCGCCGAGCTTGCCTGGTTACGGGTCAGCCCGATCCCTGTCTCGAGCGCGTGGAGCGCGCAGGTCGCGCCTGCCGCCGTCGGTACGCCGGGGGTCAGCGGGCCGCTGTCCTCGAGATGCCAGACGGGCAGGGCGTCGCCAAAGGCGCGGACGACCTCGTCCATATCGCCGACGCGCGCAACCGGGCCGTCCCAGACGGCGGCAATGGCCGCCGCGTCGCCGATGGCAACGAAAGGGGGTAGGTCATGTTCGCGGCGCGCCGCCCAGGCGCGGGCCGTGACTTCGGGGCCGACGCCGGCCGGGTCACCCATGGTGACCGCGATCGGCTGTCGATGACTAAGATCAGACATAAGCTTAGCTATATTCGATCACGGCATCCCGGCGGAGGTCGCGCAGATAGCGCTGGGCCCGCTTGTTGACCTTGTCCTCCAGCAGTTTCTGTTCGATCTGCTCGAGGTTCGGGGCGGTTGCGGTCTGCGGCAAATCGCGGCCGCAGAGCACGAGGACGCTGACGCCTTCGTTCGCTGCTCCAAAGGGCTGCGTCGTCTGGCCAATCTGCAGGTTGGCGAGCGTCGCTTGCAGCGGCGCGGGCAGCGCGCGCATCTCGATATTGTCACGCGACACAACCGAGGCGCCCAGACTCTGCGCTACCGCGTCGGCGGCGCCGCAACCGGCGATGCCGCGCGTCTTTTCGGCGAATGCGCCGGCGAGTTCAGTGGCCTTGGCCGGCGTGGTGCCTGCGGGGAAATCGAGCGAAATCTGCTTCAGGCTGAGGATTGCGTCGCGCGGATCGGCGGTCAGCACCTGACGCCGGTCGATCATCAGCATGATCGACACGCCACCCGGCACCTCGATCGGGCCGACGAGCTGGCCGGGCTGCATCTGCGTCGCGGCCTCGCCCATCGATCCGGGCAACTGGCCGGCCTTCACCCAGCCTAGATCGCCGCCGACGACGGCGGTCGATGCTTCCGAAAACTGGCGCGCATAGGCGGCGAAGCTACCGCCCGCCTGCAATGCCTGGATGATCTTCTTGGCATTTTCGGCGACCGCACCGGCGGTTTCGGGCGTTGCGGACAGATAGATTTCGCCGAGGTGGAATTCGTCCTGTCCCTTGGTCCCGGTCATCTGGTCGGCGACGATCTTGACCTCTTCGGTCGAGACGTTGGTGGTCGACTGGATATTGCGCGACAACAGGCGGTCCCAGGCGAATTCACCGCGGATCTGCTGCTTCACCGCCGCCGCCGACGAACCCTTCGACGTCAGATAGGTCGAAAACTGTTCGGGGGTCTGCTTGAACCGCGTGGCGAGGCGGGCGAACTGATCGTTGACGACATTTTCGTCGATCGTAATCTCGGCCGCCTTGGCTTCCTGAATTTGCAATTTTTCGTCGATCAGGTTGCTGAACACCTGACTGCGCAGCCGCTGGATTTCCTCGGGCGGCAGTTCGACATTGTTGTTCGCGATACGGATCAGCGCCATGCGCTGCTCGATATCGGTCGCGGTAATGATCTCGCCATTCACGGTGGCAGAGGGGCGATAGACGTTCGGCTTGGCATCGCCGAAAAGCTGCACATTGCCCGGAATGTTCAGGCTGGTCGTCGGAACGTCACTATCGGCAACGGTCTGCGCCAGCACGGGCGTTACGCCGACGGCGGCCAAGGCGATCAGGCCGGTCATGGTCGAAAATTTGGTCATCTTTACCCTATTCGAGAAAGTCCGGACGCTCCGTATCAGCGGATACGCCCGATGGTCCAGCGCAATCCGCCAAGGAAACCATTTGATGTACGCAGGTACCCTACCGACGCTGAACCTAGGCTGAGCGGGGCAGGAGCTGGCTTAAGGCCACAAAAGCCCCGCATGCGCGCATCGATTTTGTGTCCCTTGTGGCCCCGTCGACAAGCTCAGGACAGGCTTAAGGCGACAAAAGATACGGATGTGCGCGTCGAAAATGTCTCCTTTGTCGCTTTAAGAGGGGGGGCAGAGCCGGCGATTTCAAACAGCGGCCTCGAGGCTGGCACGGCGCGACAATGTAGGACAGCGGTATTTTGCTGAAGAGGCGATGTCGGCATTGGGGTGGAGAGCTGCCCCCCCCCCCCCCGTGCACCCCGGCGAAAGCCGGGGCCCAGAGCGGAAAAGCGCAAGGTTAGTGTTGGAATTCTGGGCCCCGGCTTTCGCCGGGGTTCACATCCCTATCGGCAGCAATCGGTCGGTTAGCCGTCAGAACCCGAGGTTGCGAAAGGCGATGCGGAACGAGAAGCTGTTGCCGCGCCGGGCGTCGCCGGTGTCGGCATAGTCGCGGCGCCAGGTCAGCGCGATCGACAGGCATTCGTCGTCGTACGCGACGCCAAGACGGTGGCGAATCGGCTCGAAGCCGTCCGCGTCGCTCAGCGGATCATCGCTCCGCTGTGTCAGATCGACGATCGCCGAGCCAAAGAGCGACCAGTTTTTCGCTACCGCAACGCGCCCGCCGACACGCGCTTCCTCGCGGTCCTGCAACTCCTCGCCGAGGAGCAAAATGTCGCGGTTGAGCCGCGAATAGCCGAGCACGGCATAGGTCGAGCGGCTGCCGATCGTCGCGTCGAATTCGTTGCGGCGGATTGCGAGGTTGTCCTTGTCGAGCCGGTAGCGGTGGGTCAGGCGCAGGAAATCCTTGTAGGCAACCGTGGTGCGTCCGACGATGTCCGACGTCCGGTCGGTCAGCCCGGTGCCGTCGGGAAACAGGCTGGGCTTGTCCGACAGGCGATAGCTCTGGCCCACGACGCTACTGATGTTGAAGCCCGGGCGGCTGTAGTTCCATTCGACGCCATAGGTGACGCGCGCGCCATCCTCGAACCGGTCGTGGCCGTTGAAGCGGTTGATCGCGAACAAATTGCTGTCTTCGAGGTCGAAGGCGCGCGAATCCTCGTTCGGGATGTCGATATTCTTGATCGGCGGCGTCGCGACGACCTGGATTCTCGGGGTCAGTGTTTGCGTGCCGCCTGCAAATTCGCCGACGAAAGGCCAGCGCATATCGGCGGCAACGGCAGCAATCCCGCGCGCCTGCCAGCCCGATTTACCGCGATAGCCGGGGATGCCGGTCAGCAGATTTTCGTCGCTGTGATAGACGTCGCCGCGCACCATCGCGGTCAGCGTGACTTCCTGACCCAGCGCGGTCAATCCGCGCAAATCCCAGCGCGCGCCGGCAAAGGCGCGCTGCGTGTCCTGCCCCGACGTCCGGCCGATCGCGAGCGTGTTGAGCTGCAGTTCGAGTTGCCCGCCGAGGATCGGGTCGGCGAAGCGCTGGCGATAATCGATGATCGGCAGCGCGATCGGCTGCTGGCCCTGTTCGTCGTTGCGGCGCAGCGTCTGCGTCGCCCAGCCGGCGATCGAGAGGTAGGAGTTGCCGCCGATCCGTTCGAGCTCGAAGGTCGAGCGCAGCCGGTCGTCGCGGCTGATGTCGTACCGCCGCATGAAAGTGCGATCGGTCGCGATGCGGCCCGAATAGGTCAGGCTCCAGCGCGGATCGAACTGGAACTTGCCCGCACTCTCCAGGTAGCCGCGGAACCGTTTGCGGCTGTCGGGATCGTCGCCGGTCAGCGGGACGAGCGAACCATAGGTTGCATAGCCGTTGATGCGGAACGATCCGATGTCGGTCAGGGCGCGGAACTCGCCCTCCATCATCGGCGCCGCGCTGGTGTAGATATGCGGCGTGATCGTGATGTCGCGGTCGGGCGCGAGACGCAGATAATAGGGTACTGCGATTTCGAAGCCGTTGCTGCGGTCGAGCCGGATTTCGGGGACGAGCAGCCCGCTTCCGGCTTCCTGGTTCGCCGGATGGCTGAGCCCCGGCAGCGGGATCAGCGGCAGGCCGAAAATCTCGACGCGCGCGCCCTTGTAGCGGATCTTGTTCTTCGCGCGGTCGTAAATGACTTTGACCGCGCGGATCTGCCAGCTCGGATTCTTGGGGCAGCCCTCGTCATCTTCGACCGGGCAGGGGGTGTAGGCGGCGTTCTCCAGCTCGATATTGCCGTTGTCGAAGCGCGTGCCCTTCATCGCCGCGAGGCGCGAGCCATTGTCGAGCACGACGAGCAGATTTTCGACGACACCATCGCGCAAACTGTCGGTCAGCTCGATCTTGTCGCCATAGGCAGTATCGCCTTCGGGATTCTTGATGACGACATTGCCCTCGGCGAAGACCTTGCCCGTCTGCCGGTTCCAGGTGACCTTGTCCGCGCGCATCTCGATCGCTTCGCGGTTCATCTGGACATTGCCCTCGGCCACGACGACCTCGGTATCGCTGTCGTAGTTGAGATTGTCGGCCGCAAAACCGATCTGTTCCTCGCCCTTTGCGTCGGGGGCGTCCGACGGGGTCGGCGCGACGTCGGGCGTTTGCAGGTCGGGTTGGCCCGTAACCTCTTCGCTCCGTGTCGTTTCCTCGCTGGTCTGGGCCATGACGGGGCAGGCGGCGAGCGCAACGCCGCTAGCCGTCGCCAGCCACAACGGCCGCGCACGCGCCGCTTGTTGGAACAAAGCCCAGCTCATTTAATCCCTTTGTCCCGAACCCTATATCAGTGTTTCCCGGCTTGGACCGGCAGCTTTGTTTTTGCAACTCGCAAGCGAAACCCCTATCGGTCCGCCACGTTCCAATCAATCATCGCATAAGAAAGTTAAGGCATGGACATTCAGTTTGTCGCGCAAATCGATGCGTCTGCCGACGTTGTCGCATTTCCGGTCCGCAAGGGCGAGGCGGGTGCGCTCGGCGCCCTGCTTGGCGCCGCAGCGGCACAGGCGCGCTTCGACGGCGCCGCGGGCGCGATCGCCGAGACGGCGGCAATCGACGGCGAGCAGGCAAAGCGCCTGCTGCTCGTCGGCATCGGCGAGGGCAGCGAACAGGATCTCGAGCGCGGCGGTGCGGCGCTGGTCGCGAAGCTGCAGACGAGCGGCGCGACCGCCGTCCATGTCGATTTCGCGAGCACCGGCCAAAGCGATGCCGACGACGTGCTCGCTTTTGCGATGGGCGCGCGTCTCCGCAACTGGCGCCTCGACACCTATCGCACGCGCCTCGCCGATACCGCGAAGCCCAGCCTCAAGACCGTGACGATCGCTTCGCCTCACACTGGCCTATCGGGCCGTTGGGCCGAAAATGAGGCGATCGCCGATGGCGTCGCGCTGACTCAGACGCTGGTCGCCGAGCCGCCCAACATCCTCTACCCCGAAACCTTCGTCGAACGCTGCCAGCATCTCGCCGACCTTGGCGTCGAAATCGAGGTGCTCGACGAACGCCAGATGAAGGCGCTCGGCATGGGCGCGCTGCTCGGCGTCGCGCAGGGCTCGACCCGCCCGCCGCGCCTGCTCGCGATGCGCTGGAACGGCGGCAATCCGGGCGATGCGCCCGTCGTCTTCATCGGCAAGGGCGTGACCTTCGACACCGGCGGCATCAGCATCAAGCCCGCCGCGGGCATGGACATGATGAAGTGGGACATGGGCGGCGCGGGCGCGGTCGCGGGCGCGATCAAGGCGATCGCGGGCCGCAAGGCGAAGGCGAACGTCGTCGGCGTCGTCGGCCTTGTCGAGAATATGCCCGACGGCAATGCGATGCGCCCCGGCGACGTCGTCTCGACCATGTCGGGGCAGACGGTCGAGGTGCTCAACACCGACGCCGAGGGCCGCCTCGTCCTTTGCGACGCGATCAGCTGGGCGCAGAGCGCGTACAACCCCAAGGTGATCGTCGATCTCGCGACCTTGACCGGCGCGATGGTGATCTCGCTCGGCCATGAATATGCGGGCATCTTCGCCAATGACGACACGCTTGCGACCGACCTGATCGCGGCGGGCGAGGCCAGCAACAACAAGCTGTGGCGCTTCCCGCTGTCGCCTGCCTACGACAAGCTGATCGACAGCCCGATCGCCGACATGAAGAATATCGGCCCGCGCGAGGGCGGCTCGATCACCGCGGCGCAGTTCCTGAAGCGCTTCGTCGGCGAGGGCGTCGCCTGGGCGCATCTCGACATCGCGGGCATGGCGTGGGCCGACAAGGACGGTCCGGTGTGGGCAAAGGGCGCGACGGGCTATGGCGTGCGCCTGCTCGACCGCTACATCGCCGCCAACCACGAAGGCTGAGCGAAGCGGGGCAGGGGAGCATGGCGCGCGTCGACTTTTACCGGCTGACCCGCGACCCGGTCGAACGGGTGCTCCCCGCGCTCGCGACGCGTATCCTCGCGAACGGCGACCGCCTGCTGGTGGTCGCCGCGCCCGCGATGCAGCGGCAGGCGATCGACGAGGCGCTGTGGACGCTGACCCCGGCTAGCTTCCTGCCGCACGGTCATGCGGGGTCGCCCGACGAGGAGATCGAGCCGATCCTGATCGCGGGCACGCTCGACCCGTCGCCACCCAACCGCGCCAGCCACCTTGCGCTCGCCGACGGCGAATGGCGCGAGGAAGCGCTGGGCTTCGAACGCACCTTCCTCCTCTTCGACAACAGCCGCATCGACGATGCCCGCGCGCTCTGGCGCACGCTCGCCGCGCGTGAAGACGTCGACAACCGTTTCTGGAAACAGGACGAAAACGGCCGTTGGTCCGAAGGGCCCTAGGCGTCCGGCGCTCTATCCTTGCAGTGCAGCAAAAGCGCGGCTAGAGGCGCGCGCATCGCAGACAATAATAACTCAGGAGCTTCCCCCATGGCGGTCACTCGCACTTTCTCGATCATCAAGCCCGACGCCACGCGTCGCAACATCACCGGCGCCGTCACCAAGATGCTCGAAGACGCCGGCCTGCGCGTCGTCGCGTCGAAGCGCATCCACATGACCCGCGAACAGGCCGAAGGCTTTTACGCGGTCCACAAGGAACGCCCCTTCTTCGGCGAACTCGTCGACTTCATGATCAGCGGCCCCGTCGTCGTTCAGGTCCTCGAGGGCGAAAACGCGATGCAGGCGAACCGCGACATCATGGGCGCCACCAACCCGGCGAACGCCGAGCCCGGCACGATCCGCAAGGAACTGGCCGAAAGCATCGAAGCGAACACCGTTCACGGTTCGGACAGCGACGAGAATGCGGCGATCGAAATCGCTTACTTCTTCAAGCCCGAAGAGATCGTCGGCTAAGCCAGAAGGCATAGTCGAACCGAAGAGGCCGCCGGAGCGATCCGGCGGCCTTTTTCGTTAGAATTCGTCCGCCACGCCCATCAGTCCGGCCAGCTTTTTCGGCGCCACCGCCAGCCAGCTCTTGCGCAGCCATTCGCCGATCGCATCCCAGTCGGTGTCGCCAAGGTCGAGCCGGATGCCGACCCAGCCGTCGCCGAAATAGGCGGGGCGGTAATAGCGGTCTTCGTCGAGTTCGATCAGCATCGCCTGCTCCTCGACGCCGCTGATCTTGACCAGCAGCGCGATCTTGCCGTCGCCATGATGATCCTCGGTGAAATAGGCGAATTTCTTGCCCTTCATGATGCCGAAGCAGGGCATGCCGTGCGACACCACTTCGTCGGCCTCGGGCAGCGCCATCGCGAGGTCGCGCACGCGGGCGCGCAGATAATCGGGCGAGCGTTCGCGCGATACGAAGGCGGCGAGGACAGCGGGATAAAGCTGGTGTTCGGCGAACTGCACCCGGCGCGCCAGCGTCTCGACCGTGTCGTCCGGCAGAATCGCAACCGGCGTCTGAGCCAGTACCGGGCCATCGTCGACGCCCGGCGTCACGATATGGACGCTGCACCCGCCGAATGTGTCGCCGGCCTCGATCGCTTGGGCATGGGTGTTCAGCCCCTTGTAGAGCGGCAGCAGGCTGGGGTGGATGTTGAGCATCTTGCCCGCCCAGCGCCCGACGAAGTCGTCGGACAGGATACGCATATAACCCGCGAGCGCGACGAACTCGGCGCCCGCTGCGCGCAATTGTTCGTCGACCAGCGCGTCGAACGCGTCACGGTTCATGCCCTTGTGCGACAGGCTCCAGATTGCGACGCCTTCGGCCTCGGCGATCTTGAGGCCCGGCGCGTCCGGATCGTTGCTGCCGACGAAAACCACTTCAAATGGGCAGTCGGCGGCCTTCGCGGCATAGAGCAGCGCCGCCATATTGGTGCCGGCGCCCGAAATCAGGACGGCGACACGCGCCTTAGCCATTATGCGTGGCGCTCCACGCGCCCATCGCGCTCCAGGTTTCGGCGCTGCCCGTCACGGTGCAGCCCTTTTCGCCCTCGGCGATGTGGCCGATGCGGAACACGGTCTCACCCGCCGCTTCGAGCGCAGTAGTCACGTTGGCAACATCGCTCTCGGCGACGACCACCGCCATGCCGATCCCGCAGTTGAAGGTGCGTGCCATTTCCTCGGGCTCGATGTTGCCCTGCGCCTGCAGGAAGGCCATCAGCCGCGGCTGCTCCCACGCGTCCGCGTCGACATGCGCGTGCAGGGTCTTGGGCAGGATACGCGGGATATTCTCGAGCAGTCCGCCGCCCGTGATATGCGCGAGCGCGTGGATCTGGCCCGCCTTCACGAGCGGGAGCAGACTCTTCACATAGATGCGCGTCGGCGCCATCAGTGCGTCGATCAGCAGGATAGTCTGGTCGAACAGGGCAGGGCGGTCCAGCTTCCAGCCCTTGTCGGCAGCGAGCCGGCGCACGAGCGAGAAACCGTTCGAATGCACCCCCGACGACGCGAGTCCCAGAATCACGTCGCCTGCCGCGACCTTGTCGGCGGTCAGAACCTGATCGCGCTCGACCGCACCGACGCAGAAGCCCGCGAGGTCATAGTCGCCGTCCGAATACATGCCCGGCATTTCGGCGGTCTCGCCGCCGATCAGCGCGCATCCGGCCTGTTTGCAGCCTTCAGCGATGCTCGCGACGACTTCGGTCGCGACATCGTTGTCGAGCTTGCCGGTCGCATAATAGTCGAGGAAGAACAGCGGTTCGGCGCCCTGAACGATCAGGTCGTTCGCGCACATCGCGACCAGATCGATCCCAACCCCGTCATGCTTGCCCGATTCGATGGCGAGTTTGAGCTTGGTGCCCACGCCATCGTTCGCGGCGACGAGCAAGGGATCGTTAAACCCCGCCGCCTTCAAATCGAAGAAACCGCCAAAGCCGCCGAGATCGGCATCGGCACCGGGACGGCGCGTCGCACGGGCGAGCGGAGCAATGGCACGGACCAGCGCGTTGCCGGTCTCGATCGATACGCCGGCCTGCGCATAAGTGTAGGAGCCGGGTTGGTTGTGCTTGGAATCCATGGCCAGCGCGACTAACGACTCTGGCCACGAAATGCCATGATTTCCTTGTCCGGGGCCAAGCTTTTGGGCAAAGCATAGAGAAGATATGACTTCGGCCGCTTTCCCCCGCTTCGCCCCAAGCCTTTCCTTTGACGCGCTGCGTGGCCGTAACGGCCGCTGGGCTTTGTTTTTTGGCCTTTTTGCGGCGCTGCTGATCGCCGGTATCGTCGACGGACAGATCACACGCGGCAATCGCGGCATCACCCCGATCAACAGCAGCGGCGACTTTCTTGCGAGCGGTATCCTCGTCGACGTCACCGGCGACAATGCCGACGATGCGCGCGAAAAGGGCTGGCGCGAGGCACAGCGCAAGGGCTGGACGCAGCTTTATCGCAAGCTGAACGGCAGCGACGGTCCGGCCTTGGGCGATTCGGTGCTCGACGGCATCGTCACTGCGATCGTCGTCGAGGAAGAACAGATCGGCCCGCGCCGCTACGTCGCCCGGCTCGGCGTCCAATTCGACCGCGTGCGCGCCGGCCAGATCCTCGGCGTCAGTGGGCGGACTTTGCGCTCGCCGCCTTTGCTTGTGATTCCGGTCTACTCGATCGACGGCATTCCGCAGGTGTTCGAACAGCGCAGCGCATGGCAGCGCGCGTGGGCCGAATATAATACGGGGCAGAGCGCGATCGACTATGTGCGCACCGCGGGCACCGGTGCCGATACGCTGCTGATCAACGCCGGGCAGACCGGCCGCCGCGGCCGCGTCTGGTGGCGCGTCATCCTCGACCAATATGGCGCCGCCGACGTGCTGACGCCGATCGCACGCGTCGAATATTCCTATCCCGGCGGGCCGATCAAAGGCTATTTCACCGCGCGCTTCGGGCCCGACAGCAAGCTGATCTCCAGCTTCACGATGACCGGGCCGAGCCCCGCCGCGCTGCCCGACATGATGGAGAAAGCGGTCGCGCGGATGGATCGCATCTATATCGACGCGCTGGCCTCGGGTGTGCTGCGCACCGACACCTATCTCGTCCTCGAAAAGCCGGTCGAGCGGGAAGACCTGCCCGAGGAAGTCGCGACCGACGAGGATGCGCTGCCCAGCGAAACCGACAGCAGCGTGCCGACCACCGCGCCCGTCGGTGTTCAGAGCTTCACGGTCCAGTATAGTTCGCCCGACGTCGATTCGGTCACCGCGACCGAACGCGCCGTCGGCGGCATCGCGGGCGTCCAGTCGGCGTCGACCACCAGCCTTGCACTGGGCGGAACATCGGTGATGCGCGTGACCTTCCGCGGCGATATCGCCGCGCTCAGCGCCGCGCTCGCCGCGCGCGGCTACAAGGTGCAGGAAGGCGGCAGCACGCTCAGGATCAGCCGCTGATGGCGCGTGTATCGGGACAGATCGCACTGCCGCTCGATTGGAGCGCGGGGGGCAGCAACGACGGTCCGCTGATCGTCGGCACCAGCAACGCCGATGCCGTGCGTTACCTGCGTCACGTCGGGACATGGCCCGTGCGCACTGCGGTGCTTACCGGACCGCGCGGGTCGGGGCGCAGCCTGATCGGACGGCTCTTCGCCAGCGACACCGGCGGCCGCGTGATCGACGGGCATGACAGCGTTTCGGAAGAAGAGATTTTTCACGCGTGGAACGCGGCGCAGGCCAGCGGCTCGCCGCTGCTGATCATCGCCGACGCGCCGCCCGCCGAATGGAATGTCGCGTTGTCCGACCTTCGTTCACGCCTCGCCGCCGTGCCGGTGCTGACGATCGGCGATCCCGACGACTGCCTTGCGCGCGACCTGATCGAGGCGATCTTCGCGCAGCGCGGCATGGCGCTCGCGCCCGGCGTCGCCTCTTACATCGTCCCGCGGATGGAGCGCAGCTATGCGGCAATCCACCGCGTCGTCGCGGCACTCGACGCCGCCTCGCTTGAAAAAGGCGGCGGCATTGGCATTCGTCTTACTCGTGAAACATTACTGTCACAGGGGCTGATCGATCCCGATCTCCTTGAAAGGCAGGATGAAGCGACATGTCGATAACCGGCGGCTCCCTACGCGCAGACAATGACGCCGTCACCGCGGCGACCCCGCCGAGCTTTGGTCCCGAACGCTTCTTCAATCGCGAACTCAGCTGGCTGGCGTTCAACCGCCGCGTGATGGAAGAAGCGCGCAATCCCGCGCATCCCTTGCTCGAACGCCTGCGCTTCCTGTCGATCTCTGGCAGCAATCTCGACGAATTCTTCATGGTGCGCGTCGCCGGGCTGAAAGGCCAGCAATTGCAGGGGATCGACGATCCCTCGGCCGACGGCCGCTCACCCGGCCAGCAGCTTGCGGAGATCGAAGCCGAGGTGAACCGCCTCGTCGATCAACAGCAGAGCGAATGGCAGCGGCTCCACAAATTGCTCGGCGAGCAGGGCATTGTCGTTCACGGTACGGGGTCGGACAAGGAAGCGCTGCGCACCGTCTTGCGCCAATATTTCATCGATCAGATTTTCCCGATCCTGACCCCGCAGGTGCTCGATCCGGCGCACCCCTTTCCCTTCATCCCCAATCGCGGGGTCGGTGTAATCTTCGATCTCCAGCGCAAGTCGGACGGGGAGACGGTGCGCGAACTGGTGATGATCCCTGCAGCGCTGCCGCGTTTCGTGCCGGTGCCGGGGCAGGGCAGCGCCTTTGTACCGATCGAATATCTGATCGAGATTTTCGGCGACCTCATCTTCCCCGGTTTCGCGATCCGCTCGCTCGGCGTCTTTCGCATCATCCGCGACAGCGACATCGAAATCGAGGAAGAGGCCGAGGATCTCGTCCGTCTGTTCCGCACCGCGATCCGCCGCCGCCGCCGCGGCCGCGTGATCCTGCTCGAACTCGAAGCCGACATGCCGGGTGAGATCGCCGAGGTGCTCAATGCCGATATTCAGGGGCATGAAGCGATCGTCGCCAAGATCGGCGGGTTCATCGGGCTCGCTGCCCTTTCCGCACTGGTCGACGTAGACCGCCCCGACCTAAAATTCCCGGCCTATTCGGCGCGTTTTCCCGAACGCATCCGCGAACATGGCGGCGACTGCTTCGCAGCGATCCGCTCGAAGGACATCGTCGTCCATCATCCCTATGAAAGTTTCGAGGTCGTTCTCGCTTTCCTGCGGCAGGCCGCCGCCGATCCCGATGTCGTCGCGATCAAGCAGACGCTTTACCGCGCCGGCGACCAGTCGCCGGTGATCCGCGCGCTGATCGAAGCCGCCGAGGCGGGCAAGTCGGTGACCGCGGTCGTCGAACTCAAGGCGCGTTTCGACGAGGAACAGAATCTGCTCTGGGCGAACCAGCTCGAACGCGCCGGCGTGCAAGTCGTCTACGGCTTCATCGAGTGGAAAACGCACGCGAAGATTTCGATGGTCGTGCGCCGCGAAGGGCAGGGATATCGCACCTATTGCCACTTCGGCACCGGCAATTATCACCCGGTGACCGCGCGCATCTATACCGATCTCAGCTTCTTTACCGCCGACCCGCGCGCGGGCCGCGATGCCGCGCAGCTGTTCAACTATATCACCGGCTATGTCGAACCCGAACGGCTCGACCTCATCACCATGTCGCCGCTCAATATGCGCGCGCATCTCTCGGAGCTGATCGACGCCGAAACCGCCGCGGCGAAGGTAGGGAAGCCGTCGGGCGTGTGGGCCAAGATGAACAGCCTCGTCGACCCCGACATCATCGACAAGCTGTATGAAGCGAGCGCGGCGGGGGTGCCGATCGAACTGATCGTGCGCGGGATTTGCTGCCTGCGCCCCGGCGTGCCCGGCCTGTCGGAGACAATCCGCGTCAAGTCGGTCGTCGGCCGCTTCCTCGAACATAGCCGCGTGTGGGCGTTTGCGAACGGCGCGGCGCTGCCGAATCGCGCGGCGAAGCTCTACATCAGCAGCGCCGACTGGATGCCGCGCAACTTCGACCGCCGCGTCGAATATATGATCCCGATCGAGAATCCGACCGTGCACGACCAGATTTTGGACCAGGTGCTCGTTGCGAACCTGATCGACAATGAACAAAGCTGGATTTTGCAACCCGATGGGACTTCGGTACGCGTTACGCCTAGCGATAAGCCATTTAATTTGCATCATTATTTCATGACGAACGCTTCGCTTTCGGGCCGTGGTACGGCGCTCCACAAACGGCACGACGTCCCGACCCTCGCCTTCAACATACGTGAAGATTGACAAAATTGAGCCCTGCACGTCCCACCAAACAGGCGGTCCGCCGATCCGCCGTGATCGACATTGGGTCCAACTCGGTCCGTATCGTCGTTTATGAAGGACCCGCGCGCGCGCCTGCGGTGATCTTCAACGAAAAGGTCGCCGCTGGCCTCGGCCGCGGACTCGCGGTCGACGGACGCATTGCGGTCGAAGACGCCGAACGCGGCCTCGTCGCGCTGCGCCGATACGCCCTGCTGGCAAAGCATATGGACGTGACAGACGTGCAATGCGTTGCGACCGCGGCGGTACGCGATGCCGCCAATGGTCCCGATTTCATCGCGGCTGCAGCGGAAGCGGGCCTCCAGATCCGGCTCTTGTCAGGTGAAGAAGAGGCTGAGGCGGCGGGGCATGGCGTGCTCGCGGCGATCCCCGACGCGCACGGCATCGCGGTCGACCTTGGCGGCGGCAGTCTCGAACTCGCCGAAGTATCGAACGGCGAGGTAGGCCGTCGTGCCTCCTTCCCGCTTGGCGTCCTCCGCTTGCCCGCGCTGCGCAAAGACGGCGAACAGGCCTTCGAAAGGGCGGTCCGCAAGATGCTCCGCGAGGCGGACTGGCCGGGCAAAGGCCTGACCGGTCTGCCGCTCTATCTTGTCGGCGGCTCGTGGCGCGCACTCTCGCGTCTCGATCTCGAACTGACGCGCGACCCGCTCGCGGTACTCGACCAGCATACGTTGCCGCGGAGCGCACTGCGCCGCCTGGTCCGCGCGTCGAAGCGGCTGAGCTTCGAGGAATTGCGCGCGATCCCCGGAATGGCATCGAACCGCGCTGCGGCGCTGCCCGACGCGGCGGCTTTACTCGCAGCGCTGGTCAATATTCTCGATGTCCCCGCAATGACGGTGTCGTCGTCGGGACTTCGCGAAGGGCTGTTGTATCAAGCGCTCGATGCCGAGACGCGCGCGCAGGACCCGCTGATCGTTGCCGCAGAATTCGAGGGGCGGCGCCTCGCGCGCTTCGCGCCGCACGGCCGCGCGATCGCCGAATGGATTGCGCCGCTGTTCGATGACGAGGTGCCCGCCGACAGTCGCGTCCGGCTTGCGGCCAGCCTGCTCAGCGATGTCGCCTGGTCGGCCAACCCCGATTTCCGCGCCGAGCGCGGAACCGAGATCGGCCTGCATGGCAACTGGCGCAGCATCGACATACCCGGCCGTATTCTGCTCGCACGCGCGCTTTACGCGGGCTTTGGCGGTGCTGACGCCGAATTCCCCGCGATGGGGACCCTCGTGTCGCCCGAGCGGCTCGCCCGCGCGCGGCAATGGGGCCTTGCGATCCGCCTTGCGCAGCGGCTGACCGGCGGCGTCGAGGCACCGCTGAAAGCGAGCGGCGTCGCGCTCGTCGAAGGCAAACTGCGACTATGTCTTGCTGAGGGCTGGCACCATCTGGCGGGCGAGTCGGTCGAACGCCGCCTGCGCGTCCTCGCGCAGGCGCTCGATGCCAAGCCCGAACTCGTGCTGCTTTAAACTTCGGCCGCGGTCGCGGCGTCGATTTCGCTCATCACCAGCTTGCCGTTCTTGACGGCAAAGCCCATCCGGCCCTCGACTAGGTCGAGTGCGGCATGGCCGAATACGTCGTAGCGCCAGCCCTGCATCATCTGGATGCCTTCGCGGGCGCCGGCCGCAAGTGCCTCGAGATCGTCGCTGCGCGCGATCAGCCTCGCCGCGACATTCAATTCGCGCGCACGGATTTTCAACAGCAATTTCAGGAGGTCGGCGACCAACGTGCCTTCCTTGCCGAGGCCCGGGCCGCGCGGTGCGCGATCGGGCATGTCGTCTTTGGACATCGGCTTGGCGTTCGTGATCGCGTCCATCAGTCGGCCGCCGATGTCGTTGGTGCGCCAGGTCGCCGACAGCCCGCGAACGCGTCCGAGCCCGTCCTGATCCTTCGGCGGATGCGCGGCGAGGTCGGCCAGCGTCTCGTCCTTGACGATGCGGCCCCGCGGCAAATTCTTCTGGCGCGCCTCGCGCTCACGCCACGCGGCGAGCGCCTGCAAGCGGCCGAGCACGTCGAGCTTGCGCGTCGGTACCTTGATACGCTGCCACGCCTTGTCGGGATCGACACTGTAATTCGCCGGGTCGGCAAGCTTTTCCATTTCCTCGTCGAGCCAATGACCACGGCAGGTCTTGATCAGCTTGTCGAGCATCATCGGGAAGATCTTGGCGAGATGCGTGACGTCGCCAACGGCATAGTCGATCTGGCGCTTGTCGAGCGGGCGGCGGCTCCAGTCGGTAAAGCGCGCTCCCTTGTCGAGTTGCAGCCCGATCCACGCCTCGACCAGGTTCGAATATCCGACCTGTTCGGCCTGGCCGAGCGCCATCTGTCCGATCTGTGTGTCGAAGATCGGGTGCGGCGTCTTGCCGGTCAGATTGAAGATGATTTCGACATCCTGTCCGCCCGCGTGGAAGACTTTCAGCATCTCCTCATTGTCGACGAGCAGGTCGAGCAGGGGCTTGAGGTCGATTCCGGGCGCCATCGGGTCGATCGCCGCGGCATGGTCGCGGTCGGCCACCTGGATCAGGCAAAGCTCTGGCCAGAAAGTGTTTTCGCGCATGAATTCGGTATCGACCGCGATGAAATCGCTGTTCCGAATGAGGTCGCAGAATTCGACGAGCGCGGCGTTGGTTTCGATCAACGGATGGACTTGCATAGCGCGCCTATACAGCTAGTTGAGAGGAACGGGCAGGAAAAATTGCCCGCGCTCTTCGGGTTGCGGAGCCGGAACACCGGCCGGGGAAAAAGACGAAGGGAATATGGGCATGATGTGGCTGGGTTGGGCGCTCGCCGCGCTCGGTTTTGCGTTGCTTTTTGGGCAATATGCCGCGGGGCAGGCGGATGTCTTCCTCTCGATTGCCAATCCGCGCCCGCTCGATGAAGAATCGATGGTGGTCACGCTGAAGGGCTGGGGCTTCGCTGCCGCCGCCGCGCAGCCGTTCGTGACGCCCGAATCCGATCATGGCCTGTGCGACGTGCGGGTATTCGCGACACGGCGCCAGATGCTCGTCACGATCGCGACCTTCGGTTTCCTGCGCCCGGTGACGGTGGCGTGGCGTGCGCATGCCGGCATCCTGCCGCTGGGAGACGCCTGATGCCGATCGTCAGGCTGGGGGATGAGGGCCGCTGGACCAATTACCACGGCACCGGCACCTGCGAGGCCGCAACGCGCTTTGCGCTGCGCAGCGGCGATGCAGAGCGCGGACGCGACGAGATCGGGATTGCCGCGAAATCGGTACAGGACTGGCTTGCGCAAGCGGCGGTCGCGAAGCGCCGCGTCCGGCCACTCGGCGCGGGCTGGTCGCCGTCGAACGTCAATATCAGTTCGCAAAGCTGGCTGCTCCACACGCGCCGTTTCAACCGCTGCTTCCGGATCGGCGCGGGCGATGTCCGCCCGGGCATCGATGCGGGCGCTTTGATGCTCGTCGAAGCGGGCGCGCTCGTCGACGAGGTTTCGGACAAGCTCGAGGGACAGGGGCGGTCGCTGTGGACCAGCGGTGCGGGCAATGGGCAGACGTTCGCGGGGGCCGCGGCAACCGGCACCCACGGTTCGATGATCGCACGTGGCGGTATCCAGGATCACATCCGCGCGGTTCAGATCGTGACGCCCGCCGGCATCCACTGGATCGAGCCGGCCGCGGGCGTAATGAGCGACGCTTTCATCGCCGCGACGGGTTCGACCGCGCTCCGCGACGATGAGCTTTTTTCGGCGGTGCAACTCCCGGTTGGATCGCTCGGCATCGTGACCGCACTTGTCGTCGACAGCGTCCCGAAATTCCTCGTCCGTCCGATCCAGAATCTCCGCAAGGTCGACTGCGCCGCCCTCGACTGGCTTGCCGCGGGCGAATTCCGGCGCTTCTCGGCGGCCTATGCGCTCGATCGGGACCCCGATTTCGTCCAGATGATCGTCAATCCGTACAAGCCGTTCAAGCGGCCCGCGATGCTCCGCTTCCTCTATCGCGAGCCATGGCGCGACGATTATCCGCGCGCGACGCCCGGTCAGCTTGGCGCGGGTTATGACGCGCTCAGCCTGCTGGGCCGCCTGCTCAACGACTATCCGTGGGCGCGCGGACCCTTGCTGCAATTCGCGATGAAGCAGGGCTATGCCAGCGGGCCCGACGTCGATGATCCGCCGGTCTATGGCAGCTGGGGGGAGGGGCTCGACACGCATCGGCCGCTCGCCGACCTGTTCAACGCGTCGGTGACCATCGATCGAACCGACCTCGCGCGTGCGTTTGAGCGCATCTGCGCCGTGTACGCCAAGCACGGCGGCTCGACCGTCGTCACCGTGCGCTTCATGGAGCGCGCCGAGGGGCTGCTCGCTCCGGCGCGCTTTACGCATAATGCCGTGATCGATTTCGACGGCCCACGCAGCCAGCGCACAGCCGACGCCTATGCCCGCGTCGTCGAATGCCTCGATGCGGAGGGGATCGGATTTACCCGACATTGGGCGAAGAGCTGCCACCTCGACGCCGCGCGCGTCGCCGCCGACTATGGCGAGGATTTCCGGCGCTGGCGTGCCGCGCGTGACCGGCTGCTTCCCGACCCGGCGCACCGCGCGCTGTTCGGCAGCGAGGTACTCGATAACCTCGGGCTGACGCGCTGATTCCGCCCTCAACCCTTGACAAATCGTTCTCCGCGCTGCCTTAGGCGCGGCCATAAATATCAACTTTGCGTTGATTTCCCTGCTCATTGAAAGACGATCAAATGCACGCCTATCGCACCCACACATGCGCAGACCTTCGCGCCGCCAACGTCGGTGAGGAAGTCCGTCTTTCGGGCTGGGTGCACCGCACGCGCGAGCATGCGAATGTGCTCTTCGTCGACCTGCGCGACCATTATGGGATCACCCAGATTGTCGTCGAAACCGGTTCTGACCTCTATCCCATCGTCAACGCGCAGGGTCCCGAGTCCGTCCTGACCTTCACCGGCAAGGTCGCCGCGCGTTCGCCCGAAACGCTGAACCCGAAGCTCGCGACCGGCGAGATCGAAATCTATCCGAGCACGGTAACGGTGCAGTCGTCGGCCGACCGCCTGCCGCTGCCCGTGTTCGGCGAGACCGAGTATCCCGAGGAAATCCGCCTCACCAACCGTTTCCTCGATCTCCGCCGCGAACGGCTGCACAAGAATATCGTGCTGCGTTCGAACGTGATCTCGTCGCTGCGCCGCCGGATGATCGATCAGGGCTTCACCGAGTTCCAGACGCCGATCCTGACCGCGAGCAGCCCCGAGGGTGCGCGCGACTATCTGGTGCCCAGCCGCGTCCACCCCGGCAAATTCTACGCGCTGCCGCAGGCGCCGCAGATGTTCAAGCAGCTGCTGATGGTCGCGGGCTTCGACCGCTATTTCCAGATTGCGCCCTGCTTCCGCGACGAGGATGCGCGCGCCGACCGCTCGCCCGGCGAATTCTACCAGCTCGATTTCGAAATGAGCTTCGTGACGCAGGACGACGTCTTCAACGCCATCGAACCCGTCCTGCACGGCGTGTTCGAGGAGTTCGCGGACTTCGACGGCAAGGGCCGTACCGTGTCGCCGCTACCGTTCAAGCGCATTCCGTACCGCGAATCGATGCTGAAATATGGCAGCGACAAGCCGGACCTGCGCAACCCGCTGCTCGTCCATGACGTGGGCGACTTCTTCAAGGGCTCGGGCTTCGGCCGCTTTGCGACGATGGTCGACGAAGGGCAGGTCGTCCGCGCCGTCGCCGCGCCGGAAACGCACGAGAAGAGCCGCAAATTCTTCGACGAGATGAACAGCTGGGCACAGTCGGAAGGCTTCCCGGGTCTTGGCTATGCGACGCAAAAGGACGGCGTGTTCGGCGGCCCGATCGCCAACAACCACGGCCAGGACGGCATGAAGGCGATCGCCGACGCAATGGGTCTCGGCCCCAACGACGGCATCTTCTTCGCTGCGGGCGTCGAGGCGAAGGCCGCGAAGCTCGCTGGCCTCGCGCGCACGCGCGTCGCCGACCAGCTCGACCTGATCGACAAGAGCCGCTTCGAATTCTGCTGGATCGTCGACTTCCCGATGTTCGAGGCCGACGAGGACACCGGCAAGATCGATTTCAGCCACAACCCCTTCTCGATGCCGCAGGGCGAGATGGACGCGCTGACGAACAAGGATCCGCTCGATATCCTCGCCTATCAGTATGACATCGTCTGCAACGGCGTCGAATTGTCGTCGGGCGCGATCCGGAACCATCGCCCCGACATCATGTACAAGGCGTTCGAGATCGCGGGCTACAGCCAGCAGGATGTCGACACGAACTTCGCGGGCATGATCAACGCGTTCAAGTTCGGTGCACCGCCGCACGGCGGTTCGGCACCGGGCGTCGACCGCATCGTGATGCTGCTCGCCGACGAGCCGAACATCCGCGAAGTCATCGTCTTCCCGATGACGCAGAAGGCCGAAGATTTGATGATGGGCGCTCCGGCGCCGGTCAGCGAAAAGCAGCTGAAGGAACTCAGCATCCGGCTCGTCGACGGTCCGAAGAGCTAAGGCATGAGCGAACCCCGGGAGCACCGGCAGGAAACGCCGGAGGGCGATATCTGTTGGTTCGAATGGGGAGAGCGGGGGCAGGGGCCTTCGCTGCTGCTGCTTCACGCGACGGGCTTTCACGCCCGGCTTTGGGATCGGGTCGTCGAAGCGCTACCCGCCGGCACGCATGTCATCGCGCCCGACCATCGCGGCCATGGGCGGAGCTTCCGCCCCGCGACGCTGGCTAATTGGGCGGCGACCTCCGATGCGCTGCTGCCGCTGCTCGACGGGCTGGGCGGCCACCCGATCGTCGGCTGCGGGCACAGCATGGGCGCTTATGTGCTGACGCGGCTCGCGTCGCAGCGGCCGGGTGCTTTCCGGCATCTGGTGCTGATCGACCCGGTAATCATGGACCCGGGGTTCTACGAGGGCGAGGCCGGTCCGATCCCAGATCCTGCGGATCATCCCGTCGCGAGGCGCCGCAATAGCTGGGCCAGCGCCGAAGAGATGCGTGCGCGTTTCGCCGACCGGCCACCTTATGCGAACTGGGATCCGCGCGTGCTTGCCGACTATTGTACCCATGGCCTGATCCCGGCGGTCGACGGCGACGGGCTGGAGCTCGCCTGTCCGCCGGCACTCGAGGCGTCGGTGTACCAGAATGCGCTGCGTACCAGTCCGCATGAGTGGCTGCATTATCTCACCGTGCCTTCGACAGTGATCCGCGCCCCGACCGGCGAGCGCGGCGGCCCGCTCGATTTTTCGTTGAGCCCGACGTGGACCGGGCTTGGTGCCGCGATCGGTGCCGAACGCGACGAGCTGTGGGCCGAGCACAGCCATTTCATCCCGATGGAAGATCCGGCGCGCGTCGCCGCGCTGCTCGCCGCGCATCTCTGATCTTTCCCGCTTTGACAGGCGCCCGGGGCTGCGATAGCCCGGCGACGGTTCTTATCGGGGGGTGAGATGTTCGACACGCGACTGGCGCTGGCCGCTACTCTTCTTTGCCTTGCACCGCCCGCGGCAGCCGAGACATTGACTATTGCCGGCAGCGATCCCGCCACGGCCAATGTCAGCGACCTGCTCCGCCTGTCGGTCGAGCGCTTCGAGGGTGAGGGTGGCGCGGCGCTGGCGCAGCAGCTTGAGGCCGAACTCGGCAACGCGCAGTTCGACGGCCGGGCCTATTATCGCATCGTCGCACCCGAATCGGGCGCACCGACCGACGGCCTTGTTACCGGCACCACCCGTGCCAGCGTCGACGAGGTCGCCGTGACCGAAAAGCGCGACAAATGTGTCGAGCATGACCCCGCCGACAAGAAGAAATGCCTGAAAGAGATCGAGGTCGACATCCGCTGTCGGCGCCGCACAATCATGGTGGCGACCACCGCGCGGCTCGTCGCGATCGCTGACGGTTCGGTCCGCTACACGCGCCCACTTAATGCCCGCGATCAGGTGACATATTGCCCCGACCGCTCCGCCTCGCGCTCGGTCGACGATTATATCGCGGGCGTCCAGCGCGATCATGTCGTCGCGATCCGCCGCGACCTCGCGCCGCGCGACTATGCCCTCGACGTCCGCGTCGAGGAAAGCACCAAGGGGCTCGCGAAACCGGCGCAGGCGGCGTTCAAGAACGCCGTCCGGCTAACCAAGAGCGACCAGCGCGGCGCGTGCGCGGCGTGGACAGCGTTGACGCGCGACGCCGAGCCGACCGCTGCGCTCGCCTTCAACCTGGGCCTCTGCGCCGAGATGCAGGGCGATTTTACCGCCGCGACCGACTGGTATGGCGAGGCGCGGCGGCAGGGATCGCGCAGCGGTGCGATAGCCGAGGGCCTCGAACGCATCGAGCGCAATCGCCGGGCGCTGGCCGATTGGGACGCGCGTAAACGTTTGATCGGTCAGCAGTAATAAAGCCCGCCGGCCCTGTGCCAGAAAGCGACAGCGCCGTGTCGCCCTTGGTCGGATGGCCGCAAATAGGCTAGGGAATAAATATGAGCATCGCCCTTTCCGATTATGAAACCGGCGCCAAATATGATGGCGACTATTCCGACACCATCGCGGCGCTCGAGGATCGGCTCGAACGATTGCAGGCCGCGCATATCATCCACGGCCAGCGCAGCATCATCATGTTCGAGGGCTGGGATGCAGCGGGCAAAGGCGGGATCATCCAGCGGCTGACCGCCTCGCTCGACCCCCGCTATTTCGAGGTGTGGCCGATTGCGGCGCCGAACGAGGAGGAAAGGGCGCGCCATTTCCTCTGGCGCTTCTGGAAGCGCTTGCCCGGCAACCGCGAGATATCGATCTTTGACCGCAGCTGGTACGGCCGCGTGCTGGTCGAGCGCGTCGAGGGGTTTGCGACCGAAGCCGAGTGGCGCAAGGGCTATGACGAGATCAACGAGTTCGAGGCGCAGCTGACCGGGAGCCGGACGAACCTCGTCAAGCTGTTCATCCACATCACGCAGGACGAGCAGGACGCGCGCTTCGCTGCGCGTCTCGACGACCCGTGGAAGCGGTGGAAGACGGGAACCGAGGATTATCGCAACCGGTCGAAGCGCAAGGACTATCTCGCCGCGATGGAAGAGATGTTCGAACAGACGAACACGCGTTGGGCGCCGTGGAAGGTGATCGACGGCAACAACAAGAAGGCGGCGCGCATCGCGGCGCTGACGCATATCGCCGAAACGCTCGAGGCGGCGGTGCCGATGACGCCGACGGAACGCGACCCTGCGGTGGTCAAGCTGGCGAGCAAGGCGTTCGGCTACAAGCCGAAGGATTGATGGAGCTTAAAGCGACAAAATATACGGACATACAGCTCGAAACTGTCTCCTTTGTCGCTTTACGCGGAGGCGATCGTCGCGGCGAAAGTCGCGGGAAGAAATTACGATTGCAAAGAGCCGAGGCACGAAGCTGGCACAGCGCGACAATGTAGGAAAGCCTATTTTGCGCGGCTTTTTCGGCGGGCCGCCTAGCCAATTCGTCCGCCAATCGCTACATGGGATGGATGAGCCGCGCCAAGAGATCCGATGACTGGGGTTTTCCCCGCTGGCGCCCCTATGGTTCGTCGCGCGAGACGCAGAAGGTGCGGCTTTGCGACCGCCACGGCTGCACCAACCCGGGAAACTGCCCCGCGCCGAAATCGCCGAACAGCCCCGAACGATGGTATTTCTGCGAGACGCACGCCGCCGAATATAATCGCGGCTGGGACTATTTCGCTGGCCTTTCCGCCGAAGATGCCGCTGCGCGTGCTGCGGAAGAGGCGCAGGGCGCCCGCAGCTATGCCCGTGCGCAGCATTATGCCTGGGGCGGATCGGGCGACGGCAGCCGCAGCGCCGACGAAATGCGCGCGCTTGAGGTGCTGGACCTCGAGCCCGACGCCGATTTCGAGGCGACGAAAAAGGCCTGGCGCAACCTCGCCAAGGAATGCCACCCCGACGTCAAGCCGGGCGATGCCGAGGCCGCCAAGCGCTTTGCGGCGGGGCAGGCGGCGTTCGAGGTGCTGAAGCAGGCCGAAGAGCGGAAGAGTTGGAAGCCGGCTTAGGGCTGGTTTCGACCCCATTGCGGACATTGGATCGGTGTGCATGATGGCCGCCGATGACTGATGAGAACCCCACCGAAAAGATGCTGGCAATGCTTTCCCGCTGGTCCGGTGGCCAGTCGCTAAACGATAATAGAAAAGTGCGGCTGATATGCCATCAGCCACAAAATGGCGCCTACGCCTATTTGCACCGCTTATATGCCGGATTGAGCAGGGAAGAGATTACCGAAATAGAGGATATTGTCGGTCAACCTATTCCTCCTCGGCTGTTTAATTTTTACCGGGCAACCAATGGCGCTCGGCTCTTTGAAGGGCAAGTTAGCGTTAGTGGATTTGTAAAAAACTTTAGTCGTGACCCCGCTAGAGAAATTCCGATCAGCATTGAGCAAGATAATTACGTTTTTGGGGCAATGCGCCCGGAATGGCATGGACAGGGATATTTTCGGGTAGGTAGCATCTCTGTTCTTCGTCAGGACGAAATCATATGCGGGCCTGACGATCAACTTGCCGTCCTCCACGGACAGACTGGCGAGGCGCTGCGCCATTACGAGGACATTTTCGATTGCGTGGAGAGCTTCACTCGAGAGATGGCCCAGTTCTGGACACTCGATGGCGACTTCATTGGCGATTTGGAAGTCATCGACCAGTTACTGCTTGGAGTCGGGGGAACCGCCTAATGTCCGCTCCCCACCCCAAAGCAGCTCTTACTTGTAAATGCAGGAATCCAGCCCGTCGCGCTTCACAACGCCGATGCGCGCGCGGATCGTGTTGCCGTAACGGCGGGTGAAGCCCGAGGGGCTGATCGCTTCGCGTTTCTTGGGGAGCGGCAGGATCGCGGCGATGCGTCCCGCTTCGGCCGGCGTGAGCTTGCTGGCGCCATGCTTGAAATAGCGCTGCGCGCCGGCCTCGACGCCGTAGGTGCCGATGCCGGTTTCGGCGACATTGAGGTAAACCTCCATGATCCGCCGCTTGCCCCAGATCTTCTCGATCAGGAAGGTGAACCAGACTTCGGGCACCTTGCGGACATAGCGCGTCCAGCCGCTGCCCTGCCACAGGAAGACGTTTTTCGCGGTCTGCTGGCTGATTGTCGATCCGCCGCGCATACGCTTGCCCTTGGCGTTGCGCTCGATCGCCTGTTCGATCGCGTCGCGGTCGAATCCGTCATGGGTACAGAATTTGCCGTCCTCGGCCGCGATCGCGGCGGCGACCATGTTGCGGTCGATGTTCGACAGGCTTTCCCAATCCTTGGTGATCCCGCTGCTGTCGGTCAGCATGGTGAAGGTCACCGGCGGGGGCACGACGGCGTAGATCAGCACCCACAGCACCGAGGCGATGATGAACCACAGCAGCCATTTGAATGGCCGCAAATACCAGGGGAGCTTGCGCTTCTTTGCGCGGGGAGGAGTTGCCATGCGCCGCAAATTAGCCGCTTGCCACCGGGTGGCAAGCGGCTGTTTAGGGAAAAATCAGGCGCCGACCAAGCGGCGGTCGCCCGCGAGCTTCAGCATCGCCTTTTGCAGCTTTTCGAACGCGCGCACCTCGATCTGGCGGACGCGTTCGCGGCTGACGTCGTAAACCTGGCTCAGGTCCTCGAGCGTCTTGGGATCGTCGGTCAGGCGGCGCTCGGTCAGGATGTGGCGTTCGCGCTCGTTGAGCGATTCCAGCGCCTCATTAAGCAGCGAGTGGCGCACATCGCGTTCCTGCGCTTCGGCGACGCGCTCGTCCTGCAGCGGACCTTCGTCGCCGAGCAGATCCTGCCACTGGCTGTCGCCATCTTCGCCCATCGGGACGTTGAGCGAGGTGTCGCCGCCCATCGACATGCGGCGGTTCATGCTGACGACTTCTTCCTCGGTCACACCGAGGTCGGTCGCGATCTTGGTCAGATGTTCGGGCGACAGGTCGCCGTCCTCGAACGCCGCGAGATTGTTCTTCATCCGGCGAAGGTTGAAGAACAGCTTTTTCTGCGCCGCGGTGGTGCCCATCTTCACAAGGCTCCACGAGCGCAGGATGAATTCCTGGATCGAGGCGCGGATCCACCACATCGCATAGGTGGCGAGGCGGAAGCCGCGTTCGGGGTCGAACTTCTTCACGCCCTGCATCAGGCCGATATTGCCTTCGCTGATCAGCTCGCTGACGGGCAGGCCATAGCCGCGATAGCCCATCGCGATCTTGGCGACGAGACGGAGGTGCGAGGTGACGAGCTGCGCCGCAGCTTCATTGTCGCCATGCTCCTGGAATCGCTTGGCGAGCATATATTCCTGCTCGGGGGTGAGCAGGGGGAATTTGCGGATTTCGGCCAGGTAGCGGTTCAGGCTCGCCTCACCGCCGAGCGCGGGCACCGTTGCCGGAACATTGCTTTTGTTAGCCATGGGTAGAGACTTCCCTTATTTTCAGAGGAGAAATATGCCGCGGTTGGGTCCGGCGGTCAAAATAGATTTTCATTCGAAACCTAAACGCGCAATTCATCGATCAGTTCCCGCATGTCGCCTGGGAGTTCGCTGTCGAGCGCGATGTCGTTACCGGTCACCGGATGAATAAAACCCAAATGGGCGGCGTGCAACGCCTGACGTACGAAATTCCGGGCCCGAAGGATATCAGACAAAGGTTTACGTTGGCGTCCGTAAACGGGGTCACCGACCAGCGGATGGCCTATATGCGCCATATGGACGCGCACCTGATGCGTGCGGCCGGTTTCGAGCCGGCATTCGACCAAAGTCGCGCCCTTCAACGGCTCGATCGTGCGGTAGTGCGTGATCGCATGCTTGCCGCGCCCTTCGGCAACCACCGCCATCTTCTTGCGGTTGGTGCTCGAGCGGCCGAGCGCCGCATCGACCGTGCCGTTTGCGGGCATCGGCCGCCCGGTCGCGATCGCGAGATAGCGGCGGTCGATGCTGTGCGCGGCGAACTGCTTGGCAAGGCCTTCGTGCGCCTTGTCGTGCTTCGCGGCGACGATCAGCCCGCTCGTGTCCTTGTCGATGCGGTGGACGATCCCCGGCCGCGCCACGCCGCCGATCCCCGACAATTGACCCGCGCAATGGTGAAGCAAGGCGTTGACCATCGTTCCGTCGAGATTGCCCGCGGCGGGATGGACGACCATGCCCGCCGGCTTGTCGACGACGATCAGATGCTCGTCTTCGTAGGCGATGACCAGATCCATATCCTGCGCGACATTATGCGCAGGCGTGGCAACGGGCAGGCGGACTTCGATCGTCGCGGGTGCGGACGCCTTGGCCGACGGATCCCAAAGGATATTGCCGCTCGCGTCGACGACGCGGCCGCCCTTGATGAGGGTCTTCAACCGCTCGCGCGACAGGCTGGGGAGCGCCTCGGCCAAGGCCCGGTCGAGCCGCAGCCCGGCCGCGCTATTGTCCAGCGCTACGGTCAAAATGTCGTCGTCCCCCTGCATTGATGACAATGTGGTTTTCGGACGGCGAAATTCAAGGGTGCGGCTCGCCGTATCGTGCTTGCTCTGGACGGCGTTGGTGCCGTAGGAGCAGCTCATGCCGGAAAGGTCCGGACGCTGCGCTGGGGAGCCATTTCATCCATGTCCGACGATCGCGTCGATTTCGCCTCGATGCTGGCCTCGCGCCTGTGTCACGACCTGCTGAGCCCTGTCGGGGCCTTCGCCAACGGGCTCGAACTGCTCGCCGACGAAAAAGACCCGGCGATGCGTGAGCGTTGCTTCGAACTGCTTGAGCAGAGCGCGCGGACTTCGGCAAACAAGCTGAAGTTCTTCCGCCTCGCTTTCGGTTCGGCCGGCGGGTTCGGTGAGCTTGTGCCAGCCGACGAAGCGAAGTCGGCGATCCAGGGCATCATCGGTGACCGTGCGATCGAACTTAACTGGATGATCGGGACCGACCCGCTGCCCAAGCCCGCGGTGAAGATCATCCTCAACCTGTCGCTGCTGCTCGTCGATGCGCTCGTGCGTGGCGGGCGGCTCGATGTCGGCTGCGAAAAGCAGGGTGCCGACAAGGATGGGGGCATCGAGATCGCGCTGCATGTCGAGGCCGAACGCATCTTCCTCGACGCCGACGTCGAGCGCATCCTTGCCGAAGGCGAAGGCGCGAGCCCGATGACGTCGCGCACCGCGCCCGCGGTGCTGGTGCAAGCGGTGGCGCGGCAGAATGAGGGGACGGTGATGCTGGCGCGCGAAACGCCGACGTCGTTGCTGGTTGGAGCCGTCCTCCGCGGCCGCGGGTAAAGCCACTTTTAACCATTGTCGGGCATGGTCGAACCTCAGTTTTTGGGGCGCACCGGTACCGCGATGGACGATCTGCTGAACGACTTTCTGGCCGAAACGGCGGAAATCCTTGCCGAAGCCGGCGGGGCCATTGTCGCATGGGAGGCGGACCCCGCCGATCGCGCGCAGCTCGATGCGATTTTTCGCTTCGTCCACACGATCAAGGGCAGCTCGGGTTTCCTCGCCTTGCCGCGCGTTACCGCGCTGTCGCACGCCGCCGAAGATGCGCTCGATCAGGTGCGGCGCGGTAACCGTCCGGCGAACGCCGCGCTCGTCACCGGGGTGCTCGGCATCCTCGACCGGCTCGGCGACCTTTGCACTGCGCTTGGTAAGGAGGGCGTCGAGCCCGCGGGCGATGACCGCGACGTCATCGGTGCCCTTGCGGTGGAGGATGTCGCCGACGAGCCGGTGGTCGAGGTCGCGGGTGTCCCGATGCGCCGCGAGGACGATCTTCAGGCCGAATTGCAAAACTGGCGCTCGATCCGCGTGCCGCTGCCGCTGCTCGACAGCGTGATGACGGGGGTCACCGACATCGTGCTGGCCCGCAACGAGTTCGCCCGGATGCTGCGCGAGTCGGGGGCCGATCTGTCGGTGATCGCCTCGTTCGACCGCCTCTCCGATTCGATTGCCGGAATGCGCCAGTCGGTCAGCCAGATGCGCATGCAGCGCATCGACAAATTGTTCGCGCCGCTGCCGCGCATCGTTCGCGATCTTGCGCACGACATGCGCAAGAAGATTGCCTTCCAGACGAGTGGCGGCGAGGTCGAGCTCGACCGCGAGATGATGGAGAATATCCGCGATCCTTTGATCCACATCGTTCGCAACGCGATCGACCATGGCATCGAATCGCTCGAGGATCGCGTCGCCGCCGGCAAGGATATCACAGCGACGATCTCGGTTTCGGCGCGGCAGTCGGGCAACCAGATCGAAATCGAAGTGCGCGACGATGGCCGCGGACTTTCGCCCGACGCGCTGGTCGCCAAGGCGATCGCGTCGCGCGTCGTTACCGCGACCGACGCGCGCGCGTTGACGCCCAAGGAAAAGCTCGAGCTGATCTTCCGCCCCGGCTTCTCGACCGCAGCGAAAGTGACCGCGGTTTCGGGGCGCGGCGTCGGAATGGATATCGTCAAGGCGAATGTCGAAAAGATCGGCGGCATCGTCGAACTGCGCAATGATGAGGGGCGCGGCCTTTCGATCCTGCTCCGCGTGCCGATGACGCTGACGATCATTTCGGGGCTGATGGTGCGCGCAGCGGGGCAATATTTTGCGATCCCGCGTGGCGCTGTGCGCGAAATCGTGCTCGAAAGCGGCGATACGGTGCGAATCGACCAGCTTGGCGGCGGCGAGCTCGCGACCGTCCGCGGCGAACAATTCCCGCTCCTTCGGCTGGAAAACATATTGGGCCGCGAGCGCGACGCGGACGACGACAGCGACGACCGCGCGCTCGTGATCGTGCGGCCGGGGCAGGGGCAAAGCTATGCGCTGAGCGTCGCGGCGATCCACGACCATGAGGAACTGGTGATCAAGCCGGCGGCGCCGATGATCATGGCGACGGGCCTCTACGCCGGGACGACGTTGCCCGACAATGGCCGCCCCGTGCTGCTGCTCGATGTCCAGGGGCTGCTGGCCGCCGCGGCGATCGATGCAAGCGAAGCGGGCCGCAGCCATAACCGGATGGCCGAAGCCGACGCAGCAGCCGCGGCGGCGCGCAATGCCGTCCAGCTGCTGCTGTTCCGCGACATGAACAGCCGTGTCCGCGGCGTCCGCCTGTCGGTCATCGAACGCGTCGAGGAAGTGCCCGCATCGGCGCTGTTCGAAAGCGCGGGCCGCGTGCAGGCGCAGATCGGCGACGATATATTCCCCGTCCATGCCGCGACGCTGCCGGGCGGCGAGGGGACGCTGAAGCTGCTTCGCCTCTACGATGGTCACGCTGTGCTCTGTTATCCGATCGCCGAGGTGATCGACATCGTGCGCCTGCCCGATGCCGTTCAGCCGTCGGCGGCGCCGGGCCTGATCGCGGGCGTCGTGCTCGTCGGCGGCGATCCGGTCGAACTGATCGATCCCTTCTGGCTAATGGAGCAATATGCCGCAGGCGCACCTGCACCGGCGCTGCGCCAGCCGCTTTGCCGCCTGGCCGACGACCGTGACGGGTGGGGCGGCAATTTCCTCGCGCCGATCCTGCGTAGCGCCGGCTATCGCGTCGTCCTGGGCGACGACGCGTCGGATGAAGTGCCCGATGTCCTGCTGTGCTGCACCGAAGAAGACGAGGTTTTGGGCGCTGCTAACGGCGAGGTGCCGGTGATCCGGCTGCGTACCTCGATAGCCGCAGCGGGGCCCGAAGACGAAACCGTCTATCGTTATGACCGTCAGGCGTTGCTCGACGCGTTGCGCCGGCAGGTTGGGGGAGACCGCGCATGATGGAAAAACTCTATCTGATCGCGCGGATTGCCGATACGCGCGTCGCGCTCCGCAGCCGCGCGATTAATTCGGTGGTTACCGTCGGTATACCGGTCGAAGTGCCCGCCGCGCCGCCGCACGTCGCCGGGCTTTTCGCGCTGCGCAGCCGTGTCTTCACGCTTATCGACCCGCATGTCGTCATTGGGCTGCCTGCGGTACCCGTCGCGCCGGGCCAGCGCGTGATCGTCGTCGACGTTGCCGAGCACGGTTATGCGCTGCTTGCCGACGAAATCGAGGACGTCTGTTTCATCGATGCGCCCGAGACTCGGGTCGCCGGCAAACTCCTGCCCGGCTGGGCGCGCGTCGCCGATGCGATGATCGAACATCGGGGCGCTTCGCTGCTGGTTGTCGATCCGTCCAATTTTATCACGCTGCCGGCCTTAAAGGCGGCATGAATTCGGTCGTTTATTAACGGGCTGCACACGCCTTCACCGTAAACATGCCCAAATCCCGGGGGTCGGAGTTAAATTGAATGTCGAAATCTTGTCTGGTGGTCGACGACAGCAAAGTCATTCGCAAGGTCGCGCGCCATATTCTTGAAAGCATGTCCTTTGCCGTCGACGAGGCCGCCGACGGGCAGGAGGCGCTGACCTTCTGCCGCGCCAATCGCCCCGACGTCATCCTGCTCGACTGGAACATGCCGGTCATGAGCGGAATGGAGTTCCTCGGGGCGTTCAACGATCTCGATTATGGCCGCGAAGAACGGCCGCGCGTCGTTTTCTGCACGACCGAAAACAGCATCGACCATATCCGCGCGGCGATCGAGGCCGGCGCCGACGAATATGTCATGAAGCCGTTCGACCGCGAAACGCTTGAAGGAAAGCTGCAGCTCGTCGGCATCGCCTAAGGTTTTCTGTTCGAGGTGTTTTAAGTGGCCCGTCCACAACCCCTGATACAAGATCCCGAGCCGACCGCCCGCACGGTGCGCGTGATGCTCGTGGACGACAGTCTGGTCGTTCGCAGCATCCTCGAGCGGATCGTCGACCAGCGCCCGGGGCTGAAGATTTGCGCTTCGGTTGCTTCGGCGCATGACGCGCTCGACTATCTGGCGCGCGAGCCGGTCGATGTCGTCATCCTTGATATCGAAATGCCGGGAATGAACGGCATCGATGCCCTGCCGCATATATTGGCGCGCGCCGAAAAGGCGCGGGTGCTCATCCTGTCGTCGAACTGCGTCGAGGGCGGCCCGGCGGCGATCGACGCGCTGGCGCTCGGCGCCAGCGACACGCTCGCCAAGCCCGGCCGCGGCAGTTTCTCGGGACGTTTCGCTGAAGTGCTGACCGAGCGCATCATGACGCTTGGCCATCAAAGCGATTTCCCCGCGCCGGTCCCCGTTGCCGAGCGCCCGGCGCCAGCGCCTGCCGTGCTCGCGATCGACACCGATCAGCCGATCGAATGCATCGCAGTCGCAGCATCGACCGGCGGCATTCCCGCTTTCGCCAATTTCCTCGCCAATCTCGACCCGCGCATCACCGCACCGATCCTGCTCACCCAGCATCTGCCCGACGCTTTCATGGAGTTTTACGCCAAGCAGATCGCGACGATGACCGCGCGCCGCGTGCGCGTTGCCGAGGCGGGAATGGTCGTCGAGCGCGGCTGCATCTATCTGGCCCCCGGTGACGCCCATCTGGTCGTCGTCGCCAGCGGACGCCGCCGCGAGATCGCGCTCGATCGCCGCGCGATGGACAATGGCTGTTGTCCCTCGGCCGATCCGATGCTCGATTCGGTGGCCGACGTTTATGGCAAGGGCGGCGTCGCTGTCATCCTGAGCGGCATGGGCCGGGACGGCGTGATCGGCGCGGCACGGCTGAAAGAGGCGGGCGGCACGATCTTCGCGCAGGCACCGGAGAGCTGCGTGATCTGGGGTATGCCGGGCGCGGTTGCGAAGGCGGGAATTGCCGCGGCGACGCTCAACCCCGACGCAATCGCGCTAATGCTCGGCAGCTTCCTTCCCGGGCGCCGCAAGTCATGATGGGCGCGACCGCCAGCGAGTCGGCGTATCGCGTGTTGATGGGGGTGCTCGAATCGCGGACCGGGCAGACGCTGTCGCCGAACCGCATCTGGCGGATCGAAATGTCGCTGAAGCCGGTGATGCAGCGCCACGGAATCGCCGATCTCGACGCGCTGGTCGCGGCGCTCGTGACGTCGAACAGCCGACAATTGCTCGATGACACGGTCGATGCGATGCTCAACAACGAAACCTATTTTTACCGCGAATATAGCGTGTTCGACGAAATTGCTGCAACCGCGCTTGAGCAAATCCGCGAGATCAACAAGCTGCGGCGCCGGCTGACCGTCTGGCATTGCGGGGTGTCTACGGGACAGGAAGCCTATTCGCTGGCGATGCTGATCGCCGAGCAAGGCACGAAATGGGCGGGCTGGCAGGTCGATATCGTCGGCACCGATGTCAGCTATCATGCGATTTCGCGCGCGCGCGTCGGGCTCTATAGCCAGTTCGAGATCCAGCGCGGGCTGCCGGTGCAGCGCATGGTGCGCTGGTTCGACCAGACCGAAGGCGGATGGCTGGCCAAGGCCGACCTGCGCCGCCGCGTCGATTTTTCGGTGCAGAATATGCTCACCGACCGGCCGCCGCTCGCAAGCCCCGCCGACCTGATCTTTTGCCGCAACCTGCTCCTCTATTTTTCGGCCCCGATGCGACAGAAAGCCTTTGCTCGGCTCCGCGCGATGGCAGCGCCGCAAAGCTTCCTCGTACTCGGCGCCGGCGAAACAGTGCTCGGGCAGACCGATCAATTCGTTGCCAGCCCGCGTCTGCGCGGCCTTTACGAGCCTGCCGACCAGCAGGTGCGCCGCCCCGATTCCTCGCGACCGATCGCCGCCTGACCTTGCTTTTTGCGCCCTACTGGCGCAATCGATGGATTGGCAAGCACAGGACGGACCCCCAAAGCGAATGAGCGATTTTATCGAACGCTGGTCTCCCAATTTCGACGAGCGCGCGCTGCCCATCTCGATGATCGTGCTGCACTATACGGGTATGAAGAGTGGTGCCGAAGCCATTGATTGGCTTGCCAATCCTGAAGCGAAAGTGTCGGCGCACTATGTCGTCAGCGAGGATGGCCAGATCACCCAGATGGTGCCCGAGGACAAGCGCGCCTGGCATGCCGGCAAGTCGCACTGGCGGGGCATCAGCGATATCAACTCGGCAAGCGTCGGGATCGAGATCGTCAATCCGGGGCACGAATGGGGCTATGTCCCGTTCCCCGAGCCGCAGGTCGCGTCGGTCGTCCGCCTCGTCCATCTGATCAAGGATCGCCACGCGATCACCCGCGGCAACGTTGTTGGCCATTCGGATATCGCACCGACGCGCAAGCAGGATCCGGGCGAGCTGTTCCCGTGGGAAGAGCTTGCGCGCCGCCGCCTCGCGCTGCCGCGTCCGACGAAGAAACTCACCGATCCACTTTGGACCGACGCCGGTTTCCTGCTCGCGCTCGAACGTTTCGGTTATGATGTGACCGACGGCTTCGCAGCGACGGTCGCGTTCCAGCGGCGCTTTCGCCCTGAGCTGATCGACGGCACGATCTGCGGGGAATGCCGCGCAATCCTGCTCGCGCTGCTGCTGCCGCAACCCGAGGGCAATTGACTCGTCAAATCGGGTCGCGACGCGTATAAGGTGAGGGCCAGAGGGTCGGGCGATCGCCGCTTTCGCAAGAAAGGGGAGGAAAGTCCGGGCTCCACGGAAATCACGGTGCCGGATAACGTCCGGCGGATCGGGCTTTGGCCAGGTTCAGGGAAAGTGCCACAGAGAGCAGACCGCCACAGGCTTCGGCCCGGCGAAAGGTGAAAGGGTGCGGTAAGAGCGCACCGCGCGGCTGGTAACAGGCGCGGCACGGCAAACCCCACCGGGAGCAAGGTCGAATAGGGACGGTACGGATTTATCCAGGGCTGATTCCGGCCCAGCCGTCCGGGTTGACTGCTTGAGCGTTCGGGTAACCGTTTGCCTAGAGGAATGATCGCCCATCCCCGAAAGGGGTGGACAGAACCCGGCTTACAGACCCTCTGGCAATTCTCTCCCTGAAAGCCGCGCGGGAACCGCGCCGCGCCGGGCCGCGTATTAGGCGGACCAGAAAAGGAGACGAACCATGAAAGTCGTCGATGACCATGTCGAGGTAACCGAAACCGAGGCAAGCAGCGGGGTGAAAGGACATAATGTCCGCTATGTGCTGGCCTTTTCGCTGATCGCGGTGATTATCGTACTGTCCGCGATCTGGATCATTCCCGCGCTGTTGCAGCCCTGATCGCCGACTATTTCGCCTTGGTCACGCTAACCAGCTCTTCCTCGGCGCCCGGCGTATCCTCCATATAGATGGTTCGCACCGGACGCTTGAACTTGCGCGTGTAAAGCTTGTCATAGGTGCGATCTTCGCCGGTCCCCTTGATCTTCAGAAGGGTCGTGATGGTGTCGCCGGTCGTGACATTCCAGCTCATTTCATCGCCGTCGTGGGCGTAGGTCCGGCTGTATACCTTTGCATCGAGCCCGATCAGCCGCATGCGTGGGCCGTCCTTCGTCATCGCGGCGCGGTAACGATAGACGGCCGACATTGCGGTGGTGCCGCCGGTGAGGTCGCGGACCGTCAGCACGCCCTTGTTGATCGAGAGGTCGGCGGGCCCCAGGCGATCGGGTTCGAGCTTGAAGCTTCCCGCCGGCTGGTGCCCGATGTCGAACTCGGCGCGGTAGCTCAGCTGCACATGCAGCGTTCGCACATCGGGGCTCGCGACGACATAGGCGGTATCGGGATCGCCGTCGCCGTTGAGGTCGCCGTCGATGCGTGTCTCGATCTCCTCGCCCATCTCGAGCCAGTCGTTCAATGTGGCGTCGGAGATCGGTTGCATCGGTTCGCGCGCAAGCGCTGCGTGCGTGGCGCTTCCCAATAAAAGCGCGGCGATCCATCCCAAGCTTCGCATCATGATCCTCCCACCCGTCGCGGCCAGATTATCAGTTGCTAGCGCGGCGTCCAGCCGCTGTCGGTGACCACGCGCACAGCCTTGCCGGAGGAATGGCTGGCTAGGGGCGGGTTGCAGAACGGTAGCTTTTGGCCCAGCCTCGAAAAATGCGATCACTATCCTGCCTATTCCTGCTGTCGGTGAGCGCAGTAGCAACAGCATCTATACCCACGGGCAAAAACTACGGACCATGGCTTGTAGCCGGCATATCAAGTGTGGATGGCGCAAATGGCGGCGATGCTTCCGTGATATTGGCGCAAGGTGATGAGCACAATGACCTAGAGGTTCGCTGGAGCGAAGGCAGCGCTTCAGTGAACGTGTCGATGTATATCGACAAGTGCATGGGAGAGGAGAGCTTCGAAGCATCCTATTCCATGGCAACAGATGAATGGTTGCAGATGACGGATAAGGAAGTTCAGACGCAGCTGCGCGCGAACATTCTTATCTGGTTGGATCGGGCCAAACGAACTTGTGCATCACCCCCAGCATTCAAATTGAATGCTTTGGACGCGGCCGCCAAAGATTTCACCGGTAGATTGCGAGGCTTCACAGGATACTCTGAATGAAGCTCGCTGAGCGGCCGGCCTCAGAAATGCCCAGCCATGCTGAATGGCCGCAATTGGTCGAAGGCGGACGGAAAGATCAGCTCGCGGGATAGCTGACCGCCATCACTTCCCATTCCTTTGGCCCAGCGGGTAGTTGCACTGTGCGCAAATCGCCGATCGCCGCGCCGCGTAGCGCGCGGGCGAGAGGACTGTTCCAGCCGATCCGGCCTTCGCCCGCCTCGGCCTCGTCGTCGCCGACCAAAGTGACGATCCGCCGCGCATCGTCATCGTCGGCGAGCTCGACCGTGGCACCGAACCAGATGCGGCTCTTGTCGGGCTGCTGAGCGGGATCCACAACGCGGGCCGCCTTCATCCGCCGGGCAAGGAAGCCCAGCCGACGGTCGATTTCGCGCAGCCGCTTGCGGCCATAGATATAATCGCCATTCTCGCTGCGGTCGCCATTGCCCGCGGCCCAGCTGATCACTTCGACCAGCTTCGGGCGCTCGTCGCCGAGCAGCGTGTCATATTCGGCGCGCAGCGCGGCATAGCCCGCCGGGCTGATGATGTTCGTCTTGTCCCCCGCCATGAAACGTCAGCCGGGCGTGCGCTTGCCGAGGTAGAAGCTCAGCGGCGCCTGCTGCCGCGACCCGCCGCCGTCGCGCAGCGTGTCGTAGACCACGGCATTTTCGAGCACCCGCTGCACATAATTGCGCGTTTCGAAGATCGGGATCGCCTCGATCCAGTCGACCATCTCGATCCCGCCACCGCGCGGATCGCCATTGGCGCGCAGCCATTTGTTCACATTGCCGGGGCCGGCGTTGTACGCCGCCACCGCCAGCGGATAGCTGCCGCCAAAATAGCGCAGCATCTGCTGGAAGTAGGTCGAGCCCAGCATCATGTTGTAATTGGTGTCCGTGGTCAGCGAGCCCATGTCATAGCTCATCCCGAGCTTGCCCGCGACTTCGCGCGCGGTGCCCGGCATCAGCTGCATCATGCCGCGCGCGCCGGCGTGGCTGATTGCCTGGCGGTCGAACTGGCTTTCCTGCCGCGTGATCGCGTGGATGAAGGTCCAGTTGCTTTCATGCCCTGCAGGAACGCGGACGGTCGGGAAGCCCGACACCTCGACCGCGTCGAGGCTGTTCGCCTGCGCGCTGCGGCCGATCATCACGCCGAGGTCGGGGCGCCCGATCTGCGACGCCAGCTTGCCCGCAAGCACATGGTCGGCGGGCGAGGTCGCTTTTTGCGCGAGCGCACGCAGGAACAGGGACTGTTCGCGCCACGCGCCGATTTCACCCAGCGCGCGCGCGGCGCGGACCAGCCGGTCGTCCTCGAATTCGCGGCGATCGTCGTTGCTCACCTGGATGGTCGGGTTCGGCGTCGGCTTGGGCTGCGGGCGGTTCAGTCGCTCGAGCGCCAGCTGGCCGTAGAATTGGTCGTAATGCTGCGCGGCATCGGCAAAATGGGCGTTCGCCGTGCTCGAGTCACCGGCGGCCAGCGCGGCACGGCCGGCCCAGTAGAAGCCCTTGGTGCGCGTCTGCGCCGAGCGCGCGGCTTCGCCATAGGCGCGGTAGAGGCGCACGGCTTCGGCCGGACGGCGAAGGTCGCGATAGGCGAGTTGCCCCGCGAGCCAGGCGAGCGAGGTGTAGTCGTCGCGCACGCTGAGCGGCGCTTCGCGGATCACCGTCCCGGGCGGGAAGGCGTCGTCGAGTTGGCGTGCGATATTATAGGCGGTCGTCTTATCGCCGCCGTCGCTCGCCTGCCGCGCGTTGGTGAGCAAGGTTTCGAGCCATTCCTCGGTATCGGTCGGCGGCTTGGCGAGTGATCGGGGCGCCGCGAGCAGCGCGCGCGCTTCGCCGACGCGGCCTGCCTTGCGCAGCCACGTCGCCTTGTCGGTGATATAGCCGGCGTCGGTACGCGTCAGCGACGGATTGGCGCTTTCGGCGGCCGATGCCTGAAAAGCGGCGTCGACCGACGCGTTGCGCATCGCGAGCCGCGCGGCGAATATGTTGCGTTTGTCGGGCGAGGTGTAGGCGAGTTGGCGGCTCGCGGCCGATGTCTGGCCGAGCCAGAGCAGCCTGTCCATCCTTGCGTCATGGTCGGCGGGGGTGATCGCGCCGGGGAACATGGCGAGCGCGCGGCTCGTTTCATAATCGTCGAGCGGGCCGCTGGTCCATGCGCGGCGGACGGCGGCATTGGCGTCCTCGCGGCGTCCCGACGCGTTGAGGGCAAGCGCGTAGCGGAGCTGGCCGCTCGCTGTCTGCGGCGGATAGGCCTGGAAATAGGCGAGGGTGCGCTGTGGATCGTAGCTGTCGAGCGAGATGGCTTTTTCGGCGCGCGTGCGCATCTTGTCGCTATCAGGCCAGCCCTTGTTCGCCATCAGGAAGCGCGACAGCTGGTCGAAAGAGGCGCCGGTATTCGCGGTCAGGCGCCGCCATTCCATCACCGCGTCGCCGACCGAACTCGTCGACGGCGGCGGCCCCGAATTGGCCGCGAGGCCCATCTGGGCGCGGTACCAAGCCATTTGTTCGGGAGTGAGTTCGCTGGCATGGACAGCGGTAGGGATCAGGAGGGCCGCGGCGAGCGCGAGGCGGGATATGCTGGGCAGCGAGATCATACCGGCCATAGTAATGCCAAACTCCTTGCGGGGCGCTGAATAGACGTCCAATAGCGGCGCGCTGGCCGGATTCTATCGGTCACAGCGGTTAATTGTAAAGGAGCGGAGCATGTTTTCGGGTTCGATTCCCGCTTTGGTGACGCCATTCCGCGATGGGGCGTTCGACGCGCCGGCCTTCGCGCGCCTCGTCGATTGGCAGATCAAAGAGGGCAGCAGCGCGCTGGTCCCATGCGGAACGACCGGTGAAAGCCCGACGCTCGGCTTCGACGAACATTATCAGGTGATCGACACCTGTCTTGAAGCGGCGGCGGGGCGGGTCCCCGTGATCGCGGGGTGCGGTTCGAACGACACCGCGACGGCAATCCGTCATATGCGCCATGCGCAGGCGGCCGGTGCGGCCGCCGCGCTGATCGTCGCGCCCTATTACAACCGTCCGAGCCAGGATGGCATGATCGCGCATTTCAAGGCACTCGCCGATGCTAGCGACCTGCCGATCGTCGTCTATAATGTTCCCGGCCGTACCGTTGCCGACATCAGCGCCGAGACCCTGTGCAAGCTCGCCGAAATCCCGAGCGTCGTTGCGATCAAGGATGCGAGCGGCGATCTGGCGCGCGTGACGGTCCAGCGCGCCGGGGCGGGCGAGGACTTCTGCCAGCTTTCGGGCAACGACGACCTCTGGCTGCCGCACGCCGTGATGGGCGGCGCAGGCTGCATCTCGGTCACCGCCAATGTCGCGCCGCGCCTCTGCGCCGATTTCGCCGCGGCCGCCGCCGCAGGCGACTGGGCGCGTGCGCTGGCGCTGCACGACAAATTGTTCGACCTGCACAAGGCGATGTTCTCCGACACCTCGCCGGGGCCGGTCAAATATGCGCTGTCGCGCGTCCACGACTGGTTTTCGCCCGAAGTGCGCCTACCTATTATCCCGGCGAACGATGCATCGCGCGCCGCAGTCGATGCCGCGCTGTCCGCGGCCGGAGTAATCTAGGTCTAACAATGGCTCGTCCCCAGTCCGCCGCCGAATTCGACAAGAAGAAGATCGTCGCCGAGAACCGGCGCGCGCGGTTCGACTTTGCCATCGACGAGGTGTTCGAGGCGGGGATTGCGTTGCAAGGGACCGAGGTCAAGTCGCTGCGTTTCGGCGAAGGGACGATTGCGGAGAGTTATGCCGAGGTAAAGGGGCACGAGGTGTGGCTGGTGAACAGCAACATCCCCGAATTCAGCCACGGAAACCGGCACAATCATGAACCCAAACGGCCGCGCAAGCTGTTGCTCAGCGGCCGCGAGATCAACAAGATGCACGCCGCGGTCGCGCGGCAGGGGATGACGCTCGTTCCGCTCTCGATCTATTTCAACAGCCGCGGCCGCGCCAAGGTCGAACTGGCGATCGCCAAGGGCAAGAAGGCGCACGACAAGCGCGAATCGATCAAGGAACGCGACTGGAAGCGCGACAAGCAGCGGTTGATGAAGGACCGCGGATGAGCGGGGGCAAGCCGAAGGACAAGGCGGCGGTGATGAACTGGATTCGCCGCAATTCGCCGAGCCGCGAAGAGCTTCTCGAAAGCCGCTTCATCAAGCCTTTTGCGCATCGGGTCGCGCATAGCCATTTGTGGCGTTTTACGCGAACGTCGGTGCGGCGCGGCACGGCGCTGGGGCTTTTCGTCGGCATCTTCTTCCTGATCCCGGGGGTCCAGATCCTGGGCGTTGCGCTGCTCGCGCTGCCGTTCCGCGCCAACATCCCGATCGGTGCGGCGATGACCTTTCTTTCGAACCCCGTGACCACGCCGCTGATCCTTGCGGCGTCGGTGTGGCTGGGCAGCGCGCTGTTTGGTATGCACACCAATGTGTCGAACCTTTATATCCTCTATGACGAAGGTGCCTCGCTAGTCGAATGGTGGCACTGGTTCACGGCAAATGCGGGCACGGCGCTGCTCGGCGGGCTGGCCGGGCTGTTCGTGATCTCGGTGGCGTCCGCAGCGGTCGGCTACCTCCTTGCGTCGGTGATCTGGGACAATTGGATCCGCCTCCGCTGGCGCCGCAAGATCCGCCGTGCGCGCGACCAACGACATGAGGCATCGACCAGCGACACCGCGGCCGGTTGAACCGCCGAACGGCGGGCGTATAGCTGTTCCATCGCTGATCCGCACCGTGCCTGCGCGGCGCGGATTTTCGCTTCAAATTGAAAACTGGGGAATATCATGACTCTGCATATTTCTTCGCGCCTGATGGCGACCGCCGCGCTTGGCGCGCTGATGCTCGCCGCTGCTCCGGCGACCGCCAAGGAAAAGGCCGCGACCGCGCCTGCCACCGAAGCCGCCGCCAAGCCCGAGATCGGCGATTTCGGTTTCGACCTGTCGGGCATGGACAAGAGTGTCCAGCCGGGCGACGATTTCTATGCCTATGCCAACGGCACCTGGGCGAAGAACACGCAGATCCCGGCCGACAAGTCGAATTATGGCATGTTCACCGCGCTCAATGACCTGTCGCAGACGCGCACGCGTGAAATCCTCGACGCCGCCAAGGGCGACCCGAACAGCATGATCGGCCGCGCCTATGCATCCTATCTCGACTCGGCGACGGTCGAAGCCAAGGGGCTCGCGCCGATCCAGCCGTGGCTGAACAAGATCCGCGCCGTCGAGAAGCCGGGTCTCGCGGCTCTGCTCGCCGAAGCCGACCGCAATGGCGTCCAGCATTTCTTCGGCGGCTATGTCGGGCAGGATGACAAGAACCCAGACGTCTATACCTACATCATCTTCCAGGGCGGCATCGGCATGCCCGACCGCGATTTCTACCTGAAGGAAAACGAGCGGAACACCGCGCTGCAGGCGGCCTACCTCAAGCATTTGGAGAATGTCCTGACGCTCGCGGGCGAAGCCAATGCCCCGGCGCGCGCCAAGGCGATCTATGATTTCGAAAAGCAGGTCGCGACGGTCCACTGGGACAAGAATGACAGCAGCGACGCGACCAAGGCCTATAACAAGATGACGATCGCCGAGCTGGCCAAGGCGGCACCGGGCTTCGACTGGTCGACCTTCATCCGCGGTCTCGGCGTCAAGGAAAACACGCTGATCGTGTCGCAGCCGAGCGCGTTCACCGGCGAAGCCAAGCTGATTGCCGATGCGCCGATCGCGGTGATCCGTGACCAGCTGCTCGTGCGGAGTCTCGACAGCTTCGCGGGCGTCCTGCCCGATGCCGTCGCAAAGGAGGCGTTCTCCTTCTACAGCACGGCGCTGTCGGGCACGCCGCAGATGGAAGAACGCTGGAAGCGCGGCGTCGACTTCACGACGGGGAGCCTCGGCGACGCGGTCGGCAAGGACTATGTCGCGAAATATTTCCCGCCCGAAACCAAGGCGGCGATGGACACGCTGGTAAAGAACGTCCTCGCCTCGATGGGAAGCCGCATCGACGGGCTGACGTGGATGCAGCCCGCGACCAAGGTCAAGGCGCGCGAAAAGCTCGCCAATTTCACCACCAAGATCGGCTATCCCGATCAGTGGAAGGATTACAGCAAGCTGGAAATCCGTGCCGACGACCTGTTCGGCAATTCGCTGCGTTCGAACCAGTTCGCGCACGATGACAATATCGGCCATCTCGGTGGACCGATCCGTCGCTGGGAATGGTTCATGACCCCGATGACGATCAACGCCTATGCCAATTTCGGCATGAACGAGATCGTCTTCCCTGCCGCGATCCTCCAGCCGCCCTTCTTCGATCCGCATGCCGACGCTGCGGTAAATTATGGCGGCATCGGCGCGGTGATCGGCCACGAAGTCAGCCATCATTTCGACGACCAGGGCGCGAAATATGACGAGACCGGCAAGCTCGCCGACTGGTGGACCCCCGCCGATGTCGCGGCGTTCGAAGCTGCGGGCAAGGCGCTCATCGCGCAATATGATGCCTATGAAGTCCTGCCGGGCGAAAAGCTCGACGGAACCTTCACGCTCGGCGAGAATATCGGCGATCTGGCTGGCCTGACCGTCGCTTATGACGCATATAAAAAGTCGCTGGGCGGCAAGGAAGCGCCGGTGATCGACGGTCTGACCGGCGACCAGCGCTTCTTCCTCGGCTGGGCGCAAGTGTGGCGCCGCAACTATCGCGAGCAGAATCTGTCGCAGCGTATCACGACCGATCCGCATTCGCCGTCGATCCAGCGGACTTGGGTCTCGCGCAATCTTGACCCTTGGTATAAGGCCTATCAGATCAAGCAGGGTCAGAAGCTCTATCTCGAGCCGAAGGATCGCGTCCGCATCTGGTGATGCGCTAACTGGAAAGTCCGTCATTGACCGTGCAAAGCCTGCCTTCCGCTGATGGCGATTTCATCAGGGGGGCAGGCCCCGCCGGGCCTTTGTCGGCCCCGGCGGGCCTGTCGCCGGTCGACAAGGCAGTGCTCGGCGGGCTGGCGTTGCTGTCCGCCGCACTGCTGTTCTGGGCGACGGGCGACGCGGTATTGGCGGCAGGCTTCCTTGCCGGGCTTGCCGTTGCCGTAGGCGGTGTGCTGCTCGCGCGGCGGCTGTTCCCGGCGGTGGTGACCGGCGAGGCGGTTGCGCCCGACTGGACGATGCTTCGTCAGGCGGTCAATCACGACGATATCGCGATCGCCGTGACCGATCGCGGGGGCCGAATGGTTTGCGCGAACGATCTGTTCGGAACCTGGTTCAATGGTTTTGTGACGCCGCCCGGCCTGCCGCTCGAAGGGCGGGGCGCCGAGACGCTGAAGAATGCCGGCCGAGTCGCATGGCGCGATGGCGAGGGCTATGCCGACGACATCGCGATCGGGCCGTTGCAATTGCGCGCGCAGGTGACGCGGACCGGGCAATCCGACGACTATCTCGTCTGGCGCTTTTCGGCGCTCGAACGGCTCGACCTCGCGGGTGAGATCGTGCGGCATCTCGATGGTCCAGCGGGGCGCACATTGGGTCATGCGGGGGTGATGGCGGCGCTCGTCAGCGCCGAGGGGCGGCTGCGCGTTGCGAATCAGGCCTTCCTGCTTCGCGCGCTGGGCGAGGATGATGCGGTTCATTATGCCGGCCGCGACGTCGCGCCGATGATTCGGCTCGACGATGCCGGCGCGCTTTATTTCGCGCGCGAGGGTGATCGCGCGACGCCGGTGCGCCTGATCCAGATCCCGCTCGCGCCCGCCGACAGCAATACGCCGATGCTGCTCGCGATGCTCGACGAGGAAATGGGCCCCACCGACCGCGGCACCGCGCAGACCTATGTTGAAACCCTGCTGTCGCTGCTACCCTTCGGGCTCGCAATGGTCGATCGCGACGGGCGCTTTCTCTATGTGAACCGGGCGTTCGTCCGGGCGGCCAACCTTCCCGAAGGAAAGATGCCGCGCTATCCGGGCGACATCGTCGTCGGGGAGGACAAGGGCCCGCTTGCCGATATGATCCGCCGTCACAGCAGCGGGCAGCAAGTCGGGGGCGACCTGTCGATCCGGCTCGCCGGGCAAAGCGGCGATCCCGTGTCGATGCGGATTGTCGGCGTGCGCGGGCTGGGCGAGGCTGCGGTGCTGCTCAGCCTCAAGGATTCGAGCGAGGAATCGCGGCTGAAGCAGCAGGTGGCGCAGGCGTCGAAGATGCAGGCGGTCGGGCAGCTTGCCGGCGGCGTCGCGCACGATTTCAACAATATCCTGACCGCGGTTCTCGGCGCGTGCGACCTGATGCTGATGCGCCATACGCCCGGTGACAGCGACTATGACGACATCCAGCAGATCCGCAGCAACGCCAATCGTGCCGCCAGCCTGACGCGGCAATTGCTCGCCTTCTCGCGGCAGCAGACGCTACGCCCGCAGATTTTGCAGCTGCCTGACGTGATTTCCGAAGTGTCGCACCTCTTGAAGCGCCTGATCGGCGAGACGGTCCAGCTGGCAGTGCATCACGGTCGCGGCCTTGGCGCGGTGCGCGCCGATCCGGGGCAGCTCGAACAGGTCATCATCAACCTTGCGGTCAATGCGCGCGACGCGATGCCGGGCGGCGGGACGTTGACGATGGAAACCTATCCGGTGTCGGCGGCCGATGTGCGGCAGATGGGCAATGAATTCATGCCGCCCGCCGATTATTGCGCGCTCAAGGTCAGCGACACGGGCACCGGCATTCCCGCCGACGTGTTGCCGAAGATTTTCGAGCCCTTTTTCACGACCAAGGACGTCGGCAAGGGCACGGGGCTGGGTCTGTCGACCGTCTACGGGATCATCAAGCAGTCGGCGGGCTTCATCTTCGCCGAAAGCAAACCGGGGCAGGGGACGAGCTTCTTCATCTATCTGCCCGTCCATCGCGCAGATGGCGACGCGCCCGTTGTCGTGCCGCCGCCCGCCAAACCGAAGAAGAGCCAGTGGGGGACCGGAACGATCCTGCTGGTCGAGGATGAGGATATGGTGCGCGCCGTCGCGGAACGCGCGCTGACGCGTGCGGGTTATAGCGTCGTCACCGCTTCGCAGGGCGAAGAGGGGCTCGAGCGTTTTGCACAGATGGAGAAGGTCGATTTGATTATCAGCGACGTCGTGATGCCGACGATGGACGGACCCGCGATGGTGCGCGCGATGCGCGCCAAGCGGCCCGACCTGCCGGTCCTGTTCATGTCGGGCTATGCCGAAGAGCAGCTCCGCCAGTCGATCGATATCGACAATGTCGCCTTCCTGCCCAAACCTTTCTCGGTCGCGCAGCTCGCCGAGGCGACATCGGCGGCGCTTGACGACGCTGCGCATCGGGTGCCGAATGGCCAGTAATCCGCGCATCCTTCTCGTCGAGGACGATGTTCTGATCGGTATGATGCTGGTCGACATGTTCGACGCGCTCGACCTCCCCGAACCCGCGCAGGCGACGACCAATGAGGAGGCGCTTGCGCTCATCGCCGCCGAGCCGCTCGCTGGTGCCCTCGTTGACATCAACCTCGGTGACGAAAAGGGCTGGCCGGTCGCCGACGCCCTCGCCGAACGCGGCATCCCCTTTGCCTTCACCTCGGGCGGCGGCGATGTCATTCCGCCCGCGCATGCGCATCGCAAGCTGATTACGAAGCCGTTCCGGATCAGCGATATCGAGGCGGCGCTGGAGGATTTTTCGGCGGATTAATGCGATTTCTTTCTGCCGTGATTTTATTTTGTTCTCCACTTGTTCACTGAGAACAAATGTGGCACATAGTTCCGGCGTTGCGATGCTTCTGCTGTCGCTCTAGAGCTGGAAAGGGACGGTCATGGCCGGACAATTGTCACTCGTCGAATCGGGGAAATCAGTGAACAACACGGACAGGCAGAAGGCGCTCGACGCCGCGCTCGCGCAGATCGATCGCGCGTTCGGCAAGGGCTCGGTAATGAAATTGGGCTCGAAGGAAGCCATGCAGGTCGAGGCGATCTCGACCGGCTCGCTCGGCCTCGACATCGCGCTCGGGGTCGGCGGTCTGCCGCGCGGCCGCGTGATCGAAATCTACGGCCCCGAAAGCTCGGGCAAGACGACGCTTGCGCTCCACACCCTCGCCGAAGCGCAGAAGACCGGCGGCACCGTCGCCTTCGTCGACGCCGAACATGCGCTCGACCCCGTCTATGCGCGCAAGCTCGGCGTCAATATCGACGAACTCATCGTGTCGCAACCCGACACGGGCGAGCAGGCGCTCGAAATCGTCGATACGCTTGTGCGGTCTAATGCGATTGACGTGCTCGTCGTCGACTCGGTCGCCGCGCTCGTTCCGCGCGCGGAAATTGAGGGTGAGATGGGCGACAGCCATGTCGGGCTCCAGGCGCGTCTGATGTCGCAGTCGCTGCGCAAGCTCACCGGCTCGATCAGCCGCTCGCGCTGCATGGTGATCTTCATCAACCAGCTGCGCATGAAAATCGGCGTGATGTACGGCAATCCCGAAACCACGACCGGCGGCAACGCGCTCAAATTCTACGCGTCGGTCCGCCTCGACATCCGCCGCACCGGGCAGATCAAGAATGGCGACGAGATCGTCGGCAACACGACGCGCGTGAAGGTGGTGAAGAACAAGGTCGCGCCGCCGTTCAAGCAGGTCGAATTCGACATCATGTACGGGCAGGGCATTTCGAAGATCGGCGAGATCCTCGACATCGGCGTCAAGGCCGGGCTCGTCGAGAAATCGGGCGCCTGGTTCAGCTATGACTCGATCCGCATCGGGCAGGGCCGCGAGAATGCGAAGAATTTCCTGACCGAAAATCCCGAACTGCGCGAGCGGCTCGAAGCCGCGATCCGCAGCCGCACCGACGCGGTCGCCGAAGAAATGATGGCGGGCCCCGACGATGAGGGCGACGACGACAATTGATAGTCCTCCGGCCGGTTCGCTTCGTCGGATCGGCCGGCTAACGGCGGCGGGCCTTCGACCCCCTCCTTGCCCCTTTGGGGTTATCTGCATCTCTCCCCTGCAGTCGGCCCGCCCGCCGTTGATCCTTGCGCCACTCCTGCCAGCGGCTACAAGCTGCGCATGTCCGCGATCCGCCTCTTCGGCCTTCCAACCGATATCAACAGCAGCTTCGAACGCGGCGCCGCTGCCGGTCCCGCCGCGATCCGCAATGCTCTCTGGAGCGACCGCGGCAATATGGCGAGCGAGCTCGGCGCCGAAATCGGCACCGATATCGCGCTCACCGACGACGGCGACCTGCCGCTGAACGAAGATACGCCGAACGACGACGCTGCGATCCGCCGCTATCTGGCCATGGTACGCGAAGATGGGGAAGTTCCGCTCGCGCTCGGTGGCGATCATGCGGTGAGCTTCCCGCTCGTCGAGGCCGCGGCGACCTGCTTCGGGCCCGTGAATATCCTGCATTTCGACGCGCACCCCGATCTCTATGACGATTTTGCCGGCAATCCGCGCAGCCACGCTTCGCCCTTTGCGCGCATCTGCGAGGCGGGTCATGCCAAGCGGCTGGTGCAGGTGGGGATTCGGACGCTGAACAATCATTGCCGCGAACAGGCTGCGCGTTTCGGCGTCGAGATTATTCCGATGATGGACTTTACGCCCGACCGCGTGCCGGTGCTGGAAGGACCGCTCTATATTTCGATCGACCTCGACGGGCTCGACCCGTCGGCGGCGCCGGGCGTCGCGCATCCCGAGCCCGGCGGGCTGACAGTGCGCGAGGTGCTGGCGGTGCTCCACAAGCAGACCGCGCCGATCGTCGGTGCCGATATCGTCGAGCTTCATCCCGGCCGCGATATTGGCGATGTCACTGCGATCCTTGGTGCCAAGCTCGTTCGCGAACTGGCGGCGCTGATCGACCGCAACGGAACCCCGCAGATTGCCACATAGGAGAGCGCCATGAGCCTGATCGTCCACCATCTGAACAACAGCCGGTCGCAACGCATCTTGTGGCTGCTCGAGGAAATCGGCGCGCCGTACGAGATCAAATATTACGACCGTGATCCGGTGACCAACCTCGCGCCGCCCGAACTGCTCGCAGTCCATCCGCTCGGCAAGTCGCCGGTGATCGAAGACAATGGCAGGGTCGTCACCGAATCGGGCGCGATTACCGAATATCTGTGCGAGCGGCACGGCGGCGGCGCATTGGTTCCCGAACGCGGCACCGACGATCACATCAGCCATCTCGAATGGCTGCATTTTGCCGAAGGATCCGCGATGACGCCGATCCTGCTTCGGATCTACACCGCTCGGCTCGGCGAGGCTGCAGCGCCGATCGAGCCGCGCATCGCGCAGCAGCTCGATTCGCACTTCGCCTATATGGAGAGCCGCGTCGGCGAAAATGGCCATTTCATCGGCAACAGCCTGTCGGCCGCCGACATCATGCTGAGCTTCCCCGCCGAGATCGCGATCATGCAAGGCATGGCGCCGCGTTATCCGAAGCTCGCGGCGTTCGTGAATGCATGTCACGACCGTCCGGCATGGCGGCGCGCGCGTGAAAAGGGCGGCGCCTATTATGGCTATTGATCACCGGGGCCGCGCTTTCTTCCTTGGGGCGGCCCTCGTTGCCGGAGTGTCGAGCGCCATCGCCGCGCCGCCGACGCTCGCGCCTGAGGTGGAGCGCGAGATCGTCGCGCCCGATGGCGTCGCGTTCAAACCGTGGCCGTCCGATGAGGAAGGCGCGATAGACCGCTTCGCCGAATTTACACTCGCGCTCGCGAAACGCGATTTCGCGGCGGCCTATGCGATGCTTCGTCTGTCGTTCCAGGCCGCGAACCCGCGGCTCGAATGGGAAATGAACCTGCGCAAACGGGCGACCTTGTGGGCCGATGGGCAGATCCTCCCGCTGCGGCTGAGCTGGTATCTCGACCCGGCGGGGCAGCCGGCGGGACTTTACGCGGCGTTCGATTTTCGCGGCGACCGCAAGGATGGCACAATGGACTGCGGCTATGTCGTCGTTCACCGCGCGACCCCCGCCGACGGTTGGACCGTCGTACGCACCGACACGTCGGAGGTTCCGGCCGATCTGATCGAGGACGGCGTGCCCAAGGCCGACGTTCTGCGGCAACTGCCCTGTTATCTGGGCAAGGGAATCGCGACAAACTTCTGAGACTACTAAGAATTGCGCTTGCATCGCGGCGCTCTCCCCAACAGGATGGCTGCGTGCCGCAAGGGGGGATCTTCGACCTTTGCGGCATGAGGTCGCGGTTCGAAGGAATCGTTGGGGGATTTACATGACGACTATTTTTCTCGCGGCGCTTATGGCGTCCGCGCAGCCCTTGCCTGCAATCAAGATCGACGCGGTGCCGGGAAAGGGGTTTTCGGCGACCGTGGCGAAGATCGATGCGGATCAATATGATCCGGTTATCGATCGCATCAAGCTGCTCGCCGAGCAACGCTGCGGAGCCAAAAAGGTGCGCTTCGGCCGCTATTTTTTCGACAATCAGATCGACGTCGAGCGCGGTGTCACGATCATCAAGGACTTCCGGCAGGCCTTCACCTGTTACGATCCGGCGACCGATCCGTACAAACCCGTTCCGGCGGACTGGAAAGCGAGCGCGGCGGAGGTGACCGCGGCGACGCGGTTTGCGCAGCGCTTTGTCGACAATCTCGACGCGGGCAATGGCGCATTGCTCGCGAAGCTGATGGATCCGCAACTTGAAGCTACCACAGCCGAGATGAAGCGGTTCAGCGATGAAGCGAAGATGCATCAGACGGGGGCGGGCGAATTTTCGGTGAGGCTTGATGGCTGGATGAACAATCCGCCCGACGCCAGCTATCCTGGCGCCTATGCCTATTTTGCGGTGCTGAGCTCGCATCCCGGGGTCGCTGGAACCTGCGGCGGCATCTTGCTCTACCGCGTGCGCGAGGGCGAATATCAGATTTCGCAATATGATGTGCGCTATATCTCTCAATCGCTGATCGACGATGCAGGCTTTACCGACGAAGAGCTCAACCGCCTCTGTCAGCGCTAAGTGAGCGGCACGGCGCGTATCTCTTGCTTGAGAAACGCGCCGTTCCACACTAGATCGCGCGCATGACATCGACCAACGACATTCGCCGCTCGTTCCTCGACTATTTCGCGGGGACCGGCCACCATATCGAACCCTCGGCGCCGCTGGTGCCGTACAACGACCCGACGTTGATGTTCGTCAACGCCGGGATGGTGCCGTTCAAGAATGTCTTCACCGGGCTGGAAAAGCGGCCGTACAGCACCGCGGCCTCGTCGCAGAAGTGCGTGCGCGCCGGCGGCAAGCATAACGACCTCGATAATGTCGGCTTTACCGCGCGCCATCATACCTTCTTTGAAATGCTGGGGAATTTCTCCTTCGGCGATTATTTCAAGGAACAGGCGATCCATCATGCGTGGACCCTGGTCACCAAGACCTGGGGGCTGGCGCCCGAGAAACTGACCGTCACCGTCTATCACACCGACGACGAGGCGTTCGACCTGTGGAAGAAGATCGCGGGCCTGCCCGAAGAGCGGATCATCCGTATCGCGACGAGCGACAATTTCTGGTCGATGGGCGACACGGGGCCGTGCGGCCCGTGCAGCGAAATCTTCTATGATCATGGCGACCATATCTGGGGCGGCCCCCCGGGATCGCCCGAGGAGGATGGCGACCGCTTCGTCGAGATCTGGAACCTCGTGTTCATGCAGTACGACCAGCGCGGTCCCGGCGACCGTGTCGACTTGCCGCGCCCGAGCATCGACACCGGCATGGGGCTGGAGCGCGTCGCGGCGGTGCTGCAGGGCGTTCATGACAATTACGACACCGACACCTTCAAGGCGCTGATCGCGGCGTCGGTTGACCTGACCGGCGTTCCCGCCGAGGGCGCGACGCAGGCGAGCCACCGGGTGATCGCCGATCACCTGCGCGCGTCGAGCTTCCTCGTCGCCGACGGCGTGCTGCCGTCGAACGAAGGCCGCGGCTATGTGCTCCGCCGGATCATGCGCCGCGCGATGCGCCACGCGCACCTGCTCGGCGCAAAGGATCCGCTGATGTACCGGCTGCTGCCGTCGCTGACCGCCGAAATGGGCGCCGCCTATCCCGAGCTGATCCGCGCGCAGCCGCTGATCGCCGAAACGCTGGAGCGCGAGGAGACCAAGTTCCGCCAGACGCTCGACAAGGGGCTGCGGCTGCTCGACGAGGCGACGGTTGACATGAGTGCGGGCGCGACGCTGCCCGGCGACGTCGCGTTCAAGCTCTACGACACCTATGGCTTCCCTTATGACCTGACCGAGGACGCGCTGCGCACGCAGGATATCGCGGTCGATCGCGCGGGCTTCGACGCCGCGATGGCGCAGCAGAAGGCGGCGGCGCGCGCGGCATGGAAGGGCAGCGGGCAGAAGGCGTCGGAGGAAATCTGGTTCGACCTCGCCGAAGCCAATGGCAGCACCGAATTCACCGGCTATGGCGCGACTGCGGGCGAGGGACAGGTCATCGCGCTCGTCAAGGATGGCGTGCCCGTCGACGAAGCCAAGGCCGGCGACGAGCTGGTCGTGCTGACCAACCAGACGCCTTTCTATGGCGAGAGCGGCGGCCAGATGGGCGACGCCGGCACGATCGCGACGCTCGAAGGCGCGAAGGCGTCGGTCAGCGACACGAGCAAGCCGCTCGGGCGCCTGCACGCGCATCAGGCGAAGCTGGAGGCGGGTAGCCTGAAGGTTGGCGATACCGTCCAGTTGACGGTCGATGCCGCGCGACGCGACCGCATTCGCGCCAATCACAGCGCGACGCACCTTGTGCACGCGGCGCTGCGTAACCGTCTCGGCGGGCATGTCACGCAAAAGGGCAGCCTGGTCGCCGAGGACCGCTTCCGTTTCGACTTCTCGCATCCCAAGGCGCTTACCCCCGAAGAGATTGCCGACGTCGAGGCTGACGTGAACGCGCAGATCCGCGGCAACGAGGCGGTGACGACACGTTTGATGACCCCCGACGATGCGGTCGCGGCGGGCGCGCTGGCGCTGTTCGGCGAGAAATATGGCGACGAGGTGCGCGTGCTCAGCATGGGTGCGGCGGACGATCATAGCTATTCGGTCGAACTGTGCGGCGGCACGCATGTGCGGGCGCTGGGCGACATTGCCTTGTTCAAGATCATCAGCGAGTCCGCGGTGTCTTCAGGCGTGCGGCGTATCGAAGCGCTGACGGGCGATGCGGCGCGCCAGTGGCTGAACGGCCGTGACGAGGCGCTGAAGGCGGCGGCGGCGGCGCTCAAGACGTCGCCCGACGATGTGCCGGCGCGCGTCGCGCAGCTGGCCGAAGCGCTGAAGAAGGCCGAGCGCGAGTTGGCCGATGCGAAGAAGGCATTGGCGATGGGCGGAGGCGGTGGCACGGCCGCCGGACCGGCGGTCGAGCAGGTCGGCGACACGGCGTTCCTTGCGCAGGTGGTAGACGGGCTCGACCCGAAGGATCTGCGCGGCACGGTCGACGGGCTGAAGAAGCAGGTCGGCAGCGGCGTCGCGATGCTTGTCGCGGTCAATGACGGCCGCGCTTCGGTCGCGGTCGGCGTCACCGAAGACAAGACAGGCAGCCTGAGTGCCGTCGATCTCGTCAAGGCCGCAGTAGCGGCGCTCGGCGGGCAGGGCGGCGGCGGGCGGCCCGACATGGCGCAGGGCGGCGGACCCGACGGCGGGGCGGCGAACGACGCCGTTGCCGCGGTCAAAGCCGCGCTCGCCTGAAACCGACGAACTTGAAACCGACCAAGAAGACGCGGCGCATCGACCATGCCGAACGGCTGATCGCCGCGCCGCTGGTCGATGTCTTTGCGGCGTTCACGAGCGCCGCGAAGCTCGCGCGATGGCTGCCGCCCGAAGGGGCGACGGGGACGTTCGAGCATGTCGACCTGCGCGCGGGCGGCGGCTTTTTGATGCGGCTGACCTTCGACGATGCCGATGTCGAGACCAAGAGCGACGACGACAGCGATGTTGTGGAAGTCTATATCCCGACGCTCGACGACGGGCGGCTGGTAGTATGGCAGGTCGAATTCGAGTCCGACGATCCGCGCTTTTCGGGGACGATGGAGATGCACTGGTATCTCTCGCGGCAGAGCGGCGGCACGCTGGTCACGATCGACGCGCATCACGTGCCGCCGGGGATTTCGGCGAAGGATCATGTCGAAGGGCTGAATAGCTCGCTCGCCAATCTGGCGGGGGTGGTGGAAGGCACGATCTCCTAAATCCGTTCGGCCTGGGCCTGTCGAAGGGCCGTTCTTTCGTCTGGCGTTGAAGAAGAACGGTGCTTCGACAAGCTCGGCACGAACGGATGTGAACGCTGATTTAGCCCTCGACGCCCTTGGCTTTCCCCCACGCCCGCGCGGCGGTGTAGCCCAGATAGCCCGTCCCGAAGAGCGCGTAGAGCGGCTCGGGAATGCCCGCGAGATAGGCGTTCATGCCGTCGGCGATGCCCTTTGCCATCTCGGGCCGTGCGGCGGCGATCAGGCCCATCGGGATCGCCCAGAGCAGCAGCGCATACATGACATAGAGGAAGCTCGGCCGCGCGCGGCTGGTCCACGGGTCGGCGCTGTTCGCCTCGGCGACGATCGCGGTCATCCGCGTGCGGATCGCTTCCATTTCCTGACTGCCCTCCATCTTCAGCAGTTCCAGCTTGGCGCGGTCGCGCGCTTCGGGGTCGGGGATGATCTTGTCGATCAGCTTTGCGATCGGGCCGATCAGGCCTTCGATGATGCTCATTTCAGTGTCTCCTATTGGGTCGGAAGGTCACAAAGGTCACGCTACATACCTCCCCTCTTTCAGGGGTTCAGGCATCGCCGATGCGATTGGCGAGCCAGCCGTACAGAAAGGCCTCCTGGCTCGGGCGGCGTTCGGCGAGCGCGATGTAGCGTTCGCCCTGCAGCGCCTCCATCGCGCGAAGGAGGACGGTTTCGCCGCCCTTGCCGCGCGCTTTCAGGAAGCCGTCGAGCGCCGACAGCGTGCGCGGGCGACCGCCTCGGTGATGCCCCAACAGGTGGGCCCGCCACGGTCGGCAGGGTGGTTTACATATCGCCCTTCGCGGTCGATGACGGCGTCGATCAAAACGTCGGCCGTGCAGGTCGATGGATCGCGTCTTGGCATGATTCGCTCCTTCTGGTTGGTTGAACGACAAAAACGAACCATATTGGAATATTGTAGGAAAGGGTTTTCGCCATGCGGGCGTTGCAAGTGCGCGAATTGCTGCCCGATCATCGCGGCGCAGGGCTGGCCGATGTGCCGCTGCCCGAACCGGGCGCGGGTGAGGTGCGGGTGCGGGTGCGCGCGGCGGCAATCAATTTTCCCGACCTGTTGATGACGCGCGGCGACTATCAGTTGAAACCCGAACTGCCCTTTGTTTCGGGGCTGGAATTTGCCGGCGAAGTGGATGCGGTGGGCGAGGGCGTGACCGCGTGGAGCCCGGGCGATGCGGTGGCGGGCGGCAATCGCTTCGGTGCGATGGCCGAATATTGCGTCGTTCCGGCGCAAGCGCTGCGCGCGAAGCCCGAACGGCTGAACTGGGACGAGGCGGCGGCTTATCCGGTCGCGTATCTGACCGCCTATGTCGCGCTCGTCCGCTGTGCGCGGGTCGATCCGGGCGAGTGGGTGCTGGTTCATGGCGCCGCGGGCGGCGTCGGGCTGGCGACGGTCGATCTGGCGAAGGCGCTCGGCGCACGCGTGATCGCTGCGGCAAGCAGCACGGAAAAGCGCGAAGCGATCGAGCGGCTCTACGTCCCCGATGCCGTGATTTCCGCCGGACCGGGGTTTCGCGAGGAGGTGAAGGCGCTGACGAGCGGCAAGGGCGCCGATGCGATCTTCGATCCCGTCGGCGGCGACATCTTCGACGAATCGACGCGCTGCATCGCGTTCGGCGGGCGCCTGCTTGTTATCGGCTTCACGTCGGGCCGCATTCCCGAGGTGTCGGTGAATATGCCGCTGATCAAGGGCTTCTCGGTGGTCGGGGTGCGCGCCGGCGAATATGGAAGGCGCTTTCCCGACCGCGGCGCGGAGAATGTCGCGGCGATCGACGCTCTGGCAGCGGCGGCGAAAATCCGCCCACACGTCCATGCGTCGCTCGACCTTGCCGACTGGCGCGAAGGCTTTGCCATGCTCGAACGGCGCGAGGTGGTGGGCAAGGTCGTGCTGAAACCGTGACGAGCCGAGGTGGCCGCCATAGTTTTGCGACGCGCAAGCTGCCATGTCCGCTCCGGGGCGTCCCGGCGCTATTGCCGATATGACCAAAGGACATGGAATGAAGAAATTGACGATGATTGCCGCTTCGATCGGCCTGGCGGTTCCTGCCATCGCGGCCGCGCAGCCGCCGCAGGACGATGGCCGCATGTTCGCGGCGATCGATACCAATAGCGACGGCAAGCTCGACAAGGCCGAAATCACCAAAATGGCCGAAATGCGCGCGCAGCAGCAGGGCGATCCGGCGAAGGCGTCGCCGGAAAGGATCGATGCCTTTATCAAGTTCCTCGATGCCAACGGCGACGGCGTGGTCGACAAGGCCGAACTCGCCGCGAAGCAAAAGGCGCGGGCAGAAGCGCCGCCGGCCGAAGATACGCCGCAGGACGCAAATTAACCGATATGCGGGGAGCCTTTGGGCTTCCCGCCTTCGTCAGGCGAGCGCGATCTGGATCGCCTGAAACAGGAAGGTCGCGCCGATGATCGTGACGATCCAGCGGCGGCTGGCGCGGAAATGCGCATCGCTGATGCGGTCGAGGATGGCGCCGCCGACCATGATGCCGGCCATCGACGCGAACACTGCGATCGCGGTGACCGACAGCGGGATGATCTCGCGCGCCGAGGCGCTGAGCAGCAGCGCGCCATAGACGAGTATCTTGGAGGCGTGTCCGATCGCCTGCATCACCGCCTTGGTCGCGACGACCTGATGCCGGTTCAGCTTCGTATGGATGAAGAGCAGGTCGGTCACCGGGCCCGACACGCCCGAGACGAGCGCGAGGCCGGTCGAGACGAAGCCGCCGCCGAGTGCGTGCCAGCGGTTGCTGGCGTCGAGCGCGAGCCAGCGTTCGGGTAGCCACACGAGAATCGGCATCAGGCCGAGCCCGAGGAAGACGTAGAATTTGGTCGGGGTGAAGATCACCAGCGAGAAAAAGCCGGTCGATGCGGCGGCGCCGATCCCGAACCAGAGCAGCACCGGCCAGGCGACATGCGCGCGGTGGAGTATGACGCGCCAGAGATTCGATGCGAACTGGATCACGCCGTGGAGCGCGAGGGCGGTTGTCACCGGCAGAATCCACGCGAGCACGCCCATGAAGACGAGGCCGCCCGCCATGCCGAAAATGCCCGAAAGGATGGAGGTCAGGAAGGCGGCGGCAACGATCAATAGGCCTGCCTGCATATCGGTGCGCCCTCCGCTCGTGCGCGATGTCGCGCGTTGATGGCCGGCGGCGCAAGGGCGCGCCGCGCCCGGCCCCGATGGCGCGCTATCCTGTCAGGACGCTGTCAGAGTATCAGGTAAATTGGTCGGGACGAGAGGATTCGAACCTCCGACCCCCACACCCCCAGTGTGATGCGCTACCAGGCTGCGCTACGTCCCGACCGGCCCTGTTGGGCAGGCGAGGCCCCTAGCGCGGGTTGGCGGGCGATGCAAGCGGCGATGGCTCGCTTTCGATCGATCGGGGCCGCGGGCTTGATCTGGCGGGCATCATTCCCATTTCGGCCGCGCTTGCCGTGGGGGCGGGGCGCAGCGACCGGTTGCGCGCATCTTCCCTGCGTGATAGGCGCCGCGCCATATTTGCGTGCCGGTTCCGGAGGGGAATTCGGCGCTGCTTACGAACGGAAAGTTTTTCATTCATGTCGACGCAATTGCTTCTGACCCAGGCGGCCGGATCGGGCGGCGGGGCTGCCGGTTTCCTGATGCTGGTTCCCTATCTGCTGATCTTTGCGGTGTTCTGGTTCTTCCTGATCCGCCCGCAACAGGTTCGCGCCAAGGAACATCGCAACAAGGTCGCGGCGGTCAAGCCGCGCGACCAGGTCGTGACCGGCGGCGGCATCGTCGGCAAGGTCACGCGCGTCGACGATGATTTCGTCGATGTCGAAATCGCGCAGGGGGTGAAGATCAAGGTCGTCAAGTCGACCCTCGCCGACGTTCTGCAGCCCGGCGGCAAGCCCGCCAACGACTGACGCGGCGGCGCCCGCGTCCGTCGCGGGTCCGCTCCTGCTATCGGATCAATAGACCATGCTCGATTTCCCGCGTTGGAAGACCATCGGCATCAGCATCATCCTGCTGCTCGGTATCATTTTCTCCATCCCAAGCTTCCTGCCCGAAAAGACGGTGAACAGCCTGCCGTCCTTCCTGCAGGCGAAGGTCAATCTGGGCCTCGACCTTGCCGGCGGCAGCCACTTGCTGCTCGAAGCCGACATCGACGACCTGCGCAAGACGCAGCTCGCCAACATGGAAAAGACGGTGCGCGCCGCGATGCGCGGTGAAAGCGGGCCCGACGACGATATCGCGATCGGTGAGCTGTCGACCACAGGCGGCAAGATTAGCTTCCTTGTCCGCGACCTGGCGAAGCTCGATGAAGCCCGCGAACGGTTGTTCAGCGAGACGCGCGGCGCGCAGCTGACGGGTCAGCGCGACTGGAACATCACCGTCGTCGATTCGACGCGGATCGAGATGACGCCGACCGGCGCCGGACAGGCACAGGCGGTGGCGAATGCGATGGATACCGCGCGCGACATCATCGACAAGCGCGTCAACGCACTGGGTACGCGCGAACCGACGATCATCCGCGAAGGCGACGACCGCGTCGTCGTGCAGGTCCCCGGCCTGCAGGATCCGGCGGCGCTGAAGGAGCTGATCGGCAAGACCGCGCGGCTCGAGTTCCGCATGGTTGACGCCAACGCCGACCCGGCCGAGGCGGCCGCGGGCCGTGTTCCGGTCGGCAGCGAAATCGTTCCCTATGCCGAAGGCGAGGGCAATGGCGCTGCATTCGAGGTGCTGCGCCGTCAGGTGATGATCAGCGGCGAGCAGCTGATCGACGCCAAGCAGAGCTATGACCCGCAGAACAACCAGCCGGTCGTCTCGATCCGTTTCGATTCGGGCGGTTCGAGCACCTTTGCCAAGGTGACCGCGCAGAGCGTCGGCAAGCGCTTCGCGATGGTGCTCGACGGCAAGGTGTTGTCGGCGCCATCGATCAACGAACCGATCCTCGGCGGCAGCGCGCAGATTTCGGGCAGCTTCAGCGTTGCGAGCGCGAATGCGCTGGCCATTTCGCTCCGTTCGGGCGCGCTGCCGGTGAAGATGACCGTGGTCGAAGAACGCACGGTGACGCCGGAGCTTGGTGCCGATTCGATCCGCAAGGGCGCGATCGCGGGCATCATCGCAACGGTGTCGGTGCTGGTGCTGATGCTCGTCGTCTATGGCCGCTTCGGCGTCTATGCGTGCGTCGCGCTGGTCTTTAACGTCTTCCTGATCCTTGCAACGATGGCGGCGTTCAATGCGACGCTGACGCTGCCGGGTATTGCGGGCTTCGTGCTGACGATCGGCGCCGCGGTCGACGCGAACGTGCTGATCAACGAACGCATACGCGAGGAATTGAAGCGCGGGCGAAAGGTGTTTCAGGCGATCGAGCTTGGTTATTCGGAAGCCAGCCGCGCGATTTTCGACGCGAACGTCACCAACGTTATCGCCGCCGCGCTGATGTTCTGGTTCGGTTCGGGCCCGATCAAGGGCTTTGCGGTGGTTCTGACCATCGGCATCGTCACCAGCGTCTTCACCGCCGTTACCGTCACGCGCATGTTCGTAGCCCATTGGCTGCGGGCCAAGCGCCCGACGTCGATCAATATTTAAGGGAGCGAAACGATGCGCTTGCTGAAACTCGTCCCCGACGACACCAATATCGATTTCCTGCGGTGGCGGAAATTGGCGTCCTTCATGAGCTTTTTCCTCGTGGCGGTGTCGATCGCGCTCGTCGCGGTGAAGGGCCTGAACCTTGGCGTCGACTTCGTCGGCGGCCAGTCGGTTCGCGTCGAATTCACCCAGGGGATGCCGCCAATCGACGAAATTCGCGAAAAGGTCGGCGAAATCGGCCTTGGCGAAGCGACGATCCAGCAGTTCGGGTCGGACAAGGCCGTGTCGATCCGCACCGCGCTTCCCGACGGCGACAAGTCCGTTGCCGAACGCGCGGGGCAGCAGCTGGTCTCGGGCATTCAAAAGGCCTTTCCGACCGCAAAGACAGGATCGGTCGAAACCGTGTCGGGCAAGGTGTCGGGCGAATTGATCCGCACCGGGGCGATCAGCCTCGGGCTCGCGATCCTCGGCATTTCGATCTATATCTGGATACGTTTCGAATGGCAGTTCGGCGTCGGTGCGCTCGGCCGCCTGTTTCACGAAGTGTCGCTGACATTCGGCCTGTTCGCGGTGACGCAGATGCAGTTCGACCTGAACAGCGTCGCGGCGCTGCTGACGATCGTCGGTTATTCGCTCAACGACACAATCGTTGTGTATGACCGTATTCGCGAGAATCTGAAAAAATACCGCAAGATGGAGATCGTTCCGCTCCTCAATCTCAGCATCAACGAGACGCTGTCGCGCACCGTCATGACGACGGTTGCGATGGTCTTGGCGCTCGGAATGTTGCTGATTTTCGGTCCGGACGTGATTTTCGGCTTTACCGCTGCGATGCTGTTCGGCGTGTTCATCGGCGGCTATTCGTCGGTGCTGATGTCGACGCCGGTGCTGGTGTGGCTGAAGGTCGGTCCGCACAGCTTCGTGCCGCGCACGACGGCGGGGATCGAAGGCGGCGAACGCGTCGAGCGCAAGGACGACGGCGCGGTCGTCTGAGGCGGTTTCGTTTCGGTAAAATCGGCGCCGGCCCGCTCTGCAGAGTGGGCCGGCGTTGCCGTATCTAGCGCCCGGCGCAGCGACGAAAATGCGCGGCGAGTTCGCGACCGTTGCGGTCCCAATCAAAGCGGCCGCCGAGGCTGGCCGCAACGTCCGACGGTGACGGAGGGTTCGCGAGAATGGCTTGCACTGCTTCGGCAATCGCGCCCGGCGTGCGTTGGGCGATCCGGCCGGCGATGGGCGAACTCACCAGTTCGGCCGCGCCGCCGGCATCGCTGATCACGATCGGGGTGCCACAGGCGAGCGCCTCGACCCAAGCGTTGGCGAGGCCTTCGCTGACCGACGGCATGACGACGGCATCGGCGGCGCGATAAAGTTGCGGCAGGTCGGCGTTGGCGACCGGGCCGAGGAAATGGACGCGGTCGGTGACGCCCAGTTCCTGTGCGAGCGCGCGATAGCGGCCCTCTGCCTCGCCCGCGCCCGCGAGCCAATAGTGAACGCCGGGAAGCGCGGGTAGGGCTTCGATGGCCAGCGCTTGCCCTTTGCGGGGAATGAGCGCGCCAACAGTCAGGATCGCTGGGGCACTATCCATTCCCAGCGCGACGCGGGCCGTGGCGCGGTCGCCGGGCGAAAAGCGATCGCTGTCGATGCCGGTGTAATGGACGACGATCTTCGCTGGATCGATGCCGATAGCGGCCATCTCGCCGCGCATCGAATCGGATACCGCGAGCAGGCCCGCAGCGCGGTTCGCTGCGGCGAGGAGCTGCGGCGCGGTCGCCGGATCGTGGCCGAAATGGCTGATGTCGGCGCCGCGGGCTTTCGCCGAGAAGGGCAGTCCGAGCGCGTCCGCGACGCGCATGGCGGCGGGCCCATCGGGATAGAAGAATTGGGCGTCGACGACGTCGAAGGGTTGGCCGCGCACGGCCGACAGCACGGCGCGGCTGACCTTGGCAGGGTTGAAGCGCGCGCCGATGCGCGGGACCAGGGTAAAGCGCGGGCGGTGGACGGTGAGCCCGTTCCAGTCTTCCGTGCGCGGTAGATCGCGCAGCGCGCGATAGCGCTTGTGGAGCGACAGCGGGAAAGGGGGCAGGCCGACCGGCGCGACGACCGTCAATTCAATGCCCGGCTGCGCCGCAAGCGCGCGCAGGCTCTTCTCGACGAACAGGCCGAAGTTCGGCCGTGCGGCGTCGGGGAACAGCGTTGCGATACTGATGATGCGAAGGGAGGTGTTCATGCTCACCCTCTCATCCGTTGATGCTGAGCTTGTCGAAGCACTGTTCTTCCTTTCGGCGTCCGGGAAAAGGACGGTCCTTCGACAAGCTCAGGACGAACGGCAGGGATTAGAGACTGCGGAGCAGCCGGACGGCAACCGCGGCCCATGGCGGGTTGCTGACGACCTGCTGCCGCTGGCCGGTGCCGAGCGGGAGAAGGTGGAGTTTTTCGCCGTCGACGTTGAGCAGGCGCGCGAAGAAGAAACGCCCGGCGGGGCGCGGGACGAGCAGGTCGCGATTGAGCGCGCTCGCCCAGTCGCCTTCGATCCGGCGGCACCAGATTTCGTCGCCCGCACGATAGTCGCCGATCGACGAGGTGACGCGCACCGCGACCATATCCTCGCCCGGGCGCGCGGTGAGCGCCTGTTCGACCCGCGTCGGCGCTTGTGCCCCCTCGGCGCCGAGGTGCGCGGTGATGGTGAGCTGGGTATCTTGGGGAAGTTGCACCAGTTCAGCGGCGTCGACGCCGAGCGCGGCCGCGATGCGGTTCATCCAGCCGAGCGAGAGCGTACGCGTGCCGGTTTCGAGGCGGCCGATCGTCTGGGCGGTGGTCGGCGGGTCGCAGCGCTGGCCGACCTCTTCGAGCGTCAGCCCCTTGGCGCGGCGGACCGAACGGATGCTGTTGATCATTGCAATAGCTTTCAAATAACCAAATCGGTTTCTTCTTTCCTACAAAATAATCCAGTGTCAAGCCCGGCGTGAAGCAAAGGAGAATCGCATGACTGCACGCCGCCTCGAAACGCGCCTTCATCCCGACGACCGGATCGACCCGGGCAAGGCGGGGCCGCAGGTGATGCGGCACGTAACGGTCAATATCGGCGAAAGCCCGATCGCTTGGCTGGCGTCGCGCGGTTTGTTGACGGCGGCGCAGTTGGGTGCGGGCGAAACGCTGCGCCGCGATTATGAGCGTGCCGGACTGTCGGCACGCGTTACGATGCGTTGGGATGCCGCGCCGCCGGGAAAAAGTCGTGGTGGTGCACGGGCGTCGGATGCATCGCTGGCCCGGATCGATGCACACCGGCGCTTTCATGCGGCGCTCGATGCGGCGGGGCCGGGTCTCGCCGACATCTGCTGGCGCGTGATCTGTGCCGGCGAGGGGATTGGTGGCGCGGAAAAGGCGCTGGGGTGGCCAGCGCGGTCGGGCAAGCTGGTGCTTGGCCTGGCGCTCGACCGGCTGGCGCGGTTTTACAGGACGGGGTGAGGGGACGGTGAGATAGTATCGACCGGTTTCGGCCGATGAAAATGTGAACCCCGGCGAAAGCCGGGGCCCAGGAATTCCAATACCAAGTTTGCGCTTTTCCGCACTGGGCCCCGGCTTTCGCCGGGGTTCACATAGGGCGGCTCACCACCCCAAAACGGACACGCTCAGCTTTGCTTATCCTAGCGCTTCGACCTCTTCGGCCAGCGCGAGCCAACGGTCCTCTGCCGCGGCCTTTTCCTCGCGCAGTTTCTCGAGTTTTGCCGTCAGCGCAGTAAAGCGGGCATTGTCGCGGGTGAACAGGGTGCCGTCGGAAAGCTCGGTTTCGATGCTCGCCATTTCCTTTTCGATCTCCTCGATCCGGGCGGGGAGGAGATCGTAGTCGCGCTGGTCCTTGTAGCTCAATTTCTTGCGCGCGGTCGGCGGAGGTGGCGGTGCGGCGGTCGCAGCCTTGGCTTTGGCAGCGTTCGGCTTGACCCGTTTCGCTTCCCAGTCGGCATAGCCGCCGGCGACGATGTCGACCTTGCCCGATCCGTCGAGGCCAAGCGTGACGGTGACGGTGCGGTCGAGGAAGTCGCGGTCGTGGCTGACGAGCAGCACGGTGCCGGCATAATCGGCGATGACCTCCTGCAAAAGGTCGAGCGTTTCGAGGTCGAGGTCGTTGGTCGGCTCGTCGAGCACGAGCAGGTTCGATTCGCGAGCGAACTCGCGCGCGAGGAGGAGGCGCGAGCGTTCGCCGCCCGACAGCGCGCCGACGCTCGCCTCGACGACGCCGGGGTCGAAGAGGAACTCCTTGAGATAGCCCTGGATATGCTTTTTGACGCCGCGCACCTCGACCCAGTCGCCACCGTCAGCCAGTACGTCGCGCACGCGCTTGTCGGGCGAGAGCAGGCTGCGCTGCTGGTCGATGATAATGCCGTCGAGTGTCGGGGCGAGGGTGATGCTGCCGCTGTCGGGCTGAATTTCGCCGGTGAGCAGCTTGAGCAGGGTCGACTTGCCCGCGCCATTCGCGCCGACGATGCCGATGCGGTCGCCGCGCTGGACGCGGAAGTCGAGATTCTTGATGATCGTACGGTCGCCGAAGCTTTTGGACACGTTCTCGGCGACGATCACCGATTTCGAACGAACATCGTCGTTGGCGAGGCCGAGCTTGGCGACACCGGGGCCGCCGATCATCGCGGCGCGGGTGGCGCGCATTTCCTTGAGCTTCTCGAGACGACCCTGGTTGCGCTTGCGGCGCGCGGTGACGCCGCGTTCTAGCCAATGTGCTTCCAGCCGGAGCTTTGAGTCGAGCTTTTGCGCGGCGCGCGCCTCCTCGGCGGCGACGGCGTCGCTCCACTCCTCGAAGCCGCCGAAGCCGATTTCCTTGCGGCGGATGCTGCCGCGGTCGAGCCAGAGGGTCTGGCGCGTGAGCCGCGTGAGGAAGGTGCGGTCGTGGCTGATCGCGACGAAGGCGCCGGTATAACGCGCGAGCCAGCTTTCGAGCCAGTCGATCGCGGCGAGGTCGAGATGGTTGGTCGGTTCGTCGAGCAGCAGCACGTCGGGATTCTGGGCGAGCGCGCGGGCGAGCGCAGCGCGGCGGCGTTCGCCGCCCGAGGCGCTGGCGGCGGTCCGGCTCATGTCGATACCGAGTTGGTCGGCGATCGCGGAGACTTCATGCGCCTCGGGCGCATTGGGCGCCGCGACGGCGAAATCCATCAGCGTCGCGAAGCCCGAAAAATCGGGTTCCTGTTCGAGCATCACGACATGCGTGCCCGGCACGATAACGCGCTTGCCCTTGTCAGCGTCGATCTGGCCGGCGAGCAGCTTGAGCAAGGTCGTCTTGCCGGCGCCGTTGCGGCCGATCAGCGCCAGCCGATCACGTTCGCCGACATAAATGTCGAGGTCCTGGAACAGCCAGCCGCTGCCCTGCACAAGGCCGAGGCCTTCATAAGATAAAATCGGTGCTGCCATGATGAACGGTTCGCTACTGGCGCGTTCAGCATCATGCAAGCGCGCTGCGCACAAAGGCCGGAACGGGTCTGCTCCGTCTGCGTTACGGGGCGGAGATCACAAAGGGCCGGAAGCCCGGTTCGCAGGAGAATGAAATGACGAAGCAATTGTTCGCCGTTATGGCAACCGGACTGGCGCTGATGGCGGCAACGCCCGCGCTCGCGCAGCAGGGAGGTTCGACGGTGACAGCAGCAACGACCCAAGGACCGATCCTGACCTTCTCGGTCAGCGAGGAAGTGCGTTCGCGTCCCGATCAGGCGACCGTCGGCGCCGGTGTGACGACGACCGCGCCGACCGCGGTCGAATCGATGCGCCTGAACGCCGCAGCGATGGACAAGCTGATCGCCGCCGTGAAAGCGCGTGGGATCAAGGCCGAGGATATCCAGACGAGCGGTATCAACCTATCGCCGCAATATGACTATAACAACCGCGGTGACGGCCAGCCGCCGCGCTTCCTGGGCTATCAGGTGTCGAACAGCGTGCGCGTGACGACGTCGAAGATCGAAGACATCGGTTCGCTGCTCGATGCGCTGGTCGCTGCCGGCGGCACCAATATCGATGGCCCGTCGTTCGGCATGAAGGACCCCGATGCGCAGCTCGTCGGCGCGCGCGGCACCGCGATCAAGGCGGCCGAGGCGAAAGCGCAGGACTATGCGCGTCTCGCGGGCTTCCGCGGCGTCGAGCTGGTGTCGATCAGCGAGGGCGGCAGCTTTGGCCCGCAGCCGCCGATGCCGATGGTTCGCATGGCGATGGATGCCGGTTCGGCGAAGGCAACCCCGGTCGAGCCGGGCCGCGTCGCCAACACGCTGACGCTGAACTTCCAGTATCGGTTGGTGAAGTAAGAACTGACCTGTTCCGCTCGTGTCGAGCGAAGTCGAGACACCGTGAAGGTGTAAGATGCCGATGGGCATCTCGACTTCGCTCGATGCGAACGGATTTTTAGTGGCTGGCTAGGCCAGCTCCCCTTCGGCCCATGGCCAAGGGCGTTCGCGAAACCATTTCGTGATGATATATTTGCGGCCCTTGCGCACCTTCATCCCGTGGTGGAGCGTATCGGGGTTCGCGGTGCCGTCGAGATGGATATTGTTCCATGCGAGCAGCTTGCCCGCCTCCGGCTGGTGCATCTTGCCGGTTGCGAGGAATCGCGTCGCGCCGCCGGCAGCGGGCTCGTTGAGATAGATCATCAGCGTCCAGCTACGCTGGCCGGGGATCGCGCAATAGGTTTCCCAGTCGGCGCCGTGCGGGTCGAAATAGTCGGTGTGTGCCTTGAATTCCTGCCCGACGTCGTAACGCTGGCCCTGCATCGGTTCGCCATATTCGCGCGGGATGCCGGTGAGGTCGTGGAGGCGGTTGTTGACCGCGATGACCAGCGGGTCGCGATGATCGAGGTCGCAGGTCGTGCTCGTGCGAAACGCTTCGTCGCCGTTCGGATCGGCGATCGTCGAAGGCCGGACATCGCGGTCGATCTGCGCCATCAGCGCGGCGCAGGTTTCGGCGTCGAGAAAGCCGGGCAGCATGAACTGTTGCAGTTTTTGTGTCGGCGCGCGGCGGATTCCCGGTACGGCGGCGAGCCGCTCTGCGGTCCGGTCGGCGCCCGAGGTCGCCATGTCGACATGTTCATTCGCAGCCATGGCGCGCTTTTTAGCAGGGAAGCGCGTGCGAACAATGCTTGACGAGCGGGGGGATGCGCGCCTATTCGCCGCGCGCTGTCGAGGCCGCTTCGTGCGGCTCTCTTCGTTTATGTGGCGACCATAGCTCAGTTGGTTAGAGCGCCGGTTTGTGGTACCGGAGGTCGCGGGTTCGAGCCCCGTTGGTCGCCCCATTTTCTCTATCGTCGCGTATAGACGCTTTTGGGGTGACTCGCCGCGCCCGTTGCATTATTGCTCACCCACGTAATTTTTTAACGTGAGGATGAAACATGTCCGCTGTCTGGGATTTCGCCGATTTCGACGATCATGAGCATGTCCACATGTTCCGCGATCGCACCAGCGGGCTTACGGCGGTTATCGCCGTTCATTCGACGCACCTCGGCCCCGGCGCCGGCGGCGTGCGGTACTGGCATTATCCGCAGCGTGCGGCGGCGATTACCGATGCGCTGCGCCTGTCGCGCGGCATGAGCTACAAGAATGCGATGGCGGGCCTGCCGATGGGCGGGGGCAAGGGCGTGATCCTCGCCGATGAAAATGGCGCCAAGACGCCCGAACTGCTCGCGGCGTTCGGCCGTGCGGTCGATTCGCTCGGCGGCGCCTATGTGACCGCAGAGGACGTCGGGATCACCGATGCCGACATGGTCGAGATTTCGAAGCAGACGAAGCATGTCAGCGGGCTGCCCGTGGCAAGCGGCGCCGATGCGGGCGGCGACCCGGGGCCGTTCACGGCGCTGGGCGTCTATCTGGGCATCAAGGCGGCGATTCGCGAAGGGCTGAACACCGACAGTGCCAAGGATGTGCGTATCGCGATCCAGGGTGTCGGCAGCGTCGGTGGCGGCGTTGCGCGGCGGCTGGCGGCCGAAGGGGCGAAGCTGACCCTCGCCGACGTCAATCTGGCGCGTGCGAAGGCGCTGGCCGAAGAGCTTGGTGCCGAGCTTGCCGATTCGGCAGCCATCATGGAGATCGAGGCCGACGTGCTGAGCCCGAACGCGCTCGGTGCGATCCTGACCGAGCAAAGCATCGAAAAGCTGCGCGTGCCGATCATCGCGGGCGGCGCGAACAACCAGCTTGCGACGGCGCTCGACGGCCAGCGCGTCCATGATCGCGGGATCGTCTATGCCCCCGACTATGTGATCAACGCGGGCGGCATCATCAATGTCGCGCTCGAATATCTGGGGCAGGGCAGCCGCGAGGAAGTCGAGAGCCGCATCCACCAGATTCCCGGCCGGCTGGCCGAGATCTGGGCCGAGAGCAAGGCAAGCGGCACGCCGGCATCGTCGGTGGCCGACCGGATGGCGCAGAAGCTGATCGGGCGCGGTTGATATCTTCGAGGGCTGGCGCGGGTTCCGATTTCCGCTAAGCCAGCCCCCGATGAAACGGCATTTTTATCTGGTCGCGGGCTGGGCGTCGTTGGGGCTTGGCGCGATCGGCGCATTCCTGCCCCTGCTGCCCACGGTGCCGTTCGTGATCCTTGCGGCCTTTTGCTTTGCGCGATCGTCGCCGCGGCTCGAGGCCTGGCTGCTGACGCATCCGCATTTCGGGCATCATATCGCCGCGTGGCGCGAGAAGGGAGCGATCAGCCGGAAGGGCAAGATCGCCGCGACCGTGGCCTTTGCGTTCAGTATCGTGCTGGCCGCGATCTTTTCGCCATGGCCGTGGGTGATGGTGCCGGTAATCGCCGCTGCCGTCACGGGCAGCTGGATCTGGACGCGGCCCGAGGGGTGAATTTGCTTCGTTCCCTAGAAGGACGCCCAGGCCGCGCCGGGCAAATCGCTGGACCGTTTTCGTCGGCTCGCCTAAGGACAACGCGACCCGATGCACGCCTACGCTAATCCCACGCGCTTTCTTGCGATTGCCAAGCCGCTAACGCCGTGGCTGCTGGGCGTTGGGCTGGTGCTCGTTCTCGCGGGCGGCTGGGCCGGACTGGCGGTCGTGCCGGGCGACTACAAGCAGGGCGAAACCGCGCGCATCCTTTACGTCCATGTTCCTTCGGCGTGGCTCGGCATGGGTGGCTGGACATCGCTAGCGATCGCCGGGCTGATCCAGCTTGTGTGGCGGCATCCGCTGTCGGGCATCGCGGCGCGTGCGATCGCGGTGCCGGGGATGCTGTTCTGCGCCTTGTGCCTTGCCACCGGATCGATCTGGGGGCGTCCGACCTGGGGGACCTGGTGGGAATGGGACGGGCGGATGACGTCGATGCTCGTCCTGCTGTTCCTCTATGCCGGCTTTATCGCGCTGACGAGCGGCGATGACGGACAGCGCCAGGGCGGCTCGCTGTCGCGCGGCGCGGCGATTTATGCGCTGGTCGGCGCGATCAACATCCCTATCATCAACCGCAGTGTGGTGTGGTGGAACAGCCTGCACCAAGGGCCGAGCATCACGCTGGGCGGATCGAGCATCGACGGGGCTTTGCTGTGGCCGCTGGGCTTGACCGTGTTCGGCTTTTCTTTGCTATTCGGTGCGATCGTGCTGATGCGGATGCGGCGGATCATTGCCGACAATCGCGTTGCGGCGCGGCTCAGGCGGCTTGCGGACGACGAGGGGATTTGACGCGTGACGGGGGTGATCAGCGGGGGCGGACAATGGGCATTTGTCGCCGCGGCCTATGGGCTGACCGTCGTGCTGACCGGCGCGGTGCTGTGGGCGAGCTGGCGCGCGATGAAAAAGGCCGAGAAGCGCAGCGACGCGCTACGGAAGGATCGTAAGTGAAGCCCAAGCATCAACGGCTGATATTGGCGCTCGTCGCGCTGTGCGGCGTCGCGGGTGCGGGCGTGCTCGCGGCGAGCGCGCTGCGCGATGAGGCCGCCTATTTTCGCACGCCGGTCGAGATTGAGGGCGGTAAGGCGGCGGTCGATGAGCCGATGCGGCTGGGCGGCGTGGTGGCCAAGGGCAGCATCGAGCGCCAATCCGATGGGCTGACGATCCGGTTCGTCGCGACCGACGGCAAGGCGTCGGTACCGGTCGAGTATAAGGGCATCGTCCCCGACCTGTTCGGTGAGGAGAGCGGCATGGTCGCCGACGGCCGGATGCGCGCCGACGGGACATTCGTCGCCGACCGCATCCTCGCCAAGCATGACGAGCGCTATATGCCGCCGCAGATGGGCGAGATGCCGAAGAATATGAAGGCGCCGGCAGCGACATGATCGCCGAACTCGGTCTCGCGCTGCTGTGGATCGCGGCTGCGCTCGCGTGCCTGTCGCTCGTCGCGGGCACCTTGTTCCTGCGTGGCGGCTCGAGGGATTTGGCGGCGCTTGTGCGGCCGGCGAGCGTTGCGCAGGGCGTGTTGACCGCGGTGGCGTTCGGGCTGCTGATCGCGCTGTTCGTGCGGTCCGACATGTCGGTCGAGTTGGTCGCGCGCAACAGCAACAGCCTGAAGCCGATGATCTTCAAGATCGCGGGGACGTGGGGCAATCACGAAGGGTCGATGCTGCTCTGGCTGATGATCCTGTCGCTGTCGGGCGGATTGATCGCGATTTTCGAGAAAAGGCTGCGCGAGGATACGCTGGTCGCAACGCTTGCGGCGCAAGCGGCGCTCAGCCTCGGTTTCTTTGCCTTCCTGTTGTTCTCGTCGAACCCGTTCAAGCGGTTGCCGGTGGCGCCGCCCGACGGGCAGGGGCTCAACCCACTCCTGCAGGACATCGGGCTCGCCTTCCATCCGCCGACGCTTTACGTCGGCTATGTCGGGCTGTCGGTGGCCTTCAGCTTTGCCGTCGGCGCGCTGATCACGCGCGAGATCGGTCCGGCCTTTGCCCGCGCGATGCGGCCGTGGGTGCTCGGTAGCTGGATTTTCCTGACGCTCGGCATCACGGCGGGCAGTTATTGGGCCTATTATGAATTGGGCTGGGGCGGCTGGTGGTTCTGGGACCCGGTCGAGAATGTGTCGCTCGTGCCGTGGCTCGCGGGCGCGGCCTTGCTCCATTCGGTTGCTGTGACCGCGACGCGCAACGCGCTGCGCGCGTGGACGGTGATGCTAGCGGTGATCGGTTTCTCGATGTCGATGGTCGGCACCTTCATCGTCCGGTCGGGGCTGCTGACGAGCGTGCACAGCTTTGCCGTCGATCCCGAGCGCGGGACCTTCCTGCTCGCGCTGATGGCGATCTATATCGGCGGGGCGCTGACCCTGTTCGCGCTGCGCGCCGGGAGCGTGGCCGAGGGCAAGAAATTCGCGCTGCTGAGCCGCGAAGGCTCGCTCGTCATCAACAATTTGCTGCTGACGACGATTCTCGCGCTGGTCCTGCTCGGGACCCTCTATCCGATCGTAGCCGAGGCGATGGGCGAAAAGATATCGGTCGGGCCGCCCTATTATAACAAGGTCGCGGGGCCGCTCGCGCTGATCCTGTGCCTTGTGATGGTCGCCGGGCCGCTGCTGAGTTGGCGCAAGGATGACGGGAAGCGGTTGTGGTCGCGGCTGCCGCTGGCGATCTTTGCCGGGGCGGTGGTGTTGTTCGGTCTGGTCCTTTTCGGCGGCAAGGTCGGGATATTGCCTTTGCTCGGGATGACCGTCGCGGGCGTCGTCGCGGTGGCGAGCCTCGCGCCCTTGTGGGGCCGTAACCTGCGCCGCACGCCGCTGCCGACATGGGGCATGATGGTTGCGCATTTCGGCGTCGCGGTGTGCCTTGCCGGCATGGGCGCGGAAAGCGCCTTCATCAAGGAGCGGCTGGTTGCCGCCGCACCGGGCGAGGTGATCAAGATCGGCGATTTCGCGGTGAAGTTCGTCGGCGTGAGGCCGGTTGCGGGGCCGAACTATACCGCGATCGAAGGCACGCTGGTTGCGACGACATCGTCGGGCGGCAGCTTTACCATGCGGCCGGAAGCGCGCACCTTTCCCGGCCTTATGGGCGCGGCGCCGGTCGAAACCAACGAGGCGGCGCTGCTGACGCGGCCCGGCGGGCAGCTCTATGCCGTGCTGGGGCAGCCGGTCGCGAACGACGATGGCAGCGCCGGCCGTTATCAGATCCGGCTGTGGTGGAAGCCGCTGGTGTGGTGGATATGGCTCGGCGGGGCGCTGATTGCGATCGGTGCGGCGCTGTCGCTGCTCGGCCGCGCGCAATTGCTGAACATCTGGCGCGCGCGTCGCGCCCGCAAGTCCGGGGAGCGTTTCGCGCCATGAAGAACCGCTGGGTCCTTTTCGTACCACTGGCGATCATGGGATTGCTGTTCGGCGCCTTTGTCTATCGGCTGGTGACGCCCGCCGAGACGCTGATCCAGTCGCAGTGGATCAACAAGCCGATGCCTTTGTTCGACCTGCCGCCGGCGACCGGCGGCGTCGAGGGGTTGAAGAGCAGCCAGCTCGCCGACGGGCGGCCGCGGCTGGTCAATGTCTTTGCGAGCTGGTGCATCCCGTGCCGCGCCGAGGCGCCGCAGCTCGAGGCCCTGAAGGCGGCGGGCGTGCCGATCGACGGCATCGCGATCCGCGACCGGCCCGACGATGTCGCGATGTTCCTGCGCGAATATGGCAATCCGTTCGACCGCATCGGGTCGGACATGCAGAGCAGCGTGCAGATCGCGCTGGGGTCGTCGGGCGTGCCCGAAACCTTCCTGATCGACGGCAAGGGGATTATCCGCGAGCAGATCCAAGGGGTTATCCTGGCCGATCAAGTGCCCGAGATCGTCGCGAAGCTCGAGGCGATGAAATGAGCTTGCGGCTGATCCTTCTCTGCCTGCTCGGCGCGCTGGCTCTACCGCTGGCCGCACAGGACCGGCTGCCGCCGGCGCCCTATGCCTATCAACAGCTCAAGGACCCGGCGCAGGAAGCGCGGGCGAAGGCGTTGATGGAGGAGCTTCGCTGCCTCGTCTGTCAGGGGCAGTCGATTGCGGATAGCGATGCGCCGCTCGCGGGCGATATGCGGCACGAGGTACGCAGCAAGATCGCGGCGGGCGAGAGTCCCGCCGAAATCAAGACGTGGCTCGTCGCGCGTTACGGCAATTGGGTCAGCTATGATCCGCCGTTCGATGGCGCCACGGCGCTGCTTTGGCTCGGGCCCTTGCTCTTTCTTGCGCTCGGCGGCTGGCTGGCCTTTGGCCGTTTCCGCCGCGGTGCGGGCGACGACGAGGAGGCCGCATGATCTGGCTGTGGGTCCTTCTCGCCGCGCTGCTGACGATCGGTGGCATCTTCTGGCTCGGCAAGCTGCCCGCCGCGGCGCGGCCGCTGGCGGGGGCGGCGGTGATGCTGGGGCTCGCGGGCTATGCGTTGCAGGGCCATCCGTCGCTGCCCGGCAAGCCTGTCGCCGCGATCGAGGAACCCGAGAATTTCGGCAAGGCGCTGACCGACCAGCGGCAAGGCATGTCCGAACGCTTCGGCGCCGCGGCGCAATGGCTCGGCATGTCCGATGGTTTCGCGCGCACCGGCAAGACCGAGCTCGCGGCGAAGACGCTGGAAAAAGGGCTGGAGCGATATCCCGACAATGTCGACCTGTGGGTCGGGCTTGGCAATGCGCTGGCGCAGCATGGCGGCGGGGCGATGTCGCCCGCAGCGGCGCTGGCGTTCGACGAGGCGGCGAAGCGCGATCCGTCGCATCCCGCGCCGCCTTTCTTTGCCGGGCTAGCGATGGCGCAGGGCGGAGACCTCAAAGGCGCCGAGGCGGTATGGAGCCAGCTGCTGGCACGTAGCCCCGCCGATGCACCGTGGCGCCCCGATCTGGAAATGCGGTTGGCGCGATTACGTGACGCGCTTGGGCTGCCCGCCGAAACATCGGCCGACGTGCCGCCCGCGGACGTCCCAAATTGAAACCTATTACAAAGGCGCGGGCTCGTCTAAAGGCCCGCAATGACTGCTGAGTCGCAACAGGCGGCGGGCGGTGCGCCAAGCGCCGCGACTGCCGCCGCCGAAACGGCCCATTACGGGCACGGACATCATAGCGATGGCAGGCTGAAGCTTGCCGTCGGCGCGATCGGCGTCGTGTTCGGCGACATCGGCACCAGCCCGCTTTACGCGTTTCGTGAGACTTTTGCCGGGCACCACCGGATCGAGGCGGATCCGCTGCATATCTACGGCGTGCTGAGCCTCGTCTTCTGGTCGATGATGCTCGTCGTCACGTTCAAATATGTGCTGACGATCATGAAGGCCGACAACAAGGGCGAGGGGGGCAGCCTCGCGCTGCTCGCACTGATCAGCCGGTCGTCGGGCGAGAAGCGTTGGACATGGCCGATTATCCTGCTCGGCGTGTTCGCGACCGCGCTTTTCTACGGCGACAGCATGATCACCCCGGCGATGTCGGTCCTCTCGGCGACCGAGGGGCTCGAATATGTGAACAAGGGGTTCGAGCCCTATATTGTACCGATCGCGCTCGCGATCCTGATCGGGCTGTTTGCGATCCAGGCGCGCGGGACGGCAAAGGTCGGGATGCTCTTCGGGCCGATCATGCTCGCCTATTTCACCATGCTCGCGATCCTCGGCCTGATCCATATCGTCGGCAATCCGGGGATCATATTCGAGACGCTGAACCCGCTGAACGCTCTGCGATTCTTCTATCTCGACGGTTTTACCGCCTTCATCGCACTCGGCGCGGTCGTGCTTGCTGTGACCGGTGCCGAGGCGCTTTATGCCGATATGGGGCATTTCGGACGCGGGCCGATTGGTCTTTCGTGGCTCGTCTTTGTGCTGCCCGCGCTGATGCTCAATTATATGGGGCAGGGCGCGATGGTGCTTGCGGGCGAGGTCGCGCCGACGGAGCAGCTGATCCAGGATCCGTTTTTCCAGATGATGCCCGAAGCGTGGCAGATTCCGGTAGTGCTGCTCGCGCTGGCCGCGACGATCATCGCGAGCCAGGCGGTGATTTCGGGCGCCTTCTCGCTGACACAGCAGGCGATCCAGCTCGGCTTCATGCCGCGCCTGCGCGTCGAGCATACGAGCGCGTCGGCGGCGGGGCAGATCTATATCCCGATGGTCAATTGGGGGCTGATGGTGATGGTCATCATCCTCGTCCTCTTCTTCGGATCGTCGAGCAACCTTGCCGCCGCCTATGGCATTGCAGTGACGGGGGCGATGTTCATCGATACCTGCCTGCTCAGCGTGGTGCTGTTCACGCTGTGGAAATGGCCGGCGTGGAAGGCGCTGCCGATCCTTGCGGTCTTTTTCATCGTCGATATTGCCTATTTCGGTGCAAATTTGATCAAGGTGCCCGACGGCGGCTGGGTGCCGCTGGCGATCGGTCTCACCATCTTCACCTTGCTCACAACCTGGTCGCGCGGGCGCAAGCTGATGCAGCAGGAAATGGCCGAAGGCGCGATGCCGATCCCGGTGTTCGTCAAATCGGCGGCAAACAGCGCGACGCGCGTCCCCGGGACGGCGGTGTTCATGACGTCGAGCAGCGACGGCGTGCCGCACGCGCTGCTCCACAACCTCAAGCACAACAAGGTGCTGCACGCGCGGATTATCCTATTGACCATCAAGATCGCCGACGTACCGTTCGTGCCCGAGGAGAAATTCTGCCTGCTCGAGGATCTGGGGCAGGGCTTCCACCGGCTGGTGCTCAACTATGGCTTCATGCAGCCGATCGACGTGCCCGAGGCGCTGACCCGCGTGACAAGCTGCGGCGGCGAGTTCAAGATGCTGGAAACGAGTTTTTTCTTGTCGCGGCAGACGCTGATCGCGGCGAGCAAGCCGGGCATGCCGATATGGCGCGAAAAGCTGTTCGCATGGATGCTCCGCAATTCGGAAAGTGCGATGGAATATTTCCGCCTGCCGACCAACCGCGTCGTCGAGCTGGGCAGCCAGGTCGCGATTTGACGCGGCGGCGGAGGTTAACTTTGCGACATGTTGCAATAAGCGTTTGAACATCGGGGCGGGTCTTGCGATGCAGGGGGGACCCAATAAAGGCCGCGCAACTATGGATGTCGGCAATCGCGACGCTTTGATCCTGCCGGTTCCGCCGGAACCCTTTGCCCTGATCGTCGGGGCGGCGGCGATTAAGGGCGGTTCGAGCGAGGCGGTCGAAGGGTCGCTGCGCCGCATGGGGTTGAAGCCCGAGCGGATTGATGGGAGCGACGTCGCGGCGCGGATCGCCGCCCCGCGTTTTCGCCTGACGTTCGGCTCGGTTTCGGTTCTGGCCGGCCCTGCGGCCGATGCCGCGCTGGATCTCGCCGATCCCGACCATCCGTCGACCAGCCTGCTCGCCGCCAGCCTGCCGCGGCAATGGCGCGAGAGCGGCGCGTGCTGGGTGTTTATCCCCGAGCGCGATCCTGAACAGGATGGGGTGTCGGCATCATCGACCGAGCAGCCGACGCGGATGCGCGAATTTTTCAAGATGATGGTGCTGTTGATCGACCTGTTCAATGCCAGCCATATTTTCTGGTCGCCCGCGCGGCTGTGGTCGGATGCGCCGCAGTTTCGCGCGTCGATTGCTGAAATGCTGTCGAGCGGGATGCCGCCGGTGCTTCACCTTGTCGCGTTCCGGCGCAAGGACGTCGGCGACGGAGCAAGCATCGGCACCCGTGGGCTCGCGCTCTTCGCCGGGCAGGAATTGGAGGCACGCATACCGGGCGGCTGGACGGTCGCCGAGATGGTTCGCCGGCTTTCGAGGCTGGCGCTCGACATGATGCTCAACGGTCCGGTTCAATATGCGCGTACGATGCGTGGCCTGGAGGCGGGCGAGTGGATCGAGATCCTTCCGCCGCTGCGCAATACGGGCCAGAGATCGACCGTCGTCGTCGAGTTCGGCCGCGATAGCTGATGCCGGGACGCGGTTGGCAAGGTGCACCAGCGCCGCAAACCGGGTTCCAGCGCCATCACCTCATTCCCATCGCGCTGCTGCGTCGCCCGCAAATGGCGGCGATGTTCGATCAACTGCGTGGCGAAGGATTCGCGCTCGCGCATTTCGGGCGCAATGGTTTGATGCTTCCCGCCTGCGAACCCGTCGCGCTGCGGTCCGGCCACGCGCTGCACCGCGGGCCGCATCATGGCTATAGCGACGTCCTCGCGGCGCGGGTCGAGGCGATCGGGGCGCATTTCGCGCTCCACGCTGCAGCCGATCTGCGAGCGGCACGGCGCACCGCGGTGATGCGGCTGCGCTTGTTGCAGGACACGACACGCCGCGCGCTGACCGATCGGCACGGTGCGGGATTCTGGCTTAATCGGCGCGACCCGATGCGGTTGTTCGTTGATCGCCCTTATCTCGACGAGGCGATCGACCGGTTGTTCGCTACAGCCTGACCTTGGCCTCGAGTTCGCGGCGCGCGGCGAGATATTGCGCTTCGAGTTCGGCGACATATTCGGCGACCGGGCGCACGGCAGTGACCGGACCGATGCCCTGGCCCGAGCCCCAGATATCCTTCCACGCCTTGGCCTTGGTATTGCCGCCCGATCCGAAATTCATCGTCTTGAGATCGCCCTCGGGCAGGTTGTCGGGGTCCATGCCCGCCGAGACGATCGACTGGCGGAGATAGTTGCCGTGGACGCCGGTGAAGAGGTTCGAATAGACGATGTCGGCCGCGCGCCCTTCGACGATGCCGTTCTTGTAGCTCTCATCGGCATTGGCTTCGGCGGTCGCGATGAAGGCGCTGCCTATATAGGCGAGGTCGGCGCCGCACGCCTGCGCCGCGAGGATCGAGCGGCCGTGGCCGATCGCGCCCGACAGCGCGACGGGGCCGTCGAACCACTCGCGGATTTCCTGCACCAGCGCAAAAGGCGACTGGCGGCCGGCGTGGCCGCCAGCGCCCGCAGCAACGGGGATCAGGCCGTCGGCGCCCTTTTCGACCGCCTTGCGTGCGAAACGGTCGTCGATGACGTCGTGCAGCGTGATGCCGCCCCAACTATGCACCGCCTGATTGAGCTCCTCGCGCGCGCCGAGCGAGGTGATGGTGATCGGCACTTTCCACTTGGCGCAGGTCGCGATGTCCTGTTCGAGCCGGTCGTTCGATTTATGGACGATCTGGTTGACCGCATAGGGCGCCGAGAGGCGGTCGGGATTGTCGCGATCCCACGCGGCGAGTTCCTCGGTGATCTGGTGGAGCCATTCGTCGAGCAGCGACTGCGGACGCGCATTCAGCGCCGGAAAGCTGCCGACCACGCCGGCCTTGCACTGGGCGATAACAAGCTCTGGACCCGACACGATGAACAGCGGCGAGCCGATCACGGGCAGGCGCAGGCGGTCGAAAATCGGGGGAAGGGCCATGAATCACTCTCCGGTAGCAGTTTGAAACTGACCTTAACGTAAACGGAAAGCTGTGCAAGCGGCGATGAGCCGCTTGATGCCGTGCAACGCAAAAAGGGCGGCCTTCGGGCCGCCCCTTGAGCAAATGGGGCCGGTCAGGTCGAGCGCGGCCGGCGGCTGGCCTTCACGGCCAGATAGCCGAGGCCGACCATGGCGATCAGCAACGCGCCCTGCGCCGCCGCGAAGGGCGGTTCGGTGCCGTTGGGGGCGAGCGCGTTGAGCGCGGGCACCTTCAGGAAGGACTGGACGACGAGCACGAACAGGTTGAGCCAGAGCGCCATCGTCGCGGTAACCGCATAGACCGGTGCGGCGCGGCCGGCGAGCTTGCGGGCGTACCAGGCCCAGAAAGCGACCGCGAGCACCAGCGTCGAGACGATCCCGGTGCCGAGCGCGGGGGTGAAGGCGACGATCGGAAAGAGGAAGCCCGTGAGGCTGGTGAGGAGCGTGAACCAGAGGAAGATGACGTTCGTGCGGGACAGGAGGCGGCCGCGAGCGAAGGCGGGGAGGGCGATGAGGCCGGCGATAATGCCGACGAAGCTGATCAGCACGTGAAGCGTGGTGAATTGCGGGATGGTCAAACCGAGGATCATGGCACGTCTCCTTTCGGAAAAGAGGAGGCGCGGTCGGGGGCCCGCGCCTCTTCCTTATCAGTTGTTGATGAAGTCGAGAAGATCGGCGTTGAAGCGGTCCTGCTCGGTGACGGTGAGGCCGTGGCTGCCGCCCTTGTAGACCTTGAGCACCGCCTGCTTGACGATCTTGACCGTCGAGAGCGCCGCGGCGCCGATCGGCACGATCTGGTCGTCGTCGCCGTGGAGGACGAGCGTCGGCTTGTCGAACTTCTTCAAATCTTCGTTGAAGTCGCTTTCCGAGAAGGCGCGGATGCTGTCGAGCAGGCCCTTGAGACCACCGTTCATGCCCTGCCGCACAAATTCATCGCGCACCGCTTCCGAAACCGCCGCGCCGTCGCGGTTATAGCCGTAGAAGGGGAGGGTCAGATCCTTGAAGAACTGCGGGCGGTTGTCGAAGGTGCCCTTGCGGATGCCGTCGAAGACGTCGATCGGCAGGCCGTCGGGGTTGGCTTCGGTCTTGAGCATCAGCGGGGGGACCGCGCCGATCAGCGCGACCTTGGCGACGCGGCTCGTGCCATGGCGGCCGATATAGCGGGTAACTTCGCCGCCGCCGGTCGAGTGGCCGACGAGGATGACGTCCTTGAGATCGAGCTGTTCGATCAGCTCGGCGAGGTCGTCGGCATACTGGTCCATATTGTTATTGTCCCAGACCTGATCCGAGCGGCCGTGGCTGCGGCGGTCATGGGCGATGGTGCGGAAGCCCTGGTTGGCAAAGAAGACCATCTGGGCGTCCCACGCGTCGGCGCTGAGCGGCCAGCCGTGCGAGAAGACGATCGGCTGGGCGTCCTTCGGGCCCCAATCCTTGAAGAAGATGTTGGTTCCGTCCCTGGTGGTGATGGTGGTCATGATATGGTTCCTTTCGGCTTGAAGGGCGGGGTCGCCGTCCCGGTGATTGGGAAATAGGCCGCGACGATCTTGCGCGGGATTGGCGGACCCGACATTATGCGGGCCGATTCCGACATATGCGCAATCGGGGGGAGGCGAGATGCCCAAGTTGAAGGTGCCGGACGCTCCGCCCGCATTGGTCGAGGTCGGGATGATGCTGTACCCCGACTGCCAGACCGGGATGGTCCATGGCATCACCGACCTGTTCCATGTCGCCGGCCGTTTCGCGGTCGATCATGGGCGCCGCCCGATCCGCGTCAGCCATTGGCGGCTGCAGGAGGGCGGGGGATTTGCCCGCTGTTACGACAGTCATGCCGAGGAACGCGCCGCCAATTCGCCCGCGGTGCTGATCGCGCCGGGCAGCCTCCATAAGTTGCTCGAGCCGGGCGAGGTCGAGCCCTATGCGCGCTGGCTGCTCGACCGGCACGCGCAGGGCACCGTGCTCGCGTCGAATTGCGGCGGCGCGTTCGCGCTGGCGGCGACGGGATTGCTAGCGGGGCGGCCGGCGACGACGCACTGGTTCTTTGCCGAGGAGTTCCGGAGCCGCTTTCCCGACGTGCGGATGGAGGCCGACCGGATGGTGGTCGATGACGGCGATATCGTCACCGCGGGCGGGCTGATGGCGTGGACCGACCTCGGGCTGCGGATCGTCGAGCGGTTGCTGGGACCGACGGTGATGATGGAGACCGCGCGCTTCCTGCTGATCGATCCGTCGGGGCGCGAGCAGAAAAATTATGCGAGCTTTGCGCCGAGGCTCAACCATGGCGACGAGGCGATATTGAAGGTCCAGCACTGGCTGCAAGCCAAGGGCGCGGGGCCGGTGGCGGTGCCCGAGATGGCGGGCGAGGCGGGGATGGAAGAGCGGACCTTCCAACGGCGCTTCAAGGCGGCGACGGGGATGACGCCGGTCGAATATGTCCAGCATATCCGCGTCGGTAAGGCGCGCGAGCTGCTGGAGTTTACGAAGCGGACGGTCGACCAGATTGCGTGGAGTGTCGGATATGAGGATGCGGCAGCGTTCCGCAAATTGTTCCACCGGCTGATCGGGCTGTCGCCGCACGAATATCGCCAGCGTTTCTCGACGCCGCAGTCGCTGGCGGAGGTCGCCTGAAGTTTTTTTCGTGGCTCGTGTCGATTCGGTGAACGCTCGTTCGTCGTGTTGGCAGGAGCCGCTGTTGGCCCGATCGAAAAGGAGATGAACGATGCGTGTAATGGTCTTTGTCAAAGCGACCGAGGATAGCGAAAAGGGCCTGCCGCCGACCGAGGACATGACCGCGATGTTCGAGGCGATGGGCAAGTTCAACGAGGAACTGGTCAACGCCGGCGTGATGGTCGACGGCGACGGGCTCAAGCCCTCGTCGTTCGGCAAGCGGATCGCGTTCGATGGCGCGAGCCGGTCGGTGATCGACGGACCCTTTGCCGAAACGCGCGAACTGGTCGCGGGCTATTGGGTGTGGGAGGTCAAGGACATGGACGAGGCGGTCGCGTGGGCGAAGCGCTGTCCGAACCCGATGCCGGGGCCGAGCGAACTCGAAATCCGGCCCTTCTATGAAATGGAAGACTTTGGCGAGGCGTTGACCCCCGAACTTGCCGAGCAGGAACAGAAGCTGCGCGAGCGACTGAGCGGCGAATAAGCGATGTCCACTGCCATGCTTGCCTCCCCGGTTCCCTTGCCCGAGAAGGCAGGCATGGCGAAGGACGAAACCCATCGGGCGATCGAAGCGGTGTTCCGGATCGAGCGCGCGCGGCTGATCGCCGCGCTCGCCCGGATGACGCGCGATGTCGACCGGGCCGAGGAACTGGCGCAGGAGGCACTACTGATCGCGCTCACCGAATGGCCGAAGACGGGCGTGCCCGATAATCCGGGTGCCTGGCTGACCGCGGCGGCGAAAAGGCGCGTGATCGACGGGGTGCGGCACCATGCGATGCGGGAGCGGAAACATGCCGAAATCGCGCGCGAACTGGACGAGGAGCGCGACATGAGCGCGGAGGCCGTCGAGGCAGCGCTCGACGATCTGCTGGGCGACGAACTGCTCGGGCTGATCTTTGCCGCCTGCCATCCGGTGATTTCGCCCGAGGCGCGCGCGGCGCTGACGCTGCGGCTGGTCGGCGGACTAACGGTCGAGGAGATTGCGCGGGCGTTCCTGTCGAACGAGGCGGCGATCGCGGCGCGGATCACGCGGGCGAAGAAGGCGATCGCCAAGGCGGGCGTGGCTTTCGAAGTACCGCGCGGGGCGGAGCTTCAGGCGCGGCTGGGGTCGGTGCTCGAGGTCGTCTATCTCATCTTCAACGAAGGCTATGCCGCGACCGCGGGGCCGTCGCTCGTCCGCCCGCCGCTGTGCGCCGAGGCGCAGCGGCTGGGGCGCATTCTGGCGGGGTTGATGCCCGAACAGCCCGAGGTGCTGGGGCTGCTCGCGCTGATGGAAATCCAGGCGTCGCGGCTGGCGGCGCGGGCCGGGCCCGACGGGCGGTTCGTGCCATTGACCGAGCAGAATCGCGCGCGATGGGACCAATTGTTGATCCGCCGCGGGCTGAATGCACTCGATCGCGCCGGGGCGCTGGGCGGGGCCGATGGGCCTTATGCGTTGCAAGCGGCGCTGGCTGCATGCCATGCGCGGGCGCGGTCGGCGGATGACACCGACTGGCAGCGTATCGCCGCGCTCTACGACCGGCTGGGTCAGGTGATGCCGTCGCCGGTGGTCGAGCTCAATCGCGCGGTGGCGTACAGCATGGCCTTCGGTCCAGAGGCCGGATTGCAGTTGATCGACGAGATTGCCGAGGCCGCTGCGCTCCGCAACTATGCGCCGCTGCCTGCTGCTCGTGGGGATCTCTTGCTGCGAGCGGGGCGACGGGGCGAAGCGAAGGTGGAGTTTGAAGCCGCGGCTGTGTTGTCGAGCAACGAGCGTGAGCGCGACTTCCTGCTGGCGCGCGCCGCGGCGTGCGCCGAATGACGACAGTCGCGGTCGAGAGCATCGGCGTTGAAGCGCAGCCCCTCGTCATCCTCGACGATTTCGCACCCGATCCCGATGGCTTGCGGCGTTTTGCAACGGAAGCCGATTTCGCGCCGGCGCTCAATCATTATCCCGGCGTTCGAGCCGATCTCCCGCCGTCCTATCTCGCGACCCAGCTACCGGTCATTGCAGCAGCTGCGGCTGCCGCGTTTGGGCGGACCGGGCCGATCAGGGTCGTCGATGCGAGCTTTTCGATTGTCTCGACCCCGGCGGGCGAACTCACGATCCCGCAGCGCCTTCCGCATATCGACGCCTTCACCGAGGATCGCATCGCGCTCGTCCATTACCTGTCGCCCAAGGGAGGCGACGGCACCGCCTTCTTCCGCCACCGCGCGACGGGGTTCGAGACGATCGACGAGCGGCGGCGCGACCTCTTCTTTCGCCACCTCGACACCGAACTGCGTCATGGGGGGGCGCCGCCGCCCGGCTATTTGCTGGGCGATACGCCATTGTTCGAATGCATTGCCACCAAGTCCGCGCGCTACAATCGCGCGCTGCTCTATCGCAGCTGGAATCTTCACAGCGGGGCGATTTCACCGGACAATGCGCTATCCGCAAGCGCCGGCGACGGGCGGCTGACGGTGACCGGCTTCTTCTCCATAGGTTGAAGCGCGCCCGCCGCGATTTCGGCACGGCTGTACGACGGTTTTGGATCGCTGTTCCGGAACGGGACAACGGTCCGTCGCACTTCGGTGTAAGAGGGGCGACGAACAGCCTATGGGCGCCCGCGCCTTGCCATTGAAAACCGGACGATAACTGTGCTCTTCTCGACCCGCATTCTGTTCCCCGTCGCGATCGTAGCGACCGCATTGACGCTACCCGCTTTTGCTCAGAGCAAGACGATCACGGGCGTCGACGCGCTGCGCGAGTGGAATCTCGTCGTGCTCGGCAACCTCGAATCCGCTTCCGAAGTCGAGGGGCGGACCTTCGTCGGGGGCAATCTTGTTGGCAATTCGTCGAACTACGGCATCCGCGTTACGACCTCACCGAACGGCCAGCCGGGCCTGACCGTTGTCGGAAACGTGACCGGGAGCCACAAGAATCTCAACAATGGCTCGGGTGCGGTCGTCGGCGGCAACGTGACCAGCGGTTTTAACCTCAATGGCCCGAACCAGACTGTGAAGGTCGGCGGGACGATCAGCAACACCAACGTCAATCAGAATACCGTCATTTCCAACCTCGACAGGAGCAATCCCGCATTCGGGCTGGCGCTGCAACAGCAGAAAACCGATCTGAAGAGCAGCATGGGCAGCCTGTCGTTCGAGATGGGCACGCTCAAATCGAACAGCCAGCTGACGGTGCAGGGCAATCGCGGCACCTTTACCGCGCAGCCGAATGCTCAGGGGCTGGCGGTGTTCAACATTACCGCGGCGAACCTCGACAAGATCGGCGAGATCCAGTTTAACCTGAACGGCGCCGACACCGCGATCGTCAATGTCAGCGGCCGGTCGATCAACCTCAACGACAATTTCCTGGGCGGCACGAACAACCTTGGCGAGCGGGTGATCTGGAATTTCCCCGAGGCCGAGACGCTGAAGCTGAGCACTGCATGGGGCGGATCGGTGCTCGCGCCGCTCGCCGATGCCGAGACGCGTAATTATATTCAGGGGTCGGCGGTGTTCGGCAATCTCAAGCAGAATGGCGAGATGCATATCGGGACGTTCAAGGGCGGCTATACGACGTCGCCGCCCGGTGGCGGATCGAGCGGCGGCGACAGTTCGACCGGCGGTGGCGCGACGCCGATACCCGAGCCGGGGATGGTCGGGCTGTTCGGGCTGGGCGTCGGCGGGTTGATCCTGTGGCGGCGTCGCCGGGCAAAGTCGGGCGACGCCGCCTGACGATCAGGTTTCGAGCGGCTTCACCGTCCGCGGGCGTCGGTCGGGGCCGACCGCGACGAAGATGAAGACCGCCTGCGTGACCTTGTTATCCTCGTCGGCATGACGGTCGCGCGCCCAGGCTTCGACCTCGACGTGCATCGAGGTGCGGCCGACCTTGACGAGCCGACCGAATACCGACACCTCGTCGCCGACAAAGACGGGGCGGTGGAAGGACATGCCTTCCACCGAGATCGTCACCGCGCGGCCGCGTGCGTGGCGTGAGGCCACGGACGATGCCGCGAGGTCCATCTGCGCCATCAGCCAGCCGCCGAAGATGTCGCCATAGACATTGGCGTTCACGGGCATGGCGGTGACGCGGACGGCGGGTTGGCCGTCGGGCATGATCGCGTCAGTTTGCATCATAGGCTTCCTTGATGCGGGCTTTGGTCCGCATCGCCTGGGCTGCGGCGACCATCGCGACGAGTGCCGGGCGCACCTCATCCCATTTGCGCGTCTTGAGCCCGCAATCGGGGTTCACCCAGATCTGCTGCGGCGAGACATGCTGGCCGGCGAGGGTGAGAAGGTCGGTCATCTCGCGCTCGGCCGGGATGCGGGGGCTGTGGATGTCGTAGACGCCGGGGCCGACCTCGTTCGGATAGGCATAGCTGGCGAAGGCGTCGAGCAGCTCCATCTGCGAGCGCGCGGTCTCGATCGAAATAACGTCGGCGTCCATCGCGCCGATCGCGCGGATGATGTCGTTGAACTCCGAATAGCACATATGGGTGTGGATCTGCGTGTCGTCGCGGACGCCCGATGATGCGATGCGGAAGCTTTCGACCGCCCAGTCCAGATAATGCTGCCATTCGCTGCGGCGGAGCGGCAGGCCTTCGCGCAGCGCGGCTTCGTCGATCTGGATGATCGCGGCGCCGGCGGCTTCGAGATCGTGCACCTCGTCGCGGATCGCGAGCGCGATCTGGCGGCAGCTTGCCTCGCGCGGCTGGTCGTCGCGAACGAAGGACCAGTTGAGGATGGTGACGGGACCGGTGAGCATGCCCTTCATCGGGCGGTCGGTCTGGTCCTGCGCATAACGCCACCAGTCGACGGTCATCGGCGCGGGGCGCGAGACGTCGCCATAGAGGATCGGCGGGCGGACGCAGCGCGAGCCGTAGCTTTGCACCCAGCCGGCGCGAGTGAAGGCGAAGCCGGCGAGTTGCTCGCCGAAATATTGCACCATGTCGTTGCGTTCGAATTCGCCGTGGACGAGGATGTCGAGGCCGATTTCCTCCTGCCATTTGACCGCGGCGCGCGTTTCGACGCGCAGATACTGGTCATAGGCGACATCGTCGATTTCGCCCTTGATATGCGCGGCGCGGGCTTTGCGGACCTCGGGAGTCTGCGGGAAGCTGCCGATCGTCGTGGTGGGATAAGCGGGGAGGGCGAGGCGCTGTTGCTGGACGTCGCGGCGCACGGCGAAGGGCGAGGTGCGGTGGGTCGCGCTTTCGTCGAGGGCGGCGAGGCGCTGGGCGACTGCCGGGTTGTGGATTTTCGGTGAGGTCTGGCGCGCGACCGCGGCGATGCGCGAGGCCGAGAAGGCGGCGAAGCTGGCATCCTCGCCCTCATTGAGCGCCTTGGCGAGCGCGGCGAGTTCCTCGATCTTTTGCACCGCGAAGCTTAGCCACTGGGCGATTTCGGGATCGAGGCCGGTTTCGAGTGTCAGGTCGACCGGGACGTGGAGGAGCGAACAGGACGGGGCGAGGATGAGGTCGCGTTTGCCGGCGAGTTCCTTGAGACGCCAATAGAGGTCGGGGAGGTTGGCGCGCCAGATGTTGCGGCCGTCGATCACGCCGAGCGATAGGAGAACGTGTGGCTGGAGCTTGGCGAGCGCGGGCTCGAGCTGGTCGGGCGCGCGGACGAGGTCGAGGTGGAGGCCGTGGACGGGGAGGTCAGCGACGAGGTCGAGGTTGTCGCCGAGGCCGCCGAAGTAGGTGGTGAGCATCAGCTTGGGCCCGCGAGTCGCGAGGCGGGCGTAGGCGCGCTCGAAGGTGGTGCGTTGCTCGGCGCTGAGATCGAGGACGAGGCACGGCTCGTCGATCTGGACCCATTCCGCGCCGGCCTTGGCGAGGCGGGCGAGAATTTCGGCGTAGGTGTCGAGGAGCTGCGGCAGGAGCGCGAGCGGTTCGACCGCCTTGCCCTTGGCGAGCATCAGATAGGAGACGGGGCCGAGGAGGACGGGGCGGGTTGAATAACCGAGCGCCTTGGCTTCCTCAAATTCGTCGAAAATCTTGGTCGAGGCGATACGGAAGGTCTGGCCCGCGGTGAGTTCGGGGACCATAAAATGATAGTTGGTATCGAACCATTTGGTCATTTCCTGCGCTGTTGTGTCGTGGCTGTGGCCGCAGGCGGCGGGGCCCTGCGCGCCGCGCGCCATGGCGAAATAGAGGTCGGGATCGACCGTCTCGCCGCTCCAGTCGTAGCGGGGCGGGACGGCGCCGATCAGCGCGCTGGTGTCGAGGACATGGTCGTAGAGCGAGAAGTCGTTCGAGGGCAGGATGTCGGCGCCGAGCGCTTTCTGGCGCGCCCAGTTGGCGACGCGGAGGCCCGCTGCGGCGGACTGGAGTTCGGCGAGGGTCGACTTGCCCGCCCAATAGCTTTCGAGCGCGAATTTGAGTTCGCGGCGGAGGCCGATGCGGGGGAAGCCGAGGGTGGCGACGCTGACAGTCATTTTCAAACACCTTGCAAGGGGCAAGGCGCCGGGCAGACGAGCAGGCACGAGTCCGCGCCCGTGAAGCAAGGTCGGGCGCAGCCATGCATGCGGCCTGACCGGACACCCCGCCGGAGGACGTATCTGACGAGGCAGGTCTCCTGGCTCACGGATCGACGCGGTGGTCTGGCCTTCCCGGTCCCTTGCCGGACCAGTGACACGTAGCGACCATCGCTCACCGCTTACAGTTGCGGGGGCAGCGCCGGCTTTGAACCGGCTTCCCGTCTTAGCTCCACGCAGCGCAAGCGGCGCAGAGAACCTCGACAGGCTGAAACATAACGCAGCGGCGGGGCTTGTCAATAGTCATATAAAGAATTCTTTATATGACGCCCTGGTGCCTTCGTATGCCATGCAAACGTCAAGTCGTTTGTCGATTCGAACGGGCGGCCCGTCGAACGGGGTGGGGCCGATACCAAGGCGTATGGCAATGATATAGCATAGTTTTCGGACACCTTGCGCCGCCTTTCGCGGTGCCGTCCGCACGCCCGCGGGGCGCAGGAGATGCATTGCCGACCAAATCCTTTCGCCCTGGCGGCGGTCGCGGCTGAACAGGCCGGCGGGACTGCCCCCTTCGTTTCCCCCACCGAAGGCTCTCCCCCATGAAGCTCCCCCAAGACTATTCCAGCGGCTCCAGCGACGGCGAATGCGAGTGTTTGCCGCGCCCCGAAATCCCGGCTGACGTCGCCGTGCTGACCACCTTTGTCCTGCGATATCAGGATGCTTGGTTCGGGATGGAAAAGCGCGTTGCGTTCGAGGCCGAGGATGTCGCCGCGGCGCTGGTGATGATGGAGCGCGAGACGATCGGCGCGTGGGCCGAATTGACGCAGGACGGAAATGTGATTTGCCGCCGCGGCTTCGAGCCGGGCGGGGCCGCCGACTATTGGGTCGTCGACTAGCGGGCGGTTCGGGACGATGCGGAGCGGACGGCGCACGGCCGCCCGCTCCCTTGTCGTCATCGAGGCGTCAGAAACGCTCGCCGACCATCTCCTCGCTCTTCGCCCACAGCGCCTTGGCGTTGTCGGGATCGATCGCATAGGAGCGCACGCCGGCGCGCAGGCCCTCGTCATTCGCGAGCTCGGCGACGTGGCAATCCTCGAGATAGCGCCCGCCGACCTCGGCCGGATCGGCGACCGCGGCGGCCCAGACCGAGGTTGCGGCGCCCTGCGGGATCGATTTGAACTCGAACACGGGCTCGCCCGCCGCAATGGCATTGGCGTTGAGCTGTTCGACGAGCGCCTCGATCGCGCCTTCGTCGAGGTGACGGCCGAGTTCGGTGTGGATGCCGCCCGGGTGGAGCGCGATGCCGCGCACGCCGCGGTCCTTGTGACGGCGGTCGAACTCGACGGCGAAGAGGATATTCGCGGTCTTCGAACGGCCATAGGCGATCCACGGTTCATAATCGCCATTGTCGAAGTTCGGATCGGCGAGGTTCACGTCCGAGAAGCGGTGCCCCGACGAGGCGAGGCTGACGAGGCGGCCGCCGTCCTTGATCAACGGCGCGATGCGGTTCGCGAAGGTGAAGTGGCCCAAGTGATTGGTGCCGAACTGAGTTTCGAAGCCATCCTCGGTCTTGCCGAAGGGCGCGGCCATCACGCCGGCATTGTTGATGACGACGTCGAATTTGCGGCCGTCGGCGATCAGCGCATCGGCGGCGGCACGGACGCTGGCGAGCGAGGCGAGGTCGAGCTGGATCAGCTCGAAGCTGCCGCCACCCTGTGCTGCGGCGTCGCGGACGGCGGCGGTGGCGCCTTCGGCCTTGGTCAGGTCGCGCGCGGCACCGACGACATCGGCGCCGTGGGCGACGAGCGCGCGGGCGGTTTCGACGCCGAGCCCGGCCGAGACGCCGGTGACGAGGAAGCGCTTGCCCGACAGGTCGACCCCGGCGAGGACGTCGTCGGTGGTCGATTTCGCGTTGAACTGGGTCATGCTAAGCTCCTTGGATGAAGCAGGGCGGAGGGGATTGCCCTGACCCGGTCAAGATAGGCGCTGCGCCCGCCGCCGCGCTGCCCGATCATGGCATCTGCTTGCCTATTCCTCTCAATGCGGTGGCGGCGAGGAAGCCGTCCCTTGCGCGCGGGCGCGCGGCGTCCGATGTTGGGATCATGCAAGACCGGCTCGACTCGATATGCCAACAAGTGCTGCGCCACGCGGTTTCCCCCTATTATGAGACGCCGGTGCCGCGATTGGTCGTCGCGACGCAATGTGCGCCGACCAGCGGGATCGCGACCGTCTATGAACCCGTCACCTGCCTGATCCTGCAAGGGACGAAGCAGGTCGTGATCGGCGACCAGGTGCTGCGATACGACGCATCGAGCTATTTCGTCGCCTCGCTCGACCTGCCTGCGGTCGGCCGCGTGGTCGAGGCGAGCCCCGACAAGCCCTATGTCGCCGCGGCGCTGCGCATCGACCGCGGCGCGCTCGCCGACCTGATCGCCAGCATGGACCCCGCCGCCATCGGCCACACGCCGCCGGGCGACCTCGCGGGCTTTGCCGTCGCGTCGGTGACCGAGGAGCTGGTCGAGGCGTGGGCAGGGCTGCTCGGGCTGCTCGACCGGCCGGGCGACGTCGCGATGCTGGCGCCGATGCGCGAGCGCGAAATCCTCTATCGCCTGTTGCAAGGGCCGCTCGGACATCAACTCTGCGCCATCGCGCAGGAGGACAGCCGGCTGTCGCGGGTGCGGCGCGCGATCCTGTGGATGCACGAGCATTATGAAGAGATGCTGCGTACGTCGGCGCTGGCCGAGATTGCCGGGATGAGCGTTGCCTCCTTCCATCGGCATTTCAAGGCAGCGACCGCGATGAGCCCGCTGCAGTTCCAGAAGACGCTGCGCCTGCATGCGGCGCGGCGGTTGCTCGCCGGCGGCAGCGAGGCGAGCCGCGCGGCTTACTCGGTCGGGTATGAGAGCGCGTCGCAGTTCAGCCGCGAATATGCCCGCGCCTTCGGCCTGCCGCCGTCGCGCGATGCCGAGCGGCTGCGCGGGGCGGCGGCGATGGGGGTGGCGGCGGTTTAGGACGCTCTAGTGTATCCCGGCGGAAGCCGGGACCCATGAGGCGCGAGGCCGCCGCATCGCTTCTTTCCGCGCTGGGCCCCGGTTTTCACCGGGGTGCACAAAGGCTCAACCACTCGCCGATTTCCGCGCCTTTCCGCCTTCCAGCGCGGGATCGTTCGCCGGGTCGGGCAGCGCGAAGAAGGCGCGGCGGGCGGCTTCGCCGGCCTTGCGCAAGGGGGCATAGACCCTGGCCAGCGCGGCCTCCCACGCGATTTCCTCCTCGGCATCGAGCGTGCGTTCGTAATCGTCATGGCCGAACTGGCCTTCCTCGATGCCGATGAAGTCGTCGGGCGGGGGGAAGTTGGTGCGCAGCTCGCCGGTGGCGTCGTCGTGCCACACGGTCATCGCATCCGCCTCTTCCTCGGGGGTCGGCCCCTCCGCGTCGGCGTGTTCGGGATCGGCGTCCGAAATGGCGGAAAACTGCGTAACTTCATTCGCGATCGCGGTGCCGCGCCACAGGGTGGCGAGGGGGTTGGCGCGGTTGTCGCGACCGGCGAGCCAGAGGGCGAGGGCGGCGGACATGCCGGGCGCCTCGCTGGCGGCGGGGCCGGCCTCGGCGTCTTCGGGCGCGTCTCCGGATGCCGTTCCGGCGTCGATGGATGTGCGCGCGGCTTCGGCGGCGTCGAACAGCGACAGGAAGCCCGGCCAGTCGCCGGCGATGACCTGCGCGAGCATCTCTTCGCCCGCCCGCGCCCGCGTTTCGACCATGCGGTCGAGCCGCGCGAGCATCGCGAGGCCGAGGCGGCTGTCGATGCGGCGGCGTTTGTAGAGGCTGCGGTCCTCCTCGCGATAGACGGTGGTCAGCTCGTCATGCCCCCAGATCGCGCGGTCGAGCAGCTCGTCGACGAGCCGCCCGCGCGCGATCAGCAGCGCCGCGGCGCAGCCGAGCCGGAACGCCGCGCCTTCGGGCCGCTGCTTGAGCTGATAGGCGGCGCCGGGCGACATGCCGACCTTCGCCGCCGAAATCTTCACCGACCCGTTGGTGGCGAACGCCTCCAGAAATTCGCGCTGGAGCCGCGGCGTCCAGTGATAGCTGCCGGGGGCGGGGATAAACGCGGGATCGTGCGGGGAGTCGTCCATCGATTTGTCCTTTCGGTTGGGTGAAACCGATAGAATGAACCATATGGGTGAAATGTAGGAAAGATTAAACTTCCGCAGTCGGAGATTCGTCAGCCATTTGAGCCACGACGAGTTGTTCTGGGACCGGGGGCGCCTCGTTAAAGCGGAATAGCACGACGTTCTTTTTTGCCGGTATGTCGAACATCATGCCAAGCTCAGCAGCCTCTTCGAGAAGAACCCGGTCATGAGGTTGTCCTTCAATCTGTAGACTTGTAACCATCCGCTCGACGCAGTAGCTCTCTCCACAGAGGTAAACTGTTCCCCCTATCTCAAAACCCCCTGTCATTTTTCCAATGAAAACAGTGCCATCTCTCAAGGATTCTGTTAATTTTCCTCTCTTCTCTACAAAGCCTTTGTCTTTGAGTAAGAGCAAACCAGAGAGCTGAACTCTTTCCGATATCGCTTCGCAAAGCGCCGAGATAAATTCACAAAACTCCACTAGTACGTTGACATGCAGAATGTCACTAATATCCAAACTCCCATGCGCTGCGTCATTTCTGTATTTAATTATTTCACTAAGCTCGCTCTCGGCAGACGCCGTCAATCGATCTCCGGTTTCGAAAAATGCCAAAACAGCTCTATGTTTTTCTATCCAGCTCGACATATTTTCTATGCCACACGACTTCATATATCGCTGCAATTCTGGAAGCCGTAGATTTTGCTCCTGCATAAGCATGGCTCGCGGCTCGATAGTGTATTTGCTATCAGAGAGCGCGGCATGATATCCTTCTACGAGCCTATTTAGGTCGATATCACCGAACCTCGGTCCATCCTTTTTTTCGAGGATTTTCGATATCCCCAGTCTATACGATGCTTTGATTTCGTCGGGAAGTTGAGAAAACGGGATTCTTGATTGAAGCAATCCTAGATGCTCGCGGATCATCTCACTGCAAAATTGTTCGTAAATGGCATATATGCGAGTAACGACGGCGCAATGGTCGATTACCCTCCACGCCACTCGATCGGGCGCCTGTTCCGCTCCAATGCCTAAGTCAAAGCATGGAGTCTCTGCCGCGCAACGAAGGGCGTTGTCCAAAAGAGCTGTACGGAAGTTCTCTGAAGTATGGACGTGTTTAATCAGCGCCGATATGGCGCTTTTGGTGCGCTCGAGAAATGGATTGTACATCGTTAACCGATGATACTCGAAAGCATGTTCCGATAAAGATCAATTCTGTTCTTTATGTCCTGTTTTGTATTGCCCCGGCCCGTAAATGTCCCATCCGGATGGCTTGCGAACAAGGCTTTGGTGGCTGCAATTATCTCATTTCGTCGATCTCGCAGGGTTTGGCTATCGACCAGGCGCTCAGAAAGGCCGATCATAACCGCGTCTTGGAATGCTCTGTGTGGCTTCGCGTCCCAGGCATTCGCAGCTGGCTGAAACGGGCGGAAAATATGTTCGCCATACACGTCATGTGCGAGCGCGAGAGTGGCTAGATACAATTCTTCCAGCCTCTCAACGTCAATTTCGTCAAACTTGGCGGCGCGCCTCATGTATATATCTAAGAACCCTTGCATTCCGCGTCGGTAGTGGTCCACGTGCCTAAGAGCAAAGAAGCGTAGAGCGACCTCTGCGTCGCCCATTTTTGCGAAAAAGGGGTCGGAAACTAGTGCCGGATTTGTTTCGATCTCTCCCTCCACCCAGCGCGGTAGACCCCATATTTCTCTAAATCGGTCGGAGCGGGTGATTTTGTGGAGCATATCATTGAACTGCCCCCGGTAGAGCGCATTCCTGATCTCCTGACGTTCCAGTTTGATGCCGCCCGTGTTTAGGCGATCAAATACCGTCTCGCGAAGAAGCGATGCTTCCTCTTCGCTTTCCGTCGATTCTTTTAATAGTACAATCGAGGTTATTGATCGCCTGTCGATGCCGGCCCTAATTTTTTCAGGCAACGTTGCATATGTTCTGCCGTTAAGTTCTGGCCAAGTCTCAAGACCTCTTAGTTTAAAGTTGTTGGCGTAGAAATCCTTTATAGCAGTAATGCGCTGCTGGCCGTCCATAACTTCGTACGAGTTATAATCCCTTTCGTATAAAAATACGGGAGGAACGGGTATATTCATTATGAAAGATTCAATTAGAAGGCTTTGCGTCTTGGCGTCCCACCGCGGTCGTCGCTGATAAAATGGCCGCAAATCCATGTAGTCCGGATCCTTGAGCTGATTGATAAAACCGGGAAGCTTTTCACGATTTGATTCAATCACAATTCGTCCTTCGCCGCGCACGTAGCGCTCGTTGATTGCGCGGTCGTCGGGCCTTTCAGGTCGTTCACCGGGGTCATTGTCCCACATGTCTTGTTCAGATGGCGAGAACGGCATTTTGGACATCCTTCTAGTTTCTGTCCTCTATCCTATGACGACGTAGCGATGGCGTCATCTAGAAATCGGATACTTAACAGCGACCGAGATTTAGACCCCATTAGCCGCCGACAAAATCGCCCGCACGCTCGCCGTCGCGACGTCGGTATCCAGTCCGCAGCCGAACAGGCTTTTCCCGTCCGGCGTGCGGCATTCGACATAGGCCGCGGCCTGCACATTGCTGCCCTGGCCGATCGCGTGCTCGCTATAGTCGACGATGTCCATCACCGGGCCGCCGCTTTCGCTGAGCGCGGCGATGACGCTCGACATCAGGCCGTTGCCGCGGCCGCTGACGCTGCGCGGGGTGCCGTCGATGGTGAGTTCGCCGGCGAAGATGCGGTCGGCGCCCGAATGGGTTTCGGACCAGTCGACGAGTTGGAAGCGTTTGGCTTCGGTGGTCAGATACTGGCCCTCGAACGCGTGCCAGATATCCTCGGCGCCGAGTTCGCGGCTCGTCTGGTCGGCGAGTGCTTGCACGACATGGCTGAAGCTCGCCTGCATTTTCTTGGGCAGTTTCAGGCCCTTGTCCTGTTCGAGCACCCATGCGACGCCGCCCTTGCCCGACTGGCTGTTGACGCGGATCACCGCTTCATAGCTGCGGCCGAGATCGGCGGGGTCGATGGGCAGATAGGGGACTTCCCAGCGCTCGTCATTCTGGCGCTCGCGCGCGGCGAAGCCTTTCTTGATCGCGTCCTGATGGCTGCCCGAAAAGGCGGTGTAGACGAGCTCGCCGCCATAGGGGTGGCGCGGGTGGACGGGCAGGTTGTTGCAATATTCGACCGTCTGGATGACCTCGTCGATGTTCGAGAAGTCGAGTTCCGGGTCGACGCCCTGCGTGTACATGTTGAGCGCGATGGTGACGAGGCAGGTGTTGCCGGTGCGCTCGCCATTGCCGAACAGGCAGCCCTCGACCCGGTCGGCGCCCGCGAGCAGGCCGAGCTCGGCCGCCGCGACGCCGGTGCCGCGGTCGTTGTGGGTGTGCAAGGATATGATCGCGCGGTCGCGGTTGGAGAGGTTCTTGCAGAAATATTCGATCTGGTCGGCGTAGATGTTCGCCGTCGAAGCTTCGACCGTCGCGGGGAGGTTGAGGATGATCGGCTTGTCGGCGGTGGGCTGGAGGATGTCCATCACCGCTTCGCAGCAGGCGATGCTGAAATCGAGCTCGGCGGTCGAGAAGGTTTCGGGGCTGTATTCGAAGCGCCAGTCGGTGCCGGGCAGGCGCGCGGCATTGTCGCGGAGCTGCTTCGCGCCCTCGATCGCGATGCCCTTGATCTCGTCCATCTCCATGCCGAAGACGATCTTGCGCCACGCGGGGCTGACCGCGTTATAGACGTGGACGATCGCGGTCTTCGCGCCTTCGAGGCTGTCGAAGCTGGTGCGGATCAGGTCGGCGCGGCTTTGGGTCAGGACTTGGGGCGTGACGTCGTCGGGGATGCGGCCGTTCTTCACGAGGCCGGAGATGAAGTCGAACTCGGTCGCGCCCGCGCTGGGGAAGCCGACCTCGATCTCCTTGAACCCGCAGCGGACGAGCAGGTCGAAGAAGCGGGCCTTCTTCTCGGCATCCATCGGGTCGATCAGCGACTGGTTGCCGTCGCGCATGTCGGTGGAGAGCCAGATCGGCGCAGTCGTGGTGACGCGGCCGGGCCATTCGCGGTTCGCCAAGGGAACCTGCGGGAAGGCGCTATATTTGACCGAGGGGTCGCGGAGCATGGTCATGGTCTGAAAACTTCTTCTGGTGGTTGCGAGTGCTTGTCGATCGGACCCTTGAGCGGGTGGCCGCGACTAGCGCGCAGCCAGTGTCACGCCCAAGGGCGTGTAAGTCGCAGAAGAAGAAGGGCGTTGCCGCGCATGGCCGCCCTAGTGATGCAAAATGTCGCGCTTGGCAAGAGGGGAGTGCGAAAATTGCGCGGGGTGCGGGGTCAGCCCGTCACCCACTCGACCTTGGGATCGTTGAAATCGACGACGTCGGCGAGTTCGAGGACGTTCGGATAGCCATAGCCGACGAGGTTGATGAAGGTCTGGATATTGAGCGCGAGCGGCGCCGATTTGAGCGGCACGGGGCTGCGGTGGTTCGAGAAATTATTGTTGCAATAGATGAGGATGGGGCGGCCGGCGTTGGCGCCGATCACCGCGGCGAGGCTCTCGGCGGTGAAGTCGGTGAGCGGCAGGTTGACCGCGCCCTTGATATGGCCGCGCGCGAAGGCGTCTTTCGAGCGCGCGTCGAGGAGGAGGGTGCCGGGTTTCGCGGCCTCGGCCTTGAAGGCGTCGAAGGGGATCAGGCGCGTTTCGCGAGCGGGAGCGACGCTGGCGGTGAGCGCCTGGAAGCCGGGATAGTCGATTTGCGGGTTGGCCTGCGCCAGTGCTGGAGTGGCGGCGAGGGCGGCTAGAGCGAGAAGCAGGGTGCGCATGGTGATCCTCCCTTGAATGACGGGAGGCTACGCCGCTTTTGCTGGCTCTGCGATGAACCGAAAATGGCGCCGGGCCGCGCGATCGGCGGCGGCCCGGCGCAGTGCAGGGGATCGTCGGGAAGCGAGCGTCAGGCGGCTTCGCTCTCGTCGTCCTCGTCCCAGGGTTCGAAAATCTCGTCTTCGATGAGGTTGTCGATGCCATGGACGCGGACGCCGATGCACCAGTCCTCGAGCGCGCCTTCCCATGCGGCCTCGACTTCGCTGAGTACTTCGGCGGCGTCGGAAGGACGGTCGCCGACGAGGTCGAAATCCAGCACGCCGTCGTCGGGCGGGGTGATGGTGACATGCGGTTCGAGCCGGACGTTGGTCCAGCCCGCGGTGGCGGCGAGGCCCTCGACCTCGACGACCAGCAGCGGATTTTCCTCGTCGCCGTCGATCGAGGCGTTCACTTCGACAATTTCGCGTACCAGTTCGCTCATCACATGGCTCCTGTACGAAAAGGGGCGGGACCCGAAGATCCCGCCCCGTTCATACGCGGCGCATGTGACAGATTGGCGCGCGCTTACTGCTTTTCGAACGCGGCGTGGATTTCGAGTTCGACGGCATCGCTGACATAGGGGATGCCCATGTTGATGCCGAAGTCGCTGCGCTTGATCGTGGTTTCGGCCTCGAAGCCCACGGTTTCCTTCTTGTTCATGCCGACGCCCGCGCCGTGGAAATCGACGTCGAGGGTGACGGGCTTGGTCACGCCGTTGAGCGTGAGATTGCCCGTGACCTTGGCTTCGTCGCCGTCGCTGTCGACGACGACGCTGGTCGAGACGAATTTGGCGTCGGCAGGCGCGGCGCCGAAGAAGTCGGGCTTGCCGCCGTCCTTGCCCGCGCGGAGCAGGTGGCTGGTGAGGCCGGCGCTGGCGGTCGTGACCTTCGATACCGGGATCGTCACATCGACCTTGGCTGCGGCGGGGTTCTTCGGATCGATGACGAGCGTGCCGGTCACGTCGCCGAAGATGCCGGTATATTTGCTGAAGCCGAGATGATCGACTTCCCACACGACCATCGTGTGGCCCGCGTCGGCGGCGTAGGTGCCCGCGGTGACGCGCGTCTTGTCGGGGGCGCCGGGGGCGGCGCCGCCCTGCGCGAGGACGATCGGGGTCGCGACGACGGCGACGAGCGCGGCGGCGGCGTAGGGGAGGATGCGGCGCATGGGAAATCTCCTGTTGGGGAAGCCGCGAAGCTAGGCGATGCGGCGGGACGGCGTCAATAAGCGCTGGAGAAACGCAGCGTTTCGGATGCGGTTGCCGCAAGCATGTCGTCGCAAGGCGCTTGTGCCGCGCGCGGTTTCATGCTGCAACGCAGCGAAGCAAGGAAAGCTGAGCACGAAGGCTGGGGGGCCGACGTCGATGGATAGCTTATTCGCCCGGGAAGCGGGCGAGGTTGAAAATGCCTTTCTGGCGGCGCCGTTCGAGGAGGATGGCTGGAACGCGGCGCTGCGCCTGTTCGCGCGGCGGACCGGATCGTCGCGCACGCAATTGCTGGGGCTCGGCGACGACGCGACTTTGTTCAATTTCATGCCCGACATCGATCCCGCCTATCAGCGCGAATTCCTGGAAATCGAGGGGTGGCGGCCCGAGGTCAACTGGCGCGTCGCCGCGAGCGGCCGCCCGCTCGAGATACTGACCGAGACGCATTACGACATCGTCCGCCAGCACAGCGGCACCGACGATTATGAGGAGCATATCCGCCGCTGGGACGGGGTGCACGGCTGTCAGACGGTGCTGGTCGAGGGCGAGGGGCTGCTCGTCGGGCTGGCGGCGCTGCGCTCCGAGCGCGAGGGGCGGAGCGAAGAGCGCGACCAAAAGCTGTTCGCGGCGGGCGCGAGCTATGCGCTGGCGGCGGTCAGGATGCAGCAGGCGATGGCGCGGCGCGGCGCCCAAATGACCGTCGGGGCGTTCGATGCGATCGGCGTCGCGGCGTTCCTGATCGACCGGCATGGCGCGGTCGCGGCGCTGTCGGCGGCGGCCGAGGCGATCGTCGGCGAGGGCGGGGCGCTGCGCCTGCGCCGCGGACGGTTGGGCACGACGCGGCGCGATGCCGATGGGGTGTTGCAGGCGGCGCTCGGCCGGGCGCTCGACGGTGAAGCGATGCAGCAACATTGGATCGGGTCGCCGCATGAGGGGGAGGGCGGTGTCCTCTGCGAAATCTTTCGCCTGCCGCGGCGCGAATGGGATTTCGGTTTCGATCCGCGCCTGCTGGTCGTCGCGCGGCGCGCGGCGGATATCCCGATGATGCGGATCGCACCGCTGCGCGCGGCGCTGGGCCTGACCGAGGCCGAGGCGGCGATCGCGCTGCGTTTGGCGAACGGCGAAGCGCGCGAGGCGATCGCGGCCCATCGCGGCACGAGCGCGCAGACGCTGGGCACGCAGATCAAGTCGATCCTGCGCAAGAGCGATGTCGCCCGCGAGGCGGAGCTGACGGCGCTGGTGAACCGGTTGCTGCGTTAGGAGTGGTGGGGAAAAGGAGTGGTGGGGAAAGGATACCGACGGCGGGTCGCTAGCCGCCGATATCCCCCAGCCGGACGTCAGTGCCACGGGTGTGACCACGCCCGGTTTTCGATTGCCCCCACACAATCAAATCCCTCCGACGGGCCCGATATCAGCGATTTACGAAGGCGGCATACCCCGCGCGGGGTATATGCGACGAGCCGAGTTCGATCGGGAGTTGCGCCTTTCACAACGCATAGCGCCAAGCGTCAGGGTGCGCGGCGCGCCTCGAACCACTCGCGCATCGCGGCGGCGGCGCAGCCGGTGAAGCCGTAGGTGCCGACGGGCGAGCAACTACCCGGACGCGTGGCGCGGGCGACATTGTCATACCCCTCGACCGCCGAGGCCCAGCTGCCGCCGCCGGCGGGAACATCGTCCTTGATTTCCTCGCGCAATTGCTTGGGCACGCGGTAGCGTTCGGTTTCGGGCTGCTGCGCGCAGACGACGATCTCGTCGCCCTTGGGTTCGGGGCAGGGTTCGTCGCCATAGGTGTAGAGGACCGAGGTGCGTTGCGGTGGCTCGCCCGACTGCGCGAGCGAGCTGTCGTTCTGCGCGAGCGCGGGGGCGGCGAAGGCGAGCGCCGCGAAGAGGGGGAGGAGGAGGCCGGCTTTATTCTTCATTATCAATCGCATTCCCAGGCCCCGGATCCCCGCGACGCAGATTGGCGCGCGCAGATGAACCTAAGCCGAACCTGTCTTGCGAGCCCTCCGCGCGGGGCGAGAAAGGGGGGGGGCGAGAGCGGGCTGGCGGGCCGATGGCCTTCAAATGGGTATCGAGCGGGAAAAGCCAAGGCCTTATGCTGTGGCTCGCGGCGGATGGGCGGGTATGGGGTGGAAAGCGGATGCTGGAGGCGGCTGCTCAAGAGCGACTTAGTCTCGTTTCAGCGAAATAGCCTCCGGTAGCTCCGGGGCGGGCCAGAGAGCGCCATAGCTAATCGTATTCATCAGAGCGATCTGGTCTTGGTCGAAATGGAACGAGTAGTAAGCGTGGACCGTGACGAACGGATTGCACTCATTCTCGGGCGTCGCTTCAATACCTCGCGCGCGAGCAATCACCAGATCGCCCACTGGAATGGCTTCCAACAGTCGGGTTGGTTGCGGAGCGGGCCACCGAAAACTGGCCCGTCGCATGCTCGCGGTCGAGCGCTCGATTTCTTCGAACGACCTTGCCCGATCGATCTTCTCAAAAAAGCTTTCGACTAATCTCAAACGTTTTTCTTGCGCCTGCCTATCAAATACAGGGTTGGGGCGAGGCGATGATATCTGACAAGACAGTGCCGTTCCCGGCATAAACGTCGCGCACGCCGCTACTGTGATTGCCTTTCGCCTGCCGATCATCGGTCGCTCCCCCAAACATCTAGCGGAGGATACATCCAAAACCGATGTCCGCAATTGGTTGCTTCCGGTCATTGAGCGAATGGCCGCAAAAGGGGTGGGAAGCGGACGTTAAACTTCATCGCATACAACCGGATTATTCGTGCGCAAGGAAGTGGTTGATCCAAAGCTTGTGGCGTCCATTGATCAGCACGTCGCAGAAGGAGAATGATTGCAATGCGCTGGCGCAGCTTATTGAATCTTCTAGCACTTGCCGTGATCCTCCCGGTCCTTTCGCTTCGCTATATCGGCACCGGCTCCGCCTATCGTTTTCGCATGACTGTAGAGGTCGATACGCCGTCCGGACCCTGGGCCGGCACGTCGGTGTACGAAGTGCGCGCGTTTTACCGGCTCGGAATAAATCCTTCGGGAAAGAATCATGTCTGGGATGTCCGCGGTGAAGCACTGATGGTCGATCTGCCGAGTGGCGCAACCCTCTTTGCTCTTCTGAAGACCGGAAATATTTATGGTGACCTAGCAGGAATGTCGATGCTGGCGCTCGATCCGGCTTTTCGGAGCGATATCGTCGAGAGTGCACGAAGAATTGCCCGCCGAAGGAATGTTCTGGAGTCGGCCGAAATTGCCCCGGCCGAATATCCGATCATTGCGGTCTTCGGTGATACAGCGGATCCGGCCTCGATCCGGCGCGTCCTGCCTGACGATTTTTCCGCGACATTCGGTCCCGGGCACGCGGTTAAGAGCGTCGCAATCCATTTGACGAGAGACCGCGTGACGAAGGGCATTGGCACGCGATTGCCGTGGCTGAACAACTTTCAGAAAATCCGCCGGAAACTTCGTTTCCGGGCCGAGGGCATACCGCTCGGCGATTTCAAACGACTCTTCTCGACGGAGATTCGGTAAAGGCGGCCGACACGTACTTCAGAGAAGCCCACGCCTGCCGTTCGGGCCGCCATCAAATCCCCTTGCCCGTCTCTTGCCGATGCTTACATATCGGCGCACGAAAATTTCCCCAGAAAAGAGGTCGCCTTGCCATGCCCCGTAAAACCCCGTCCGCGCCGCTGGCGCTGGCCCTCCTGACGATGATTCCGGGTGCAGCGCAGGCGGCCGATGCCGCGGCGGCATCGGCGACGGCCAAGGCCTTGGCCTATCCCGATACGGCACGCGGCGACACGGTCGATCCGCAGTTCGGGGTCGACGTCGCCGATCCCTATCGCTGGCTGGAGGATGACGTCCGCGTCAATCCGAAGGTCGCCGACTGGGTCGCGGCGCAGAACAAGGTCACCGACAGCTATCTGGAGACGCTGCCCGGCCGCGATATGTTCAAGAAGCGGATGACCGAGCTATACAATTACGAGCGCTTCGGGCTGCCGACCAAGGCCGGGACGCGTTATTTCTATACGCGCAATGACGGGCTGCAGCCGCAGTCGGTGCTCTATGTCCGTGAGGGGCTGAAGGGCGAAGGGCGCGTGCTGATCGACCCCAATAGCTGGGCCAAGGATGGCGCCACCGCGCTTGGCGAATGGAATCCGTCGGAGGATGGCAAGTATCTCCTCTATTCGGTGCAAGACGGCGGCACCGATTGGCGCATCGTGCGCGTCAAGGATGTCGCGACCGGGCAGGATCTGTCCGACGAGGTGCGCTGGGTGAAGTTTTCGGCGCTCGATTGGGCGAAGGACGGCAGCGGCTTTTATTATTCGCGCTTCCCCGAGCCCGCCGAGGGCGCGGCGTTCCAGTCCTTGAACGAAAACCACAGCGTCTATTTCCACAAGCTCGGGACGCCGCAGAGCGCCGATGTGCTGATCCACGCGACCCCCGACAAGCCGAAGCTCAACAACAGCGCGGTCGTCACCGACGACGGCAAATATCTGCTCGTCGTCTCGTCCGAAGGCACCGACGAACGATTTGGGCTGACGCTGCATCCGGTGGGCAAGCCCGGCGCGAAGCCGATCGTGCTCGTCGACGATTTCGCGAACAACTGGGAATATGTGACCAACGAGGGCACGCGCTTCACCTTTGTCACCAACAAGGGGGCGCCGCGCGGGCGCATCGTGTCGCTGGATATCCGGAAGCCCGGCGAGCTGACGCAGCTGGTCGGCGAGAATGAGGCGACGTTGGTCGGCGCGTCGCGCGTCGGCAATCGCCTGATCCTCTCTTACCTCGGCGATGCGAAGTCGGAGGCGCGGATGGTGGCATTGGACGGTAAGCCGATCGCCAATATCAAGCTCGCCGACATCGGCGCGGCGACGGGGTTCGGCGGCAAGTCGAGCGACCCCGAAACCTTCTACAGCTTTTCGAGCTATGCGCGCCCGACGACGATCTATCGTTTCGACACGCAGACCGGGAAGAGCGAGATTTTCGCCGAGCCGAAACTGACGTTCAAACCGTCGGATTTCTCGGTCGAACAGCGTTTCTATAAATCGAAGGACGGCACCGAAGTGCCGATGTTCGTCGTGATGAAGAAGGGGCTCGACCGTAGCAAGGGGTCGCCGACGCTGCTTTACGGCTATGGCGGCTTCAACGTCTCGATGACCCCCGCCTTCTCGCCGACCCGCCTCGCGTGGGTCGACAAGGGCGGCGTGCTCGCGATCGCGAACCTGCGCGGTGGCGGCGAATATGGCAAGGCGTGGCACGACGCCGGGCGGCTCGACAAGAAGCAGAATGTCTTCGACGACTTCATCGCCGCGGGCGAATATCTGATTGCCCAAGGCATTGCGGGCAAGGGCCAGGTCGCGATCGAGGGCGGGTCGAACGGCGGGCTGCTCGTCGGCGCGGTGACCAACCAGCGCCCCGACCTGTTCGCCGCGGCGCTGCCCGCGGTTGGCGTGATGGACATGCTGCGCTTCGACCGCTTCACTGCGGGGCGTTACTGGGTCGACGATTATGGCTATCCGTCGAAGGAAGGCGATTTCAAGAATTTGCTCGCCTATTCGCCCTATCATAATATCAAGGATGGCACGGCCTATCCGGCGGTGCTGGTGACGACCGCCGACACCGACGACCGCGTCGTGCCGGGGCACAGCTTCAAATATACCGCCGCGCTCCAGCATGCGAAGGCGGGCGACAAACCGCACCTGATCCGTGTCGAGACGCGCGCGGGCCATGGCAGCGGCAAGCCGACCGACAAGATCATCGCCGAGGCGGCCGACAAATATGCCTTTGCGGCGAAGTGGACGGGGCTGAGCGTCGAATAATGAGCTATGCGCTGTCCTTCTCCGCCACCGATCCCGCTGCGCTGTGGGCCGAGGCGGGCGACGCCGCCGCGGCGCTCGTCGCGGGCGAGCCCGACGGCATCGCCAATATGGCGAACATCGCGGCGCTGATCTGGCAGGCGATCCCCGATCTCAACTGGGCGGGCTTTTACCGCTTCGACGGGCAGGAGCTGGTGCTCGGGCCGTTCCAGGGCAAGGCGGCGTGCATCCGCATTCCGCTCGACAAGGGCGTGTGCGGGGCGGCCGCGCGCCTTCGCGCGACGCAGCGCGTCGACGATGTCCACGCCTTTCCCGGCCATATCGCGTGCGACGCCGACAGCCGCAGCGAGCTCGTCGTGCCGGTCATCGCGGGCGACCGGCTGGTCGGCGTGCTCGACCTCGACAGCCCGGTCGCCGGACGCTTCGCCGCCGCCGATCAGGCGGGCGCCGAAGCGCTCGTCGCACGGATCGCGAGCGCGCTGGCTTCCTAGCCTCGCTTTACACGGCGTCGAGCGATGCCTTTATGGCGCTCCACACCTGCGCGAGTTCGTCCGGCGTGATGCAATAGGGCGGCATGACGTAGAGCGTGTTGCCGAGCGGGCGGAGGAGGACGCCGTGGTCGCGATAGAAGGCGATCAGGCGCGGGGCGAGGTTCGAGAGATAGCCGCTGTCCGGAACCACGATGTCGAGTGCGGCGATTGTTCCGAGGCGGCGTGGGTTTTGCGCGCGCGGGTCGTGGCTGAGGAGCGAGAGGTGCGCCGCCTGCGCGTCGGCGAGGGTGTCGATGCGTTGCTGGACGGGCTCGTCGCGCCAGATTTCGAGGTTCGCGTTCGCGGCGGCGCAGGCGATCGGGTTCGCGGTATAGCTCGACGAATGATAGAAGGTCTTGGCGCGGTCGGTCGAGAAATGCGCTGCGAAGATCGGCTCGATGCAGAGTGTGACCGCGAGCGGCAGGCTGCCGCCCGTGAGGCCCTTCGACAGGCAGACGATGTCGGGGATGACGCCGGCCTGATCGCAGGCGAAGCGCGTGCCGGTGCGGCCCCAGCCGGTCATCACCTCGTCGGCGATGAAGAGGACATTGTGGCGCGCGCAGATGCTGCGCATCTCGGCCAGCACCCACGCGGGGTAGATCAGCATGCCGCCGGCGCCGAGGATCAAGGGTTCGACGATGAAGGCGGCGGGTTTGGCCGAGCAGGCGGCTTCGAGCGCGTCGAGCGTGGCTTGCTCCAAACCTTCGTAAGGGAAGGGGATGGTGTCGACGTCGAAGAGCAAAGGCTGCCAGGCGCGGTTGTAGACGCCGCGTTCGCCCACCGACATCGTCCCGATCGTGTCGCCATGATAGCTATGTTCGAGGACGAGGATGCGGCTGCGCGGCTCGCCGATGTTGTACCAATAGCCTAGCGCCATCTTGAGCGCGACCTCGACGCTGGTCGAGCCCGAGTCCGAGAAGAAGACGCGCGTCAGCGGGTCCGGGGTGATGCGGACCAGTTCGGCGGCGAGAGTCTCGGCGGGCTCGTGCGTCCAGCCGGCGAAGATGAGTTGGTCGAGCTTTTCGGTCTGGGCGCGGATTGCGGCCATGATGCGCGGGTGCGCGTGGCCGTGGGTGGTGACCCACCATGACGAGATGGCGTCGATCCAGCTTTGGCCGTCGGGCGCGTAGAGTTTGGCGTCTTTGGCATGCGAAATCAGCGGGATGGGGTCGCCGAGGCCGTGCTGGGTGAAGGGGTGCCAGACGGGGGATGTCATGCGAAATCCGTGCGATCGAAACCGGCGGCGAAGGCCTTCGAGAGGGTTTCGCTGTTCAGCGGATCGATGATCGGCAGGCGGCCCAAGCGGCGGACGCCCGAAATCTCGGATATGATCGCCTCGCTGTCCTCCACCGCGTCGCCGAGGAAGGCGAGGCCGTGGATCGGGACGCCGCGCGCCTTGAGCGCTTCGATCGTGAGCAGGCTGTGGTTGATCGTGCCGAGTGCGGTGCGCGCGCAGACGATCACCGGGACCTGCCATTTCACGAAGAGGTCGGCGTAAAGCGTCGTGCGCGTCACCGGGACGAGCGCACCGCCGGCGCCTTCGACGATCAGGTCGCCGGGGGGTGGGGAGAGCGTTTCGACGTCGATGTTAACGCCGTCAATTTCGGCGGCGAGATGCGGCGAGGCGGGGGTGATGAGGCGGTAGGCTTCGGGGCGGATCGGGACGCCGGCGAGGCGCGCGACGGTCTCGCTGTCGGTTTCCTCTTCGAGGCCCGACTGGATCGGTTTCCAGTAGGGCGTGCCGGTCGCTTGCGCCAAAGCAGCGGAAAAGATGGTTTTTCCGATGCCCGTGTCGGTGCCGGTGACGACGAAGCGCGTCATGCCGCGGCCATGGCTTCGGCGAGCGCGGCCGCCATGTCGTCGATGTTATCCTCGTCAACATTGAGCGTGATGGCGATGCGCAGGCGGGCGGTTCCCTGTGCCACGGTCGGCGGACGGATGCCGCGAATGTCGAAGCCCGCGTCCTGCAGGCTGCCCGCGATGCGCATCGTGCGGTCGTTGTCGCCGATGATCACGGGCAGGATCTGGGTGCCGCTGGCGGGGATGCCGAGCGGCACGAGGCGTTCGGCGGCGTGACGGACGAGGCTGTGGAGACGCGCCTGCCGCTCGGGCTCGTTCGCGACGATCTCGATAGCCTGCCGGACGAGCCACGCCATCAGCGGCGACGGCGCGGTCGAGAAGATGAAGGGGCGGCCGCGGTTGACGAGGAAGTCGGTGGCAATCGCGGGGGCGCAGAGCAGCGCGCCCTCGGCGCCCAGAGCCTTGCCGCAGGTGTGGAGGGTGATGAGGTTGTCGCGGCGCGGCAGGGCGTGCGCGAGGCCTGCGCCGCCGGGGCCGAAGACGCCGGTCGCGTGGGCTTCGTCGACGACGAGGATGGCGTCGTGGCGGTCGGCGACGGCGGCGAGATCGGCGAGCGGGGCGCGGTCGCCGTCCATCGAGTAGAGGCTTTCGACCGCGATCCACGGCGTTCCGGTGTTACCGCTTGCGCGCCAGTGGGTGATGGCATCGTCGAAGGATTGCGCGTCGTTGTGTGCGGCGGCGATGGTGCTGGCGCGGCCGAGCTTCATGCCGTCGTGCGCGCTTGCGTGGATCAGCGCGTCGTGGATGACGAGGTCACCGCGCTGCGGGAGCGTCGCGAACAGTGCGGCGTTGGCGGCGAAACCGGTGGGGAAGAAGAGTGCGGCCTCGCTGCCATAATGGCGCGCGGCGTGCGCTTCGAGCGCTTCATGCTCGGCGTGATTGCCGCGAAGCAGACGCGAGCCGCCCGAGCCTGCGGGAAGGCCGCGTTCGATGCCTGCGGCCAGCGCGGAGCGGAGCGCTTCGCTATCGGCGAGGCCGAGATAGTCGTTCGAGGCGAAATCGCGGCCCGCGCGCGGCGCGAGGGTGCGGCGGCGGCTGTCATGCGCGAGCGCCGCGAGATCGGCGTGGTGCGCGGCGAAGGGAGAGGGACCCGGCATCGGGGTTCCCTTAGGGCATCCGATGAAAATGACAAACCCGCGCGTGCCGGCTCAGCGATGGGGCAGGGCAAGCTTTTCTTCGTCGGTCAATCGGTGAGGTTTGGCGATGGGGGCGAGGGTTTTTGCGTCGAAGAGCGGCGATCGCCGCCGCTCGCCCGAGACGATGTCCTTGATCGCGCGGACGAAGAAGCGCCGCATCAGCGTCGGCGTGCCCATTTTGGGTATGTGGCTGGCGTCGCCGATCGCGTCTTGCGTGAAGAGATGGCCGCGCGGCGCGCCGAATGCGCTTTCGCGCCGCGCGGGATCGCAGGCGGCGGTCAGGATTGTGACGAAGGGGAGCTTGCCGTTCTTGAACGTGTTGAACAGCGGGGTGCGGCAGCAGGCGGCGTACCAGCGCAGCGTCGGCGCGTCGGTGAGGTGGAGGCAGGCGAGCTGCTCCCGGCCGGTCTCGATCCGCATCCGTGCGCAGCGTGTCTGGTAGAGCGGTGTGCCGCCGTGCGCGTCGAGCAGTTGCGCGTGACCGAGATGATGCGTGAGGTTCTGGCAATCGGTGCAATGGCAGACGACATGGTCGCCCTCGCCCGATACGACGCGCATCGCGCCGGTGACGGTTCCGCAGTCGCAGGCGAAGGAGAGATCGGTGTCGTGGGCGTCGACGGAAGAGTTTACCATGCAGCCCCTATATCGTCATTCCCGCGAAAGCGGGAACCCAGTTCAGCCGTTGCGTTCAGATTGCCACCCGGCGGGTGAGCTTCTTTTTTGCGCTGGGTCCCCGCTTTCGCGGGGATGACGAAATTAGGGGGTGTCGGATCAGTTCTTCGACTTGTCGACGAGCTGGTTCTTCGCGATCCACGGCATCATTGCGCGGAGTTCCGCGCCGGTCTTTTCGAGCTGGTGCGCGGCGACGGCCTTGCGGCTCGCTTTCAGCTCGGGCTGGCCGGCCTGGTTGTCGAGCACGAAGTCCTTGACGAAGCGGCCCGACTGGATGTCGGCGAGGACGCGCTTCATTTCCTTCTTCGTTTCGTCGGTGATGATGCGCGGGCCGGTCTTGATGTCGCCATATTCGGCGGTGTTCGAGATCGAATAGCGCATGTTCGCGATGCCGCCTTCATAGAGAAGGTCGACGATCAGCTTGGTTTCGTGGAGGCATTCGAAATAGGCCATTTCGGGGGCGTAGCCCGCCTCGACCAGCGTTTCGAACCCCGCCTGGATCAGGTGGGTGATGCCGCCGCAGAGCACCGCCTGTTCGCCGAAGAGGTCGGTTTCGCACTCTTCCTTGAACGTCGTCTCGATGATGCCGCTGCGGCCACCACCCACTGCAGATGCGTAGCTGAGCGCCAGCGCCTTGGCGAAGCCGTTGCCCGATGCGCCCGCGCGCTGTGCTTCCTGCGCGACCGCGATCAGGCAGGGGACGCCGCCGCCCTTCTGATATTCGCTGCGCACCGTGTGGCCGGGGCCCTTGGGCGCGACCATGAACACGTCGATGTCGGGACGCGCGTCGATCAGGCCGAAGTGGATGTTGAGGCCGTGGGCAAAGGCGAGCGCGGCGCCGGGCTTCATGTTCGGGCCGATGTCGTCGGCGTAGATCTTGGCCTGATGCTCGTCGGGGGCGGCGATCATGATCACGTCGGCCCATTCGGCGGCTTCCTTGTTCGAAAGCACCTTGAAGCCCGCGGCTTCGGCCTTTTTCGCCGTCGCCGAACCGGGGCGGAGCGCGATCGCGACTTCACGCACGCCGCTGTCGCGCATGTTCTGCGCGTGCGCGTGGCCCTGGCTGCCATAGCCGACGACGGCGACCTTCTTGCCCTTGATCAGATCCTGGTCGGCGTCGCGATCGTAATAAACCTGCATGTTCTTCTTCCCTATTTTCTTTCGTCATGCCGGGCTTGACCCGGCATCCATGGACCCCGGATCAAGTCCGGGGTGACGAAGGTTGGACCGTCATTCCTGTTAAAACTCTAGAGCGCCTCCGACCCGCGGGCGATGGCGACGACGCCGGTGCGGCCGACTTCGACCAGCCCGCATTCGCGCATCAGCGCGATGAAGCGGTCGACCTTGTCACTCGTCCCGGTGATTTCGAAGATGAAGCTGGTGAGCGTCGTGTCGACGACCTTGGCGCGGAAGACATCGGCCATGCGCAGCGCCTCGATGCGTTTGTCGCCGGTGCCAGCGACCTTTACGAGCGCGATTTCGCGCTCGACATGCGCCTCGCCCGCGTCGTTGAGGTCGACGACCTTGTGCACGGGCACGAGCCGGTCGAGCTGCGCGATGATCTGGTCGATGATCGGCGGCGGGCCCGAGGTGACGATGGTGATGCGCGACAGGGCGTGGTCGGCGGTAATATCGGCCACCGTCAGGCTTTCGATATTATAGCCGCGCGCGGTGAACAGCCCGGTGATCTTGGCGAGCACCCCGGCCTCGTTGTCGACGGTGATGGCGAGCACATGGCGCTCGCCGGCTTCGGTTTTGATTTTCATATGTTTTAGACCAGTGCTTTCGCTTCGTCGTCCATCGTGCCGGTCACGTCGCTCGGCTGGAGAAGCATTTCGGTGTGCGCGGCGCCCGAGGGGATCATCGGGAAGCAGTTCGCGAGCTGCGCGACGCGGCAGTCGACGATCACCGGGCCCGGGGTCTCGATCATCTTCTTGATGCCATCCTCGAGCTGGCCGAGGTTGTCGATGCGCAGGCCCGTCCAGCCATAGGCGTCGGCGAGCTTCACGAAATCGGGCAGGCTGTCCGAATAGCTGTTCGAATAACGGCTTTCATAGGTGAGTTCCTGCCACTGGCGGACCATCCCCATCCATTCATTGTTGAGGATGAAGATCTTCACCGGCAAGCGATACTGGCTGACCGTGCCCATTTCCTGGATATTCATCTGCAGGCTGGCTTCGCCCGCGATGCAGATGACGAGGCGGTCGGGGTGCGCGATCTGCGCACCGACCGAGGCGGGGAAGCCATAGCCCATCGTGCCGAGGCCGCCGCTGGTGAGCCAGCGGTTGGGCGCCGAAAAGCCGAAATGCTGCGCGGCCCACATCTGGTGCTGGCCGACCTCGGTCGTGATGATCGGGTCGAGCCCGCGCGTCGCGTCGAACAAAGCCTTCACCGCGCGTTGCGGCATGATGTCGGCGTCGGCTTCCTTCTTTTCGGGGAAGTCGAGGCAGCGCGTCGCGCGCCAGCCGTCGACGCGGCGCCACCATTCGCCAAGGTCGCGGCCGTTGTGGCCCGCTGCCTGCCAACCCGCGATGATCGCATCGAGAGCGCGCCCGGCGTCGCCGACGATCGCGAGGTCGACGGGGACGATCTTGTTGATCGAGCTGCGGTCGATATCGATGTGGATTTTCTTCGAGTCCGGCGAGAAGGCGTCGAGACGGCCCGTCACGCGGTCGTCGAAGCGCGCGCCGACCGCGATGATCAGGTCGGCGCGGTTCATCGCCATGTTCGCTTCATAGGTGCCGTGCATGCCGAGCATGCCGAGCCATTTACCGTCGTCCGACGGGAAGGCGCCGAGGCCCATCAGGGTCGAGGTGATCGGCGCACCGGTGAGCGCGACGAGCTGGCGCAGCGCCGCACTCGCATCGGGGCCGGCGTTGATCACGCCGCCGCCGGTGTAGAAGACCGGGCGCTCGGCCGCGGCGATCATCGCTACGGCCTCAGCAATTGCGTCGGCGTCGGGTTCGACCTGCGGGCGATAGCTTTTGTGCGCGATCTTTTCGGGCACCACATATTCGCCGGTCGCGACCTGCACATTTTTGGGGATGTCGATCACGACGGGGCCGGGGCGGCCGTGCGTCGCGATATGGAACGCCTCGTGCATGATCGGGCCGAGACGATCGGGGTCCATCACCAGATAATTATGCTTGGTGCAGTGGCGCGTGATGCCGACGGTATCGCATTCCTGGAAGGCGTCGGTGCCGATCAGCGCGGTCGACACCTGACCGGTGAGCACGACCATCGGGATCGAGTCGAGCAGCGCGTCGGTGATGCCGGTGACGGCATTGGTCGCGCCGGGGCCCGAGGTGACCAGCACGACGCCGGGCTTGCCCGTCGAGCGCGCATAGCCCTCGGCCGCGTGCGTCGCCGCCTGTTCGTGGCGGACGAGGATGTGCTTGATCGAGGGATGGTTGAAGAGCGCGTCATAGATGGGAAGGACCGCGCCGCCCGGATAGCCGAACACCGTGTCGACCCCGAGGTCGACCAGCGCCTGAACCACCATGTCGGCACCACTCATTTCCGTCACGACGAAACTCCTTCCAAATACAAAAAGGGCAGCGCTTGTGCGCTGCAACAGGGTGCGGGCAATAGGTGTATGATTCTATCCTGTCAACAGCTTATCACGTAATATTATTGCTAATTCCTTGATAGAATCGATGTTTAGTGATTTTGTGTGGCGTGCCCATTCGCCGGGCGGCTGGTTGCGGAACCACGTATATTGGCGCTTTGCATATTGGCGGGTCGCCGCCTGCGTCTGTTCGAGCGCTTCGGCGCGGCTGATGTCGCCGCGAAGGTAGCTCGCGATCTGGGGAACGCCGATCGCGCGCATCGCGGGGAGATCGGGGTTCAGGCCGCGCGCGAGCAGGGCTTCGGCTTCTTCGACTGCTCCGCGGTCGAACATCTGGACGAGGCGGTCGTCGCAGCGATCGCGTAGCCAGTCGCGCGGGGGCAGGAGGATCAGCGGGGCGAGGGTGATTTCGTCCGCGATCCCGCCCGCGATGGCTTGCTGCCAGTCGGCGAGGGTGCGGCCGGTCGAGCGCACGACCTCGAGCGCGCGCGCGACGCGCGTGGTGTCGGCGGGGTTCAGGCGCGCGGCGGCCGCCGCGTCGGCCGCGGCGAGTGCGGCGTGCGCGTCGGCCACGGGGAGCGCGCGGACCGCCTCGCGGATGCCGGGGTCGATCTCGGGCACCGGCGCGATACCGTTGAGCAGCGTGCGCATGTGGAGGCCGGTGCCGCCGACGAGGATCGGGATTTGCCCCGCTGCGTGCGCTTCGGCGATCACGGCACGCGCCTCTTCCGCCCAGCGTACTGCGTTATGGGCGTCGGCGGCGTCGATGTGCCCGAAAAGACGATGGGGCACGCCCTCCATCTCGTCTTCGGACGGGCGGGCCGAGAGGATGGCGAGGTCGGCATAGACCTGGCTCGCGTCGGCGTTGACGACGATCCCGTTTTTGAGCGTTTTTGCGAGCGCGACCGCCAAAGCGCTCTTGCCGCTGGCGGTGGGTCCGGCGATAAGTGCCACGGGCAGCCGCGCATTGGCGGTCGAGATAAAAGGAGATGCCATGTTCGTCGCGACGCTGATAGCAGCAGGAAAGCTGACCGACGAGGTGGTTCGCGAGGGGATCGACCGGCTTGCGGCGACGGGGCACGATGTCGGCGCCCCGCACTGGATCGACGAGCATGACGCGGCGGATATCGTCTTTCACGGCAGCCTGGTGAGCGCGCGCAAGGAACTGGCGCTCATGGACCATGGCTCGCTCGACATCGTCGTGCAGCCGCTGGGCGACCGGACGAAGAAATTGTTTATCGCCGACATGGATTCGACGATGATTACCGTCGAGTGCATCGACGAGCTGGCCGATTATGCCGGGCTGAAGCCGCAGATTGCGGCGATCACCGAACGCGCGATGAAGGGCGAACTCGATTTCCGCGCCGCGCTGGAAGAGCGCGTCGGGCTGCTCGCGGGCATGCCGGAATCGACTTTGGTTGAGTGCCGGATGGAACGCGTGAAGCTGACACGCGGCGCGCGGACCTTGGTGCAGACGATGAAGGCGCACGGCGCCTATACGGTGCTGGTGTCCGGTGGCTTTACCGCCTTTGCCGGGCCGGTGGGCGAGGCGATCGGGTTCGACAAGGTGATCGCGAACGAACTGGAGATTGCAGGCGGCAAGCTGACCGGCACGGTGCGCGAGCCGATCGTCGACAGCGCCACGAAATTGGAAACGCTGAAGGCCGAGGCGGCAAAGCATGGCCTGCCGCTCGCCGAGACGCTGGCGGTCGGCGACGGCGCGAACGATATTCCGATGATCACGAGCGCCGGGCTGGGGATCGGCTATTATCCGCATCCGTCGGCGGGCGAAGCCGCGGCGGCGGTGATCCGGCATCACGATCTGACGGCGCTTTTGTGGGCGCAGGGTTATTCGCGGCGGAGCTGGGTGCTGGGGTGATGATCGTTGTCGCGATCGTTCTGGCCGTGGCAGCTTGGGTCGCGTCTCTGGCAGTCTGGAAAAGCTTGCGCTCGGGCGACGCTCAGCCCACCAGCTTTTTCCGGATGTGGTCAGGAAGGGCCCCGATAAGTCGCGATAAGCGGGCGGGGCTGTTCTGGTTTCATTTGGCGCCATGGCTGCTACTGGCGCCGCTGTGCGCCATCCTTTGCGCAGGCGCTTTTTATGCCGACTTCACCTTTCCGGCTTGCGATGAAGTCGATCGACAACCTTGCGTCGTGCGATAGCGTTGCCGTGGCGCATAACGAGTGAGGTACGGATGACCAAGCACCGCATCTATTCGATCAGCGTCGCGAGCGTTTACCCGCATTATATCACCAAGGCCGAGAAGAAGGGGCGGACCAAGGCCGAGGTCGACGAGATTATTCGTTGGCTGACGGGGTATAGTCAGGCGGCGCTGGAGAGCGAGTTGGCGAAGGGAACGAATTTCGAGGATTTCTTTGCGGCGGCGCCGAAGCTCAATCCGGCGCGCGAGCTGATCACCGGGGTGATTTGCGGCATCCGCGTTGAGAATATCGAAGAGCCGTTGATGCGCGAGCTGCGTTATATGGACAAGCTGATCGACGAATTGGCGAGGGGCAAGAAGATGGAGAAGATCTTGCGCGGGTGACGGCGGGTTTCGATCGGTAGGCGACGTTTCTTCTCCCCTCCCGCTTGCGGGAGGGGTCGGGGGTGGGCAGCAACGTTGCGATGACCCACCCCGCTGCGGCTAGCCAGCAAGCTGGCAAGCCTCGCTGCCCCTCCCGCAGACGGGAGGAGAAATCAGCTCGCTCCTGCAACGGCCGCTCCCCACCCCAATGCAGCCCTTAATCCTCGATCGGCGCAGCGCCAGCTTCGGCAAAACCCGTATCTGCAAGCCGCTTCAGCGCCGCCGCATATTTCGCCGTGTCGAGATAGGGGTGCAGGCTGACGATCTTGCCCCAGCGGAGGCGGATGATGTGGACGCCGTCGTTGACGTAAGAGGTGTCGCCGTCGGCCATCACCGCGCGGTCGCGCCATTCGATCACCGCGGTCGTGTCCCACGGCGTGCCGCTCGATGCGATATGCTTGATCTCGAATTTGAGGACGGGGTGGACGGTGAACAGGCGCTGGAACCATGCTCGGAGGCCAGCCTTGGTGTGGCGGGTGCCGCCGAGGGCATGGTCGCCGGGGAAAATATGTTCGAACCGGTCGGCCATGCCGGCGAGCGCGGACTCCCAATCGCCGCGGCTGAGGCCGTCGAAAATCTTGCGGACCTGATGGCGGACGATAGCGTGGTACATGATATTTCTCCTGCTTAAGTTGACGACGTTAACATTGAGGGTGTCCAGATAGGAATAATGTTTACGATGTCAACACTAAGCATGGAAAAATGGATCCCGGATCAAGTCCGGGATGACGGGCTTCTGTAGACTATGGTCTATTTCCTGCTGCTTATACCGCGGTGATCTCGTCGGTCAGCCAGCTCCGAAAGCGCTGCATCGCGTCGCTTTCGGGGCGCGACATCAGGCGGGTGAGCCAGTAGCGGCCGGCGTCGATCGTGAGCGCGAAGGGCTGGACGAGCAGTTCGGCGGCGAGTTCGCGGGTGAACATCGTGGGCGGCGCGAGCGCGATGCCCTGACCCGCGGCAGCGGCGGTCGCCATCAGCGCCGAGCTGTCGAAGACGGGGCCGCGGAGCACCGGGACGGGGACGCCGGCGGCGGCGAACCAGAGTGCCCATTCGTCGGCGCGGTACGAGCGCAGCAGGCGTTCGTGGACCAGATCGGCGGGGGTCTTGAGACGCGCAGCGATCGCGGGAGCGCAGATCGGCGCCATCGGCGCCGCGAGGAGCGGCTCGGCATGGGTGCCGTGCCACGCGCCGTCGCCGAAGCGGATCGCATAGTCGAGCGCCTCGCCCGCGAGGTCGACGCGGTTGTTGTTCGTCGAGATGCGCAGGTCGATCGACGGGTGGGCGCGCGCGAACGCGTCGAGGCGTGGGAGCAGCCAGCCGGTCGCGAAGGTGCCGACGACGCCGACCTTGAGCGCCTCGCGAAAGCGACCGCCCGTATATTGGTCGAGCGTCGCGGCGACGCGGTCGAACGCCTCGGCGAGTACGGGGACAAGCGCGTGCCCCTCGTCGGTGAGCGCGAGGCCGCGCGGCAGGCGGTGGAAAAGGCGCGTGCCGAGGCGGCGTTCGAGCTGCGCGACCTGATGGCTGACCGCGCCCTGGCTGACGCAAAGCTCGATCGCGGCGCGGGTGAAATTGAGGTGGCGCGCGGCGGCTTCGAAGGCGCGGAGGGCGTTGAGCGGGAGCTGGGCGCGGTCCATGGATACGCTTTACCTATCATGCCTCGTCACCCCGGACTTGATCCGGGGTCCACTGACGCAACGTCGAAAAATGGATCCCGGATCAAGTCCGGGTGACGAAGAATATGAGAAATTCTCATGGCTTTGTCGAGAAATGATGCTTTGTCGCCGTGCGCGGCGATTGGCATCCCGGCGGGGAAGGGAGACGAAGATGATTGCGATGATGACGATTGCCGCCTGGCTGGCCGGGGTGAGCCATGTGCCGCTGCCCCTCGTTGACGAGACGAACGCGCAGGTGGTTGCGGGGGCGGTGGCAGACGACCCGCTGACGCGGCCGCTGGCGGTCGAGCGTGCCAAGGAATGGCTGGCGCCGCTGCCGCCGGAGAAGCTCTTCGGGAACAGCTATCTGGTCGGCTTTGGCGGACTCAGCGTCGCGCTGATCGACACCGGCGACGGTCTGGTGCTGGTCGATGGCGCGCTGCCGCAGGCGGCGCCCGCGATCCTCGCCAATGTCCGCACGCTCGGCTTCGACCCCAAAGACATCAAATTTATTCTGAGCACCGAGCCGCATTGGGACCATGCCGGCGGGCTCGCCGCGCTGGCGCGCGATACCGGCGCGACGGTGGTCGCGAGCGCGCGCGGCGCCGAGGGGCTGCGGTCGGGGCGCCATGCGAAGGACGACCCGCAGCTCGGCTATGGCGGGAGCTGGCCGGCGGTCACGCGGCTGCGCGTCGTCAAGGACGGCGAGGTGCTGAAGCTGGGCAAGACGGCAATCACCGCGGTCGCGACGCCGGGACACACGATGGGGAGCATGAGCTGGCGCTGGCAGGCATGCGAGGGCACAGCGTGCAAGACGATTGTCTTTGCGTCGAGCCTCAACCCGGTGTCGGCGGACGGCTATCGCTTTACCTCGAAGGCCGGCGCACCGATCGTCAAGGGTTTCGAGCAAAGCTATCGCAAGATGGACGCGACGCCGTGCGATGTACTGATTTCGGCGCATCCCGACAATGCGGGGACGGGGCGGTTTAACGATAAGCCGGGCGCGTGCCGCGCCTATGTCGACCGCTCGCGCAAGAAGCTGGAGACGAGGCTTTCCGAAGAGCGTGCGGGAAAATAGCCCCCAATATTGTTATTTTTCAATCTTGTGAGGCCCCGCAAAGGCGTTAGTCTGCGCCTCGAAATTGCGGGGTCTTTCATATGGCGATACCGGGTTTGAGCGCGCTCCTTCTGTCCACGGCGGCGTCGGCCGTGTGGGTTCCGCCGGCGCCGCCCGGAGGGGCGCCATCGCCGCAGATGCTGTCGTGGAGTGTGGGCGAGGTGCGCTGCGACGGGGCCGCGATTCAGGGTGAGGCGATGCAGCACCCCGCAGCCGAATTGGCGACAATGGATCCGCAACGGTTGAGGGCGACGACCTATCGCTTTGCGATCGATGCGACAGGGCGGACGCGCTCTATCGTTCGCGACAATAGTGACGGGCATCCTTTTGGGCAGGATATTGGCCCCTCGCTGGCAGCGAGCCGCTTTCCCGCAGGACCGAAGCGCGAGAATTGCGAAATAATCTATACGCCGAAAATCGCTCCGCTACCGAGCGCGCCGATCGCCGATCTGGTCGCCTATTCGATCCACCCCACCGGTCCGAAACTGCCGCAGGCGGGGTGGGACCGCTTTGGCGTCGTCGGCGATTGCCGCGACACGCCGCGCCCGGGGACACTGATGCGCGGCTATCCCGATTTTTCGAAGGTGACGCCGACGCCGGGCAGTCGCGACTGGTCGCTGGTTGGGTATGATACCGACGATACGGGTCGGCCGATCAACGCACGGGTCGCGCACAGCACAGGCAATGCCGAACTCGACGCCGCGGCGGTGGAGGCGGTGCAGGCTTCACGCTTTACCCGCGGTGCGCGGACGGGGTGCCTCTATCCCTATTGGCGCGCCGCGGCAAAGCTCGCCCCACCCAAGCGGCCCGCTGAGGAGCAGATGCGCCCGGCGGACGCCGTCTGTCCGACGAAGATCGAATGGACGACCCGGCCGAGCACCTATTACCCGCCCGCCTATCGCAAGCGCGCGATTGAGGGGTGGGCGATCGTTTCGTTCGACGTCGCGCCGTGGGGCGAGATCGGCAATGTGAAGGTGCTGGACGCGCAGCCGTCGGCCGATTTCGGCCAGCAGGCGACCTTCATCGTGCGCAGCGCTCGCGTCGTCCCCTCGCCGCAGGGCGCGTCGGGCTGCGTCAAAACGGTCAACTTCATGATGCCAACCGACGATTTCGCCGTCGACGAAGAGGGTGCCACGACCGACTGAGCGCGGCTCCGCCTGTTTATTTGTCGACGACCATGCAAGCTTGCCCGCCCTTGCTTGCGGCGGCACAGAAGCTTTCGGCTTCGCCCTTGTTCGCAAAGCCGCCGGCCTGGAGGCGGGTGAGCTTGCCGCTCTTGACCAGATAGGGCGTGCGGCCGGCGAAGGCGGGATTCTTCTTTTCGAGCGAAGCCCAGAGATTGCGGGCGTTCGCCTCGACCCCGAAGGCGCCGAGTTGCGCGCGCCAGGGGCTGGCGGTGCCGCTGTGGACCCGGACCGGCGCCGGCGTGGCCGCTGCGGTGGCGACGGGGGCGGCCTTGGCGGGCGCGGGTTTTTCCGCGGCGGGCTTGGCAGCCGCGGGTTTTGCCGGCTCGGGCTTGGGCGGCAGTTTTCCGCTTTCGGGCGGCGCGGCGTAGGTCGTGCCGGGGGTCGTGCCCGCCTGGCCGGTCGCGGCGACGGCGTTGGCGGTCGCTTCGGCGGCGGCAGCGGCGGCGGCGCTGGCGACGGGCGAGGATGGCACCGCGACGCTGCGGATCGGTTCGGGCACCGCCGACGGGCGAACGGCGGCGGGCGCCGGCGTACCGATCACCGGCGGCGGCGTGTAGCTGGTGCCGGGGGTCGAGGCGGGCAGGCTGGCGACCTTCACCGGCGATGCCGGTGCGGGCTTGGGGGCGGGGGGCGCGGCGGCGTTCACCGCGGCGAGGCGCGCCTGCTGTTCGCTGCGTTCGATTTCGGGAATCATCGCGAGCCCGCGGCGGCGCTGGTCGAGCGGGATCAGGCTGTCGAGCTGCGCAAGCCGCGCCGACGCGATGTCGAGCCCGGCGTCGCTCGCGCGCTTGGTCAGCGCATAGGCGCGCGGCCAGTCCTCTGCCGCGAGATCGCCGTTGAAGTGCGCGGTGCCGAGGACATATTGCGCGCGCGGTTCGCCGCGCGCGGCCGAATTGATGATGAAGGGCATCGCCTCCTGCCGGCGGTTCGCGGTGAAGAGTACGAGGCCGAGATTATCCTCCGCCTGCAAATGCCCCTGTTTCGCGGCGCGGCGATACCAGGCCTCGGCCTGCGCCAGATCGGCGGGAACGCCGCGGCCGAGCTTATAGGCTTGCCCCAGATTGAATTGCGCGTCGGCATCGCCCGCGAGCGCGAGTGGCCGCCATTCGGCGACCGCCGCCTGGTAATTGCCGGCCTGCCACGCATCAACGCCATCCTTGACGTCGGCATGGGCCGGCGCCGCCAGCATCGAGGCCATCGCCAGCGGCAAGGCCAGCAGGGCGGCGGTGCGGAATGAACGCATCTTATTCTCCAATGACTTGCGCCGCACCGAGCGGCTGCAGTCCCCACATGCTTTATAGCGCCAATAGGCTAACACGGCGTTAGCGACAAAATAGGGTGTGCCGAATTTGATCCGTTATGGGACAAGTCGACCTTGGGGTTTCGTTTACCATCAAGATGCGGAAATCGTTTACCCTCTTTTTATCATCGTTAACCCAATTTTAGCGCCCCGCATGGCATCCCTTCGCCGGATTTTGGATTTCCGAGGGGGTAAACGCAGTGCGCGTATTGGCATTGGCTTCACAGAAAGGCGGGTCGGGCAAGACCACGCTGTCGGGGCACCTGGCGGTGCAGGCGCAGCTTGCGGGCGCCGGCCCCGTCGTTCTGATCGACATCGATCCGCAGGGCTCGCTCGCCGACTGGTGGAACGAGCGCGAGACCGACCTTCCGGCGTTCGCCCAGACCACGGTCGCCCGGTTGGCATCCGACCTCGAAATCCTGCGCCAACAGGGCTTTAAGCTGGCGGTCATCGATACGCCGCCGGCGATCACCATGGCGATCCAGAGCGTGATTTCGGTCGCCGAACTGATCGTCGTCCCGACCCGCCCAAGCCCGCACGACCTGCGCGCCGTCGGCGCCACCGTCGACCTGTGCGAACGCGCCGGCAAGCCGCTGGTATTCGTCGTCAACGCGGCGACTCCCAAAGCGAAAATCACCAGCGAGGCCGCTGTCGCGCTGTCGCAGCACGGCACGGTCGCGCCGGTCACGTTGCACCACCGTACCGATTATGCGGCGTCGATGATCGACGGCCGCACCGTGATGGAAGTCGACCCCAACGGGCGCTCCGCCGACGAAATCCGCCAGTTGTGGACTTATATGAACGATCGCCTCGAAAAGAATTTCCGCCGGACCGTATTTGCCGCGCCTGCCCCGACACAGGGGAATTATGGTGCGGTTCGCCCGATGGGTGGTGGCTTCGGCCGCCGCGTCGCTGGCCAGTGAAGGGGAGCTCGGGAACCATGGGCGAACCAAAACCTCTCGCATCGCTGAGCGCCGGCCTCCTTGCCCGCAAGGGCGGAGCGCGTCCCGCCATGCGCCGCCAGCCGCTCGGCAGCGGCCCCGCAACCATGAACAGCATGGGCTATGACGATCTCGGCTGGAACGACATGGGCTATGATGTCGATCCCGACCAGTCGGCCGAACCCGCGCGGCTGGTCGATCTGAAGCCGCTTCTCACCGGATCGGTGCTGGCGCACAATGTCGAGGCCGAACATGCGGTCGACGACAGCGCCGGTCATGAGCTCGTGCCCGAATATGGCGCCGAGTTCGCCGCCGAACGCGCCGGGCTGAACGACGATTATGGCGCCGACCAGTCTGGTCCGGAGCAGTTTGGGGCCGAAGCACCCGAAGTTCCGGAAATCGTCCGCCAGCAGGAATCGCTGATCGAGCGCGTCGCCGCGGTGGCGCGCAAGGTCGAAGCGCGACCCGAACCGGCGCCGAAGAAGGAAAAGGCGCCGCGCGTCCTCCGCGCCCGCGAAAAGGCGGCGTTCACATTGCGTCTCGACGCCGAGCGCCATCTGCGCTTGCGCCTTGCGAGTGCGGTGACGAACCGGTCGTCGCAGGTGATCCTGACCGATCTGCTCGACGAATATCTGTCGTCGCTGCCCGAAATCGACGCGATGGCGAGCCGTTTGCCCGCCGCGCGCCCGATGCGCCGCACGCAGCGCTGAAAGCATAAGAGGGGGACCCAGACATGAACCGCAAGATGCTGATGAAACTGGCTGTTTCGGGCTTTGTCCTGGGCGCCGCCACGGGATGCAGCGGCATGGGCAAGATGGCCGATGCGCCGTCGCGCGCCGCGGGCAAGCCGGCGGTCGCCGCTAAATCGGCGAGCGACGCGCGCGTCGCGCTGGAAGCAGGCAAGCCGAGCAAGGCCGTCAGCCTGGCCGAAGCCGCGGTGGCGGGCAGCCCGCGCGACGCCGGCTATCGTGCGTTGCTGGGTCAGGCCTATCTCAACAACGGCCGCTTTGCGTCGGCGACCTCGGCGCTGACCGAGGCGATGGAACTCGGCGCGGCAGACAGCAACACGATCCTGTCGCTGACGCTGGCGCAGATCGCGCAGGGCAAGAACCAGCAGGCCATCGCGCTGCTCACCGAGCATCGCGATACGGTGCCGGCATCGGACCTGGGGCTGGCCCTCGCGCTCGCGGGCGATGCCGAAGGGTCGATCTATGTGCTGAACGAAGCGGCACGCGCCAAGGGCGCCGACGCCCGGACGCGGCAGAATTTTGCGCTGGCGCTCGCCTTGTCGGACCGCTGGGCGCAGGCGCGAATCATCGCGTCGCAGGATCTGTCGGCGGCCAAGCTCGAAGGGCGGATGGCCGAATGGTCGAAGCTGGCCGCGCAGCCGAACGCGCAGGTCCGCATCGCGAGCCTGATCGGCACGGCGGCGCAGCAGGATGCCGGCATGCCGGTGCGCCTCGCGCTTAGCAATTTCGGCGACACGCAGATGGCCGCCGCCGAACCCGCGGTAGAACTCGCCAGCGCCGATCCGGCGCCGGTCGCGGCTTTTGCGCCGCCGCCGCCCGTCATGGCGGATGCTTCGAGCACGATCCGCAGCGTCGAGCTGCCGATGCCCGAACGCGGCGTCGATGGTGTCGTGCCGGTCACCGAATTGCCGCAGCCGAAACGAGCGGGCGAAGTGATCCTGGCCGATGCCGCGCCCTATCGCGCCGCACCGCGCGTCGCGGGCGAAGGGCGTATCCGCCCTGCGCAGAAGCAGGCGATCGAACTGGCGACGGTGCTGATCCCCAAGGCGATGGGCTTCGACGCGAAAAAGCCCACCGGCTGGGCGGTTCAGCTCGGCGCCTATGACAGCCTGGGCATCGCGAAGGAAAAATGGGGCAGCCTGAAAAAGCGCAACGCCATTCTGGCCAATTTCCCCGCGTCGAGCCACGCCGCGACGGTGAACGGCCGCAATTTCTATCGCCTGACGGTCAACGGCCTCGCGACGCGCGCCGACGCGTCGAGCCTGTGCAACGAGCTGAAAGCGCAGGGTCAGACCTGCTTCGTCCGCGCGATGGGCGGCGGCGAGACGATCCAGTGGGCGTCGAAAGCCGGCCCGATGCGGCTCGCTTCGCGCTAAACAAATTAACCCGGATAAGGGGGAGGGGCGCGGCCGGGGGGCCGCGCCTCTTTATGTTTTGTATGCATGGGGTTTGCGACGGGTTTCGACCGGTTGCGGCCGATCCACTACCTAACCCGTTCGCATCGAGCGAAGTCGAGATGCCCCTCGGGCTAGGCGTTGCGTCGATGGGTGTCTCGACTTCGCTCGACACGAACGGGAAGAGGACGTGGCTGCTTTCGACCGGGAACTGCCGCAATCTCCCCTCCCGCTTGCGGGAGGGGTCGGGGGTGGGCAGCAACGTTGCGATGGCCCACCCCGCGCGGCTAGCCAGCAAGCTGGCAAGCCTCGCTGCCCCTCCCGCAGGCGGGAGGGGATATTCGAGCACTACTCAAACGACAGCTCTCCACCCCAAAACGGTCCCTGGCCGTCACTGGTACTCTACACAAGGGAACGTTCACATAACGCTTGTCCAGCGCCGGTCCGGGGGATAGCTTCGTGCCGATGACGTTCCTGATCGACTTGCTCTGCTTCCTCGTCGTGCCGGTGCTTTGCTGGCGGTTGGTGCGCGGGGCGGTGCCGATGGCGGTGCTGCCGATCCTGACCGGGCTCGCGGTGGCGATTGCCGCGGATCGCTTCGGGTTCGACAAGGCGGTTCTCGGTCCGTCCGAATGGGGCGAGACGATCGGGTGGCTGGGCGTGCTGGCGCTGGCGTTCAGCGCCGGGCTGGAGACGCGGGTGACCGCCGATCATGCACCAACGCTCGATGGGCGGGTGGTCGGTACGGCGCTGATCGCGTTGGCTTTACCGTTTCTCGTCGGTTTGCTCGTTTCGCTTTCGGGTACGATCGACGCGGTGCTGGTGCGGCCGGCGGGGGTTTCGCCGTGGCTGTCGGCGGGCGCGATCGGGCTTTGCCTTGCGGTCAGCGCGCTGCCGGTGCTCGTCGGGATCGTGCGCGAACTGCCGCTGGCGGACCGGCCGCTGGGTAATTTGTCGCTGCGCATCGCTGCGCTCGACGATGCGATCCTGTGGATCGGGCTGGCGGTTTTGCTGTTCCTTCACGGGGCCGAGGGCGGCGCGGTCTTTTCGGGCGGGCTGGCGCAGGTCGGCGCGGTCGGCGTGTTCGCGGTGATGATTATGCTGCGCGGGCGTCTGGTTCGTCCTTTGCCCGATCATGCCGCGATCACCGTCGCGCTCGGGATTGCCTATCTGGCGGCGGGCGCGTGGGCGACGAATGTTCTGGGGCTTCACGAACTGCTCGGCGCCTATTTCGCTGGGGTGCTGACCCCGAAGCCGCTCGCCGAACGGCTGCGGCCCGAAGGGCTGGGCAAGATTGCGCTGTTCGGGTTGTCGCCTTTGTTCTTTGCGCATCGGGGGCTGAGCATCGACGGTGCGGTGGTCACGGCGGGGGCGCTCGGCGTTGCGCTGTTGCTGTTGGTGCTCGCGGGCCTGTCGAAGCTGGCAGCGGTGCATCTGATGCCTCCTGCGCGCGATATGCCCGCGTCCGAGCGCACGCGGCTGGGGCTGCTGCTCCAGTGCAAGGGGCTGATGGAGATCGTCGCGGCGACGATATTGGTGCAGGCGGGGCTGATTACGCCGACGGTCTTTGCCGTGCTTGTCACACTGGCGCTGGTGTCGACGACGCTGACGGTGCCGCTGTTCCGCCTGGCGTCGCGGGCGAGGGCGCTGCGCGCCGCGGCCTAATTCTCGCTGCCCGGTGCCGGAAGTCTTGCGAGCTGTGCGACGAGTTGTGCCTGCGTCGTGGCGCCCGTCTTGCGGAAAATACCTTTGAGCAGGAAGCGGACGGCGTTGACGCTGACCGCGCGCAGCGCCGCATAGTCCTGTAGCGTGTCGCCCGCGGCGAGCGCGACGGCGAGGCGGGCTTCGGCGGGGGTCAGCCCGAACCATTGCGCGACGCGATCGATTTCGACGACCGGGGTTTCGCCCGGCGCGCTGCCGAGGGTGACGATCAGCGAGGCGCCGAGGCGGACGCCGCCGAGCTGCTGCGCCGACTGGCGCGTGACGCGCGCGACGAGCACCGGGCATTCCTTGCCCGAGGGGCCGAGCGCCTGGAAGGCGACCCCGGAGGGCGCCTCGCTCCTGACCAGATCGAGCAATTGCTTCTGGCTGGGCGGGTGGGTGAAGGCGAAGCGATCGTGCGCGGTGCGGATGAAACCCGCCTTTTCGTAGCGCGCGGCGCGGCTGTTCGCGGCGAGGATATTGAGCTGGTCGTCGAGGCTGAAGATCGCAAAGGGCGCGGCGTCGGTCGCGGCACGCGCGGCACCCGCGGCCAAGTCGAGCGTCGCGATGCGGTCGCTGATCCGCATCGCCCGCTGCATATGCGGGGCGAGGACGCGGAGGCCGCGTTTCAGGCGCTCGACATCGCGGTCGCCGGGGCCGGGCAACATCAGCCCGAGCCGCTCGCTGCCGCGCTTGTCGAGGAGGACGGCGATCATGCGGTCTATGCCCCACGGCGCGAGGAAATTGCGGAAAAATTCGGTCTCGAGAAATTCCTCGCGCGTCATGATGTCGTAGCTATCGACGACGCTGCCATTGCCGTAGCGCATCAGCTTGCGCGACCAGGGATGGTGTCCCGCATAGACGGCGGTGTAGATTTCCTGCACCCCGGCAGCGAGGCCGGTCGCGGCGACGAAGCGTCCGCTCGGCGGGCTGTTCGATTCCCAGAGGATGAAGGCGGCTTCCCAGCTCAGAGGACAGAGCGTGCCGGTGATGCGGGCGAGGGTTTCGTTCCAGCTTTCGGGATGGAGCACCGAATCGTAGATTTCGCCGATCAGCGCATTGAGCACTTCCCATTCGGCCGGCGCATTATGGTCGGACGGAAAGGTCGGTCCCTGATCGCTCTGCATGCACTTCCCCCCAGAAGACCCGCAGCACCCTCATTTGATAGGAGCCAGGGCGCGAAGGCAAGCGCAATGCGATAAAATGAAAATTTTCTGTCTCCTACCCAGGTGGGTAGCGAAAGAATCAACCGAATCGGTCATTCAGGCGGTGCGACCCGAGGAAGGTGGAACCAAGGCCATCTTGCTCTCTTGAAGTCCGTCGGCTTTGCCGGCGGGCTTCATTTGTTTGGGCGCGCGCGCCGCGGCGATCAGAAGCGGAAAAAATAGGGCATGCTTTCGAGCGTCTCGACGACCTTGCACTTGGCGCCCGCGCTCTTGCAGCTGTCCATCACCGAGCGCTTCGCGCCGCCGGGTGTGCCTGCGAAGCCGGCATAATATTGCCCCTCCTTGTCGCGTGCGATCGCGAAATGGCCGTTGCCGCCCCATAGCCCGACGACACAGCCCTGGCCCCCGGCCTCGCGGCATGCCGTCATTGCATATTGCTCGGCCTGTTCGCGGCTGTCGCCGCGCAGTGCACCATAGCTATAGCCGGGCTGGCCCGATGCCGAGCGCCAGAAGGCGATCGCGGCGAAGCTGTTGACCATATAGCCGCCGACATAATCCTGTTTTTCCTGCGCAAACGGGATGATTTGTCCCGGCGGGGCGGGGGGCCGTGCGTCACCATACATTTGTTGCAGCACCTGCGGCGGCGGCGCGTTGCAGGGGAGGCCCTGTGCACAAGGGATGCCCTGAACGGGTGTCATTTGTGCCGCGGCGGCGGGGGCGAGCAGGGCGGCGGTGAGAACGGCAAGACGGCGCATCGGGTCAACCTCGCTGATTATCGATCCCCCGCGGGAGGGGTATCGAATTAAATCAGCGAGATAAAGCCCGGATCAGCGGATGCGCTGGCCGCCCTTCCACATCATTGTCGCGCGCCCCTGTACGGGCATGCCGTCGAAGGGGGTGTTGCCCGCCCATGCGGCCATCTTCTTCGCGTCGACCTGCCAGGGCGCGCCTTCGTTGATGAGGATGAGGTCGGCTTCCTTGCCCACCGCGAGTTTGCCGGCGTCGACGCCGAGCAGGCAGGCGGGTGTGCCGGCGAGCAGCTCGAAGAGGCGGCCCGGCGAGATATGCCCGTCGCGGACGAGACCCAGCCCAAGCGCGAGCAAAGTTTCGGCGCCTGCCATGCCGGGGAGCGCCTCGGCGAAGGGGAGGCGCTTGTCCTCGGGGCCGCGCGGGTCGTGGCCCGAGGCGAGGATGTCGATCGTGCCGTCGGCGATCGCGGCGAGGCACGCGTGGCGATCGTCCTCCGAGCGGAGCGGCGGCGACAGGCGCGCGAAGGTGCGGAAATCGCCGATCGCGGTGTCGGAGAGCAAAAGATGTGCGGGGGTGATGCCGCAGAGGACGGGCAGGCCCTTTGCCTTGGCGGCGCGGATCAGGTCGAGCCCGCGCGCGGTGGTGACCTGCCGGAAATGGACGGGCGCGCCGGTTTCCTCGACGAGCGCGAGGTCGCGCGCGATTGCGATCGCCTCGGCGATGGCGGGGGCGGAGGCGAGGCCGAGGCGCGTTGCCATTTCGCCGTCGGTCGCGACCGCGCCGGCGGTGAGGCCTTCGTCCTCGGCGTGGATGATCGTGACGAGGTCGAGCGAGGCGGCGTAGGCGAGCACGCGGCGCATCACGCCGCTGTCGGCGATGCGGCTGCGGCCGGTGGCGATGGCGCGCGCGCCCGCCTGTTTCATCAGGCCGATTTCGGCGAGTTCGCTGCCTGCGAGACCTTTCGTGGCGGCGGCGAGCGGGTGGACCCAGAGGTCCGGTTTGCCGCCTTTCGCGGCGCGTTCGACAAGCCCGGCGCCGTCGAGCGGGCCGTTGTCGGGCATCAGCGCGGCGCGCGTGATGCCGCCGAAATGGAAGGCGGGCTTGTCGGTCGCGAAGACGCCGAGGTCGATGATACCGGGGGCGAGCCATTGGCCCTTGGCGTCGACTGTCTCGGTGCCGTCGGGGGTTTCGGTCGGGTCGAGCGCGGCGATGCGGCCTTTCGCGACGAGCAGGCTGCCCGGACGCGGCGTGTCGCCGTCGATGAGCTGCGCATTGACGATGTGGAGCGGTTTCAGTTCCATCCGACGACTCCCCGCTTGCGGCGCGTCAGGATGTCGAGGCAGGCCATGCGCACGGCGACCCCCATTTCGACCTGTTCGGTGATCGTCGAGCGGACCGGATCGTCGGCGACATTGCTGTCGATCTCGACCCCGCGGTTCATCGGGCCGGGGTGCATGACGATGGCATCGGGCTTCGCTTTTTCGAGGCGTTTGGGCGTGAGGCCGTAGAGTGCATGATATTCGCGCGCGCTGGGCAGATAAGCGCCGTCCATGCGCTCGTTCTGGAGGCGGAGCATCATCACGACGTCGGCGTCCTTGATGCCTTCGTCCATGTCGGTGAAGCAGCGCACGTGCATCCGCTCCATCGCGGGCGGGGTGAGCGTCGGCGGCGCGACGACGCGCACCTCGTTGCCGAGCAGGGTGAGCGCGAGGATGTTCGAGCGTGCGACGCGGCTGTGGAGGACGTCTCCACATATGGCAATGGTGAGCCCCTCGACGCGGCCGAGGCGGCGGCGGATGGTGAGCGCGTCGAGCAGCGCCTGCGTCGGATGTTCGTGGCGGCCGTCGCCCGCGTTGAGCACGGGGCAGTCGACCTTGTCGGCGATGAGCTGGACCGCGCCCGAGCTGCCGTGACGGATCACCATCGCGTCGGCGCGCATCGCGTTCAGCGTCATCGCGGTGTCGATCAGCGTCTCGCCCTTCTTCACGCTCGACTGTGCGGCGTGCATGTTGACGACGTCGGCGCCGAGGCGTTTTCCGGCGATTTCGAACGACAGCAAAGTGCGCGTCGAATTTTCGAAAAAGGCGTTGATGATCGTCAGGCCCGCGAGCCGGTCGTCATGCTTGGCCGCGCCCGAACGGTTCAGGTCGACCCACTCCTCGGCGGCGTCGAGGACGTAGGAAATCTCCCACGGGGTGAGCTGGGCGATGCCGATCAGGTGGCGATGGCGAAAGGCATCGCCGCCGGGCGGATAGTCGCTGGCGGGTCGGAGTGTGGAGCTTGTCATTAAAGCCGAGCGTCTACGCAGGCGGGGCGATTCTGGCAAGCGCGGAGGTAGCGAACGGGAGCAATAATCCCGACGACCAGAGCGCAAGCATGATGAGTTCGAATATCAGGATCGCGATCATCTGCGTTGCGAAGGGCTGTTTGCGCGTCTTGTGCCGGACAAGGCGCGAGGCGGCGAAGGTGCCGATGGCGCCGCCGAGGAGGGCCCAGCCGAGCAGGGTGGTTTCGGAAATGCGCCGCGCGCCGCCTTGGGCGAATTTCTTGTCGAGGATCATCAGCGCGAACCCGATTAGGTTCGCCGCGACCAGCCAATAGACGATAAATTCGTTCAACCGCGCGGCGCTATTGGCGGATCAGCGCGTCGATCGCGCCCTGCAGGATGAAGGCGGCGGCGGCGCTGTCGACGCGTTCGGCGCGCTTGGCACGGCTGACGTCGGCGGCGATCATCGCGCGTTCGACCGCGGCGGTCGACCAGCGTTCGTCCCAGAGGAGGAGGGGCAGGGCAAGTGGGGCGAGGTTGCGCGCGAAGGCGCGGGTGCTCTGGGTGCGCGGGCTGTCGGTGCCGTCCATGTTGAGCGGCAGGCCGACGACGAGGCCGACGATATTATGCTGCGCGATGAGCGCTTTCAGCGTTTCGAGATCGACCGAGAATTTCTTGCGGATGATCGTCTTGTCGGGGGTCGCGAAGCTCCAGTTCGTGTCGCAGAAGGCGACGCCGATGGTCTTGGTGCCGACGTCGAGGCCCGCGAGACGGCCGCCGTTCGGGAAGTGGGCGGCGAATTCGGGGGCGGCGGTGGTGATCATCGTCAGGATTTCGGCGCGGCGGTTGCAGGGGCGGGCGGAGGAGGCGTCGGCGCCGCGGCGGGCGGCACCGGCGACGGCTTGCCTTCATAGGTCGCGAGGCGGCGGAGCGCGTCGGCGCGGACGTTCGCCCAGAAGAGGGTGATGTCGTAGACGTGATAATTGTTGCCCGGCAGCACATAGCCCGCGACGACGTAATTTTTCGCAATCTCGGCGTCGCCGATCATCAGGAAGCCGCGCGTGTCGTCGCATTTGGCGCCGATCTTGCCCGCGATCAGCGATCCCGACTTGAAGCCTTCGGTCGGTTTCAGCGTGCCGATATTGGCTGCGGGCGGCGCCTCGGTGTCGGGGATGCCGGTGAGCGGGTTGGTGCAGAGCATCCGCGTTCCCGCGCGCGGGCGGCCGTCGAAGCCGATCGTGCCGTCATAGGCATCGGTGACCATGATCGGGTCGGCGGGGTCAGCGAAACTGGCCCAGCCGAGGATGCAGCCCTTTTGATCAGGCGTCTGGCACGCGGGCAGGCCGAGGCCGGCGATGTCGGTGTCGAGGCTGATCGGCCAGCCGATGACATAGGCCGCGACGATGCGTTTTGCGAGCGGCGTGCCCGCGATCCGCGTCTTGAGCAAGGTGGTGAGGTGGAGCGCGCCCTGGCTGTGGCCGGCGAGGATGATCGGTTTATTCTTCGGCTGCGCGGCGAGGAAGGCGTCGAAGGCTTCCTCAACGTCGCGATAGGCCGAATCGATCGCCTTGCCCGCGGTGACGCGATCCTCGGCGAGGAAAGCGCCGAGCGTCGCCTGGCGATAGCGCGGCGCCCAGATTTCGCCCGCGTCGGCAAAGGCGCTCGCCATGCCTTGTACGAAGAGGTTCGCGCGGTGGTCGGAATCGCGGTCCTCGAGCGGCGCGTTCCAGCTCGAGCGGCTGTAATAGCTCGTCGGGTGGACGAAGAAGACCGCGGCGTCACCCTTGGGGAAGGGGGCCGCATCGGTCGTCTGCGCGGCTTTGGCGGGCGGTATGAGCTGGCCGCCCGTCTTGGTATCTCCGGTGCCGGGGGTCTCGCTGCCGTCGGCGGCGGGGCGCCAGGCCGACGGGTCTTTTTCCATGCCCGGGCGCGCGAACCACATTTTGGGGTCGTCATAGGCGTTGGGCGCGACCGCGGCCTGCGGCTTGAATTCGGTGCTGGGGACGAAGGCGGTGCGCGCGATCCAGCCCGGGAAGAGCTGGTACACGACCCCGGCGGCGAGGATCAGCAGGATGATGGCAGCGATGACGTAGAGAAATTTGCGGGCCAAAAGGCGCTCCATGCGGTCGGGGGAGAGTGCGGCGCAGCTTTGGCTTGCCGTGCGCCGCGAAACAAGCCCAGATATGGGCATGACCGATGCTGCCGCAACCGTGTCCGCCCCCGATTCGGCTCCGCCCGTCTCGGCCCGCCTCGACGCCAGCGATCTGCCCTGGCCGCAGCGACCGTGGATCATGGCGGCGATCTGCGCACTCGCGGGGCTCGCCTTTCACCTGACGATCGACTGGCGCTACGACCCCGACCATGACCCGGGGCGCAACGCGCTGGCGGCGTTCATCACGGTGTCGACCCTGGTGTTCGTGCTCGGGGTGGAATTGCGCCGCTGGCTATGGGCGCTCGGCTTCGCTTTGGCGTGGGGCGTGGTGATCGCCCTGATTGTCTGGACCTCGGTCGGGTATAACGTCAACGCGTCGGTGTTCGAATGGCCTTTCTGGTCGGGACTGCTCGCGGTGCTGATCGCGACGCCGTTGTTCCAGACGCGGCGCGACGTCGCGCCCGACTGGCGTTTCTGGAAGCTGTGGCAGATGCCTTACGAGCGATTGCACAGCCATGCGTGGACCGACGCGGTGATCGGCGCGGCGGGGCTGGCCTTCACCGGGCTGACCTTCCTGCTCGTGCTGCTGATCGGGCAGATGTTCAAGCTGATCGGCATCAACCTGGTCGTGGAAGCGTTCGAGACCGGCTGGTTCCCGTGGATGCTCGCGGGCGCGGCGTTCGGCGGTGCGGTCGGGCTGCTTCGCGAGCGCGACAAGCTGGTCGCGACGCTCCAGAAGCTGGTGATGATCGTCCTTGCGGTGCTGGCGCCGGTGCTGGCGGTCGCGGTAGCGCTGTTCCTGCTGTCGCTCGCGGGCACCGGACTGAAGCCGCTCTGGGAATCAGGCTTTTCGACCGCCGCGCTGATGATGGGTGCGGCCGCCTTTGCCGTACTGCTCGCCAATGCGGTGATCGGCAACGGGCGCGAGGAGCGGTCGGGCAACCGTTTCCTGCACGGCGCGGCGGCGGTGCTCGTCGTCGCGGTGCTGCCGCTGGCGATCATCGCTTTCTATTCGATGCATTTGCGCGTGATCCAATATGGCTGGACTCCCGAGCGCATCTGGGGCGCGATCGCGGCGATGATCGCGCTCGCCTATGGCTTTGCCGGGCTGTGGGCGGCGGTGAAGGGCAGGTGGGACTTCGACGACTGGCTGCGGCCCTTGCAGCAGAAGCTAGCGATCGGAATGATGCTGCTCGCGCTGTTCCTTGCGCTGCCGGTCATGGATTTCGGCGCGATCTCGACGCGCGATCAGCTCGCGCGGCTGCAGAACGGGACGGTAAAGGCCGACAAGTTCGACTGGGCGGCGATGGCGTTCGATTTCGGACCGAGCGGGCGCAAGGCGTTGGCGAAGATTGCCAGATCGCCCGACAAAGCGAAGGCAGAGCTTGCGAAATGGGCGCTCGAAACCAAGAATCGCTGGGATCTCAATATTCCCGGTGAGTCTGTCGATGCCGCCGATGTCTCTTACGGGGCAAAGCCGATCCGCGACAAGGTGCGCGTGCTTCCCGCCGGACAGGCGTTGGACGCCGATGCCTATAAGGCAATCGAGGATCGCGGGCAGTGCCGCACGGCGCCATGTGCCGCCTATATATTAGGAACGGACCGCATGGTTGTGATCGGGCGCGGCAATAATGTCGTGCTGTTCGCGCGCGATGCAAAGACGAAGAGCTGGCAGGAGAATTATCAGGGTTTCTCCGGCGGCGCGGTGGCCGAGGGGCCGACGAACGACGAGGTCGAAAAGGGAGTGATCGAGGTGCGGCCGGTCGCGCGGCGGCAGGTGTTCGTGAACGGCAAGCCGCTGGGCGAGGATTTCGAGTGAGAATCGCGCGCCTGCCTTGAAGCGGGCTGGGGAGGATGCTAGCGGCGCAGCTTCTCCCGTAAAGGCACAGAGAATGGCAATCGATCAGGCAACAGTAAGGAAAATCGCGTCGCTGGCGCGCATCGCGATCAGCGATGCCGAAGCCGCCGCGATGGAAGGCGAATTGAACGGCATCTTGGGCTGGGTCGAGCAACTCGGCGAAGTCGATGTGACCGGGGTCGAACCGATGACCGCGGTGATCCCTAACACGCTCCGGCTGCGCGACGATGTCGTCGACGCCGACCCGCTGACCGGCGGCAACCGCCGCGACGATATTCTCGCCAACGCGCCGGCGCCGCAGCACGGCTTTTTTGGCGTTCCCAAGGTAATCGAATAATGACCGAACTGACCAACCTGACCGTCGCCGAGATCCGCGACGGGCACCGCGCGGGCGATTTTTCGGCCGTCGAGGTCGCCGAGGCGTTCAACGCCAACGTCGCGGGCGCCAAGGCGCTCAATGCGTTTATCGTCGAAACGCCCGAGCATGCGATTGCGGCGGCGAAAGTGGCCGACGCCGACCGTTCGGCGGGAACGCTGAAGCCGCTGTCGGGCGTGCCGATCGGGATGAAGGACCTGTTCGCGACGAACGGCGTCCAGACGACCGCCGCGAGCCATATGCTCGAAGGTTTCGTGCCGCGATATGAATCCACCGTTTCGCAGAAATTGTGGGACGCGGGTTGCGGCATGCTCGGCAAGCTCAACCTTGATCAGTTCGCGATGGGGTCGTCGAACGAGACGAGCTATTTCGGCAATGTGATCTCGCCCTGGAAGCGCAAGGATGGCGGCAATGCCGCGCTCGCGCCGGGCGGGTCGTCGGGCGGCTCTTCGTCGGCGATCGCGGCGCGACTCTGCCCCGCGGCGACGGGGACCGATACCGGCGGCTCGATCCGCCAGCCTGCGGCCTTCGTGGGGATTTCGGGGATCAAGCCGACCTATGGCCGCTGCTCACGCTGGGGCATCGTGGCGTTCGCAAGCTCGCTCGATCAGGCGGGACCGATGGCGCGCGACGTCAAGGATTGCGCGATCATGCTCGAAAATATGGCGGGCTTCGATCCCAAGGACGCGACGAGCCTGAACATGGCCGTACCCAATTGGGAAGCGGCTTTGTCGAGCGATCTCAAGGGCAAGAAGGTCGGTATTCCCAAGGAATATCGATTGGAGGGCATCGATCCCGACATCGACGCGATGTGGGACGCGGGCATCGCGATGCTGAAGGATGCGGGGGCCGAGGTCGTCGAGATCAGCCTGCCGCACACCAAATATGCGCTTCCGGCATACTATATCATCGCGCCCGCCGAGGCGTCGTCGAACCTCGCGCGCTATGACGGTGTGCGTTATGGCCTGCGCGACCTGCCCGAAAAGGCGGGGTTGCAGGACATGTATGCCGCGACGCGCGCCGACGGCTTCGGGCCCGAGGTCAAGCGCCGCATCATGATCGGCACCTATGTGCTGTCGGCGGGCTTCTACGACGCCTATTACACGCAGGCGCAGAAGGTGCGGACGCTGATCGCGCGCGATTTCGAACAAGCGTTCGGGGTGTGCGACGTCATCCTCGCGCCGACCGCGCCGTCGGCGGCGTTCGGGCTGGGCGAGAAGATGGCCGATCCGCTGGCGATGTACCTCAACGACGTGTTCGCGGTGCCCGCGAGCCTCGCGGGGTTGCCCGCGATGTCGGTCCCCGCGGCGCTGAACCGCGAAGGGCTGCCGCTGGGCTTGCAGATCATCGGCAAGGCGTTCGACGAGCAAGGCGTGCTGAACGCCGGTCTGGCAATTGAAGAGCGGGCGGGCTTCAACGCGCGCGCCGAGAAGTGGTGGTAAGATGAGCGATTATCGCATCAAGGGCGAAACCGGCGAGTGGGAGGTCGTGATCGGCCTCGAGGTCCATGCGCAGGTCACCTCCAACGCCAAGTTGTTCTCGGGCGCCGCGACGGCGTTCGGGGCCGAGCCGAACACGCAGGTGTCGCTGGTCGACGCCGCGATGCCGGGGATGCTGCCGGTACCGAACCGCGAGTGCATCCGCCAGGCGGTGCGCACGGGCATGGCGATCGAGGCCGAGATCAACAAATGGTCGCGGTTCGACCGCAAGAATTATTTCTATGCCGACTTGCCGCAGGGCTACCAGATTTCGCAGCTTTATCATCCGCTTGTCGGCGAAGGTTCGCTGATGATCGAGGAAGATGAGAAGGCCGGGATTGCCGAACCCAAGCGCATCGGGATCGAGCGTATCCATGTCGAACAGGACGCCGGCAAGCTGATGCACGACCAGCATCCGACGATGTCCTACGTCGACCTTAACCGTTCGGGCGTCGCGCTGATGGAGATCGTCTCGCGCCCCGACATGCGCTCGCCCGCCGAAGCCGGCGCCTATGTGCGCAAGCTGCGTTCGATCTTGCGCTATGTCGGCTCGTGCGACGGCAATATGGAAGAGGGCTCGATGCGCGCCGACGTCAACGTGTCGGTCCGCAAGCCCGGTGACGAATTCGGCACGCGCACCGAGACGAAGAATGTCAATTCGGTGCGCTTCGTGATGGCGGTGATCGAGGGTGAGGCGAAGCGCCAGGTCGAGCTGATCGAAAGCGGCGGCACGGTGGTGCAGGAAACGCGGCTTTACGACCCCGACCGCAACGAGACGCGCTCGATGCGGTCGAAGGAAGATGCGCATGATTACCGCTACTTCCCCGATCCCGACCTGTTGCCGCTCGAGCTCGACGATGCGTTTCTCGCCGAGTGTCGCGAGTCCTTGCCCGAACTGCCGGACGCCAAGCGGGCTCGTTATCTCGCAGCAGGGATTTCGGCCTATAACGCCGACGTGCTGACGGCCGAGGTCGAGAGCGCGCTGTGGTTCGATACGCTGCTGGAAACCGGCGCGAAGCCGGCCGCGGCGGCGAACTGGGTTTCGAGCGAGCTGTTCGGGGCGCTCAACCGCCTCGGCAAGAGCTTCGAGGATTGCCCGGTCACGCCGGCGCAGGCAGGCGAACTGCTCGGCCTCGTCGCCGACGGCACGATTTCGGGGACGATCGCCAAACAGGTGTTCGAAAAGATGCTCGAAAGCGGCGATGCCGCGGGCGTGATCGTCGAGCGCGACGGGCTGAAGCAGACGAGCGACACCGGCGCGATCGAAGCCGAAATCGCCAAGATCCTGACCGCCAATGCCGACAAGGTCGAGCAGTATAAGGGCGGCAAGGAAGCGCTGTTCGGCTTCTTCGTCGGGCAGACGATGAAGGCGATGCAGGGCAAGGCGAACCCGCAGGTCGTCAACGAGTTGCTGAAGAAGGCGCTGGGCTGAGGATGCGCGCGGTTTTTCGCGCGCTCCTGATCCTCTGGCTGCTGGTCGCCGGCGCGGGGCTCGCGCGGGCGGAAACGATCGTGTTCACCGACGTCAATGTCGTGCCGATGGACCGCGAGCGCGTGATCTCGCGGACGACGGTGATCGTCACCGATGGCAAGATCGCGAGCATCGGCATCAAGGCGAAGCTGCCCGCAGGCACGCCGGTGGTGGACGGCAAGGGTGCGTGGCTGGTGCCGGGGCTCGCCGATATGCACAATCATGTGACGAGCCGCGACGACCTGGCGCTGTTGCTTGCCAATGGCGTGACGACGATGCTCAACATGGGCGAGGCGACCAATGCCTTCGTCGGGCGCATCCGGCTGGGCGTCGCCAAGGGCGATATTGCGGGACCGCAGATTTTTGCCGCCTTCGTGGTCGATGGCGACCCGCAATATGGGCATTTCGTCGTACGGACGCCCGAGGAGGCGCGCGCGATCGTGCGGCTCGCGAAGGCCAACGGCTACAGCTTCATGAAGGTTTATACCAATCTTTCGGCCGAGGCGTTCGCGGCGCTCGCCGAAGAAGCGAAGGCGCAGGGGATCGGCGTCGTCGGGCATAATGTCGCGGCGGTCGGGCTCGCGAAGCAGCTGGCGGCGGGGCAGGCGATGGTCGCGCACGTCGAGGAATTCTTTTACGGCTTCTTCCCCGAACCGCCCGCGGACGACCAGCAGGCGCCGCCCGCCGACGCGCGGATTGCCGAGGCGGTCGCGCTGGTGAGGGCGAACGGGACGTTCGTGACGTCGGACCTCTTCACCTATCGCACGATCGCGGCGCAGTTCGGCAAGCCCGATGTCGTGAAAGCCTATCTCGCCGCGCCCGAGGCGCGCTATCTGGAGCCGGGCGACCGGATCGACTGGACGCGGTCGGGCTATCAGAAAAAGGCGGTCGACCTGTCGCGGCGCGTGGCGTTCGAGGCGCGCTTCGTGAAGGCGATGGCCGACGCGGGCGTGCCGCTGATCACCGGGGGCGATGCGCCGTCGATTCCGGGGCTGGTGCCCGGGTTCGCGCTGCACGGCGAGATCGACTCGATGCTGGCGGCGGGACTGACGCCGTGGCAGGCGCTGTCGGCGGCGACGTGCACGCCGGGCGAATTTATCGCGAAGACGGTTCCGGGGGCGGCGAAGTTCGGCATTATTGCGCCCGGCTATCGGGCAGACCTTTTGCTCGTGCCGGATAATCCGTTGGAGAAGCCGGCCACGCTGCGCGCGCCGCTGGGCGTGATGGCCGGCGAACGCTGGTACGACCGGGCGGCGCTGGATGCGATGCTGGGCAGCGTCGCCGCATCGCGTGTGATGCCCTAGCTGCCCGCGGGCAGCGTCCGGATATGGACGAGGCCGTTCGACCAGATCAGCACGGCGTCCGAACCGTCGGCCGCGCGTTCGACAAGCGGCGCATAGAGGCCCGCCGCGAACGCTTTTTCGCGATTTTTGGCGGTAAAGCGCGCGACGTCAGCCGGGCCGAGGGCAAGCGCATAGGGAATGAGCCGCTCGATCTCCGCAAAGGCGGTCGTCAGCGCCGTGCGGGCCAGCTTTCCGTCGTCGGCGCTCCACTGCGCGACATTGTCGCCATGCTCGTATGAGCGCTTGCCCAACTGGACGATGCTGGCGATGCGCTGGCGATAAAAGTCGCTGGCCGTGGTGGGCGGCTTGCCACCTTTCGCGGCCGGCTTGCGTGCCAGCGCGATGTCGGCGGTGACGCGGATTTGCGTGAAGTCGGGGGACAGGTCGTAGCGATAGGCGACGAGGGCGAGCCCGGGCGTTTCGGCGCCCGCGACGAACGCCGAGCGGACAGCGGGCGAGGCATCCTTGGTAACCGCGAACGGCAGCGGATTGAGCCAGCCGGGCTTCGCCAACGCCGCCTGCGTCGTGGTGAGCGCGAGGGCATCGACGTCGAAGGAGGCGAGTGCGGCGTGCAGCGGACGCACCGTGACCAGCGCTTTTTCGCGCAGATTGGCGGTCATGACCTGCTTTTTATTGTCCATTGCGCTGATGATCAGCGAGTCAAGGATTCCGCCCCCATAAGCGGCGGCAACGCGGCCGACATCGAAGCTGGTCTCGATCTCCTTTTGCGCGAGGAGAAGCTGGACGGCGCGCGGACCGGCGTCGGCGCGATCGCGTTCGGCGATGGTGCCGGGGGCATCCGCCGGCTTGGGCGCGGCATGAGCGGGGACCGCCGCGAGGAGCGCGGCGAGAAGCGCGGCGAGGGAGGGGCCGGTAATAAGTCGCAAGTTGAGCTCCGGAACGATCGGGAAAGAACCGGGGGCCGTGCGCGAACCCCCGGTCGATTATCGGCCTATTTCGCGGGCTTGATGCCCTTCGCATATTCGAGGAAGTTCTTTACGAACACCTCGCGCAGCTCGTTTTCGGCGGCTTCGGTTTCGTCGGTCGTCTTGGGCGGGAAATGTTCGAGCCCGTTACCGCCGCGCCCCTTGACCAGCGCCGCCTTGTCCTTGCCGGTGCGGAAGTCCTTGACGATGAAGCGGTTGTTGAGCGAGCGGCCGTAGATCGCCTTTTTCGTGTAGAAATTCTGCGTGATGACCAGTTCGACATAGCAGGGTGCCTTCGACGCGCTGAGCCGCGTCGCGGCCTTGGTCGTGATCTTGCGGTCGGCGATCGGCGTTTCATAGATGATCTGCGACGGCGGCAGCTTCAGCGCCTCGACGAGATTGATAGAATTTAGCGCGTCGATCTGCATCTGCGGGCCCAGCGCTTCTTTCAGATATTCGGCTTCGCTGATGTTGCGATTCTTGTTCGATGCGGCGTCGGCGATCGCGCCGACGACGCCGAAGCCCGACAGCCAGCCTGTCGTCATCGCCTGACCTTCGAGCGTGGGGAAGACGTGGAGTTCGCACGCCGGCTGCGGCGCGGCGGGTGCGGCGGGGACAGCCGCCACAGCGGCGTCGACCGCTTCGGCCGCGACGGTGGCTTCGGCCGCGGCGGTGGCCGTTTCAGCGGCAGCGGTGCTGTCCTGCGCGATGGCCGGCGCGATCGCGATGCACGATACGGCGATCGCGGCCAAAGCGGTCCTGGTAGTTGCGAACTTCATATTCATCCTCCTGTTTTGGATATTGTTTCCGGTTCTTCGGCCGGGGAATCGCGTGTCGCGGCCGGTTCGGCTGCGACGGAAATGGCGGGATCGGGCGCTTCGGCCACGACGAGGGCCGCAGTGGCCGGCGGGGTGGGCAAGGTTGCCGTCAGGCCGGGCGTGAAGACGATCGCTTCGCCGGTGCGTGCCTTGAGCTCGCGGCCTCTGGGGATGGCGCCGGGTTTTCCGTTGATGAAGCCGGCGAAGACACCGACCGCAAAAAAGGTTGCGGCGGTGGCGCCATTATTATTCGCGCCTTCTTCCCGATAGCGGCCGCTGAGCGCGACCTGCCGGTCGCCGAGTTGCAGGCGGCGCAGTGCAATGCCGATGATGCCGGGTTTTCCGAAGCCGCCCTTGTTGGTCGTGAAGGTCACCTCGCCATAACCCGTCGCACCCTTGGGGATGACGATCGTGTCTCGATCGACGACATCGTGCAGGACGACGACGGGAAAACGGTCGCCCAGCACGGCGGTCGTCGTCGACAGATCCTGGTCGAGCATGACGAAGACGGGCGTTCCGGAGGCGAGCGTCGCGGTCGGGCGGGATTCGGGTTCGGGAGACGGGGCGGGCGCGACGATGGCGGGCGCTGGCGGGATGCTCGCCGTTTCCGGCTGCGCCGCTCCGCCCGCAGTGCTCCACCAAGCGGCCGCCGACAAGCCGGCAGCCATTCCCCCCCAACGCATTGTGTGACCCCCGTCACACTAGCCAATAGGCTAGATAAAGCAGGTTGCTAGCTGCTGCTTACATCTTTGCAAGCGGTTTTTCGCGGGCTGCCGGACGGGGCCGGAAAACATGGCGCAGCGGGAGGCGAAATTGGGAGGCGGTGCCTGATCATACCTGCTGCGGCGGCATCTCGTCCGGCCCGCGGCCGGGCTGGTCGATGTCGCCGCCGCCGGGGCGGCCGGGGATTTCGGTCGGCTGGCCGGCGGGGTCTTCGACCGGCGTCGGCTGCACCGGCTGTTCGGGCGGCGCCTGCGGTTCGATCGTGTCGGGCTTCGGCTTGGGAAGCGGGTCGGGGCTGCTTGTCATGGTCACTCTCCTTGAGTTAACCAACGAACGGGCGCCGAGCATGTTCCGCTGGCGGAATAGGGGGCTTTGTGCCCTTGCCCTTGGCGGCGCGTCTGCTATAGCCCCGCGCGGCCCGCACGGGCGTGCGCGGCAGCGCGCGATTTCGTGCACCCGGCCGAAAGCACCTGCGGGCGTGGCGGAATTGGTAGACGCGCTGGTTTTAGGTACCAGTATCGCAAGATGTGGGGGTTCGAGTCCCTTCGCCCGCACCATTCTGCAATGCAGGCCGGGATCATGGGGAACTCCGCCGCTCCGGCGGGGTTCGATACGAGATTTTGAGCAAGGATAAGACCAAGGCAATGAAGACCGTCGAAACGCTGAACGAAGGCCTGAAGCGCGAATATCGCGTGACCATCACCGCCAAGGATATCGACGCGCGCGTCGACGACGAGGTGAAGAGCATCGCCCCGACCGTCCGCATGCCCGGCTTCCGCCCCGGCAAGGTTCCGCCGAACCTGATCCGCAAGATGCATGGCCCGGCGCTGTCGGCCGACGCGCTCAACAAGGCGATCGACGCCGGCGTGCGCGACCTGATGGCGAAGGAAAAGCTTCGCCCGGCGCTGCAGCCCGCCGTTTCGCTCGCCGATGGTTATGAAGCCGGCAAGGACGCCGAACTGACCGTCAGCCTCGAAGTGCTGCCCGAAATCGAAACGCCGTCGATCGACGGCCTGAAGCTCGAGCGCCTGACCGTTCCCGCCGACGACAAGGCCGTGATGGCCAAGATCGAAGAATTCGCCGCGCAGATGAAGCGCTTCGAAGAAGCGCCGAAGACCAAGAAGGCCGCGACCGGCGACCAGGTCATCATCGACTTCGCTGGCAGCGTTGACGGCGTCGCCTTCGACGGCGGCACGGGCGAAGACATGGCGGTCGAAATCGGTTCGGGTCAGCTGATCCCGGGCTTCGAGGACCAGCTGGTTGGCGTCAAGGTCGGTGACGAAAAGGTCTTGAAGGTGACCTTCCCGGACGAATATCCGGTCGAGAACCTCAAGGGTCAGCCCGCCGAATTCGCTGTAACGGTGAAGGAAGTGAAGGTTCCGGCAACGTCGAAGATCGACGACGAGTTCGCCAAGACGCTCGGCCTCGAAAGCCTCGACAAGCTGAAAGAGTTGATGAAGGATCAGGTCGAGCAGGAACTGAACGGCCTCACGCGCACCTATATGAAGCGCAAGCTGCTCGACCAGCTAGCCGCGAGCCACGATTTCGACGTGCCGCCGACGATGGTCGAGGCCGAGTTCAACCAGATCTGGCAGCAGCTCGAGCATGAAGTCAGCCACGAGGAAGATCCCGAAGCGGCGAAGGCCGAACTCGAGAACGACCGCGACGATTATCGTGCGATCGCGGTGCGCCGCGTCCGCCTCGGCCTGCTCCTGTCGGAAATCGGCCAGGCGCATGGCGTGCAGGTGTCGCAGCAGGAAATGTCGCGCCTGATCGCACAGGCCGCGCAGCAGTATCGCCCCGAAGACCGCACGCGCTTCATCGAATATGTGCAGCAGGACGCGCTCGCCGCGGCCCAGCTGCGCGCGCCGCTCTATGAAGACAAGGTCGTCGACTTCCTGTTCGAAAAGGCCGAGATCAGCGATCGCGAAACCACCCGCGAGGAACTGGAAGCCGCGATCGAAGCCGATGACGACGGCCACGTCCATGGCCCGGGTTGCGGCCACGACCATGACCACGACCACAAGCCCGCCAAAAAGGCTGCCGCAAAGAAGCCGGCCGCCAAGAAGGACGCGGTGAAGGAAGAGGCCAAGGCCGAGGAAGCGCCCGCCAAGAAGGCCCCGGCGAAGAAGGCCGAAGCCAAGGCTGAGGAAAAGCCCGCTGCTGCGAAGAAGGCTGCTCCGGCGAAGGCGGCCGAAGACAAGCCCGCTGCGAAGGCTCCGGCCAAGAAGGCCGCTGCCAAGAAATAAGCCTGACTTCAGGTTACACAAAAGGCCGGGTGGAGCGATCCACCCGGCCTTTTTGTTGGGGTTTGCTAACGTACTTGAAGCTGGAGCGGGGGTGCTTGAGGTTGCTCGCCCCAATGTACGGGGCCACGCACCGCGCCGTTTCGGCGTAGTTCGGCGAGCGCATCGAGATCGAGATCGGCATAAGTCCAGCCGGGTTTGTCCATCTCGCCAAGCGCGATCACGCCATCGGCCGGCATGCCGAGGTCGGGCGGGGCGAAGATGCCCGCGGCGCCGACATTGATGTCGACCACCGCCGACCAGGGCGCGGCGCCGACCGTCGGCGACTGGACGGTGAAGCATTGGGCTTCGAGCGCGCGCGCCATCGCCCCGATGCGCACGCGCCAATAGCCCGCGAGGCTGTCGGTGCAGCTCGGGATCAGCAAGATGTCGGCGCCGGCGGCGGCGAGCGCCTGCGCGGCGGCGGGAAATTCGCTGTCGTAACAGATGATCACGCCGACCTTCGCAAAGCCGAGGTCGAAGAGCGTGACCTGCGGCGCGCCGGGGGCAATCGTCCAGTGGGTGCGCTCCCACATCGTCAGGATCAGCTTGTCCTGATGGCCCATGCCGCCCTCGGGGCCGAAGATGCGCGCGCGGTTGACGATGCTGCCGCGTTCGTCGCGTTCGACCATCGACCCTGCGAGGATGTGGACCTTGTGGCGCTGGGCGAGCTCGGCGTGGAGGTTCGCCACGTCGCTCGCCATGGCGGCGAGCGGCTCGACCTGTGCCGCTGCGTCGAGCGCGACCTCGGGATCGAGCAGGGCGGCGAGCTCCATATTGCCATATTCGGGGAAGACGAGCAGCTGCGCGCCATTGCCCGCCGCTTCGGCAACCCATGCTTCGAGTTTGGCGGAATAGCTGGCCCAGTCGGGGTGCCGGTCGATCGGCCAGGCGGCGCTGGCGACGCGGATCATAAAGCGCGAGTCCAATATTGGAGGCTATGGCTGCTCTCGGCCGTTTCGCCGACGCATTTCCAGTCGAAACGCGCAGTGACCCCCGCGAGCGGCGCATAGCCGCGCCCACGCCAGAAGGCGTCGAGCGGGCGGTAATCGTCGGGGCGGGCGGGGTGGTCGTCGGCGCGGATCACGCTGCAGAAGGCGGCGTGCGATGCGCCGAGCGCGCGCGCCTGCGCCTCGCGATGGTCGAAGAAGGCATGGCCGATGCCCTGACCGCGATGGCTGGCGAGCAGGACCGATTCGCCGAAATAGAAGGTGCGCGCGATGTCGAAGCCGGCGGCGGCGAGGGGCTGTTGCCATGCCGCGTCCTGCGTCGCGAGCGGGGCGGCGGTCGCGGCGCCGACAATCTCTTCGCCGTCGCGTGCGACGACGATCACCGCGCCACCGGACGCAGCGAAATCGGCGAGATAGCCGGACTCATAGGCGGCGTCGCCGTCGTAGAGATAGGGAAAGTCGCGGAATACGGTGGTGCGCAGCCGGGCGAGGGTGGGGATGACCTCCGCCAGCCCGGCGCCCGTCACCGGCGCGACGCTGACCGTCATGCGCCGACCTGCTTCAGCCAGTCCTGCAGGTTGTAATAGGTGGTGACGCGGTCGATCAGCCCGGCGTCGTTTACCGAGAGGAAGGCGCCGCCGGGGAGGCGATAGGTCTGACCGCTCGCTGCGGGCAGGCCCTCGTCGGTGGCGAGATAGGTGCCGTTGACGATAAATTCGGCGGCAGCGCGGTTGCCCTCTGCGAAGATCACCATGTCGGTGAGCTGCTCGCGGTAACAGTGCGTCATATGCACGTTGAACTCGGCGAACAGCGCCTTGCCGTGCCGCGGCTCGCCTTGGTTGACGTCATGACGCATATCGTCAGCGACGAGCGCGAGCATCGCGTCGGTGTCGCCGGCGTTGAAGGCGGCATAATAAGCGGTGACGATGTCGCGGGTGGTGGTCATGCGAATCTCCGAAAAGGTTTCGCTGCGCATTATCAGATCACATCCATATTGTAGCAGTGCCAGCTGAAGATCGCGGCGGACCCGCGATGCGGGCGCCAGGCCTCGGCCAGTTCGCGCGCCTGTTTTTCGCTCGGCCGCGTGCCGAGCTGGAGGATGCGGCCGACGGCTTCCTGCACCGCGAGGTCGCCGGCGGGCCAGATGTCGGGGCGCCCCTCGGCAAAGAGGAGGTAGATTTCGGCCGACCAGCGGCCGATGCCCTTGACCTTGGTGAGCAGCGCGATCGCGTCCTCGTCGTCGGCGGGGAGGGCGTCGAATTTGAGTTCGCCGTCGAGGATCAGCTGCGCGAGGCTTTTGGCATAGCCCTGTTTCTGGCCCGAAAGCCCGCACGCGCGCAGCGTGTCGAAGTCGGCGGCGGCGACGGTTTCCGCCGGGCAGCCCTCGCCGAATTGCGCTTCGAGCTTGTTCCAGATCGAGTTGGCGGCGGCGACGCTGACCTGCTGGCCGACGATGGTTCGCAGCAGCGTGGTGTAGCCCGGCGCACGGATGCGCGGTTCGGGATAGCCCGCATTGCCGAGCGCGCGCGCGAAGTTTGAATCCTGCGCCGCGAGGGCATCGATTCCCGCGTTCAGCTGCTGCTGGCTGAGACCCATCGCGATATTCTCCTTTTGTTCCCAAAGTTGCCTTTAGCAACGCTTGATTTGGGGCGCAACGCGCGACATAGCGCCTGCAACAAGAAAGAGATGAGGACTAGCATGGCCAAGCTGATTGTCGTGACGCGCGATGGAACCGAGCATGAGATCGAGGGCGACACCAGCCTGACGGTCATGGAAAATATCCGCGACGCCGGGTTCGACGAACTGCTCGCGCTGTGCGGCGGTTGCTGCTCGTGCGCGACCTGCCATGTCCATGTCGAGGCGGGCGATACGGCCGCGATGCCCGCGATGAGCGAGGACGAGAACGACCTGCTCGATTCGACCACCGACCGCGACGACGCCTCGCGCCTGTCGTGCCAGATCCCGTTCAGCGACGCGCTCGACGGCCTCCGCGTGCGGATCGCCGCCGAGGACTGAGCCTTATTGCCCCGCCGTCGCGACCGCGTAGAGCGCGATCGCCGCGGCGTTCGAGATGTTGAGGCTCTCCATGCGCGGCGAGATGGGGAGTTTCGCCAGCACGTCGCAATGTTCCATGACATTGTGGCGCATGCCGTCGCCCTCGGACCCGAGAACCAGCGCGACCTTGCTGCCGTCGAGCGTCGAACCGAGCGTGGTCTCGGTGTCGCCCATCAGGCCGATGCGCCAATATTGCGCCTCGGCGATTTCTTCCAGCGCGCGCGACAGGTTGACCACGCGAACCCACGGCACGATTTCGAGCGCGCCCGATGCCGAGCGCGCGATCACGCCGCTTTCGGGCGGGCTGTGGCGGTCCTGCGTGATGATGGCGGCGGCGTCGAAGGCCGCGGCCGAGCGCAGCACCGCGCCGATATTGTGCGGGTCGGTGACCTGGTCGAGGATGACGAGCGGGCGCTTGCTGCCTGAATCGCTTTCTTCCTGCAGCAGATCGCCGAGATAGACGCCTTCGAGCGGGTCGACCTCGATCACGAGCCCCTGATGCGGCGCGTCGCGCGCGACGAGTCGCGCGAGGTCGGTGACGTCGGCGTAGCTGATCGGAATCACCGGCGGCAGGTCGAGTTGGCCGAGCGCTTCGCGGGTGCCCCAGATGCGCTTGACGGTGCGTTCGGGGTTGGCAAGCGCGGCCAATACGGCGTGGCGGCCCCAGAAACGAATGGGCTGACCACGAGTGCTTTGGCCCTGCGGGCGGCGGTGACGGGAAAATTGTCTCATAGCGCGCGCCTTTCCCATGACTGGCATTGACAGGCAAGCATCGTTTCGCCATTGGACCGCTTCCCAAAGCGGGCCCCAATGGACAGGTGGCCGAGTGGTTAAAGGCAGCAGACTGTAAATCTGCCCGGGTTTCCGTACGCTGGTTCGAATCCAGCCCTGTCCACCACCCTCCCATCCGAGGGCTCCCCCAAAATCCCTGGAAATGGTGCAAAAGCTGAGGGCCGTCCGCTCACGGCCGAACTTGTATGGGGAAGCGAGATACGCTGACGAGATGCTCTGTCGGCGTTCTATTTTCCGGCGCGGACTTCGTTGATGGTCTTTCCTGTCCATCGTCTGATGGCGCGGCGCAAGTTTGCGCTATCGCTAAATCCCACTTTCCACGCGACATCGTCCACGCTCATCCGGGTTGTCTGCAGATATTCGATCGCAAGCTTGCGGCGAACGTCGTCCACGATCTCGCCATAACTTGTGTCTTCCGCGGCGAGCCGGCGGCGCAAGGTGCGCTCCTGCAGGCCAAGCTGCTCCGCGATCGATGTCATCGAGGCGGCCTGGTTCGGGGCGAGCAGCAGGAGCTGGTAGACCTCGCCGGACAGCCCCGATGCGATCCGCGACTGGCCGATCAGGCGGTCGCATGTTTCTTCGAGCATGGCCCTCGTGAGCCGGTTGCCCAGTTCCGGTGTCTGCTCGAGAATGCCGATCGGATAGTGGAGTTCATTGGCGTCCTCGCCGTAGATACAGGAACAGGACAGCTCTTTTTCATCGTCTGCCGACTGCGCATCTTCGGCTAATGCGAATATTGCCCGCACCGGCAGGTTGTCCGCCCCGGCGGTGTCACGAATATGGGTGTAGGTCATCTTCATCTGCTGGCGGATAAGGAAAGTCCGGACCTCGTTGCTCATCACGTCGCGATAGATTTCCTGAAACCGCCAGATTGCGAATGCGCCTTCGATTCGCCATCCCAGCCGCACGGTCGGCGTGGCGAGCGGCTGGTATCGCACCGCGAAATCGAAGAACTCGCGCATCGTCGGGGAGCACATAAGGGCATAGCCGTACATGCCGTAGGCGGAGAGGTGGAGCCGCGAGCCGATCTCGAACGCGTCGGCAAACTCGGCGCCCGCGGCGACGATATTCTCGCACGCGATCAGATACTGGCCGATCGAGGTCAGCGTATGCGGATCGCGGACCTCGGCAAGCGTCAACCCGGTGCGGTCCAATACCGTCTCCGGCATGATACCGCGGCCGGCGACCGCGTCTATGACGGTGGCCAGCTTGAAGGGCGCAAAGATCCGCTGATTGAGCGAGGGAAACCCGGCGCGCGCGCTGCCGCCCACGCCGCCTTCTGCATCGCCGATTGACATCGTCTCTCTCCCGTATCGCCTGTCCGGAAAAGACACATCGATGTCCGGCAGGGCGCTTACAAACCGCTCTGGCAGACCATAAGCACGGCATCAAGTCGGCAAAGCCCGGCCGCGGCCCAGGCCGCATTCAAGAAGCGAGGGAGAGGACCATCATGTCGAACAATATCATTCTCGTGGCCCGCCGTGCCTGTTTGCTGTCCGGCTCGGCAATCGTCGCGGCGGGATGTTTTGTGCCGGCCGCTGCTGAGGCCCAGTCCGCCGACGATAGCGTTCAGGCAAGCGCGGACGGTGCAGCGGATAGCGAAATCGTCGTCACCGGCACAAGCATCCGTGGTATTCCGCCGACGGGGTCGGGCCTCATCGGCGTGTCGCGCGAGGACGCAAAGCTGGTCGGCGCGGCGAGCACGCCCGAACTGCTCGCGACCGTGCCGCAGCTCAACAGCTTCAATACCGCGCCGCGTACCAGCAACGGCGGGCTCGGCTCCTTCGCGCCGGGCCTTCGCGGCCTGCCGCCCGCTGCCACCTTGCCGCTGATGAACGGACATCGGCTGATTTCAGGGAGCACGCAGCAGACCAATCCCGACTATCCGTTTCTTCCCGAGCTCGCGATCGAGCGTGTCGAGATCGTCGCGGATGGCGCATCGGCGATCTATGGGTCGGATGCCGTCGCGGGGGTGGTCAATTTCATCACGCGCAAGCGCGTCTCGGGGGTCGAGACGAACGTGCGTTATGGCTTCGCCGACGATTATCACGCGTTCAACGCGGGCGGCATTTTCGGCCGTGAATGGAGCAGCGGTTCGTTTGTCGCCGCCTACCAATATTCGGAGAATAGCAACATCACCGGCGCTGACCGGCGGTATCGCTCGCTCGATTTTCGCGCGGCCGGCGGGGTCGACACGCGATCGGCAGTGTGTCCGGACGCAAACGTCAACCTGTTCACCGGGACCATTTATGCCGCGCCCAGCCTGGCACCGGGGCTCAATAGCTGCGATCCGCGCGGGCCGGTCGATCTTGTACCCGAGAACCGCACCCACGCGGCGTTCGTCTCGGCCCGCCAGGAGCTGTCGTCGGCCGTGACCTTGTGGGCGGATGTGCTCTATTCGGATCGAAAGGATGTCGTTCAGGCAGCACTACCCGGGCAGACCTTCGTGCTGGTTACCGCGGCCAATCCCTTCTTCCGGGCGCCCCCCGGTACCGGGGCGACGTTCGAGTTTGTCGACTTCCGGCCCGACAATCTGGTTGGCGCCGATCATTTCGACCAGACATTTCGCGTCAGGAGCGGCAATGCGACGGCCGGGCTCGACATCAAATTGCCGGGCGACTTCAAAGCCAGCATTTTTGGCACATTCAACTGGGCGCGAAACGACACCTTCCAGCCGGGCATCAACACCACCGCGCTGACGGCAGCGGCAGCGGGCACGACGACCGCGACTGCGCTCGACCCGTTCGGAACCCGCACCAATCCGGCTGTCGTTGCGGCCATTCTCGATAATCCGACCGATTTCACCAACCGCCAGCGCACGCGGATCGGCGCGGTAAAGATTGATGGGCCGCTGGCGGATTTGCCGGGCGGGGAGCTCAAGGTCGCGCTTGGCGGAGAATATCGCCGCGAGACCTATATGCAGCGCGGATCGAGCGGCGGCGTGGGCTTTCCCGAAGATTTGAGCCGCAATGTCGGGTCGGTATATGGCGAGTTGTTCGTCCCGATTTTCGGCGCGGACAATGCGGCACCGATGTTTCGCAGTCTCGCCCTGTCGCTGTCGGGGCGCTACGACCACTACAGCGATTTCGGTTCGACGACCAACCCCAAGGTCGGCATTACCTGGGAGCCCGTCGAGGGCATCAACCTTCGGGGCAGTTACGGCCGGTCGTTCCGGGCGCCCGGGCTACGCGACCTCGGCTCCACCGTCGGCTCTTATTATGCAGCCGCCGCGCTGGTCGACGCCTTTGGCGCGCGAGATCCCCTGCGCGGTGCGACGCAGGTCAACACGATGTTGCTCTTCGGTGGCAATCAGAACCTGAAGCCCGAAAAGGCCCGGACCTTCTCCCTTGGCTTCGACCTGCGGCCGCGCTTTGCGCCCGGGTTCACCGCCGGTGCGACCTTCTACGACATCAGATATCGCGATGTGATCGGCACCCCGTCGGGTCTCGGCGCGCTCGTCTTTACCGATCCCACCTTTGCCTCGCTGGTCATTCGCGACCCGAGCGCCGCGCAGGTCACGTCGGCGATCGCGGACACCGTGCCCTTCTTCTACACCTTCTCGGCCGTGCCGACGATCGGCAACATATTGGACCTGCGTCAGGGCAATTTCGGCATCCGCAAGACGAACGGCATCGATTTCGACGTGCGGTACCGGCATACTGCCAGCTTCGGGACGATATTCGGCGGGATCGCCGGCAACTACATCCTGAAATATCGCACCCAATTGTCGCCGACCTCGGCGGTCAGCAACTCGCTTGACGCCGGGATCCCCCGAACCACCCTGCGTACCACGCTTGGCTTCACAGCGGGTCCGGTGACGTTCGTCAATTTCGTCAATCACCGCAGCGGGATTACGGCGTCTTTCGCGACCCCGACGGGATCGAGCCTCTATCAATCGAAGAGCTATACGACGGCGGACCTGCGCCTTTCCGTCAAGCTGCCGGACACGGGCTTCATGAAGGGTACCGAAATCGGTCTGCAGATCAACGATCTGTTCGACAAGACGCCGCCCTACTTCCCGGGGACGGACGGTATCGGCGGTACCTACAATGCCATCGGTCGCTATGCGGCCATGAGCCTCCGGACCGCCTTCTGACCTCTCGGGCGGCGCACCTTGTCGAGGTCGCCGCCTATCCTTCGCTGTCGAGGCCGGGAGGGCTCGGAGCGACGCCGGACTATGCCCCGATCCTTCCCGCCGTTTGAACAAGGTCCTGTCAGTCGATGAATCTTTCCAGCAACAGCGCAAATGTCTCGGCGCCGGTTCCGCAGATGCGCCTGTATTCGGAATGGCTCAAGGCGAGGCACGGCCTTGAATTCGCGAGCTACGAAGATTTGTGGCGCTGGTCGGTCGACGATCTGGACGCTTTCTGGCGCAGCATCTGGGAATATGATGCAATCGAATCTCCGACGCCGTTCTCCGCGGTGCTGAGTACAGAAGCCATGCCGCGAGCACGCTGGTTCGACGGCGCCCAGGTCAATTATGCGCGGCATATATTCCGGCACGCCGCAGCGGCGGATGCAGCTGGCCAGCCGGCGATCGTCGCCATGAACGAGCGCGGCGAGAGCGAAACTCTTGGCTGGGCCGAGCTTCGACGGCAGGTGGCGTCGCTGGCACTCGAACTGCGCCGGCACGGAATAGGGAAGGGCGATCGCGTCGCGGCCTACCTCCCCAATATTCCCGCCACGGTCGTGGGCCTGCTCGCCTGTGCGAGCCTCGGCGCGATCTGGACCCTTTGCTCGCCCGATATGGGGACGAGCGCGGTGCTCGACCGGCTCCGGCAGACCAGGCCCAAGGCACTGATTGCGGTCGACGGCGTCTTTTATGCGGGCAAGTCGATCGATCGCAGTGCGGCCGTCGCCGAAATCGGTGCGCAGCTGCCCTGTATCGAGCTGCTGTTCGTGGCCGCCAGCGGACATGGCGCGATCGGGGTGCCCGGTGCACTTGATTTCGTTGAGGCGATCGCTCGCGACGATGCGGAGGTGGCGGCGTTCGAACCCGAATGGGTCCCTTTCGATCACCCCCTCTGGATTCTCTATTCGAGCGGGACGACCGGGCTTCCCAAGCCGATCGTGCACGGTCATGGCGGCGTCCTTCTGGCGACCGCTGCGGGCCGGCTGCATTTCGATCTCGGGCCAAGCTATTCCGCGAATAATTTCAGCGACCGGTTTCACTGGTTCAGCGCCACGGGCTGGGTCATGTGGAATATCCAGGTCGGCGGACTGCTGAGTGGCACGACCATCTGCATCTTCGACGGGTCGCCGAGCGGAACGAAGGCCGATCCCGACTGGAGCCGGCTCTGGGATTTTGCCGCGCGGAGCGGCGTGACCTGGTTCGGCGCCGGCGCCGCCTTTTTCGCAAGTTGCCGCAAGGCGGGTCTCGATCTGGCGGGTCTCGGGTGTCTTGGGGGAATCCGAGCACTCGGTAGCACCGGTTCGCCGCTTCCTCCCGACGTGCAGCGCTGGGGATCGGCGCAGTTCGAAACGGCCGGGCGACCCGGCATTTGGTGGTGCAACGTCAGCGGCGGGACCGAAATCGCCGCCGCCTTCATGGCCGGAAATCCCGAACTGCCCGACACGCCCGGCAGGCTTCAGTGCCGCCATCTTGGCGCGGCTATCGAGGCATGGGACGAGAACGGCCAGCCCGTGATCGACGAGGTCGGCGAGCTTGTTTGCACGCGGCCTTTCCCCAGTATGCCGCTCTATTTCTGGGGCGACGAGGAAGGAAACCGCTACCGGGAAGCCTATTTCTCCGAATGGCCGGGTATCTGGCGCCATGGTGACTGGCTCACGATCGGTATCGACGGCGGCTGCACGATCTCGGGCCGCAGCGACGCGACGATCAACCGGCACGGACTGCGTATGGGCACCGCCGAAATCTACGCGGCGGTCGAAGGCCTGCCGGGCGTTGCCGATACGATGATCATCGATGTCGAGGATGGTGCGGGTGGCAGCCAGCTGATCATGTTCGTCGTCCCCGACGAGGGGGAGCAGCTTCATCCCGCCATGGAAACGGCGATCGCATCGGCCATCCGCACCAGCCTCTCGCCGCGCTTCGTGCCTGATCGCCTGATCGCTGCGCCGGCTATTCCCCTCACGCTGTCGGGCAAGAAGCAGGAGCTGCCGATCAAACGGCTGTTTGCCGGCTGGCCGGTTGCAAAAGTGATCAACGCCGACGCGACTGCCACGCCCGACGTCCTGCCCTGGTATATCGACCAGGCACGACGCTGGCAGCGTGCGGGAGATGCCGCATGAAGGCGGCCGTCGTCGGGGCAGGGCTGATGGGGGCGGAAATCGCGCTCGTCTTCGCGTTGGCCGGCCATGATGTCCTGTTGACCGATCTATCAGAAGAAGCGCTCGATCGCGCGATGGCCCGGCTCGGCGGCCTCGTCGAGAAAGGCATCTCGCGGCAAGTCTATGCTGCCGACGCCGCGCGCGAGGCGCTGACGCTTATTCGGCCGACGACGAAGATTGATGAACTTGCCGACCGCGATCTCGTGACCGAGGCGGTTTTCGAATCGCTGGAGGCCAAGACGGGCGTCCTCAAGACGCTCGACGATTTGTGCGCGCCGCATTGCATCCTCGCGTCGAACACGTCGACGCTCCCGATCTCGACGCTTGCGGCCTCATTGAGGCCCGGGCGCCGTCCGCTCTTCCTCGACACCCATTATTTCTCGCCCGTGTCGCAGATGCAGCTTGTCGAGATCATCCCGGGTTTTTCCACCGATCGCGCGACGGTTGAACAGGTTGCGGCGTGGCTGGAAGGCGTCGGCAAGCAGCCTGTCGAGATCAAGGATGTGGCCGGGTTCGCCGTCAATCGCATGCTCCACGCCCTTCTCATCGAAGCCGTCCGCCTCGTGGAGGAGGGGGTGGCAACGCCGGCCGATCTCGATACGGCTTGCCGTCTGGGGCTGGGGCATCCGATCGGTCCGTTCGCGATGATGGACGTCGTGACGTCGGACCTTTGTCTGCAGGTGCAGGACATATTGCACGATGCCTATGGCGAGCGTTTCAGACCCCCGGCGCTACTCAAGCAGCGCGTGGCGGCGGGGCTGGGCGGCGGCAAGGGGCGTCCCGGATGGACGCGAAACGGATAAAAAGGGGCGGAGAGTTATGGACACCATCGAATTGCAGGATCGGCCGGCGCCCGCCGCTCGCCGCGCGCCGGGCAACCGGGGGCTGGTGCTCGGGATGCTCTGCTTCGTCTATGTGCTGAACTTCCTCGACCGACAGCTCGTGTCGATCCTTGCAAAGCCCATTCAGGACAGCCTCCAGATCAGCGACAGCCAGCTCGGCCGGATCACGGGTTTTTATTTCGCGCTCTTCTATTGTTTCATCGCCATTCCGGTCGGGTGGCTCGCGGATCGCACGAACCGGGTGAAAACCCTCTCGATCGCCTGCGGCTTGTGGAGCGCCGCGACTGCCGCGTGCGGTATGGCAGCGACTTACGGCCAACTCGTCGTCGCCCGCATGGCGGTCGGCGTGGGGGAGGCGGGTGGGGTGCCGCCATCCTATGCGATCATTTCGGACACCTATCCGCGCGATCAGCGCGGGACGGCCATGGGCATATTCAATCTCGGGCCGCCGCTTGGCTCGGCGCTCGGGGTCGCCTTCGGCGCATCGCTGGCCGCCGCATATGACTGGCGCATACCCTTTTACGTTGTCGGCGCGATCGGCGTGCTTACCGCCGTCATCGTCTATCTGGTCATTCCCGAGCCCGAGCGAGGCCGGTTCGACCCGGCACCGGCTTCGGCGGCCGCGCCCGCGCAAAGCTTCGGGTCGGCCATTCGTTCCTTCTTCGGTAATCGCGTTCTGGCGGTTGCAGCGCTGGCGAGCGGTGCCGCCAATTTCATCACCTATGGCCTCAGCAATTTCGCGACCCTGTTCCTGATGCGCGAAAAGGGGATGACGCTGGAAGATGTCGCGATCTGGTATGCACTGGCGGTCGGACTCGGAATGGGCACGGGCATCTTCGTCGCCGGTCGGCTGATCGACCGCTTCGCCGTGAAGAACAAGGCCGCCTATGCCAGCATTCCGGCGCTCTCGCTGCTCCTCGCCTTGCCATTCTTTCTCGGCTTCGCGGCGGCCGATCGCTGGGAGGTCGCGCTCGCCCTGCTGTTCGTGCCGCTCTTCCTTAATTCCTTCTTTCTTCCCGCGACTGTCACCTTCGTCCAGGGCGAGGTCGACCCGGGCGCGCGGGTGATTTCCGGCGCGCTGCTGCTCCTCGTCATGAACCTGATCGGCCTAGGCCTTGGTCCGACTTTCGTCGGCATGGCGAGCGACTATTTTCGTCCCCAATATGGCGAGCATGCGCTGCGGATGGCCTATTACGCGCTCGCGCCGATGTACCTCGTCGGTGCGCTGCTCTTCGTCTGGCTCGCCCGACTAATCAGCAATTCCGAGACCGGCCAAGCGGCGGCATCAACTTTAGGGAAACAGACATGAAGCGGAGACATGGTGTTGCCATTCTGGCGGGAGTCGCGGCGGGATGGCTGGCTCCCGCGAGCGCTGCGGAGAAAGCGCCGGCGTCCGCGCCGGGGGCTCTTGCCGCGCGTTGCGGAAGCCTCGCCGGGCTCCGTCTTGCCGATACCACCATTGCGAGCGCGGTGCTTGTTCCAGGAAAGGCGGCGGAGACGTCGATTGCCGGCGAGGTCGCCGGCTATCGCAGCTTCTGCCGCGTCGTTGCGCGGGTCCGCTCGGCGCCCGGGTCCGACATCGGGGTCGAAATCTGGTTGCCGGTCGATGGGTGGGCCGGTGTCTTTCACGGCAATGGAAATGGCGGCTTTGCCGGCATTCTCGCCGGCGGATATTCGGGCATGGCGGATGGTCTGCGGCGCGGCTTTGCAACCGCGACGACCGACGCCGGTACGGCCCCCGCGTCGCCGCTGGAGGGCGATGCCCTCATTGGCCAAGAGCGCAAATGGCGCGACTGGGGCCGCCTGTCGACGCATGTGATGACGACCACCGGAAAAGCGATCACCAAGGCCTTCTACGGGGAGCCGGCCAAGCGCTCCTATTACACCGGCTGCTCGACCGGCGGCCAGCAAGGGCTCATCGAGTCGCTCTATTATCCCGAAGACTATGACGGGATTCTCGTGGGCGCCCCGGTCATGAACCGGACCTGGGGGCACGCCGCCGTGCTGTGGGACTATGCTGCCGCGCATCGCTCGGCAGAGAGCCGACTGTCGGATGCCAAGCTCAAGCTGCTCAACAAGGCCGCCGTCGCGAGTTGCTGGCGCCAGGGTCATGGCCTTGCCGGCGACCGGTTCGTTTCTGATCCGATGGGCTGCAAGTTCGATCCTGCCATTCTCGCGTGCAAGGGTGGTGCATCCGACGCTTGTCTCACGCCGGGTGAAATCGAGACGGCCCGCGCCTTCTATTCGGGCCCGACGAGCGCCGAGGGCAAGGCGAGCTATTTTGGCTGGTTGCCCGGGAGCGAGATGCCCGACACCTTCGGGTGGGCGTTCCTCCAAAAGCCGATCAATGAGGAGCCGCCGTTCGGGGCTCTGTTCAAGTGGGTGTTCGGTGCCGACTGGGACTGGAAGAGCTTCGACTTCGATCGCGACATGCCTCTGGTCGATAAGCGGCTCGACGCAATCGTGAACGATGCAACGCGTGGCAGTCTCAAAGCCTTCGCCGCTCGGGGCGGCAAGCTGATCGTCTACCACGGGCTTGCCGATACCCTCGTCGCGCCGGGACAGTCGGTCGCATTCTACGAACGGCATGCGAAGGAATTTGGCGGCATGGGCAAACTCGCCGACAATGCGCGCCTGTTCCTCGCGCCCGGCATGATGCATTGTGGCGGCGGTGCCGGCCCCGATTCATTCAATGGCACGCTCGGCATACCCCGGCAGCCACCCGCCTATGACGCAAGGCATGACATCTTCTCGGCACTGATCGACTGGGCCGACGGCGGCAAGGCGCCCGATGAGATCATCGCGACGAAGTTCGCAAGCGACGATATCGGCAGAATCGACATGCAGCGGCCGCTCTGTCCCTATCCGCAGAAAGCAGTCTACCGCGGGTGGGGTTCAACGTCTTCGGCGAGCAATTTCGCCTGCACCGCACCGGACGCACGGTGAGTAGCGGGTGTTGAACCGAAGGGAGTTTTCGGGCCTTGCCGCTGCGGGTGTAGCCGCCTCAGTCGCGGCTACGCAGTGGCGTTCACCTATGTATCGAGCGAAGCCGCCGCGCGCGTGATCGAGGAAGGCGTCGTGGCACGCAGCGGGCGGGCGAAGGCGATCCGTGCGGACAGCGGCAAGGCGGAAGAGATCCGCGCGGCGGTATCGACTGCCGACATCAATGCGGGCGGGATCGAAGCGCTGTCGACGATGAGCCCGCTGAAACGTGTGGCGCAGCCCAATGAGATCGCGGGGCTCGTGGCCTATTTGGTCAAGGACGAAGCCGGATATATGACCGGCGCCAGCGTAACGATCGACGGCGGCTTTACGCTTTGAAACCGGCCCGGCCGGATTTCGGAATATGGTCACGCGGATGTCCGATATTCTAGCCGGGCGGGAAATCTCGTTCGCTATATCGGCCGCTCAAATCGCTTCCTCGGTTGCCCCCGAGTGGCGCTGCCAACTTTCCCTGTCGCGGGCGTAGGCGGCGGGCGTGCGATCGATCAGTAGGCTAAGCAGATCGGGCCGCGCATAATGTCCGCGCATGTCGACCACCTGCTTGCGCCGGTCGATCTTGGAGAAATCGAGATCGACGATGAGGTCGCCTTCGCCTTCGCGGATAGGCTCGCCGAGCAGCGATCCATCCGGTGCAACGATCGCCGTGAAGCAGCCGCCCGATATGAGATCGATGCTGCAGCGCGTGTCCTTCACGATCTGAGCCTGCTGTGCAGGATCGAGCCATGCTGTCGCATTGACGACGAAAGCCCCGGATTCGAGAGCGTGCTGGCGGATGTTGATCTCCATTTTCATGGCGAAGGGCTCGCCAAAGGCTGACCCCGGATACATCGCCGAGTGGATCTCTTCGCCATCGGCAATCAAGGCATAGCGAGCGAGCGGGTTGTTGTGCTCAATGCACGCGAGCTGGCCAATGCGCCCTATTTTGCTCTCAACCGCAGCAAGGCCCGAGCCATCGCCTTGGCCCCAGATCATTCGCTCATAGTGGGTCGGCGTGATCTTGCGGCGGCGCTGGATCAGCGTGCCATCGGCATCGAAAAGGAGCTGCGTGTTGTAAAGCGAGCCGCCATCGCGCTCGTTGACGCCGATCGACACGACCATGCCGGCATCGCGTGCTGCTTTGCCGATCGCGTCCGTGGTCGGTGACGGCACGACCACCGACTGATCGAGCAGCCGAAGATATTCGTCGCCGAAAAGCTGCTCAGCTGGCGTCTGGACCGCAGCGAAATAGGGATAATAAGGTATCAGAACTTCGGGAAACGTCGCGAACTCGACGCCCTGTTCGCCAAGCTCCCGGATTTTCCGGACGACCTTCGCGGTCGTCGCTTCGCGGCTGTACAACACCGGGCTGATCTGGACGGCTGCGGCTTTGACAATCTTGGTCATGGAGAATTCCTTCTATCGGTGGCGCAGGACCCGTGGATCACGTCGACGATCGGCGACCGCGCCGGCTTCGTCAGGCGGCGAGGGCCGCGTGCGGCGTGGCCCGTTGCTCGCCGGGTTTGGCTGCGGGGACCGACGCGGCGCCAAGCGCCGTGATAGGGAGCGCGAATATCATTGCTCGATCCCTTCATCGGCAAATGCGGCGCGGATTTCGGCCGCGGCGCGCTTGGCATCCTGGAGGTGGGGGTAGTGGCCGGCGCCGGCGAGGATCGAAAAGCGCGCGCCGATGCGTGCCGCAAACTCGGCCCCCATTGCCGGATCGATATAAATGTCCTTTGCGCCCCAGACGACCGACACCGGCGTCGTCAGCTGCTCCGCCTTGGTCTCGAACTCGGCCTGGTCGCGGGAGAAGACGGCATAATAGCGCGCGAAAGCATCGGCGCTGGTGATCGGGCCATGCTGCCAGCCTGCCGCCATGTCGGTGCGATAGGCGGCCGATATCTCGAACTGCTCCTCGGGGGACAGTCCACGGCGCATGGCGTTGGCCAGGATTTCGTCGCGGCCGGCGTTGAACTGGACACGGACCTGCTCGTTCGTCGCCCTGGACTTCAGCGCTTGCAGGCGTTCCTGCATGAACTGCGGCCGATCGAAGGGTGCGAAGTCACCGACGATGATCCTGCGGGCGATCCCCGGCTCATCCAGTGCGGCGAGAAGCGCGGGAAGGCCGCCGATGTCGGTCGCGTAAATGACGAGCCGCGATCGGTCGATCCCCGCCTTGTCGATATATTGGCGAAGGACGCGGGCATAATCGCGCGGGGAATAGCCAAAGCCATCGGCGGGGCGGGACGAAAGCCCAAAGCCCGGCCAGTCGAAAGCGTGCAGCTCATAGTCGGCGGCGAGATCGGCCGACACATCCTGCCACGCGTACAGTGTCTCCGGAAAGCCGTGAAGAAATAGCACGGTGGGCCTTGGCTCCGCGTGGCGAACGACCATTCGCCGCAGGTCGATCCCGTCGTCGACTGACAAATAGCCGATCTCGGGGGCGGGGGCGGGGGCCGCGTAGGCGAATGGCGTCGATACGGGGCTGCCGAGCGCGATGGCGGCGGCAATGATGGAGGGGGTGAGCTTCGTCATGTCACGATCCTTTGGAAGAGCGTAGCTGCTCATTCGGACAACGGTGAACTCGACCGCGACGTTACCGCGTGTCGGTGCCGATGAAGCGGATCTAAATTCTCGGGCCCGATTGCAGTAGCCGGTGAAAGCGAGAGTCAGCCTCTCGTCGCTGGCAAGGAGTCCGGCGCGCACCGAAGTGCGCGCCGAGCAATTGTCTCGAGATTTACTTGCGGAGCGGGCGGAATCCGGCACGGATTTCATCCGCCAGTGCTGCCGGCTGTTCCCAAGCGGCAAAATGCCCGCCCTTGTCCATCTTGTTATAGTGGATGAGGTTGGGATAGGCCTTTTCCGCCCACGACCGCGGTGTCTGGTACAGCTCGTCGGGGAAGGCGCTGACCGCGACCGGGACCTTCACGCCCTTCGGTGCGAAGAAGGCGAGCTTGTTTTCCCAGTAGAGCCGTGACGCCGACACCCCGGTGTTGGTCAGCCAGAACAGGGTTACATTGTCGAGGAAGTCGTCGCGCGACAGGCCTTCCTTGACGCCGTCGAACGACCGGGCGATCAGTTCGAGACTGCGCGCATCATGGTCGAGCATGAAGGTGGCGAGCCCGATCGGCGAGTCGGCGAGCGCAGCGAGCGTCTGGGGCCGCGTCCCCATGAAGAATGCGTAATAGACATTCTTGTAGAAGGCGACGAGCTGGTCATAGGTCGCGCGCTCCTCGTCGCTGAGCCCGTCGGGTGCGGGAAGGCCGGCGAGCGCCGCCTGGTCGATCTCGGCAGGGATCGCGCCGGGCATATTGCTGTGGATGCCGATCAATTCGGGCGGTGCCTGCACCCCCATCATGTCGGTGACCACGGCGCCCCAGTCGCCGCCCTGTGCGACGAACCGGTCGTAGCCGAGCCGGCGCATCAGCGTCGTCCAGGCCTTGGCGATCCGCTCGGGTCCCCAGCCAGCCTTCGACGGCTTGCCCGAGAAACCATAGCCGGGCATCGACGGAATGATGACGTGAAACGCGTCCTCCGCCGATCCGCCGAATGCGGTGGGATCGGTAAGCGGGCCGATGATCTTGAGCTGCTCGACGATCGAGCCCGGCCAGCCATGGGTGACGATCAGCGGCAGCGCATTTTCATGCTTCGAGCGGACGTGGATGAAGTGAATGTCGAGCCCGTCGATTTCGGTGATGAAGTTGGGCACAGAATTCAGGCGCGCTTCGACCTTCCGCCAGTCATAGTCGGTCTGCCAGTAACGCAGAATTTGCTCGATCGTCTTCAGCGGCACGCCCTGCGAGAAATCGTCGACCGCTTCCTTCTCCGGAAGACGCGTATTCGCGAGGCGGTAGCGCAGATCGTCGAGGTCGGCTTCGGGGAAGGCGATGTGGAAAGGCCGGATCGCGTCCTGCGTCGCGGGGCGGTCGAGGGTTTCGATAGTCATGTCTAGTCTCCTTGGTCGTTCGCGCCGGACCATCCGGCGGGTGCCAGGGGATTACGCCTCGCTAGGGGGCGGCAGAATTCGCGAAGATCGAAAACCGGCCTCTCCGATTCCGATAGGCTGGCCACGCCCATCTGTGCCGCCCCGCGATTATCTGCTATGGGCGAGCGGCCGTGGGAGCCGCGGGATGGACCGTCTGGACGCAATGCAGGTGCTGCTCGCAGTCGTGGACGCCGGCAGTTTGTCGGCCGCAAGCCGCAACCTCAATATTCCCCTTCCTAACGTCAGTCGCCGCGTCGCCGAGTTGGAACAGCGGCTGGGAACCACGCTGCTGATCCGCACGCATCGCAATATTCAGCTGACCGATGCGGGGAAGGATTATGTCGACGGCATTCGTCAGCTTCTCGACCAGATCGAGCATGTCGAGCGCCGCGCGTCGGGAGAGTATACCGTACCGCGCGGCGAGCTCAGGCTGACGACATCGATCGAATTCGGACGGCTCATCGTCCTGCCTTTGTTGATGCCGTTTCTGGAGGAATATCCGGACGTCACGATCGATGTCGTTTCAGTCGACGGCGCCCTGCCGCTGATCGAAGACCATCTCGACGTTGCGGTCCGCATCGGCCAGCTGGCCGACAGCTCCTTGGTAGCGGTAAAGATCGGCGAAGTCAGGCCATTGACCTGCGCCAGCCCTGCCTATCTCGAACGCCGCGGTCGGCCGGACCGGCCCGCCGACTTGCCGCTTCACGACGGCGCCCTGTTCGGCAAGCTTAACGAAGGATGGTGGAAATACCGCCTCGACGGAAATATCGTCGAGGCGAAGCCACAGCCGCGGCTGCGAGGCAATACCGCCGCAGCCTCCATCACCGCAGCGCTCGGCGGGATCGGCATTACCCGTGCGCTCGATTTCCAGGTCGCCGACCATCTGCGCTCTGGCGCTCTCGTCCGGATATTGGAAGCCTATGAGGTCGATCCGTTCCCGGTTCACCTCGTCTATGTCGGCCAGGGGTTGATCCCGCTCAAGTTGCGCGTGTTTCTGGACTGGATCACGCCGCGTCTCAGGGAGCGCCTGAAAGAGCTTCGGGACCTGCCCTAATTCGCAGTTCGAGATGCGCGCCGACTTTTCCGAGCTCGACAGCCGGGGGCGGACGGTCCCCACCGGTTATTGCGGGCGGGGAGGGGATGGAAAGCAGGGGGGTAAAAGGCCGAAGCACGCCACCAGCGTACCGCGCTATGCGGACGCGGGCGCCGATGCGCGGCGCGCATCAACCGGCCGTCAGGGACCGAACACCAAGTCGAGCATCTGTTTTTTCCACACCTCTACCGATCGCTCGATCAGGCCCATATCGGGGTTGCGGATATATTCGACGGTCAGCCCGCGCGTAACCGCATTGTTGAGGAGTTGAAGGCTCTGATACGCCTTGTCGTTGTCGATGCCCGCAGCGCTGAGGATGAAATGGCCCCACAGGCGGACGCGCCGGTCGAAGCGCCGCGTGCCGGGGCCGACCTCTTGCTCGAGGTCGGGGTCGTTACGCCGCGCGAGGTGGATTTCGAGCACGGCAGCCATTTCGGGACGACTGACCATCCGGAAATTGGCGTCGATCAGATTTTCCATCGACTGCCGCGGGGTCGCGCCGGCACGGATCGCCTCGGTGTAGACGCGCGTGCGATAGGCGGCGAATTCGGCGGCGACCGCGGCCATGATCTTTGCCTTGGTCGGGAACTGGTGCTGGATCGCGCCGAGGCTCATCCCCGCGGCGTCGCGGATCGCGTGCATCGTCGCGCCCGAATAGCCCTGCGCGCAGAGCACGTCGCGCGCCGCCGCCAGCACCTTGGCGCGCGTGGCGGCGCTGCGGTCGGCCTGGCTGCGGCGGGGTTTGGCGATCGTCGTCGACATGCGACTTTCGTCGATAGCGTCGGGAACGGGCATAGGCGAGCGGCCTTTAGAAGCTGACGGTCGCGTTGACCCCGATGGTGCGCGGCCGCACCACTCCGGTGCCGAGCGCGCCATTGGGGTTGCGCGGCAGCCCCGCGACGCCGAGCAGCGCCTGCGTCGACGTAATCCCGCCCGAATTGGTGAGGTTGCTGACATAGGCATTGATCGCATAGCGCCCGAAGTCGAGCCCGGCGCGCAGGTCGATCACCTCATGCGCGCGGATGCGCGGGAAGCGGCCGAAGGTGGCGAGATAGGCGGGATCGAACCCGCCGGTCTGGCGCGAGACCGAGCGGATCGACGCGCCGAGCGATGCGCTGACGTCGCCGCCCAAATCCCATTGGTAATCGGCGTTGGCGTTGACCGCATATTTCGGCGTGAAGGGCAGGGGATCGCCCTTGACCGCGCCGACCGCGACCGGATCGGTGTCGCCGCTGAGCCGTGCGTCGTTATAGGCGAAGCTGATCGACGCGGTGAGCCCGGCGACCGGGCGCAGCGTCGCGGCGATTTCGGCGCCGTCCACCTTGGCGCTCGCGCCGTTGACGTTGACCCCGAAGCCGTTGACCACTGCCGCGAGCTGGATGTTCGTCCAGTCGATATGATAGATTGCGGCCTCGATGGAGGCGCTGCGGTCGTCGGTATCGCCCTTGAAGCCGATTTCGTAGCTGGTGACCGTGTCGGGGTCGAAGGTCGTCGGGGTGCCCGGCGGCGAGCCGATCGGGATGACGTTCGGGCCGCCGGGGCGATAGCCCTTGGCGACGCGCGCATAGAGCGACGCCTGCCGCCCGAATTTGACCTTGGGTGCGACCGACCAGGTGAAAACATTGTCCGAGGAGTGGAGCCCGTCGATCACCGCAGTGCCCAGAAGAATACCGTCGGTGACCTGCGCCGCGCGCTGGCTGTTGTGGCTGTAGCGCCCGCCGAGGTCGATATCGAACCAGGGCGCAAGGTGGAGCGTGGCATTGGCGAAACCCGCGACCTCCTCGTAGCGCGAGTCGAGGTTGAACACCGCGAGTTCGAAGGGCAGGTCGATCGGGGTCAGTACGCCCGGCGTCCCCGGCACCGCGGTCTTGAGATTCTGGAAGATTCGGCCCTTTTCGTGGGTGTAATAGCCGCCGACCAGCCATTCGATGAAGTCGCCGCCGTTTGACGCGAGGCGTAGTTCCTGCGTCCATTTGCGGTTCTCGGTCTGCTGGTCGAAATAGACGTAAGGACCACCGAGCACCGCCGACAGATTGGCGGTGTAGTCGGCGCGGAACGACTGGAGTTGCTGGCTATAGCTCGTCGCCGAGGTCAGCGTCACGCCGCCGAAATCATGGTCGATCGTCGCGTTATAGAGCCGGTATTTCACGTCGCTGAAGGTCGGGATATATTCCGATTGCGTGAGGCCGTCATAAAGCGGCTTCAGCGTCGCGGCGTCAGCCTCGACGATGCTTGGCGCGTCGACATAGAGATTTTGGAACAGCGCGCTCAGCCGCACCTTGGTGCCGCTAACAGGCTCCCAGAGCAGCGAGGCGCGGCCGCCGTAATTTTCGAAATCGTTGATGTTGCTGCGCAGGTTCGAGCCCGCGGTGCCGACGCTGTCGATATAGCCGCCCTGCTTGCGGTACGACCCCGAGGCGCGGAAGGCGAGCGTTTCGCCGAGCGGCACATTCACCATCGCCGCACCGCGGTAGGAGGCGTCGCCGCCGTCGGTGAATTCGGCGCCGCCGAGCGCCTTGGCCTCGAAACCCGCCGTCGAAGGCGCGTTGGTCACGAATTTGAGCAGGCCGCCCAATGAACTCGCGCCATAGAGCGTGCCCTGCGGGCCACGCAGCACCTCGATCCGCGCGATGTCGAAGCTGTCGAAGTCGCCCGCGAGTTCGGAGCCGTTGGCGAGGCCGGTGCTCGACCCGAAGGGGGTTTCGTCGAGATAGACCGCGACGGTCGACGCGACGCCGCCGGTGTTGATGCCGCGCAGCACGAGCCGGCCCTGGCCCGGCGTGCCCTGGACGAGCTGGAGGCTGGGGACATTCTTGAGATAGTCGACGAAGCCCGTCGCGCCCTGCGCCTCGAGCGTCGCTTCGGACACCACCGAGACCGATTGTGCGACATCGATCAGCGACTGGGTTCGCTTCTGCGCGGTGACGACGATCTCGTCGCCCGGGCTCGCTTCGCTGCCCTGCGCTTGCGCCATGGCCGGCGCGGCCAGCGCGAGCATCATGGCGGTGCCGCCGAGGGCTTTGGTCAGGTGTCGCATAATCATTCCCCTCATCAATATCTTATGGCTCGAAGTTCAATGGTCGCGTCCGAGCGCGAAGCGCATACCATGCAGCAGCGCAGCGGGTGCGGCCGAAACATGGTCGTCGTGCGCGAAGGCGATGTGGTGCAGCGCGGTCACGCCCGCGCCGCGCAGCGCGTCGGCGAATTCGCGCGCCGCATCGACCATGCGTGCGTTTCGGATCTGCGCCTGCGCTTCCTCGAGTGTCACGCCCAGGCCTTCGGGCACGCTGGCCGGTAAGTCCTGCTCGCGCGCACCGACGTCGACGAAGACGCGCGGCCGGCGGGGCAGGGCGGCGAGGCGCTCTTTGAAGCCGGGCAGTTCGCCGAGGATGGCGAAATCGTTCCACCACAGCGATGGGCTGCTGACGATGAAGGCGTCGAAGCTGTCGGGGCGAGTGAGCAAGGCATGTGCCGTGAACAGCCCGCCAAGCGAATGGCCGTAGAGGATTTGAGGGCCGCTGGCCGTCACGGGATGGCGCTCGGCGATTGCGGGGCGCAGCGTCTCTGTCAGAAAGGGGAGGAAGGCGTCGGCGCCGCCGCCTTGCGCACTGCCGATCGCCGCGCCCATCCCGCCAAGCTTGGCGAGCGCCTCGGCGCCGATCGGCGGGGTCAGGTCGGCGGTGCGCCGCTTGAGGAATTCGGCATAGTCGGCGTCGTAGGCGATGCCGACGACATAATGCGCGGGAAAGGCTGCGACGCTCGACACCGCGCGTGCGGTCTCGGCGGCGAGGCCGAACAACATGTCGCCGTCGACGACGGTGAGCACGGGCACGGCGGCATCGGGGGCAGGGACCGCCGGCGAGGCGACGCTGATCGTCAGCTGCCCTTCGCCCGACGGATGGGGCAGGGCGAATTGTTCCAGCGACGCGCGAACCGAAAAGGCCATCGATTGTCTCCAAGCTGGACCGGCGCCGTTCGCGCTGAGTCCCGTCCCGTCGTGCGATATCTTCATCGACTCCATTTACAATAAAGTCAACTTGTTTATATGAAACCAAGCAATCGGTCGGGAGAGCGACATGGACAGCGCAGCAGCAAAGGCTTTCAACGGCGAATCACCTCGCGCGGCGGTGTGGGCCTGGTACGGGCTGGGCGTGCTGCTGATGACGACGCTCTTCGCCTTCGTCGTGCGCCAGATGCTCAGCCTGATCGCGCCGTCGTTGCAGGCGACGCTCGGTTTCAGCGACTGGCAGCTCGGCCTGCTGCAGGGGCTCGGCATGGCGGTTTTCGCCAGCGTCGCGAGCTATCCGATGGGCTGGCTCGCCGACCGCTACGGGCGCCGCCTGATCCTCGCGCTCGGCGTGGCCTGCTGGTCGATCGCGACCGGGCTCAGCGCGTTCCAGGACAGCTTCGGCGGGCTTTTCGTGGCGACGATCGGCATCGCGATCGGCGAGGCGGGGCTCGCGCCGATCGTATTCGCGCTGATCCCCGACCTCTTCCCCGAGCGGCAGCGCAATACCGCCAACTTCATTTTCTACGGCGGCTCGCTGCTCGGCGCGGGCCTGGGCATGGCGCTCGGCGGTGCTTTGTTGCAGTGGCTTGCAACCGCGCCAGACGTGTTGCCGGCGTGGCTCGCCGGGGTCGACAGCTGGCGGATCGCGATGATGCTCATAGCCTTGCCGGGGCCGCTCTTCTTCCTGCTGGTGCTGACGATGCCGGTGGCGAAAATTGCGGCGGCGGACGCAGGGGCCGAGGCCGAATCGGACGCATCGCGCGACTTCCTGCCTTATGCGCGCGCGCATTGGCGCACGCTCGCCTGTGTCTTCGGGTCGATCTTCGCGATGGCGGTTGCAATGACCTCGGGCGTGATGTGGTTTCCGCTTGCACTGCCGCGCGCGTTCGGGATCGACCCGGCGAGTGTCGGGGTAGGACTGGGCACCGCAATCACGGTCGCGACCTTGGCAGGCGTCCTGCTCGCGCCTGCGCTGCTCAGGCTCCGGCGCCGCGACGCCGAACTCGACCCGCTCCGCGTCGCCGCGATCTTCGTCGCGCTGACCCCGCTTCCCGCCGCGCTGCTTCCCTTCACCGCCTCGCCCCTGCAGGCCTATCTCGTGGCGGGGGTGCAGGGCGCGCTCGGTATTGCGGCTTCGTCGTTGATGCCCGGCGTGCTCCAGAATCTGGCGCCGCCGGCGCTGCGCTCGCGCGTGCTTGCGTTGCTCGGCATCGTCAACGCGCTCGCGCTCGCCGCTTCGCCGCTCGCGATTGGTGCGCTGTCAGGGCTGTTCGACGGGCCGCGCGGCATGCTGCAGGCGATCGCGGTTGTCAGCCTCCCTTCGCTGATTCTCTCGGCTGTGCTGATGATGCTCGCGCCGACGCCCTATGCCGCTACGCTGCGCGCGATCCGCCCGCGGCCTTCGCAGGAGACGATATGATGACGGACATGGTGGCGATGCGCGAAGCGCTCGCCGACGAGCGCACGACCGCTGCCGCGCTGGTCGAGCAGGCCATCGAGCGCGCCGAGGCGGTCAATCCGCAGCTCAATTTCATCGCCTTTCGCAATTACGGCCGCGCGCGCGAGCAGGCAGCGGCGCCCCGCCCGGGCCCGCTGGCGGGCATCCCGACGCTGATCAAGGACATGCTGCCCGAAAAGGGGCTGCCCGCCGCCTTCGGGTCGGCCGCGCTCCGCGATTTCATCGCGCCCGCCGATGCGCCCTATGCGCAGGCGATCGGCAAGGCGGGGCCGATCTCGATCGCGCGATCTTCGATGCCCGAACTCGGGCTCAATGCGGTGACCGAGTCGCCGCTGATCGGCCCGACGCGCAACCCTTGGAGCCTTGACCACACCCCCGGCGGTTCGTCGGGCGGCGGCGCGGCGGCGGTTGCCGCGGGGGTGGTGCCGGTCGCGCACGCCAGCGACGGGCTCGGCTCGATCCGCCATGGCGCCGCGCCGTGCGGGCTCGTCGGGCTCAAGCCGTCGCGCGGGCGTAATGCGGGCGAAGAGGCGTTTCGCGCGATCACCGACCTGACCGTCAACGGCTGCGTCAGTCGCACGGTGCGCGACACCGCGGCGTGGCTGGCGGCGACCCAGACGCACGACGCCGCCTGCCTGCTGCCGGTTGAGCTGGTCGACCGGCCGGTCGAGCATCGGCTGCGCATCCACGCGTATAGCGCGGTGATGCGCACCGGCGCCGCGCCCGACGCCAGCGTCGCGCGCGTTTTTGGCGAAGCGGTCGCCTTGCTCGACCGGTTCGGCCACCATGTGTCCGACGCTGCGCTGCCCTTCGACGGCCCCGCTGCAATGACACTGCTCGGCGATATTACGGAGGGCATGTTCGCGCGCCGGCTTGGCATGTTGTCGCAGCAAATCGGCATCGAACTGCGCGCCGACGACCTCGAGCATCGCTCGGCGACGCTGATCGCCGCGGGCGAGGCGATGAGCGACGAGCATTACGCCGCCGCCTGGGGGGCGATGGAGGATGTGGTCGCCGCCTATCTCGAACGGCTGGAACAGATCGATATCTGGATGACCCCGACGCTGAGCCACGAAATCCCGCGTATCGGCGTCTTCGGCCCCGACGTCGCCTGGGGTGAACAGCGCGATGCGCTGATCGACTATGCCGGCTATTGCTGGATCGACAATTTCGCGGGAACGCCTGCGATCAGCCTGCCCGTCGGATTCAGCGACACGGGCCTTCCCGTCGGCATCCAGTTCGCGACCCGCGTGGGTGGAGAAGCATTGCTCTTGGCACTGGCATATCAGCTTGAGGCGGCACTTGAATGGAAAGCTCGAATCCCGCCGATTTGGGTCGGAGCGCTTCCCGGAAATTGATGAAATTGTTCGCTTGTTGGCATAGCCGTCCCAAAGCCGATGGTCCGTTATCGGCCATCGACGGTCAAACCCATCGCAGCGTAAAGTTTGTCAAGGCGACGTGCGGGTATTGCACGTCATCCCAAGGGATTGGTCGATCGAGCGGATCTTCGTTCAGCGGGCCGTCGATATTCTGGAAATCCAGCGATAGCAGCGACAACATCCGCCCGGTCTGCATCAGCGCGATGAGGCGGTCGAAAGCCAGCGGCGACAGGTCGAGCTGGACGACATAATCGACCGCGTCCGAACCGTTGCTCGCAAAGATACTTCGGCGGATGCTTCCGTTCCAATCAGAGCCGTCTTCTGCCGCATCGGCGATGACGAGTTCTCCTTTCAGCGCGTTGAGAACCCCCGCCGCGCTTGTGATCCGTTGGCTGGCGAGCGCATTCAAGGGCGCGAACATGTAACGCTCCAGCCGCTCATAGTCGCCGTGGGCGCCGCCCATATCCAGACCGATCGCGCCGACGTCGAAGCGAAGGAAGGCCGGAATGATGGCGTAGGTAGCGGCGGCGCTCATGCGGTGGTTTGGCCGGCTGCCCGCGGAGTCTTTCGGTCAGAGGTCACGGACTTTTTTCCAGTACAGGGCCGAAATCTGGTTTCCATCGTCGGCGGTATACCAGTCGACGATCGCCTTGCTGTGCTCGACACGAAAGACCCGGAAGCCCTTCTCGGTTCGCAGATAGTCGACCTTCTGCACATAGCCGTAACCGTCGACCAACTTGCTTTCCGCCACACGCTTCGGGTCGGCGATCTGGCGGAGCGATGGCGACATGTGGATCGTCGTCGGATATTCGCCGCGTAGCCAGTAGAGGAGGATCGTATCCTCCAACATGGCCCGCGAGCGGCCGTTAGGATCCGCCGCCACGGGAGTGAAACGGATCGAATCATAGACGCGCGCTGAGTCGGCTGGAACCGCCCCGGCATCGCCCCAGACCCAGCCGAAGGTATAAAGCTTGTTGTCGCGCGCCACGCTCAGATACCGGTGCGTCGCGGGTGTATGGAAATAGTCGATCGTGAAGGTGAAGATTACCTCGCGCGCAGGCAGGCCCTGAAAGGTCAGCGCCCGATTCCTTATGACCTTGAAGCCGTTGAGGCCGCCGCTCGCGATCCGGTCGCTGTGGTCCTTCAAAAGACCTGCCGCATCGGAGATGCTGTTGTTGCCGAAATCGACGACATTGAAGTTGAAGCTGCTGCAACGGCCGCCGATTTCGTTGCCCGGCCGCGCTCTTTCGCGTGTTTCGATGTTGACGAATTTCTCGCGGTCCAGCGAATAGCTTTGATGCACGTCGGTGCTGACCTCGAGCGCGACCCCAAGCTGCGGATCGGCGAAGCGTTGCCATTGCGGCTCATAGCAGTTCATTTCGGCCGTCGCCGGTGTCGCAACCAGCACTGCCGCAAGCGCGACCAAGCGCGTTCCCCAGTTCGTCATCATTGCAGTCCCCCTTAGCACTCGCAAACTCGCGCAAGCCGCTGACCCTGATTGCCTTTTTGCGCATTGCATTGCCATTCGCAATATTATCCGCCCAGTTTCCGAGCAGGGGTGCGGTGAATGGGTTGAGCGAGTGCCGGAACTGATTATTCGAATGGCGGCAATCGTCGCTTGGCTGATCGAAGACGGTCAGGCAGCAAGCGGCCAACCGGCTTCGCATCGGCAAGTTCCGGAAAGCGGACGCTCAATTAGGAGTTCGTTATAACGACCGCTTCGATAGCCTGTTTCCGTCCTTCCGCGACTGCCGCTTGATAGATGCTCATCCATTCATCGAGCATCGCAAGGGAGGTACCGCTTGTGTCGAGACTTTCGCTTTGCTTATTGTGAACCTTGTTCCAAAACGTCATCGTAATTGGCCCTTCCGAGCCGACGTCCTTTGAAACTGATTGAATCACAGAGTGCAGGTTTTCGGTGGACGGCCCTGCATTGTCCGTGCCCGACCGTTGGAGATAGGCGAGCCACCCGATCGACTCTTGGCATGGTGCGGAGGCGTTGATGACACGGAAATTAACGCGGCGATCTCCAACATCGACAATTCTGTCCCGAATGCTTTGCAGAAAGCCATTCCCGAAACCAAGAAGCGCATATTGCTCTGCTGGCCTTCTCGCCGCTAGATCGTCGTTAACATCGACGCTCATTGCAGTGTAATCGGTGTAACCGACATAGCCCTCCGGGCGCCCCGGGAAAAATTCGAAGCTGTCGCTTGCTGCTGTTGCGAGCTTTATTGGCCATTTCGATGCCGGGACGCCCATAACCCTGTTGGCCAAAGGATGTCGGGACGTTGCAACACGCTCGAATATCGCGACCAAAACCAGCGCTACAACGATGGCTGAGATCCCAACGGGATCGTGGCGAACGAAGACCATCCGCACTATGCCGAAACCACCGAAAAGGATGATCGCAAAGAGAATAAGTGCAGGAAGCCTTGCGCCGATGTGCATATATTCCGCTTATTGGTCGGCGACGACGCATACAAGCGGATCGTTTTTTCACGGCGCTCGGGCGCCTGAATTGCGCCCGTCGGAGTCATTCGGTGGGCGCATTTTTTGCCGAAGCGAAGCTAGGGAGCTGTTGGCTCGATCAACTTTCGCAGCAATTCCCAGAGGTCATGTTGTTCCTCGATGGAAGAGAACTGCCGTTTCAACGTGGCAAGCCTGACGAGCGAATCCGCCTCGCGCCGCCGGTTGCGGGGATCGATTTCCGTTCGAAAGGCCAGTTCGGTCACCAAGGATGTGACGAATGCCGCGGCGGTCGGCAAACCCATGTCCTCGAAGCCGGCCCGCGCCGCTGCCCAGCTGAGCACCTTGGCGTTTGCAGGGGCATGGTCTCTTCGATCAGACGACATGAATGAGATCACGACCGCCGTGTTCCACACCTTGCTCTCCTTCGCGGAAAGGGCCGTCCCGCCTCTGCTTTCGACCTTCCGGGCAATCGCTGCGAGCATCGTTTCAAGGCTGGTAGAATTCTCTGTCCTTGCCGGATGCGGCTGGGCCCCATGGGCGCGGAACCGGTCGAGCAGGAGGCCCATCAGCACAGCGGTAGCACCGGTACGAGACCACCCGCGGCCACTGCGGGCGCGTTGGGGGGGCGGCGCACCAGGCAATCTGCCAAAGCTAGTGCGGCTTGCCCGGATGCGTCCTGACGATCGCAAATGGCGGCGCCCTCGTAGGATAGCGATGCACAAAGAAATGCCTCGCGCGGGCCATTGGCGGGCATCGGCTTCGTCGCCCGCCTGAGTTGCCAGGGCAGCGCGTCGGATATCGCGCCGCCCGAGAGACTTGCGATCAACGGTGATAGAAACAGGCGGGCAACCGTAAGTGCCGCAGTCGGGTTTCCCGGCAGCCCCAAAACATGCGTTTGCGCCAACCGGCCATACCAGACCGGCTTGCCGGGTTTCATGGCGACATCGGCAAAAGCGACGTCGAGCCCAAGCGATACGAAGGCCGACCGTCCAAAATCGCGGTCGCCGCGCGAGGCGCCGCCGATGACGACGACCACGTCGGCGAGGGCCTCTTGCTGAGCTTCGGCAATTGCCTGCTCATTGTCGGGAAGCCGGAGGCTTGCGACGACTTCCGCACCAGTCGAAGTGCACAACTGCCCTATTGCGAGGCTGAGACTGTCCGGGATCGCGCTCCGCATGTGCGATGCACACCCCGGCGCGACGATTTCGTCACCGGTCGCAACCAGCAGGATACGCGGAGTGCGCCATACTTCGACCTCCGCGCGATCGGCGGCGGCCGCCACGACCATCCGCGCTGGCGTCATCCTCGTGCCCGCAGCAAGAAGCTCGTCGCCCGCGAGGAAATCAGAGCCGGCTTTCCGGACGTGCGGTTTCCCGAGCGGGGGAGCGTCCAGTACCACGAGCTCGCCGCGATGGCGGCAATGCTCGATCATCACGACGCGATCGCTTCCGTGGGGAAGGGGCGCGCCCGTCATTACGCGCCAGGTTTCGCCCGCCGAGATTGCGCCCGGTTCGGCAGCGCCCGCATAGCTCGTGCCCCTCGATCGCAAGATTATGGTGCCGCCGTTAAGGTCGGCGTCGCGGACCGCATGGCCGTCCATGGCTGCACAGTCGCGCCGTGGAGCATCGATCCGTGCGACCACCGGGGCAGCGAGATGGCGTCCGCCGGCATCGGCCAACGAGACGCTTTCCTTGCCGAGGGGACGGGCATTCGCGGCGAGGATCGCCAGCGCGCCGTCGAAATCGATCGAAGCAGCGCAGGCGCCGAATGCCAGTGCGGGAACCAGCTTACCCATGCGTCTGTCTCGCTTGCGCTTCCGAAATCGTAAGCGCGGAGGCGCCTTGTCTGACCGCCTCGCCAATGAGGATCAGCGTCGGCGCGTTCGCTGTGAACGACCGGGTCGCGAGCTCGAGCAGATCGAGCCGCGTTGCCAGTCTGCGTTCGTCGCGGCCGCTGACGTGGCAAGCGATCATCACTGGAGTGCCTTCAGCCAGGCCCGCGCGCATGAGCCCGCGCATGATCTCGCCCGCGGCATCGCGACCCATGTAGACGGCGAGGGTCGACCCCCCGCTGGCGAGCGAGGTCCAGTCGATGTCGAGCGCCGCGCCGCGCTTGCTGTGCGCGGTGACGAAGCGGACGTCGCGAGCCACGCCGCGAAGTGTCAGCGAGAGGCCGGCGGAGGCCGCAGCGGCGCAGGCGGTAGTGATGCCAGGGCAGATATGCACGGGGTATCCCGCGTCGCGTAGCGCGGTCAGCTCCTCGGTCGAGCGGCCGAAGATCGACGGATCGCCGCCCTTCAGACGTACAACGCGCTTGCCGGCAGCAGCCGCTTCGACCAGCATCGTGTCGATGGTGCGCTGGTCCTTCGAGTGCCGCCCCGACCGTTTGCCGACGCTGACCGTCTCCGTCCCGGTCGGGATCAGCGCAAGCACGCCGACGCCGACAAGCGCGTCGTAGAAGACGATGTCGGCGCGCTCGACCAAGCGCACGGCCTTCATGGTGAGCAGTTCGGGATCGCCCGGGCCGGCTCCGACAAGCCAGACGGTGCCGGGCGCGAAATCGTCAGGCTGCATTGCTGGTCTCCTCGGTCAGGATGCGCGCGAGCGCGGGGCGGCACGAGCCGCAATTGGTGCCGGCGCCGATCGCCGCGCCGATCGCGGCGACGTCGGTCAGCTTCTGGTCGCGGATCGCGGCGACGATGGTCTTGAGCCCGATGTCGAAGCAGACACAGACGATCGGGCCGCGGTCGGCCTGTACCCCGGGCGCGCGGCCGGCGAGCAGGGTGGGGGCGATGTCGGGCGCAGAAAGCTGTGCGATCAGCCAGTCGCGCGGGGGCAGTTCGCCGCTCTCGGTGACAAAGAGCGCGCCGGCGAGGCGGCCGTTCGCGACGATCGCGATGCGCCGCGTTCCGCGCGCGGCGTCCTGCGCCTCGATGCGTTCGCCCTTGGGGAGCAGCGCTTCGATGGCCTTGACGTAGCCATTGCCCGCGACTTCCCACATCACCCCCGACGGCACCGCGACGCGCGTCGCCCACAGGCAGCGCGGGGTGTCGGCGAGCTCGCGGGCGAGGAGCAGGAAGCCGCGCCATTTGGGCGTGACGGCGGCGATCGACGCGGGGGTGCGCTTGAAGCCCGGCTGGCCCGATACCGGATCGACGAGCGGGCGGGGGAGCAGCCCGGTGCGGCCGACGCTCGCGGTGCGGTCGGTCCAGTGGATCGGCACGAACAGCTCACCGGGGCGCTGACCGGGGTGGAAGGCGACGCGGTAGAGGCTGTCGCCCTGCGGCGTTTCGATGCGCGCGAGCCCGCCGTCGGTGAGGCCAAGGCGCGCCCCGTCGTCGGGGTGGACCTCGACAAGTGGCTCCTCGCGGTGGCGCGCGAGTTTCGGCGCGAGGCCGGTGCGCGTCATCGTGTGCCACTGGTCGCGGTAGCGGCCGGTGTTGAGCGTCAGCGGCCATTTGGCGAGCGGTTCGGGGAGTGGCTTTTGCGCGACGGGGATGAGACGCGCGCGGCGGTCGTCGGTCGAAAAACGCCCGTCGGCGAAAGGATGGTCGCCGCCCCAGCGAAACGGCTCCATCGTGTCATAGGCGGCGTTGCCGCCCAGCGCTGCACCGGGCAAAGCAAAGAGCCGCGCGCCGTTGTTATCGTAGTTGGACAGGCGGCAATGCTCGCGCCAGATGTCGGCAGGGCGGTCGTAGGTGAAGGCGGTTTTCCACCCCATGCGCCGCCCGACCTCCTTGACGATCCACCAGTCGGGCATCGCCTCGCCGGGGAGCGGAAACAGCGCGCGCTGGCGGCTGATCGTGCGGTCGCTGTTGGTGACGGTGCCGCCCTTTTCGCCCCACGCCGCGGCAGGCAGGTGGACATGCGCGAAGGCGCCGGTGTCGGTTTTTTCGACGACGTCGCTGACGACGACGAAGGGGCATGTTTTCAGGGCTTCGCGCACGGCGTTCCCGTCGGGCATCGATACGGCGGGGTTGGTCGCCATCACCCACAGCGCCTTGATCCGGCCTTCGCCGATCGCGCGGAACAGGTCGACGGCTTTCAGGCCCGGCTTCTCGGCCATCGTCGGCGACGCCCAGAAGCGCTGGACACGCGCGCGGTTCTCGGGCGCGAAGTCCATATGCGCGGCGAGCGTCGAGGCCAATCCGCCGACCTCGCGGCCGCCCATCGCATTGGGCTGGCCGGTGATCGAGAAGGGCGCTGCGCCGGGCTTGCCGATCCGGCCGGTTGCGAGGTGGAGATTGGTGATCGCGTTGACTTGGTCCGTGCCGGTGGTCGACTGGTTGATCCCTTGGCTGAAGAGGGTGACGGTGCGGGCGTTCGCAGCGAACAGCTCGTAGAAATGCCTGAGGTCGGCGGCGGGGACATCGCAAGTCCGCGCCACCGACCACAGGTCATTTCCCTCTCCAAGCCGGTCCCAATATTCCGCGGGTACCGCGACATGTGCGGCGAGATAATCCTCATCGACGATGCCGGTTTCGCGGCAATGCTGGAGCAGGCCGTTCATCAGGGCGACGTCGCTGCCCGGCCGGATCGACAGATGGAGGTCGGCTTCCTCGGCGGTTTCGGTGCGGCGCGGGTCGATGACGACGAGCTTTGCGCCCGCCTCGCAGCGTCCGCGGATACGCTGATAGACGATCGGGTGGCACCAGGCAGTGTTCGACCCGACGAGGACGAACAAGTCGGCGGCGTCGAGATCGTCATAGGTGGCGGGGACGATGTCCTCGCCGAACGCGCGCATATGGCCCGCGACCGCGCTCGACATGCAGAGTCGCGAATTGGTGTCGATGTTCGCGGTGCCGATGAACCCCTTCATCAGCTTGTTCGCGACATAATAATCCTCGGTGAGGAGTTGCCCCGAAACATAGAAGGCGACGCTGCCCGGACCGTGGCGTGCAATTGTCTCCTTGAACCGCTTCGCGACGAGATCGAGCGCCTTGTCCCAGCTCGCGCGCTTGTTGCCGATCATCGGGTGGAGGAGGCGGCCCTCCAGCCCGACGGTCTCGCCCAGATGCGTCCCCTTCGAGCAGAGGCGGCCACGGTTCGCGGGATGATCGGGATCGCCCGCGATCTCGACGCTCCGTTCGCCCGTGACCGTCGCGCGGATGCCGCAGCCGACGCCGCAATAGGCGCAGGTCGTGCGGACTGCTTCTGCCATCAGGCGGCGGCCTTCAGCGTGCTCGCGCGACAGATGAGGACGCGGCCCCCGTCGATCTTGACGGGGACGGTCGGCGTACAACCCTTGTCTTCGCCAAGCGCTTCGCCGGTCGACAGGCTGATCCGCCAATTGTGCAGCGGGCAGGCGACCGCGCCTCCATGGACGATGCCCTGCGACAGCCGTCCATGCTTGTGCGGGCAGCGGTCGAGCAGCGCGAAGACCTTGCCTTCGGCGGTGCGGAAGACGGCGATGTCGTCGCCGCCCTCGACCTGCACGGTGCGGCTGCCGCGCACGGGGATCTGGTCGACCCAGCCAATGTCGAGCCATTCTGCGGTGGTCATGCGAAAGCCTCCTGCGGGGTGAAGCGCGCCATCGGCGCATGATGTTCGGCTTCGGCGCCCTCGGCGCGCTGCGCCCAGGGGTCGTTCTGCGAGAAGCTTTGCGAGAAGAGGAAGCGCGCGCGCAGCGCCTCGCGGCCCGGTTCGTCGTCAACAATACGCGCGATTATGTGCGCGAGCCCGACGCGTTCGATCCATGGCGCGGTGCGTTCGAGATAGCGCGCTTCCTCGCGGTAGAGCTGGATGAAGGCGGCGCAATAATCCATCGCCTCCTGCTCGGTCGCGACCTTGCAGAGGAGGTCGGTGGCGCGCACGTGAATTCCGCCATTGCCGCCGACGTGCAACTCGTAGCCGCTGTCGACGCAGACGACGCCGAAATCCTTGATCGTCGCCTCGGCGCAGTTGCGCGGGCAGCCGGAGACTGCGATCTTGAATTTGTGCGGCATCCAGCTGCCCCAGCTCATCCGTTCGAGCTTGACGCCGAGCCCGGTCGAATCCTGCGTGCCGAAACGGCACCATTCGGACCCGACGCAGGTCTTCACGGTGCGCAGCGCCTTGCCATAGGCATGGCCCGAGACCATGCCGGCGGCATTGAGATCGGCCCAGACCGCGGGCAAATCCTCTTTCTTGATCCCGAAGATGTCGAGCCGCTGGCCGCCGGTCACCTTGACCATCGGCGCATTGTACTTTTCGACGACATCGGCGATCGCGCGCAGCTCGGTCGGGTTGGTGAGCCCGCCCCACATGCGCGGCACGACCGAATAGGTGCCGTCCTTCTGGATATTGGCGTGGAGGCGCTCGTTGACGAAGCGGCTCTGCTGGTCGTCGACATAATCGCCGGGCAGCGCGCAGAGCAGATAGTAATTGAGCGCGGGGCGGCATGAGGAGCAGCCGTCGGGGGTGGTCCAGTGGAGCTTCTGCATCACCTCGGGGATCGAGCGCATGTCCTGCGCGACGATTTCGCGGCGGACGTCGTCGTGGCCGAAGCTGGTGCATTTGCACATCGTCTTGGGCCCCGACTGGACATCGTCGCCCAATGTCAGTGCGAGCAGGTTCTCGACGAGGCCGGTGCAGCTGCCGCAGCTTGCCGACGCCTTGCAGGTGCCGCGCACCGCGTCGAGGCTGTGCGCGCCCTTGGCGATGCACGAGACGACCTGGCCCTTGGTGACGCCGTTGCAGCCGCAAATCTCGGCATCGTCCGAGAGCGCCGCAACGGCCGCCTTAGGGTCCGCCGCGCCGCCTCCCGCGGCGAAGGCCTGTCCGAAGATCAGGAGGTCGCGGAGGCCGGAGACATCCTCTTGGCGTTTGAGTAGGTCGAAATACCAGCTGCCGTCGGCGGTATCGCCATAGAGGACGGCGCCGACGATGCGGTCGTCCTTGACGATCACGCGCTTGTAGACGCCGCGGCTGGCGTCGCGGAGCACGATATCCTCGCAGCCGTCGCCACCCGAGAAATCGCCCGCCGAGAAGACGTCGATGCCCGACACCTTGAGCTTGGTCGAGGTGACCGAGCCGCGGTAGCCGCTGTGCTGTTCGACGAGGCCGTCGGCGAGGCTGCGGCACATGTCCCACAGCGGCGCGACGAGGCCGTAGACCTGTCCGTCATGCTCGACGCATTCGCCGACCGCGAGCACTGCCGGATCGCTGGTAACCATATGGTCGTCGACCTGAATGCCGCGCCCCACCGCGAGGCCCGCCTCGCGGGCGAGGGCGACCGATGGGCGGATGCCGACGGCCATGACCACGAGGCTGGCGGGGATCAGCGTGCCGTCCTTGAGCTTCACCCCTTCGACCTTGCCGGTGCCGACGATCTCCGCAGTGTCAGCGCCGGTCAGGATCGTCTGGCCGCGCCCCTCAAGTGCCTCCTTGAGCAGCCAGCCCGCGGCTTCGTCGAGTTGGCGTTCCATCAGCGTCGGCATCAGGTGGATGACGGTGACTTTCATGCCGCGCAAGCTGAGGCCGTGCGCGGCCTCGAGCCCGAGCAGCCCGCCGCCGATGACGACTGCGTCGCCGCCCGCATCGGCGGCGGCGAGCATCGTGTCGACATCGTCCATGTCGCGAAAGGCGATGACGCCGGGCAGGTCCTTGCCGGGGACGGGGATGATGAAGGGATCCGAACCGGTCGCGATCAGCAGCCGGTCGTAGGTCTCGGCGAGCCCGCTGCGCGTCGTCACCGTCTTCGCCGCGCGGTCGATCGCCGCGACCGGATCGCCCGCGACAAGCGCGATGCCGTTGTCCGCGTACCATGCGGCATCGTTGATCACGATGTCGTCGAAGCATTTCTCGCCCGCGAGGACGGGGGAGAGCATGATGCGGTTGTAATTGACCCGCGGTTCGGCGCCGAAGATCGTGACGCGATAGCGGTTCGGATCGCGCGCGATAAGTTCCTCGACCGCGCGGCAGCCGGCCATGCCGTTGCCGATGACGACGAGATGCTCGCGCGTGTCGGCGTCGGGTTTGAGGGGGCGGTGTTCCATCAGAGCATCCAGTCCAGTTGCAGCCAGAATTTGTCGGTATCGGTGGCGAAAGTGTCCGCGTCGTAATGGGCGTAGCGCGCCGAGGCGGTGACCTTGCCAAGCTTGGCGCTGGCCAGCAGGTCGATCTCGTCGCCGTAGGAGCGGGAAGCGCGGTCGCTGCGATAGTCGTGGTAGACTGTCTGCAGCGTGACGGCTTTGAGCAGCCCGATCGCCTTCCAGCCCCAGCCGGCGCTCGCATAAAGGTCGCGCACGCCGTCGGGCGGGGTGACGAGGAATTTGTCGGCCCAGCCCTGAAACTTGAAACCCGTCGCCAGCGGTGTCTGGAAGCTGGTGAGGGCGACCCCGTCGTCGGCGCCGAGTATTTCATACCCGACGCCGACCCGGGGGGCTCCGAAGTCGATCGCGGCATCGGCAAGGAAATAGTCCGCCGCATAATCATTGGGGTTGCGGTGCCAGTCCGACTGGCGCGCATAGCTCAGCTGGTACGCGATCTTCGCCTTGCCGAGCGGCTGGCTGCCGTCGAGCCGGGCGCCGTAGCTCTGGCTCGACATGCGAAAGCCCTGCATCGCAGCCTCGTCCTGATCGACGAGATAGGCGAAGGCCGCAACCTTGCCGACCGGCGTTACGACGCCGAGGTTGGCGAAGACATTGTCGCCCGACACCGCCTGCTGCCGCGCGCCGGTGCCGTCGATACCCCAGATGGTGCGCACGCTCCATGCGTAGGTCAGGTCGGCCTTGACGCCCTTCGCCGGCGTGATCTCGGCACGCACCGCGTCGAAGCTCTGCGCGTTCTGGCGGAAGGGCACCGCGCCGACGAAACGCTCGTCGTCGAGCGCGATCCGCTGCCGCCCCGCGGTGAGGGCGAAGGTCGGTGAGGCGTAGCGGATCTGGGCGCGCGCGAGGGCGATATTCTGGGGATCCGCCACGAGCGGCCGCGTCGCGGCCCCGTGGAGGCCGTCGAAATAATCGTCGACGACCGCCAGCGTGCCCTGACCCTCGACCAGTGCTGACCAGCGCCCGGCTTTCGCCTCGACCCCGGCGCGGAGGCGCAGGGTCAGGGCGTGGGCTTCGGCGGCGAGACCGTCTTGGTCGACGCTCTCATAGCGGAGCCGGGCTTCGCCGAGCGGTTTGAGGGTGACGTCCTGGGCGTGCGCCACCCCGGTCGGCGCAAGCGCCAGCAAGATCGCAACGGTACGGGTCATGACTAGATCCGCACGCCTTCGGCTGCGCCCCACGTTGCGCGCCACTGGCCCTTGACGAAGATCAGCCCGACCAACGCCGCGACCGCGAGCCCCGCGAAGATGTAGAAGCCGGGGCCGAAGCTGCCGCTCCACTGCTTTGCAAAGCCGAGCGAAGAGGCGAGGTAGAAGCCGCCGACGCCGCCCGCCATGCCGACAAGGCCGGTCATCACGCCGATTTCCGCAGAGAAACGCTGCGGGACGAGCTGGAACACGGAGCCGTTGCCGGTGCCGAGCGCGAGCATCGCAACCACGAACAGGCCGAGCGCGGCGGGCAACGTATCCGCTTGCGGTACGCCGGCGAGGGCAAGGGCCGCGACGACAAATACGGCCATCAGCGCCTTCACGCCGCCGATCTTGTCCGCGAGCGCGCCGCCCATCGGCCGCACCAGCGATCCGGCGAATACGCAGGCCGCGGTGCAATATCCTGCCATCACCGGGGTCAGATGGAACTGGTCGGTGAAATAGATGGGGAGCGAGGCGGCGAGGCCGACGAAGCCGCCGAACGTCACCGAGTAGAAGGCCATCAACCACCAGGCGTCGGCGGTCTTGAGCGGCTGGAAATAGTCGACCAGCTTTTTCGGCGCCGGCGCGCCCGGCGCATCCTTCGCCATCGCGAGGTAGATGAAGAAGACGATCGTCAGCGGGATGCAGGCGAGGCCGAGCACCGCGTTCCAGCCGAACAGCTTGGCGAGGCCGGGGGCGAAGAGCGCGGCGAGCACGGTGCCCGAATTGCCCATGCCGGCAAGGCCCATCGCCTTGCCCTGATGCTCGGGGGGGTACCAGCGGCTGGCGAGCGGCAGCGCGATCGCGAAGCTCGCGCCCGCAAAGCCGAGGATGACGCCGAGCGCAAGCGTGCCCGCGAAACTGTGGACGCCGAAGAACCAGGCGGCAAAAAGCCCGGCGATGACGATGACCTGGCTGATCGCGCCCGAGCGCTTCGGCCCGATGCGGTCGACGAGAAGCCCGTTTACGACGCGCAGCACCGCGCCGGCGAGCGTCGGGACCGCGACCATCAGTCCCTTTTGCGCCGGCGTCAGGCCAAGATCGTCGGAAATCGAAGGCGCGAGCGGGCCGAGGATGACCCAGACCATGAAGGCGAGATCGAAATAGAGAAAGGCGGCGATCAGCGTCGGCCAGTGCCCGCTCGCCCAGAAGCTCGATTTGGAAGCCGCGGCCTCCGTGGTTGCAGTCGTCATCGTCCGTCCCCTTTGTGTGACGGGCAATAAAAAAGCCGCCAGGACGGCGGCCATGCGGGCGCATCCTGACGGCTTCATTGCCTGTTGGGATTGCGGGGAATGGCTCCCCGTCCGCCTGCGGTTCGATCCCCTCGTTGGAACCGGCGCCGCCTTATCCTGCCCCGGCAGCCTTGCCGAGTGCGTTAAAGCTGCCTGATTCGCGGCTTTGCCGCAAGTAGTTATTTCGCAGGTGCAGCATAAAAGGAAAAGCTAGGGAAGTTCAGCGAGATAGGTCTCGATGTCGTCGGGATCAAAGGCGCGGCCGTCGAAAAAGCGGTCGCTACCGAGCGTGAGGCGGCCCTGTGTCGAACCGGCGCCGATCGGCTCGTCGAGCCCGCCTTCGAGTTTCGAACTCGCGCCGGGCAGGGGCGCGCCGGAGCCTGCAAGCGCGGCGCGGTAGACGTCGGGGCGGAAGACATTGCCGGCCGCCGCTGCCTCGGTGTCGTCGAACGCCATATAATCCCAGCGGACCATCTGCGAATAGAGCCACGCGGCCTGGCTGCGCCACGGAAAATTGGCGGCCTCGCGATACTGGAACATGAAATCGGGATAGTGAATCGGCTCGCCGCCGGGGACAAGCCGGATGCGGTCGGTGACCGCGCGCAAGACGGCATCGCGCGGCGCGTCGAGATATTCGGGCCGTGCCAATATGTCGGCGCTTTCCTCGGCCGCGCCGGGTTCGACGAAACGCGCTGCTGCCGCATGCAGCGCGCGGATCAGCGCTTCGACCGCGTCGCGGCGTTCGTTGAGAATGGTTTCGCGCATCGCGAGCACCTTCTCGACGCCGCGGCGCCAGATCTGCGCCGTTGCCAATGCGATATGCCCGACGCCGCGATCGACCGCGATCGAGTTCCACGGTTCGCCGACGCAGATCCCGTCGACTTCGCCCGCCGCGAGCGCGTCGGCGGCGAAGGGCGGGCTGGTGACGACGATTTCGATATCCTGATCGGGACGAATGCCCACGCCCGCGAGCCAGTAGCGCAGCATGTAATTGTGGCTCGAATAGCGATGGACGACGCCGAAGCGCAGCGGTTTGCTCGCTGCAAGCCGTGCATCCGCCACCTGCTTCAGCGCCGCGCCGATCCGGATCGGGTCACCCAGCGCGCCGGTCAGACCGGTCTCTGCCGCCAACCTGGCCGAGAAGGTGACGGCATTGCCGTTGAGACCCAGAACGAACGGCACAGCGAGGGGTACGGCGGGGCGGTCTTTCCCCAGCGTCGTTGCGATGGCAAGCGGCGCGATCATGTGCGCGGCGTCGGTATGGCCATAGAGTAACCGGTCGCGCACGGTCGCCCAGGTCATGTCGCGGACAAGGTCGATGGCGACGCCCTCGGCGGCACCGAAGCCTAGTTCGTGGGCGAGAACCGGCAACGCCGCGTCGACGAGCGGAAGGAAGCCGATACGGAAGCGCTCGCCGGTCATTCCATGTCTCCCATCAGCGCTTCGCTGGTGACGATCGCTTCGGCAATCTCTGAGATGCGACGATTGGTGCGCATCGCCTGCCCGCGGAGCAGGGCATAAGCTTCCGGCTCGTCGATCTGCCGCCTTTTCATCAGGATCGCCTTGGCCTTGTCGATGACGGCACGTTCGGCGAGTGCGTTCTTGGCGTCGTCGAGTTCGCGCTGGAGCCGCGAAAAGGCCTGGAACCGCCGCACCGCGAGATCGACGACAGGCTTGATGCGTTGCTTGGACAAGCCATCGACGACATAGGCCGACACCCCGGCATCGATCGCCGCGCCGGTCGCCTCGGCATCGCTCTGGTCGACGAACATCGCGATCGGCCGCGCCAATGCACGCGACATGGCGAAGAAGTCCTCGAGCAGGTCGCGACTAGGGTTTTCGAGGTTGATGAGCACGACGTCGGGCGTCGCCGCCTCGATTTGGGCTACAAGTGGTCTGGACGTGTCGACCAGTACGAGATCATCGAGGCCCGCCTCGCGCAGGCCGTCGGATATGACCGCCGCTCGCCCTGCGCTGGTATCGATGATCGCGATCCTCATGATCGCGCCTTTACGCTGCAGCGCACAAATCTGCCAGAGGCTTTGTCGCTGGCGACATAATCTGCGCCCTACGTGTCCGCTTGACGAAACAGGCTATCAAAAAGCGGACAATGCCCAAGGCCATTGTCAGCTAGCGAATTTTACCTTGTTTGAGAGGCTTGCTGCGGTCGCGAGAAGCAGGAAGGCGCAACCGGCGAACGCTAGCGCTGCATTGATCGAGTAGGCTCCTACAGCCATGCCGGCGATCGAGGGGAGAAGGGCGGCCCCGCCAAGCTGGAATGCGGTAAGATAGAGAACGGCGCGCCGGCCGGGGTCGATCTCGATGAGCCAGCCTGCAAAAAAGGGCAGGGTGAACAGCCAGACGAAGCCGAAGGCGATACTGACGATGATGATCGCCGCCGCGTTGCCGCGCGCGAGATAGAAGGCGCCGACCAGCGCCGCGGCGGTCATTGCGCAGGAAACGATGGTCCGGCGGTTGGGCAGGCTCTCACCGAAGCGTGCCGCCGCGAGCGCGCCGACGACCTGCGCCACGAGGCAGAGCGAGACGGCGGTCCCCTCGAAGGTCGGCGGATAGCCATAGTGGATGAGCCAGAGCCCGAAATAGCCCCACACCGACACGATCGCGCCGAGGAACAGGCCGGCGCAGGTGAGGGCGGTCAGGCTGGCGGGCGTCAACGCGCCGCGTTCGCCGTCGGGCTCGGTCGGGCGGAGGGCGGCGGGTAGTGCCAGCGCGGCTGCTGCGGCGATCACCCCCGCGATCGCCAGCGCGATCAGCGCGGCGTCGACGCGCGACCCGGCGATGGCGATTGCGGGCAGAGCGGCCGCCACGACCGCCTGCATCAGCGTCTGGACCGCAAGAAAGATCGCGCTGGCGCGTTCGACCCGCATAACGCGCGATATGGCAACCAACGCGATCGCGACGAGGACGCCCTCGCTGAATCCGGCAAACGCGCGAGCGATGGACAAGATCGACATGCCCGATTGGCCCAACAGGAGGATATTGATCGCCGCCATCGCCAGGCCTGCCGCGATCGCGACGACGCGCGCGCTGGCGCGACGGAGCAGGGCGATGCCGGCGAGCGAGCCGGGGACGATCGCGAGCATCTCGATCGTCACCAGATTGCCGACCTGCGCGTCGGCAAGGCGCCCCTCCTGCACCAGCGCACCGAGCAGTACGGGGTGCACGCCGAGCACGAGCAGCGCGCACGAGCCGATGAGGATCGAAAGGGCGAGCGTGCGGCCGCTGACGACCGTACCCGCCGCGATCACGCGGGCTGGTCCTTCGCGCGAAGCGGCAGATATTCGGGCAGGAAGGTGCGCGAATAGGCGATCCGCGCGCGGCGGGCCTGTTCTTCCATTTCGTCGGTGATGTGGCCGTGGCGATGGATCGACAGTGCCCAGATGGCGTCGTTGATGACGATGACCTCGATCAGTCGATCGTGAAGGTCGGGAATCTCTGGCATCACGAACATCTGCGTCATCAATTCGATGCTGCGTCCTGCGGTAACGAAATTGCTGTCGAGATCCTGCAGCCGGATGTCCGACGACCAGGCCGGGCCTTCGAGCAGCACTTGCCGCGCCGCCGGATGGTCGTTGAACCATTTCTGGCCCGCGCGATACTGGAGCGTCTGGAGGTCCTGCCAGCTTTCGACGCCTTCGGGCACTTCGGTCAGCACCCCTTCCTCGAAACGCTTTAGATAGCGTTCGGCAAGCGCGCTGAACACGAGCTGCGGTTCGGGGAAGAAGTGATAGATCGACGGCGGCGAGATGCCGACCTCGGTCGCGATCGCCGGGATGCTGATCGCGGCGGGCGGCAGCGTATCGAGCAACCGTTCGGCGCCATCGAGAATCGCCTCGAACCGCGCCCGGCTTCGCTTCTGGGCGGGGCGCCTGATTTCGGCCTTGGCTACCTCATTCTTGGTCATGCGCGCTCCTGTCATCGCGCCATCATTGGGAAAATCGCGCATAAATCAACAAAAATTCCGAATATAACGGGCGGTTTTGAAATTTTCTTGACAGGTTGGCGGATTCGCATTCACAAAACCGGAAAATATTCCGATATGGAGAAGGGGACGTCGATGACACGCGGTTTTGCATTGCTTTCGGTCTCGCTGCTGGCGTTCGCACCGGTGACGGTCTTTGCGCAGGATGGGGGCGCATCGGCGGAGGCCGCGCCGGCCGACGACGGGATCGGCGAGATTGTCGTCACCGCGCAGCGGCGCGAGCAGAATATCCAGGATGTCCCGATCAGCATCACGGCGATCAGCGGCGAAGCGCTGACCGAGGTCGGTATCCGCGATCCACGCGACCTGTCGATCCTCGTCCCCGGCCTGTCGTCGCAGGCGGGCACGTCGGCGACGACGACCTCGCTGTTCCTGCGCGGCGTCGGCATCGGTGACTTCAACTCGAACACCACCGGCGCGGTCGGCGTCTATGTCGACGACGTCTTCCTCGGCGCGAATGCCGGCAAGCTGTTCAACGTTTTCGACAGCGACGGGATCGAGGTGTTGAAAGGGCCGCAGGGCACGCTTTACGGCCGCAACACGACCGCAGGGGCGATCCGCTTTTCGTCGCGCAAGCCGACCGACGAGTTCAGCGCCAATGCCGCCCTGTCATATGGCCGCTTCAACGAAGTGCAGGTCGAAGGCGGCGTCGGCGGGCCGATCGCCGGCGACGTGCTGAAGGCGCGCGTCGCGGGCACGTACCTCCGCCGCGACGGCTGGCTGCTCAACCGCGTCACCGGGAACAAGCTTAACGATCTCGACATGTGGGCCGGCCGCGCGATCGTCGACTTTACGCCGAGTTCGGATATCCTGATCCGCGCGATCGTCCATGGCGGACAGAACCGCGGCGGCGCGCGGCAGTTCCAGCATCGCGGATCGGGAATCGACTTTGCCGGCAACCCGAATTTCGCCGACGGTGTACCGCTCGACGGCCTTGGCTATGCCGACACGGACGGCGACCTCAACGCCGGCGATTATGACGTTGAGGGGCAGGAGCGTGTCAATGTGTTCGGTGGTTCGCTGACCGCGAGCATCGACATGGGCGGCGTTTCGCTGACCTCGATCAGCGCCTATGAACAGGTTCGCCGCACCACGGTCGAGGACACCGACGCCAGCCCGAACAATGTGCTGACCGCGACCTATATCGACCGGCCGCAGCAGTTCAGCCAGGAAATCCGCCTCCAGTCGAAGGGGGACAATGCGGTCAACTGGATCGTCGGCGGCTATTATTTCCACGACAAGCTGGTCACCGAAAGCGCGTTCGACATCCTGCGCGTCTTCCGCGATCCCGACGACCTGCTCGGGACGCTCGATCCGGTCAATTCGATCGGCAATTTCGCCTATCCCTATACGCAGAAGACCGAAAGCTGGGCCGCCTTCGCGCAGGCCGACGTCAAGCTGACCGACCGGCTGACGCTGACCGGCGGGCTGCGCTATTCGCGCGACAGCATCGATTTCGATTTCCACAGCTTTTTCGACGACGTGATTACCGTGCCGGTACTCGATTTCACGGGATCGAAGACCTTCAAGGATTTGTCGTGGCGCGCGGCGTTGTCGTTCCAGGCGACCGACAATCTGCTGTTCTATGCCTCGTCGTCGAAGGGGTATAACAGCGGCGGTTTCGCGGGCGGCTCGTCGAGCGACCCGGCGCAGCTCCAGCCCTTCCGTTCGGAAAAACTCTATGCCTATGAGGCGGGGTTCAAGAGCGACCTGCTCGATCGCAAGCTGCGCTTCAACGCCGCTGCCTTCTATTATGATTATCGGGACCTGCAGGTGTTTGTCTTCGACACGTCGGGCGTGCTGCCGGTGCAGCGCAAGCTCAACGCGGGCAATGCCGAACTCTACGGTCTCGAGGTCGAGTTGCAGGCGCAGCCGTCGCGCAACTTCAACGCGTTCGTCAACGCCAGCCTGCTGCATGCACGCTACAAGGATTTCACTGCACTCGCGGCGGACGATTATTCGGGCAACAAGCTGGTCAACGCGCCCGAGGTGGCAATCTCGGCCGGTTTCTCGCTGACCCAGCCGCTTCCCGGCGACAGCGCGCTGCGGCTGCGCGTCGACGGCAGCCTTCAGTCCGAAACCTATCTGACGCCCGACAATGTGCGGGCCAATCGCGTGAAGCCCTATGGCACCGCCAATGCGCGCCTGTCGTGGCTGTCGCCCGACGAGGATATCGAGATTGCGCTGTGGGCGAAGAACTTCACCGGCACGCGCTACATCACCTATATTTCGCCGGTCGTGACGATGGACCAGCTCAATTACAACGACCCCGCCACCTATGGCGTTCAGGCCGTCCTGAAATTCTGATCAACAAGCGAGATGGATATGAGCCGAGTACAGGATGCGGCGCTGCGCGCGCGCGCGCTGAAAGTGATCCCGAACGGGATGTACGGACATGAATCGGTGCGGATGCTGCCCGCCAGCTTCCCGCAATTCTTCAGCAAGGCCGAGGGTGCCTATATCTGGGATGCCGACGGCAACCGCTATCTCGACTATATGTGCGCCTATGGCCCCAGCCTGCTCGGTTATCGCGACGCGCGCGTCGAAGCCGCGGCGCAGGCGCAGGCGGAACTGGGCGACACGCTGACCGGGCCGTCGCCGCTGATGGTCGAGCTGGCCGAAACTTTGGTGTCGATGGTCGAGCATGCCGACTGGGCGATGTTCTGCAAGAATGGCACCGACGCGACGACGATGGCGATGAGCAGCGCGCGGGCGCAGACGGGCAAGCGCATCGTGCTGGTCGCGCAGGGCGCGTATCACGGTGCCGCGCCCTGGTGCACGCCGATCCCCGCGGGCACGGTGGCCGAAGACCGGGCGCATGTGCGCAACTATGCCTATAACGACGTCGTCAGTCTGGAAGCGGCGGTGGCAGCCGCCGGCGACGACCTCGCCGCGATCTTCGCCTCGCCCTTCCGCCACGACGCCTTCATCGATCAGGAGGCGCCCGATCCGGCTTATGCCCGCCGAGCCCGCGAGCTCTGCGACGAAACCGGCGCGATGCTGATCGTCGACGAGGTCCGCGCGGGCTTCCGTCTTGCGCGCGGCAGCAGCTGGAGCGACCTCGGAGTCCAGCCGGACCTTTCCGCATGGGGCAAATGCTTTGCCAACGGCCACCCGATTTCGGCGCTGCTCGGATCGGACCGCTGCCGCGACGGCGCGGGCGCTATCTATGCGACCGGCTCCTTCTGGCTGTCGGCGGTGCCGATGGCGGCGGCGATCGAGACGCTGCGGATCATCCGCGAGAGCGACTATCTCGAGCACAGCGTCACGCTCGGCGAGCGGCTGCGCAACGGGCTCGACGTGGCGGCGGCAAAACATGGTTTCACCCTGCGCCAGACCGGCCCGGTCCAGATGCCGCAGATCATGTTCGCGGACGACCCCGATTTCCGCGTCGGTTACGGCTGGGCCGAAGAGATGCTGGCACGCGGCATTTATATGCACCCCTGGCACAATATGTTCCTGTGCGCCGCGATGACCGAGGCGGACATCGACGCCACGGTTGCCGCCGCCGACGGAGCCTTTGCCGCAGTCGCGGGGCGCCGCGCGACACTCGAGCCGCACCCGATCCTCGTCATGCTCGCGGCCGCGCAGGCGGAGCACGGCTGACCGTGGACCAGCCGCTCGACCTGCTCGCGATCGGCCTGACGACGCTCGACATCACCGTTCATCCTGTCGCCTCTCTGCCCGAGGGCGAGAGCGGGCAGCTTGTCGAGACGATCGCGCTGTCACCCGCCGGGACCGCCGGGGGGACCGCGCTCGTTGCGCGGACGCTCGGCCTCGACGTCGCCATCGCTTCGGCGGTCGGCGCCGACCCGCAGGGGCAGCTTGTCCAGTCGATGTTCTATGCCGCGGGGGTCGATACCAGCCTGCTGGACACCGACCGCGAGCGGCCTACGTCGACGACGGTCTTGCCGATCCGCCCGAACGGCGACCGTCCCAACTGGCACATGATGGGCGCCAGCATCTTTGCTCCGGTCACCGATGTGGTCGCCGCCGCCAGTCGTCGCGCCGCCGCGGTTCATTGGGGCGCGGTCGGCTTTCCGGGCGTGGCGGGGCAGGGCGCCGACTTGTTGCGCGAGGCGCGCGCGAGCGGCGCCTTCATCTCGTGTGACCTGATCGCACCGAGCGAGGCGGCGCAGGCTGATCTCGACGCGCTGTTGCCGCACGTCGACCTGTTCATGCCGAGCCTTGCCGAAGTGCGCGCGATGGCGGGGACCGACGATCCGGTTGCGGGGGCACGGCATTTCATGGCGCGCGGTGCGGGCGGCTGCCTGATCAAGATGGGCGCCGAGGGCGCGCTGCTGGTGCTGCCCGAGCGGCAGGTCCACGCCGCTGCGCATCGCATCGTGCCGGTCGACACGACGAGCTGCGGCGACAGCCTGTGCGCGGGATTTCTCGCGGCGCGGCGGCGTGGCATGGAGGTCGACGCGGCGCTCCGCTTTGCGGTGGCGACCGCGGCGCAGGTCGCGCTCGGCGTCGGCACATTGGGCCGGCTCGAAGGCTATGACGGCACACTGACATTTATGGGTTCGACGCCGGCGGGGGATGATGCGTGATGACGGAGAATGAAGCCCGGCAGCAACTGGTCGACGCGATGCGCGCACTCGATGCGCGCGGTCTCAACCGCGGCACCTCGGGCAATCTCTCGGTCCGTTTCGGCGCGGGGATGTTCGTCACCCCATCGGGTGTGACCCCCGACCGGTTGACCCCCGAGGCGATGGTGTTTGTCGACGCCGACGGCGGGGTGGCGCCGGGTGCCGCGAGGCCTTCGAGCGAATGGCGGATGCACATGGGTCTGTACCAGCGCCGCGCCGACGCGCAGGCGATCGTCCATTGCCACGCGCGCCATTCGACGATCCTCGCCTGCGCGCACCGCGAGATTCCGCCGCTGCACTATATGGTCGCGGTCGGCGGTGGTGCGAGCGTGCCCGTGGCACCCTATGCGACTTTTGGCAGCGACGAACTGGCCGACAATGTTGCGGCGACGCTCGATGGCCGCCGCGCTTGTCTGATGGCCAATCACGGCCTGATCGCGCTGGGTCCCAGCCTGCCCGTCGCCATGGCGATTGCCGAGGAAATCGAGGAGCAGGCGGCCGTCTACTGCGGGACGCTCGCGATCGGAGGTACAAAGCTGCTGGATCACGCAGAGATGGATAGAATTCTTGATGCCTTCGGGCGGTACGGTCAGCGTGACCCCGAGCGTTGAAGGCGTTTGCGGGAAACTGTCTGGCGTCTTCTCCTCTATTTCGCTTACCTGAAGCGGGCAGTCGGCAACCGGCCAAGCTCAAACATCGGGGCAGGGCATGCCCGGCTTAAACGCCGCGCATCAATCCCGGAACGACCGGCAACAGTTCGCGCGCGAGATAGCCGATCGGTCCGATCGTTTCGGACAATCGCCGCCCTGCCTCGCCGTGTAACCAAATGCCCCAAGCGCTGGCCTGAAGCGGCGGAAGGCCTTGCGCGCCGAGCCCGGCGATCAGGCCCGCGAGCACGTCGCCCGACCCGCTGACCGCGAGGCCGAGCCCGCCGCCGGCATAAGAGAGGCAGGTTTCGCCCGCCATCAAATGGCTGGTGGCGCCCTTGACCATCACCGTCGCATCATAGGTTTCCGCCGCGCGGGTGAGCGCGGCCAGCGGATCGCGCGACACATCGTCTTTTTCGATGCCGAGCAAGGCGGCGAGCTCCCCCTCGTGCGGCGTCAATACTATGTGCTCGCCGCGCGCGGCGATGGCGTCCACATGATCGGTCGCAGCGCGAAGCGCGAAGGCGTCGAGCAGCAGGAACATCTCGGCGGGCAGGGCGGGGAGGAGCGCGGCGAGCAGCGTGCGCACGCCGTCCTCGTCGATCATCGCCGGGCCGAAGACGACCGCATCATGGCCTGCGATTTCGGCAAGCAGCAGGTCGGCGCTTTCGGGCGCGATTTCGCCGTCGGCGGTTTCGGGAAGCGCGACGATCGCGCAGGCGGGAAAGGCGATGCCCATCGGGATCGCGGCGGAGGCGATCGTGGCGATCGTGACCTTGCCGGCGCCCGCCCGGAAAGCGGCCTCTGCAGTGAGCAGCATCCCACCGGGGACGCGCCGGCATCCGCCGACCACGAGCACTCGCCCGCGGCTGTTCTTGTCGACATTGTCGTGATGATCGGGAAGCGGGTTGGCCTTGAGCCAGGCGGTGTCGAGCGGGACGGGATCAGCCACGCGCGGCGACCATCGCATCGGGTTCGCGGGTGACCGATACCTCGCCCGCCATCGGCGCCGTCGCATTATAGCGCGACAGGACGAGATTGCCGTCGCGGCCGACCCGCGGATCGAAGCGATATTCGGTGATCGCGCAATTGGCGACGTCGCCCTCTTTGTCGATCGCAAGAATTTCGCTTTCGCCCAGATTTTCGATGATCGTGCGCAAACACAGCACGACGACCTGATGCGCGACAATCATCACGCGCCGGCCGCCATAGTGGAGCGAGACGGTGTCGAGGAGCGACCGCAGGCGCAGGATGACGTCGCACCAGCTCTCGCCGCCGGGCGGGCGATGATAGAATTTGCCGAGCGCCGAGCGGAATTCGGCCTGTTCGGGGTGTGTCGCCGCGATGCCGAGGCGGGTCAGCCCGTCGAGGATACCGAACTCCTTTTCGCGCAGGCGTTCGTCGATGCAAATCTTCTCGTCGGGCTCGCAGCCGCCCGCCGTGCGGAAAATCTCGGCTGTCTGGATCGCGCGGACATAGGGCGAGGCAAGCATGATTTCGGGGCGCCCGTCCTCCTCGCCCGCCGCGAACCATTCGCCGAGCGCGCGCGATTGTTCTTCGCCCAACGCCGAAAGCGGGACATCGACGTCGCGGTGGTCGAGCGCAATGCGGAGGTCGCCCGCGGCGTCCGCCGCATCGCGCGCGACATTGCCCGCGCTCTGGCCGTGGCGAACGACCCACAGGACCGAAGGCCAGCGCGGTGTCATGCGAAGAGATCGGTCATGAACATGCAAAAGGAACGCGGCGGTCGCGAACCGGTTGCGCATCAGGGCAGCGGGCGATCGAGTCGGTGGTCAAACCGCGCCTTGGACAAGGCGGCTGGGGGTCTGCGGCAGCCCCCGGCCTGTGAGCCTTAGTCGATCGTGCTGGCGAGCTCGCGGTTGAGCCAAAGCGCGACGAGCGTCACGACCGCGCCCGACAGCAGATAGGCGCCCGCCGCGATCAGCCCGAACTGGCTCGAAAGCCAGAGCGCGATCATCGGCGCGAAGCCGGCGCCGAACAGCCAAGCGAGGTCGGAGGTGAAGGCCGAGCCGGTGTAGCGGTGGCGCGGCTGGAAGTTCGACGAGAGCGCGCCCGACGACTGGCCGAACGACAGGCCGAGCAATGCGAAGCCGAGAATCATGAAGGTCGCCTCGCCGAACTCGCCCGCATCGAGCAGCTGCGGCGCGAAACCACTGAACGCAGCGATGGCGGCGGCGGTGGCGCCGAGCAAGGTGCGGCGGCCGATACGGTCGGCGAGAATGCCCGAGGCGATGATCGATCCAACGCCGACGACCGCGGCGATCGCCTCGATCATCAGGAAGCGCACCGGGGTTTCGTCGGTGAAAAGGAAGACCCACGACAACGGATAGACGGTGACCATGTGGAACATGGCGAAGCTGGCGAGCGGAGCAAAGGTGCCGACGACGATCGTCTTCCATTCCGACCGCACCGTTTCGAGCAGCGGCGCGGGCTCGAGCGCGCGGTTCTCGAACAATTCGGCATATTCGGGGGTCACGACGATGCGCAGCCGCGCGAAGAGCGCGACGACGTTGATCGCGAAGGCGACGAAGAAGGGATAGCGCCAGCCCCAGGCGAGGAAATCCTCGGCCGGCAGCGCCGCGATCAGGAACATGAAGAGCAGGCTGGCGACGATCAGGCCGAGAGGCGCGCCGAGCTGCGGGATCATCGCATACCAGCCGCGCTTCTTCTCGGGCGCGTTGATTGCGAGCAGCGACGCGAGGCCGTCCCACGAGCCGCCGAGCGCGACGCCCTGGCCCATGCGGAAGAGCGCGAGCAGCAACGCCGCGCCGATGCCGGCCGATTCATAGCTGGGGACGAAGGCGATCGCAGCGGTTGAGCCGCCGAGCAGGAACAGCGCGATGGTGAGCTTCGCACCGCGGCCATAGGCGCGGTCGATCGCGGTGAAGATGATCGTGCCGACGGGGCGCGCAAGGAAGGCGAGGGCGAAAATCGCGAACGACCAGAGCGTGCCGGTCAGCGGGTCGAGGTGCGGGAAGACCAGCTTGGGGAACACCAGCACCGACGCGATCGCATAGACGAAGAAGTCGAAGAATTCGGAGGTGCGGCCGATGATGACGCCGATCGCGATCTCGGCAGGGTCGATGCGGTGGCCGTCGTCATGGAGGGCGCGGGCGTCGCGTTCGACCTCGGTGGTGGGCACAGTATCGGCAGCCATGGTAACAATCCTTGAGCTGGCGCCCTCCGCAAGACAAGATGCGGCGGCACGAGTCGGTCATAGGGCAAAATCGCCCGGAATGAAAATGCCCCTGCGCGATGATGAGCGGTCGCGGGATTGGACAAAATGTCCTATGTGCAGTGCAACAAAGGAGGCCTAGGCGCGCATCATGCCAAGCAATCTCCCCCGTTTTCTCGCCCGATTGCGGCTTTTGCCGCTGCTCGCCGCGCTGCCCATGCTTTCGGGTTGCGGGTTGATCGTGCTCGATCCCGCCGGCGACGTCGCGCGCCAGCAGGGCGACCTGATCGTCCTGTCGACCGTGCTGATGCTGCTGGTCATCGTGCCGGTGATGGCGCTGACGATCTTCTTCGCGTGGAAATATCGCGCGTCGAACAAGGAGGCGACGTACAAGCCCGACTGGGACCATTCGACGCAGCTCGAGCTCGTCATCTGGTCGGCGCCGCTGCTCATCATCATCTGCCTTGGCGCGGTGACGTGGGTCGCGACGCATTTGCTTGACCCGTACCGCCCGCTCGCGCGGACGGGGCCGGGCCAGCCGGTCGCGGCCGAGGTCAAGCCGCTCGACGTGCAGGTGGTCGCGCTCGACTGGAAATGGCTGTTCATCTACCCCGAACAGCAGTTGGCGACGGTGAACGAACTGGCGCTGCCGGTGAACCGGCCGGTGCGGTTCCGCATATCCTCCTCGTCGGTGATGAACAGCTTTTACGTGCCCGCGCTCGCGGGGCAGATTTACGCAATGCCCGGCATGGAAACCAAGCTGCACGGCGTCTTCGACAAGACCGGCACTTACGAAGGCTTCTCGGCCAATTATTCGGGCTGGGGCTTTTCGAATATGCGCTTTGCGGTGAAGAGCCTGCCCGCGAGCGAGTTCGACAAATGGGTCGCCGAAGCGAAAGCCTCGTCCGAAGGCGACCTCAGCCGCGATGCCTATCTGAAGCTCGAAAAGCCGACGCACAAGGAACCGGTCCGCCGCTTCGCCGCAAGCGATCCGCAGCTGTTCGACGCCGTCGTCAACATGTGCGTCGAGCCCGGCAAGATGTGCATGCACGACATGATGGCGCTCGACGCCAAGGGCGGCGCGGGCATCGCGGGCATCGGCAACGTCCGGCAGGTCACTTATGACAAGTTCGCAGCGCGCGGCACCGTCGATGCCGCCCGCTGGAGCATGCGCTATGTCGCGGCCTATTGCAGCTCGCCGGTGATGTCGAACGACCGCCCCGACGCAAAGCCGGTGGCACCCGCAAAACTGAAGGGCGAGGGCCTTCCGCATCCCTCGAAGCCCGAACGCACCGCGCTGCGCGCACCCGCCGCCGCCGACCGCCCGCTGTCCTGAACGAGCCCGAGATCCTCATGAGCATCCCGCATCCCGCACCCGAAACCGGTCCGATCCTCGGCAAGCTGTCGCTCGAGGCGCTGCCGCTGCACGAGCCGATCCTCGTCGTCACCTTCATCGGCGTCGTCCTTGGCGGCCTCGCCGTGCTTGGCCTGATCACCAAATTCCGCCTCTGGGGCTATTTGTGGACCGAATGGTTCACCACCGTCGACCACAAGCGCATCGGGATCATGTACATGATCCTCGGGCTCATCATGTTCCTGCGCGGCTTTGCCGATGCGATCATGATGCGCCTGCAGCAGGCCCTCGCGTTCGGCGGGTCCGAAGGCTATCTGACGCCGCATCATTATGACCAGGTGTTCACCGCGCACGGCGTGATCATGATCTTCTTCGTCGCGATGCCGTTCATCACCGGCCTGATGAACTATATCGTGCCGCTGCAGATCGGCGCGCGCGACGTCAGCTTTCCCTTCCTCAACAATTTCAGCTTCTGGATGACGACGTCGGGCGCGGTGCTGACGATGATCTCGCTGTTCGTCGGCGAATATGCGCAGACCGGCTGGCTTGCCTATCCGCCCTTGTCGGGGATCGCTTACAGCCCGAATGTCGGCGTCGATTATTATATCTGGGGCTTACAGATAGCCGGGGTGGGCACGACCTTGTCGGGCATCAACCTGATCGTCACGATCCTGAAACTGCGCGCGCCGGGCATGGGCCTGATGAAGATGCCCGTCTTCACCTGGACCTCGCTCTGCTCGAACATCCTGATCGTCGCGTCCTTCCCGATCCTGACCGCGACGCTCGCGCTTCTGACGCTCGACCGTTACGCCGGCACCAATTTCTTCACCAACGATCTCGGCGGGTCGCCGATGATGTATGTGAACCTCATCTGGATCTGGGGTCACCCCGAGGTTTACATCCTCGTGCTGCCGCTGTTCGGCGTCTATTCGGAAGTCACCTCGACCTTCTCGGGCAAGAAGCTCTTCGGCTATACGTCGATGGTCTATGCGACGGTGTGCATCACCATCCTGTCGTACATTGTCTGGCTGCACCACTTCTTCACCATGGGGTCGGGGGCGAGCGTCAACAGCTTCTTCGGCATCACGACGATGGTGATCTCGATCCCGACAGGGGCCAAGCTCTTCAACTGGCTCTTCACCATGTATCGCGGCCGCATCCGGTTCGAATTGCCGATGATGTGGACGATCGCCTTCATGCTGACCTTCGTCATCGGCGGCATGACCGGCGTGCTGCTCGCGGTGCCGCCCGCCGACTTCGTGCTGCACAACTCGCTGTTCCTGATCGCGCACTTCCATAACGTGATCATCGGCGGCGTGCTGTTCGGCCTGTTCGCGGCGATCAACTACTGGTGGCCCAAGGCGTTCGGCTACAAGCTCGACGTCTTCTGGGGCAAGATCAGCTTCTGGTGCTGGGTCGTCGGTTTCTGGGTCGCCTTCACGCCGCTCTATATCCTCGGCCTGATGGGCGTGACCCGCCGGATGCGCGTGTTCGACGACCCGAGCTTGCAAATCTGGTTCGTGATCGCGGGCATCGGCGCGCTGATCGTCGCCGCGGGCATCGGTGCGATGCTGGTCCAGTTCGGTGTCAGCATCTGGCGCGGCAAGGAACTGCGCGACACGACGGGCGGCGATCCGTGGGACGGCCGCACGCTCGAATGGGCGACCAGCTCGCCGCCGCCCGACTATAATTTCGCCTTCACGCCGGTGATCCACGACCTCGACGCGTGGTATGACATGAAGAAGCGCGGGCATCAGCGGCCGGTCGATGGCTATCGCGACATCCATATGCCGAGCAACACCGGCACGGGGATGATCCTGTCGGGCTTCTGCCTCGTCATGGGTTTCGCGCTGGTCTGGCATATCTGGTGGCTGGTGGCGCTGAGCTTTGCCGCGACGGTGGTCGGCGCGATCTATCACACCTTCAACTACAAGCGCGATTTCGACATCCCGGCGGCGACGGTCACCGCGGTCGAGGAAGCGCGCACCCGCCAGCTGGCGGCCGGAGCCTGATCCGATGAGTGCCAAGACCATCACCGCCGACGAACCCGTCCAGTTCTACGACCTCGACGAGCATGCGCATCCCGAGGGGCACAGCACGATGCTGGGCTTCTGGATCTATCTGATGAGCGACTGCCTCATCTTTGCGATCCTCTTTGCCTGCTATGCCGTGCTCGGCGGCAGCTATGCCGCGGGGCCGTCGCCGAAGGATCTGTTCGACCTGAAGCTCATCGCGCTCAACACCGCGATGCTGCTCTTCTCGTCGATCACCTATGGCTTTGCGGTGCTGCAGATGCAGCAGGGCAAGGTGAAGGGCGTCCAGCTGTGGCTCGCGATCACCGGGCTGTTCGGGCTCGCCTTCCTCGGGATCGAGCTTTACGAATTCCACCATCTTATCGAAATCGGTGCGGGGCCGCAGCGCAGCGCCTTCCTGTCGAGCTTCTTCACGCTCGTCGGCACGCACGGGCTGCACGTGACCTTCGGTATCATCTGGCTCGTCACGCTGATGGTCCAGCTGTCGAAGCACGGGTTGATCGCGGCGAACAAGCGCCGCGTCATGTGCCTGTCGATGTTCTGGCACTTCCTCGACGTCGTCTGGATCGGCGTCTTCACCTTTGTCTATCTGATGGGAGTGCTGCGATGAGCGCCGATCCTCACGCTGCGCACGGTCACGACGAGATCGAGATGCCGCACGCCTCGATGCGCGACTATGTCATCGGTTTCGTGCTGTCGGTGATCCTGACCGCCATTCCCTTCTGGCTGGTGATGACGATGCCGCTCAGCGCTGCCGCCACGGGCGCGATCATCATGGGCTTCGCGGTCGTCCAGATCGTCGTCCATATGGTCTATTTCCTCCATATGACGCCAAAGGCCGAGGGCGGCTGGTCGCTGACCTCGCTGGTCTTCACCATCATCGTCGTCGTGATCATGCTCGCGGGCTCGCTGTGGGTGATGCACCATCTCAACACCAACATGATGCCGATGTCGCACGAGGACGCGAGACAGGTACCGTGACGCGCACCCGCCGCGGCGCTTTTGCCGCCGCGGCGCTGATCGCGGCGATCGGCCTCGCGATGCTCGGCGTCTGGCAGGTCGAGCGGCGCGCGTGGAAGCATGAGCTGGTCGCTGCTGTCGATGCGCGCATCCATGCGAAGCCGGTGGCGGCTCCGGGGCGGGCTGCATGGGACGCGGTCGACGCAAAGAATGACGCCTATCGACGTGTAACGGCAACCGGGCAGTTTCGACATGATCGCGAGACGCTGGTTCAGGCCGTGACCGATCGCGGTCCCGGCTATTGGGTTCTGACTCCCCTCGAAACCCCGGGCTTCACGCTGCTCGTCAATCGCGGCTTCGTGCCCAAGGACCGGCGCGATCCGGCGGCGCGGGCGGCGGGCAATGCCGCGGGCGCGGTGAGCGTAACCGGACTGTTGCGCGTGACCGAGCCCGAAGGCGCCTTCCTTCGTTCGAACGATCCGGCGGCCGATCGCTGGTTTTCGCGCGATGTCGCGGCAATTGCGAAGGCGCGGGGGCTGCGCAACGCCGCCCCTTATTTTGTCGATGCCGACAGCACACCGAACCCCGGCGGCTATCCCGTCGGCGGGCTGACCGTCGTGCGCTTTCCCGACAATCATCTCGTCTATGCGCTGACCTGGTTTGCGCTTTGTGCGCTCAGCCTCTTTTTTGCATGGCGGCTGTGGCGTATCCGCGATTGATGACCAGCCCGACCATCCTGCCGGCCGCGCCCGTCCGGGCCCCCGCCGGGCGCCGCAACATGACGCTGCTGATCCAGCTGCGCTGGATTGCGGTCGGGGGACAGCTGGCGACGATCGGGATCGTCAGCGGGCCGATGGGCATATCGCTTCCGGGTGCCCCCCTGCTCGCGGCAATCATGGTGCTGATCGCGATCAACTTCGCGAGCATCGCGTTGCTCCGCCGCGGGCGCGCGGTGACCAATGCCGAGCTGACCGCAGTGCTGCTGTTCGACGTAGCCGCGCTCGGCTGGCAGCTCCATCATAGCGGCGGGCTAGACAATCCCTTTGCCTCGCTGTTCCTGCTGCAGGTGGTGATCGGCGCGATCCTGCTGACGCCGCGATCGTCGTGGGCGATCGTCGCCGCGGCGTTGGCGGCGCTCGCGGCGCTGCGCGTCGATCCGACGCCGCTCGTGCTGCCGCCCGCCTATGCCGCTGATCCGATGGAGCTTTATCTGCAGGGCAGCTTCGTCTGTTTCCTGCTGATCGCGGTGCTGCTCGTCGCCTTCGTGACGCGGATCAGCCGCAACCTGCGCGACAGCGACGCGGCGCTCGCGGCGAGCCGCCAGCGTGCGGCGGAGGAGGACCATATCGTGCGCATGGGCTTGCTCGCATCAGGCGCGGCACACGAACTCGGGACACCGTTGTCGACGCTATCGGTGCTGATCGGTGACTGGAAAGCGGCGCCGCGCCTCGCGAAGGATCGCGAGATGCAGGAAGATCTCGCCGACATGGACACCGCGGTGCAGCGCTGCAAGGCGATCGTCAGCGGCATCCTGATGTCGGCGGGCGAGGCGCGCGGCGAGGCGCCGCAGCTCACGACGATGCGCGCGGCGTTCAACGAGATCGTGTCGCACACGCGCGCGGTGCGCCGGCCGGACACGGTCGAATTCAACGACCGCTTCGGCGCCGACGTCGCGATCGTATCGGACCCCGCGCTGCGCCAGGTGATCGGCAATGTGCTCGACAATGCGGCCGAGGTGTCGCCCGACTGGACGAGCTTTACGACCTCGCGCGACGGTGACATGCTGGTGATCGAAATCGCCGATCGCGGACCGGGCTTCAGCCCCGAAATGCTGGAGAATTTCGGCCAGCCCTATCGCTCGACCAAGGGACGCCCCGGCGGCGGGCTGGGCCTGTTTCTGCTCGTCAATGTGCTGCGCAAGCTCGGCGGCGGCGCCAGCGTGTCCAATCGCGACGAAGGCGGCGCGCTGGTGCGGATTTTCCTGCCCATTTCGTCGCTTGCGCGCGAGAGCGGAGAGAAAGCATGACCGACGCCAAGAAAGATGGGCGGCAATTGCTGATCGTCGAGGATGACGAAGCGTTCGCGCGGACGCTGAAGCGCTCGTTCGAGCGGCGCGGTTATGACGTGCGGGTCGCGCATGGTCCCGAAGAGATGGACGCGCATTTGCAGGCGTTCCGGCCGGGCTATGCGGTCGTCGACCTGAAGCTCGGCAGCGCGTCGGGGCTCGCCTGCGTGCAGACGCTCCGCGCCGCCGATGCGGCGATGCGGATCGTCGTGCTGACGGGGTTCGCGAGCATCGCGACGGCGGTCGAGGCGATCAAGCTCGGCGCCTCCTATTATCTCGCCAAGCCGTCGAACACCGATGATATCGAGGCGGCGTTCGACCGCACCGACGGCAATGCCGAAACGCCGGTGGGCGACCGCCAGTCGTCGATCAAGACGGTCGAGTGGGAGCATATCCACCAGGTGCTGGTCGAAACCGACTTCAACATATCCGAGACCGCGCGCCGGCTCGGCATGCACCGGCGGACGCTGGCGCGGAAGCTGGAGAAGAGGCAGATACGATGACGGACGGGATCGACATCCGGGCGCTCCAGACCGGCGATGGCGCAGCGGTGCTGGCGCTGCTGCGACAGGTCGCTGCGGTGCCGGGGTCCGGATTGGCGCGCGAGCCCGACGAATTTTCGGTCGCTTACGCCGATGCGGTGATCACCCGCGCACAAAGCGGCGTCGCGCTCGGTGCGTTCGACGGCGACGCGCTCCTTGGCGTCGTCCATTGCGTTCGGATGGAGCCGCGCCAGTTTGCGCATGTCATGACCGACCTGACCGTCGCGGTGTCCCCGCTGGCGCAGGGCAGGGGCGTCGGGTCGCGGCTTTTCGCGGCGCTGTTCGATGCGATCGCGGCCGAGCATCCCGGCGTGAACCGGCTCGAACTCGTATCGCGCTCGGGCAATGAGGCGGCGATCCGCCTTTATGCGCGGCTGGGTTTTGTAGAGGAAGGGCGCTTCGCCGAGCGGGTCGTCCTTGCCGACGGGACGGTCGAGGACGATATTCCGATGGCGAAGCGCCTCTAGTCCCTATTTCTTTTCGACCAGTTCACGCGTCAGGAAGCCGTGGAGCATCGCGGCGCGCACCGCGTCCTCGGCATGGTCGGCGCCGACCGAATGGCCGCCCTCCAGATATTCGTGATAATAGACGCGGTTGCCATTCTCCATCAGCCGCGCGGCAAATTTGCGCGCGTGACCGGGGTGGACGCGGTCGTCCTTGGTCGAAAGATAGAGGAAGATCGGCGGGTATTTCACGCCCTTGCGGATGTTGTGATAGGGCGAATATTTCGACAGGAAGGCCCAATCCTCGGGCACGTCGGGATCGCCATATTCGGCAACCCACGAGGCGCCCGCGAGCATCTTGTCGTAGCGCCACATATCCTTGATCGGCGAGCCCGAGATCACCGCCCCATAAAGGTCGGCGCGCTGCGTCATCGCCGCGCCGACGAGGACGCCGCCGTTCGAGCGGCCCGAGATCGCGATCTTGCCTTTCGCGCTGACCCCGGTCTTTACCAGATCCTCGGCGACTGCGTGAAGGTCGTCGAAGCTGTTCTGGCGCTTTTCACGGAGCGCCGCATCGTGCCAGGCGGGGCCATATTCGCCGCCGCCGCGAATGTTGGCGAGGACATAGGCGTTGCCGTCCTCGACCCAGAACAGCCCGAGCGGCCCGGCGCGGTACGGCTGGCCGGTCAGATAACCCGGCGTCTGCGCCGAGCGGAAGCCGCCATAGGCGTGGACGAGCGCGGGGACAGGACCGGTCGTGCCCTTCTTGCGCGCGATGAAATAGGGGATTTTCGTGCCGTCCGTCGACGTTGCGAAACGCTTTTCGACGCTCATGTCCTTGGCGTCGAAGGTCGCGGGCAGGCTCTGCACCGCTTGCGGCGCGGCGGTTTCGGACACGGCGTAAAGCGTCGGCGGCATCAGCATCGTCTCGGCGCTCGCGAAGATCGTGTCGCGCTTGCCGATCGTGCCCGCGATGTTGACGGTGGCGTTGGGGGTGAGGGGGACCTCTTTCTGGCTCCAGCGACCATTCGGCTGATCCTGGCGCAGCGCGAAGAGCTTGCCCTCAACATCGTCGAGCGCCTTGACCCACAGGATATTGTCGGTCGCCGAGACATCCTCGATCGCCTGCGCCTTCGTCGGTGCCATGACCGGGATGATCGGCACCTGCCGGTCGGCCGACATGTCGTCGAGCGACAGCGAGATCAGCGAGCCGGCCGGGAAACCCTCGCCGAAATCCTTGTTGAGGAACACGATGGCCTGGCCGCCCAGCACGTCGCGGACGCTCGCGGTGTCGGGAATGATCGTCGAATGATAGCTGTCCCCGCTGACGCCGCGAATCAGGTAATCGGTGGTGTAAAAGGTCTTGCCGCGGCTGATCATCGGCCAGCGCTTGCCGCCGTCGACGAGCGCAAAGACGTTCATCCCGACATCTTCATGTTCGCCCTCGGCCACCGTCACCGCCGACGCGAGCGGGGTGCCGCGCTTCCATCGCTTGACGACGCGCGGATAGCCCGATGCGGTCATGCTGCCTTCGCCATAGTCGGTCGCGACGAGCAAGGTGTCGGCGTCTTCCCATGTCACGCTGCTCTTCGCCTGCGGCAGCGCGAAGCCGCCATCGACGAAGCTCTTGGTTGTGCGATCCCATTCGCGCACCACGTCGGCGTCGGTACCGCCGGGGCTCACCGAGACGAGGCAGCGCGTGTAATCGGGGGCAAGGCAGTCGGCGCCGTGCCACACCCAGCTCTGCTTCTCGGCCTTGCCGAGCGCGTCGACGTCGATGAGCGTCGTCCAGACGGGCTTGCCGGCGAGATAGGCGTCGAGCGGGCTCTGGCGCCAGATTCCGCGCGGATTGTTCGCGTCGCGCCAGAAATTGGTGATCGTGTCGCCCATCACTTCGCCGGGCTCGGCGATCTGGCGATCGTCGTCGAGGATTTCGCGCGCGCGCTTGCGGTCGGCCTCGAACCCCGGACGGCTCGTGATCAGCTTGTCGGTGGCCGCATTTTCCTTTTTGACCCAGTCGAGCGCCTTCGCGCCCTCGATATCCTCGAGCCAGAGGTACGGGTCCTTGTCTTGTGGCGCGGCCGCAACAACGGCGGTGATCGAACAGCTGAGGGCAAGCGCGGCAAGGCTGGCGCGGATCATTCAATAGTCTCCCCTGGGGTGTGGAGGCGCTGTGCTAGCAGCATTAGACACCCCAAGGGAAGATGACGAAGCGCCTATTGGTCGATGATCATCGTGCCCGGGTGATGCTTGTCGAGATGCTTCTTGATGATCTTGAGATTGCGCGTGTTCGAGCGGAAGAAAAGGTCGAACGCATCGCCGACGAGCGGGATCGCGCCGAGCGCGGTGTCGACACCGAGATTGCCGACCATGCGCCAGATCTTCCACTTCGGCATGCCGAGATTGCGCGCTTCCCAGATGAGGTAGGCGCCCATCGTCGCGGCGATCACGTCGCCGACGACGGGGACAAGGCCGACGATCGCGTCGAGGCCGACCGGGCGGTTGATCCCGGGGATGACGAAGCTGCGTTCGAGCAGGATTTCCAGCGTCTCGACGCGCTTGCGCAGCGCAGCAGGATCGTTGCGATTCGAGATCAGCGCGTCGAAGATCGCGTCGGGGGGCGTCGAAGGGGCCATCGGGGTCCTTTCAAAAGCGCTCGAAGTTGCAGCGCCGCTGTATTAGTTAGGTAAGGCAATCACATGATTCAATGGGTGTTGCGCGCGGCCGTTGGCGCGGAGGCCCGTCAGGCGCTGCGACGCGACCGACCAGCGAAGCGGCGTCGCGAGCGGGATGAAGGGGGCGTAGCGGGCAAGAACCGCCTCGGCCTCGCTCACCTGCACGCGGCGCTGGCCGGCATCGATGTTGGCCGTCGCTTGGTCGATCAGTTCCTGTGCTTCGCGGTTGCAGAGCGTATCGCGCCGGCACGACAGGCGGCGGAGCGCCCATAGGGCATCGTCGTTCGGCGCGACTTCGTCGATCAGGCGAAGGTCGGCGGTTGAAGCCATGGGAACGCGGCGGCTCGGCACGCCGATCGCTTTGAAATCGGCGGACACATAGGCGAAAAGGATGCGGCCGCCGGGGGTGTCGGGGACGGCGATGCGCAGCGGCTCGATTTCGCGTCCGGCGCCGCGCCAGGCATCGACGGCGCGCTTCGCCTGCGCAATCCGCGAAGCCTCGTCATATTCGGCCCAGACGGGGACGAGCGGCGCGGGGCCGCTATCGCGCGCGTAGAGCGATGGGCGGAGCGTGACCTGCGGCTGCCATTCGGACAGGCCGAACGCCTCGACCAATCGCTCGCGCCGGATCGCGCGGACAAGCGCGTCGCGATTGGCGTCGGTCGCGAGGAAACCCTCGGCGCGGACGAAGGAGAGGCCGAACAGGCCGGGGACGGGGTCGACGACAAGGCGCGAGCGACCGATATTCGACGCCGCGAAATAGGGCAGGGTCGAAAAACGACCGCCGATGACGCCATCGGCATAGCCATTCTTGAAGCGCGCGAGCGCGCCTTGCGGCGTCGTGCCGGTGAGTTCGATCGAGGCGGCAGGATCATTAGCTGCGGCTTCGGCCGCCTCCGGGTCCTCGGCGAGCGGATCGGGAACGGGCGAGAGCAGCACCGCGCGGCCGATCTTGCGCGGGCGCATCGGTCCCCAGCCCATACCCTTGTTGACGATCGCCATCGACGGCTGGGCGAGAAGTTCGAGAATCCCGGGTTGCGGCACCGCAAGGCGGATCTCGATCACCGTGTCGGTCATCGCCTTGATCGTTTCGATCTCGGGAAAATCGCTTTTCAGGACGTGACGGCTCGCGGGGGCGAGATAGGAGCGCAGGATCGCGGCGACATCCTCGGCCGTGACCTTGCGCCCGCTCGTCCATTTGGCTTCGCGCAGGCGGAAGATATAGCTGCGCCCGTCGGTGGTGACGGTCCAGCGGTCAGCAAGGCCGGTGTCGATCTGTCCCTCGCCGTCATAGCTGACGAGCCCTTGCGAGGTCGCGTCGAGCAGGGCGGCGTTGGCGGCGGACAATTCGCCATTCAGGGGGGAGGCGGCGGCATTGATGGGGCCGATGGCGGCGATTTTCACCGGGCCGCGTTCGCCGAACAGGCCGCAACTGGCGAGCGCGAACGGTAGCGATGCGGTGAGCAACAGAGCGGCGGCGGGACGGACGAAGCGCATTGCGCAGCATAGTAGGACGGTGCGCGGCGCAAGGCCATGCCCTATATCCGCCGATCAACCGCCGATCGAAACGAGCCCCTGCAGATTGTCCATCGGGAGGAGGCCGGTCGTGGCCTGCTGGCGGCGCGCGATATTCGTCGCGACCAACGTGTCGATCTCATAGACGTCGACGCGGCCCTTGAGCCCGACGAGCTGGTAGAGCCAGCGGCCGTCGGCGCTGATCGCCATGTCGGAAAATCCATCGGCATTCGCGAGCGGACTGGCGGCGGCGGGATCGACCGCGATGCCTCTGGCGACGATGCCGTTGACGCTATTGACCGAAATGCTGCCGTCGGCGTTCAGCCCATAGCCCGATATTGTTGCGCCCGCAGTGGTGTTGACCCAGAAGGTCGAGTAAATCGGCGAATAGACAAGGAAACCGGCCTGGAGAGGTCCCGAAGTCATCGTCGGGCCGAGCATGAAGTCCTGCGAGCGCGGAAGGAAACTGCCGTCGGCGGCGATTTCCCAGGTCGAGACCGAAGCCGTCTGCACCGTCGCGAAGGTTGCCGAGGGAACCCCCGTCGACGACACCGTTCGCGCTTCGGCGGCGATGGCGAACTGGCGTCCGCCCGTGGCCCATGTCTCGATCCCGATCGCGTTGGGCAGGTTGCGGCCCGCAGCATTGCCGATCTGCGTCGACATCCCCGTGCCCGCCGGCGCTGCGGCGAGGGTGCCATCGCCCTGAAGCCGGAAGCTCGATATTTCGGCGGCGGTCGGCTGCGGAAGCTGTGGTGAAGCCGCGTTAAGCGAAGAGACGAGAAGCCAGCTGCCGTCGGGCGTCGCCTCCAGGTCCGAAGGGCGGCCGCGCAGGCTGAGCGAAAAGCCCGCGATACGGGTTAGCGCGCCGGTCGCGGGATCGATCGTCATCGCGGTGATATTGCCGCTCTGGTTCGGTGGCGCGGTAAAGCTACCGTCTTCATCGGCGTTGGCGACATAGACGACGCCATTGCGATGGGCGAGGCTGATCGGGGCGGTGCCGCCGCTCGGTTCGACGTCGACACGCGACAGGCTGTAATCGCTGTTGATACGAAAGCTTGTGACGTCGTTCGACCCGGCGTTGACGACGAGCAGGAAGCGATCGTTCACCGCGATGATCGAATCCTCGGCGATCAGCGAATTGAGCCGCGGCGGCGTTGAGGAGGAACTCGCGCGGCCGACGCCGCCGGTTTCGTAGAGATCGAGAGGAACGAGCGTTCCGTCGGCGCGGCGACCGAAGCCGACCACCCAATTGCCGCCGGGGCCGTTATTGTTCGTACCGGCATAGACCGCACCGACATAGGTTGCGGCTGGCGGAGGCGGCGGTGGCGGCGTGGGGGCCGGTGCCGGCGGCGGCACCACGACTGCGCTGCCGCCGCCTGACGACGAGTCGCCGCCGCAGGACGACATGAGCAAGATCAGCGTTAGAGCGCTTGTCTTCGAGATCGAATGTCCTTGCATAAATCACCCCGTCGGCTTTCCCGCATCTTGTCAGGAGGGCACAGGCAGGGCCATGATGGAGAACCGATGATTCCATGACGATTGGAAGGGGCTGACGGCGTGTCGACGGAGCCGCTTGATCCGAACAATCTGGCGCCGCGCCCCGACTTCTCGCTGGGCGGCGCGACGATCAGCCCGTCGATGCGAAGCATCCGGGGGGCAGGGGGCAAGGCGGTCGTCGAGCCCCGCATGATGCAGGTGCTGGTCGCGATGGCCGAGGCGCCCGGCCGCCTGGTCGCGCGCGACGACCTGCTCGCGCGATGCTGGAAGGGCACGATCGTCGGGGACGACAGCCTGAACCGGGCGATCGCGGGGCTTCGCCGGGCGTTGGGCGCGGCGGCGGGCGATGCCTTGCGCGTCGAGACGGTTCCTGGAGCGGGCTATGCGCTGCTGATTGCCGACGACGGCGAACTTGTTTCACACGCGATCGATGCCGGCTGGCAGAGCTGGAAGCTGGGCGCGCCGTTCGTCGATCAGGCCGCGCTGTCCCAGTTGCGGGCTGCGGCTGCCGCGACGCCGTCGCGCGCCGACGTGCACGGGATGCTTGCGCTGATCCTGCGGAACGGCGCCGAATATGCCGACCTCGACCTGTGTGCCGACCTCGTCCGCGAATGCGAGGGCGCCGCTGCGCATGCGTTGGCGATCGACCCCGCGCAGCCGCATGCGCGCACCGCGCTGATCGGTCTGCCTCCGCTGTTCGGAGACTGGACCGCACGCCGCCCGAAATTGATCGCGGCGCTGGAAGAGAGCCCGGACGATATCGTTGCGGCGCATGACCTGTGCATGCTGGAAATGGCGACCGGCCGGCCGGGTGCCGCCGCCGCCATCAGCAGCCGGTTGATCGCGATCGAGCCGCTGGCCGCGACCTTGCACTACAAACAAGTCTACCAGCTCTGGTCGACCGATCAGCTGGCTGCGATGGACCGGGTTGAGTGATCGCGGCATGACATTGTGGCCGCGGCATCCGGCTATCTGGTTCGCGCGGCTGTGGAGCCTGGCCTTCACCGGCCGCGTTCGGCAGGCGATCCAGCAACTCGCCGACGCACCGGCGCGGCCCGACGTGCCGCCGCCGGTGCTAGCGACGCTCGAACTGACGCTCTCATCGCTCGCCGAGCTCGATGACAGGGCGCTGCACGCGCAAGCGGTCGAGCGCAATCTTCGGTCGGCGGAGCAGGGGCCGGCGCAGGGGCTGGCGGCGGTGATGCACCTCGCCGGACTGGGCGAGGCCGATGTCGCGCTGCGGGTTGCCGAGGGCTATCTGCTGCGCCGCGGGCCGGTCAGCGTGGGCGTCCACAAGACAGCATCCGATCCGTCGATCACCGACCAGCATCGCCGCGTCACGCAGATGCTGTTCCTGCCGGTGACCGCCGATCTCCGCGCGCATCCGCGCTTCCTGCGCTTGTGCGAAGAGATGGGGATGGCGGCCTATTGGGAAGCGGCGGGTGTGACGCCCGATTTCCTGACTGGTGCGGACGGCGGGACTTGAACCCGCATATCCAGAGGATGGCAGATTTTAAGTCTGCTGCGTCTACCGATTTCGCCACGTCCGCACGCTGAGGTGGGTCAAGCCGATGGACGGGTGGAGGTCAAGCGATGTTTGCCGCTTCACGCCGTCCGGCCGCTCGGCTAGAGGCAGGGGATGACAGCGGTCCTTGAAATTTCCGGCCTCGGAAAAACCTATAAAAGCGGTCACACAGCGCTGAGCGATGTCGACCTCACCATCAACAAGGGCGAGATTTTCGCGCTGCTCGGGCCGAATGGCGCGGGCAAGACGACGATGATCAGTATCGTCTGCGGGATCGTGACCGCGAGCGCGGGGACGGTGACCGTCGCCGGGCACGACCATGCGCGCGATTATCGCGCCGCGCGGACGATGATCGGGCTGGTGCCGCAGGAACTGCACACCGACGCGTTCGAGACGGTGATGGCGACTGTGACCTTCTCGCGCGGATTGTTCGGCAAGCCGCGCAACCCGGCATTCATCGAGCAGCTGCTGCGCGACCTGTCTTTGTGGGACAAGCGCACGTCGAAAATCATGGAATTGTCAGGCGGCATGAAGCGCCGCGTGATGATCGCCAAGGCGCTCAGCCACGAACCCGAAATCCTGTTCCTCGACGAACCGACCGCTGGTGTCGACGTCGAGCTCCGCCGCGACATGTGGAACATGGTGCGCGGGCTGCGCGAGCGCGGCGTCACGATCATCCTCACCACACATTATATCGAGGAGGCCGAGGAAATGGCCGACCGCGTCGGAGTGATTACCGGCGGCCGGCTGATCCTGGTCGAGCAGAAGGACGAGCTGATCAAGAAATTGGGCCGCAAGACGCTAACGCTCAACCTCGCCGAGCCGCTGACGGCGATTCCCGACGAGCTGGCGCAGTGGAAACTGGCGCTCGCGGGCGAGGGCAACGAGCTGGTCTATGAGTTCGACAGCCGCGCCGAGGCGACGGGCGTGCCGTCGCTGCTGCGGCGGATGACCGACATCGGGGTCCAGTTCAAGGACCTGCACACGCGGCAAAGTTCGCTCGAGGATATTTTCGTCGGGCTGGTGCATGACTCGAACGGTACAAAGGGAGAAGCCGCATGACCGCGAACTGGCGCGGTGTGCGCGCGATATATGCCTTTGAAATGGCGCGCTTCGGGCGCACCTTCTGGACCAGCTTGATGCTGCCGGTGATCACCACCGCGCTTTATTTCGTCGTTTTCGGATCGGCGATCGGCAGCCGGATGACCGAGGTCAGCAACGTTCCCTATGGCGCGTTCATCGTGCCGGGGCTGATGATGCTGACGATGTTCACCGAAAGCATCAGCAACGCGTCGTTCGGCATCTATATGCCGAAATGGACGGGGACGATTTATGAGATGCTGTCGGCGCCGCTGTCGCCGCTCGAAACGGTGATCGCCTATGTCGGCGCCGCGGCGACGAAGTCGGTGGTGATCGGATCGATCATTTTTGCGACCGCGCACCTGTTCGTCGACGTGCAGGTCGCGCATCCGCTGTTGATGGCGGCCTTCATGATCCTGATGGCGGTGACCTTTTGCCTGTTCGGCTTCATCATCGGTATCTGGGCGCAGAGTTTCGAGCAGCTTCAGGTGATCCCGATGCTGGTGATCTATCCGCTGACCTTCCTCGGCGGCGCTTTCTATTCGCTCGACATGTTGCCTGCAGTGTGGCGGACGATCACCCTGTTCAATCCCGTCGTCTATCTGATCAGCGGGTTCCGCTGGACCTTCTTTGGCAAGGGCGACGTTGGGATCGAAGTCAGCATGGGCGCGGTGGCGCTATTCCTGGCTTTGTGCCTCGGCATCATTTTCTCGATGTTCCGGACCGGCTACCGGCTCAAGAACTGATGGGCCGGAATGGACCGGCGCCGCCGAGCGGCGCCCGGTCTTAGCTGTTCAGACGTTCGCGCATTTCCTTGCCCGGTTTGAAATAAGGCACGTTTTTGGCCTTCACGTCGACGGCCGCCCCCGTTCGGGGGTTGCGGCCCGTGCGCGATTCGCGCGAACGGGTCGAGAAGGCGCCAAAGCCGCGCAGCTCGACGCGGCCGCCCGCAGCGAGCTGGTCTACGATGGAATCGAAGAAAGTGTCGACGATGTGCTCGACTTCCTCGAGACGCAAATCGCTGTTTTCGCTAGCGATCTTTTGAACCAGTTCTGACCGGATCATGGTGCTTCCCCTATTATATACAATCACGCATTTCCCGCCGAAGCAGGCAACCGGTCGTTGCCGGTCCATTCTTTTGCGTGAGACCCCTCCCAACGCGCGGAGAAGGTATCATGAATCACTGTCCGGTCAAAATATATCACCGAAAGAAAAAGGCCCGCAGAGGAACACTCTGCGGGCCTTTTGTTTCGCGTGGACGCGGAAGGAGGAATTAATCCTTCTTGCCGGCCTTCAGCGCTTCGCCGAGGATGTCGCCGAGCGAGGCACCCGAGTCCGACGAGCCATACTGAGCCACAGCCTGCTTCTCTTCGGCGATCTGCATCGCCTTGACCGAGAAGTTCGGCTTTTTCGAGCGGTCGAAGCCGATGACCATCGCATCGAACTTCTGGCCGACCTGGTAACGTTCGGCGCGCTGCTCGTCGCGGTCGCGGCCGAGGTCGGCGCGCTTGATGAAGCCGGTCGCGCCATCGTCGCCAGCCTGGACTTCGAGGCCGTTGTCGCGGACTTCGAGGACGGTGACGGTAACGACGTCGTTCTTCTTCACCGAGCCAGCAGCGGCGGCACCGCCGCCAACGGCCGGAGCACCCTTTTCAAGCTGCTTGATGCCGAGGCTGATGCGTTCCTTCTCGACGTCGACGTCGAGAACGACGACCTGCACGGCCTCGCCCTTGCGGTGGAGGTGCAGCGCTTCTTCGCCCGAGATGCCCCAAGCGATGTCCGACATGTGAACCATGCCGTCGACGTCGCCCGGCAGGCCGACGAACAGACCGAATTCGGTCGCGTTCTTGACTTCGCCTTCGACGACCGAGCCCACCGGGTGGGTTTCGGCGAACGCGCCCCAGGGGTTCGACTGGGCCTGCTTGAGGCCGAGCGAGATGCGGCGCTTGTCGCTGTCGACTTCGAGGACGATGACGTCGACTTCCTGGCTGGTCGAGACGATCTTGCCGGGGTGGACGTTCTTCTTGACCCACGACATTTCGCTGACGTGGACGAGGCCTTCGATGCCGGCTTCGAGTTCGACGAACGCACCATAATCGGTGATGTTCGTGACGGTGCCCGACAGCTTCGCACCGACCGGGTATTTGGCGGCGACGCCTTCCCACGGATCGCTTTCGAGCTGCTTCATGCCGAGGCTGATGCGCTGCGTGTCGCGGTTGATGCGGATGATCTGGACGCGGACGGTGTCACCGATGTTGATGACTTCGCTCGGGTGGTTGACGCGCTTGTAGCTCATGTCGGTGACATGGAGCAGGCCATCGATGCCGCCGAGGTCGACGAACGCACCATAATCGGTGATGTTCTTGACCGCGCCTTCGATGATCTGGCCTTCTTCGAGGTTCATGATCAGGCCCGAGCGCTGTTCGGCGCGCGTTTCTTCGAGGATGGCGCGGCGCGACACGACGATGTTGCCGCGGCGGCGATCCATCTTCAGGATCTGGAAGGGCTGCGGCAGGTCCATGAGCGGGCCGACGTCGCGCACGGGGCGGATATCGACCTGCGAACCCGGAAGGAACGCCACGGCGCCGCCGAGGTCGACGGTAAAGCCGCCCTTGACGCGGCCGAAGATGACGCCTTCGACGCGGGCTTCCTTGTTGAATTCTTCTTCCAGGCGGTCCCAGGCGGCTTCGCGGCGAGCACGGTCGCGCGACAGCATGGTTTCGCCATTGGCGTTTTCGACGCGGTCGACATAGACTTCGACTTCGTCACCGACGTTGATGTCGGCCTTCTGGCCCGGCATCGCGAATTCGCGAAGCGGCACGCGGCCTTCGCTCTTTAGGCCGATGTCGATCACTGCCAGGTCGTTTTCGATCGCGGTCACGGTGCCCTTGACGACGCGGCCTTCAAAGCCGCCGTCGGCACCACCAAGCGATTCATCGAGCATCGCGGCGAAATCGTCGCGCGTCGGGAAAGCCGTAGTGGCCATAGTTGTGTTTCCTTACTTCATTTGTTCCGGCCAAGCGGTTGGTTCCGCTGGTCTTGTGGCCGATCCGCCACGCCTGCCGGATGCAGGACGCAGCATCCTTCGAACCGCTCGCCGGCAAGCCATGGACAAAGCAAAATGGGCGCGACGGGTGCATCCCGTCACGCCCGACACTCGGTTTCGAGCGGCGGTTTGACCATGCCTCGACCTGCTTAAAAGCCCGTCAGACGGCGCGCATATAGTCCTCGACCCCCGCAAAGGCAAGGCAGAAAGCCGGGTCTAGCCGCGGTGCTTCAGCCGTTCCTCGACGAAGGCGATGGCGACGGCGAGCGCGGCGTCCTTGTCCATGTCCGTATTGTCGAGCAGCAAGGCGTCGTCGGCGCGAAGCAGCGGCGCGTCGGCACGTCCGGTGTCGCGAGCGTCACGGGCATGGACGTCGGCGAGCACGGCGTCATAGGTCACATCGACCCCGCGCCCGCGCATTTCGGCATGGCGGCGGCGCGCGCGTTCTTCGGGGCTGGCGGTGACGAACAGCTTGGCATCGGCATGCGGCGCGATGACGGTGCCGATATCGCGCCCGTCGAGCACTGCGCCGCCCGGCTGGTTGGCGAAATCGACCTGGCGCTGGAACAGCGCCGCGCGGACGGCGGGATGGACCGATACCCGGCTGGCGAGCCCGCCGGTGGTTTCATAACGCAGCGCCGGATCATCGAGCAAGCTGTCGGGGAAGTCGCATGCGGCCAGCGCATCGGTCGCATTGTCGGCGTCGCCATGGTTGAGCTGCGTCTGATAACCGACCGCGCGATAGAGCAGGCCGGTGTCGAGCACGGGCAGGCCATAATGGTCGGCGAGCTGGCGGGCGAGGGTGCCCTTGCCCGACGCGGTGGGGCCGTCGACGGCGATGATCACAGGATTAAACCGTCTGGAAAACGGATTTGCCCGGCATCAGCCGAAACGTCGAAAAAACCCACCTCATGCTTGGCTGCCAGCTGCGGGACGGCGGCCAAGGCCTCTTCGCCCACCGACCAGCTGAACGCGCAATAGATCGCATGCCGCGCAATGCTGTAATCTGTCAGGTGCAGATCGTCCCAAACGGGGGAGTCGTCCGGACGATCTGCCGCATCGGGACCATTCATGGCCGGAAAAGTAGCGAGCATGTCTCGATACCACCGACGCAACCCGTCGGTGGTGATGGAGGCGTCGTCGTAGGAATGTCCTTCGCCCCATGCGGTCAGTTCGCCATACCACGCCATGAAACGGGCACGATCGCGCGGTGCCACTGCGGGATCAAAGACCATGAGATCATAGCTCATGATGTTGATCCTTCAACCCCGCCAGCAGTTCCTCGAAATTGGGGAAGCTGGTCGCGACCGGGGCGATGTCGTCGATTGTCACCGGCGTCTTGCTGACGAGACCCGCGACCGCGAAGCTCATGCAGATGCGGTGATCGAGATGGCCGGCAACGGTCGCGCCGCCGGGCAGGGGCTCGCCGCCGGTGCCGTCGATGACGAGCCCGTCCTCGCTTTCTTCGACGCGCGCGCCGATCGCTTTGAGCCCGGCGGCCATCACCGCGATGCGGTCGCTTTCCTTGACGCGCAGTTCGTCGAGGCCGGTGGTCACGGTGCGGCCCTCGGCGAATGCGGCGGCGACGAAGAGGATCGGGAATTCGTCGACCATGCTCGGCACGATGGCGGGGTCGACCTCGATGCCCTTCAGATTGCTGTGGCGGACGCGGAGGTCGGCGACGGGTTCGCCTCCGACCTCGCGGGCGTCCTGCAATATGATGTCGCCACCCATCTGCTGCAGCACCTCGACGAGCCCAGCGCGCGTCGGGTTGAGTCCGACATTGGCGATGGTGATGTCGGAGCCCGGAACGATCAGCGCCGCGACGATGAAGAAGGCGGCCGACGACGGATCGCCCGGAACGACGATCGTCTGCGGCTTAAGCTCGGCCTCGCCACGAATGCGGATGTGGCGCGTGCCGTCGGTGTCGGTTTCTACGGTCAAATCGGCGCCGAAGCCGCGCAGCATGCGTTCGCTATGGTCGCGCGTCGGCACGGGTTCGATCACTTCGGTGATTCCCGGCGTGTTGAGGCCCGCGAGCAGCACGGCGCTCTTTACCTGTGCCGAAGCCATCGGCAGGCGATAGGTGAGGGGGATGGCGGGCGCGAGGCCGCGGACCATCAGCGGCAGTCGGCCGCCGGGCGAGGCACTGATATCGGCGCCCATCGCGCTCAGCGGATCGATGACGCGGCCCATCGGTCGGCCAGACAGGCTGGCGTCGCCGACGAAGGTCGCCGTGATCGGGTGGCTCGCGACGAGGCCCATGAGCAGGCGTGTCGAGGTGCCGCTGTTGCCCATGTCGAGCGCCTCACGCGGCTGGAGCAGCCCGCCAACGCCGACGCCGTCGATCACCCATTCGCCGTCGTCCTGACGTTCGATCGTCGCTCCCATCGCGCGCATCGCGGCGGCGGTCGCGAGCACGTCATGCCCTTCGAGCAGCCCGGTGACGCGGCTTTCCCCCACCGCGAGCGCCGAGAGCATCAGCGAGCGGTGCGAGATGCTCTTGTCACCCGGAATCGCGATCCTACCTTTAAGCGGAACGGAAGCGGAAAAGCTGCGCGGTGTGGCGGTTTGATCGGTCATGGCGTGCGGCTTTTGACAGCGGCCTTGCAATCTGGCAAGGCGCACGCCGATTTGGCGGATAGCTATTCAGGCGCCGTCGCTCTTCCGATATTTCTATCCTGTTTCCAAAGGGTTACGAGGCATATATGATCAAGGCTGAATGGGGCACGAAGCGTAGCTGCCCGAAATGCGCAACCCGATTCTATGATTTGACGAAGGACGATCCGGTGAACTGCATCAATTGCGGTTACAACTGGATCCCGGAATCGGTGCTGAAATCGAAGCAGCCGATGCCGTTCGAGCAGATCGAGAAGCCCGGCAAGGTCGCCAAGGAAGAAGGCGCCGACGAGGATCTGGATCTGGACGTCGATGTCGACGAGGACAGCGATTCGCCCGACAACGACGTCGACCTCGGCGGCGACGACGATCTGGGCGTTGCCACGGGCGACGACGAGGACGTCGAAACCTGATTTTTTCGGCGAGGGGTCAAAAAGGCGTCACAAAGATGCATTTGGCCCCTTGCATCACTCGATGGCGCTGCTAAAGGCGGCGTCCCGGTCGCAACCGCCAAGCCATTGGCCAGCGCGACACGACGAAATGGTACGGGGCCTTAGCTCAGCTGGGAGAGCGCCTGCATGGCATGCAGGAGGTCAGCGGTTCGATCCCGCTAGGCTCCACCATTTCTTCTCCAACTCACCTTCTTCGACTGCCCTGTCCGGGACCACCAAGTGTGGCCCACGCGGCGAGCCCCGACGCGCCGGCCAGCACGCCGCCCGCGATCGCCGCCGTACGAAACGCCGACAGCAAGGCGTCGCCGCTCTGCGACAGCACGACCCCGACGAGCGCCGTCGCGATCAATCCTCCTGTCCGCGCGATCGCGCTGTTGAAGCCCGACGCAGTTCCCATATGTTGATCGTCGACCGCCGACAGCACGGCGGTCGTCAAAGGCGCCACCGCGCCCGCCATGCCTAGCGCGATCACGAAGAGGCCGGGGAGCACGCCCACGACATAGCCCGCCGCAGGATCGACGCGGTGCAGCAGCAGGAAGCCCGCGCCAGCGACGATCGGGCCGAGCGTCAGCGGCCATCGTGGCCCGGCGCCCGCCGCGATTTGCCCGATCCAGCGCGACGCCAGCCCGATGACGAGCGGGAAGGGCAAAAGCGCAAGGCCGGCCTCGAGCGGCGAATAGCCGCTGGAGATGAGCAGATAGGGGAGCAGGACGAGCAGCCCGCCGAGCGCGCCATAAAGCGCGAAGGTCAGGAAGGTGAGGCCAGCAAAGGCCTTCGATGCGAAAAGCGACAGCGGCATCATCGCGGCATCGCCGCGCGCGCGTTCGACGAAGACGAAGGCGGCGAGCATCGCGAGGCCGGCGACCAGACCGAATAGGACGGGCCCCCCGACGGCGCCGTCGTTCGACCAATCGGTGAGGCTCCAGGTCAGAAGCCCGAGACCAACGGTCACGAGCGCCGCTCCCGCCCAATCGAGCGGCTTGCCGCTGCCCCTGTCATTCGCGACATAGCGCCACGCGATGACGATCGCCGCGGCGCCGACGGGCAGGTTGAGGTAGAAGATCGCACGCCACCCGGCGACCTCGATCAGCCAGCCGCCGAGCGGCGGGCCGACCGCGCTCGCGATGGCGCCGACCGCGGCCCACGTCCCGATCGCACGTCCTTTCGCCTCGCCCCGGAAGCTGTTGCCGAGAATGCCGAGGCTGTTGGGCATCAGCATCGCGGCGCCGACTCCCTGGAACGCCCGCGCGGCTAGCAGGACTTCGATCGTCGGCGCGACCGCGCAGGCGAGCGACGCGGCAAGGAACACGAGGATTCCCGCGATCAGCATCCGGCGCCGCCCCATCTGATCGCCCGCCGCGCCGCCGAGGAGTAGCAGCGCGCTGAGCGGGAGCAGATAGGCGTTGACCGTCCATTGCAGCCCGGCGGCGTCGGCATCGAGGCTGCGGCCGATCGCAGGCAGCGCGACATTGACCACCGACCCGTCGATAAAGGCGAGGCTCGACGCGAGGATCGTCGCGGCAAGCGTCCAGCGCGGATGCGATGGCACCTGCCCGCCGGAACGGTCGAGGACGGCGCTGTCGCAGGGGGCGGGAAGGGTGGCTGTCATCAATCCCTTCCTTCAAAAGCCGCTGCTATTCGGCCGCCTCGTCTTTGTCGAACACCGGCTCCAAAGCGATCGGATCGGCGAGCGTGATGCGGTCGAGGATCGATGCGGTGTCGTCGCGGACCTTCAGCATCAGGCTGCGCAGCCGGCATTCGGCTTCGGGCAGGCAATTCTTGCAATGTTCGTGTGCGTTGCGTGCGGCGCAGGGGACGAGCGCGAGCGAGCCGCGCGTCAGCCGGACGAGGTCGCCGTAGCTGATGTCGATCGGCGGCAAGGCGAGCTGATAGCCGCCGTCGCGCCCACGCTGCGAAATCAGCAGGCCTTCGCGCGCCATTTCCGACAGGATCACGGTCAGGAATTTGGGCGGAATGTTCTGCGCGTCCGCGATGTCCGCAAGCTGCACCTGCCCCTTGCCCCAATTGTCGGCCAGGTGCTGAAACGCGCGGATCGTATAACGGGTCTTTTGCGAGAGCATGGGGGCGTTACTGTGACATATTCATCCCTAATTCAACCTGTCTGGATGACATAAGTTGCAGAGTTGATGAAAATCACAGCGGGTGGCATGAACCATTGGTACAGGGGTCGCAGGATAGTCCGGGTTCGGACGCGACAAGGGTGGACAAGATGATGCGTAAAATTATGGCGACCCCCGCGGTGCTCGCGGCGTGCCTGCTAGCCATTACGCCTGCGCAAGCGCAGTTCGGCAGCCTGCTCCGGAAGGTGACGACACCGGCGCCCAAGCCGAGCGAAGACAAGAGCGGCGGCTGTCCGAAGGGCAAAAAGGGCAACAGCATCGGCCGCAATATCCTGGGCAATGTGATCAACGATGCGGTCGGCGATGCGGCGAGCAAGGCCGGCGTCTACAGCTATGTGCCGATCGGCGAGGTCAGCGGCACGCTCACCGACGCGATTGCGTGCCGCCTCGATCCCGCCGAACAGGTGCAGGCGGCCGCCGCGACCGACGAAGTGACGCGCGGCGAGGAAGTCGGCGCGACCGCCAACTGGAAGAGCGAAACGCGCGAGAATGTCAGCGGGTCGTCGACCGTCGCGGCGAAGAACGAACTTGCCGACGGGACGCAGTGCATGAACGTCACCGACATCATCATTGTCGAGGGTGAGGAAACGCGCGTGTCGAAGCGGATGTGCAAGGGGCCGGGGCAGGCGCGCTATGTCCTTGCGGCGTAGAGCCTTTCGCATCGCAGCCGCGGCGGGCCTGATCGCCTGCCTGACAGGCGCGGCCAAGCCGGCGATGGATCCGGCAAACCCGACTTGTCCGTTGACTCCCGACTGGTCGGCAAATGCGACGATGAAGCTGACCCCCGTTGCGAAAAAAGGCGGGAAGGTACTTCTCGCCGAAGGGCGCATCGATTCCGGGCTGCCCGAGCGGTTGAAGGCCGCGCTCGCAGCCAATCCCGACATCAGCGAAGTCTGGCTGCGCTCGCCCGGCGGCGACGCGCGCGCGGGCAATGCGGCAGGGCGGATCATCCGCTCGAACTTCGGGCTGACGACGCGCATCCCCGCGGGCTGGGCCTGTTTCAGCGCGTGCAATTTCATCTTCATGGGCGGCCAGCCGCGCGTGATCGATCCCGGTGGGCTGTTCATCGTCCATATGTTCACGCGCACCGGCGACCGCAGCGCGATCGACATAAGCGTCGCAATGGGCACCGATGCGACGAAGGAACTGATCGGCGACATCGAACAGGATGCCGCATTGCTCGCGAGCGAGGACAATGACTTCCTGATCCGCATGGGGGTGTCGCGCAAGCTGCTGACCGAGGTCATGTACCAGCAGAAAGCGCTGGCGAATGCTGAGGACAAATCGACGCGGCGGTGCCTGACACAGGCCGAGGTCAAGACCTATAACGTTGCAAATAACAACGAATAGGATAGGCTGCTCCACAAAATAGGAGAGGCTGCTATGAACGAGATGACGCACGATCACGCCACTTTCCGGTCGATGATCGACGGAACGCAGGAAGATTGGGACATTATCGCGCGCGAGCAGAAAGAGTTCGCGCCGAACAATGGCAAGCGCATCCTCGAACATCTGAAGCTGCTCGGCGGCGATTATGGGGGCTTTCCGGTCGACCGGCTCGAACATTGCCTGCAAACCGCGACGCGGGCGCACCGCGATGGCCGCGACGAGGAATATGTCGTGATGGCACTGCTTCACGACATCGGCGACACATTGGGCGCGTTCAACCATCCCGATGTAGCCGCGGCGATCCTCAAACCCTTCTTGTCAGAGGAGAATCTCTGGATCGTCCAGCACCACGGGATTTTTCAGGGCCATTATTTCTTCCATTATATCGGCCTCGATCGCGACATGCGCGACCAGTTCGCCGACAGCCCTTATGCGGCCGCATGCGCCGAATTCTGCGAAAAATATGACGCGCCCGCGTTCGATCCCGATTACGACAGCGAGCCGCTTGAGTTCTTCGAGCCGATGGTGATGCGCCTCTGCTCCTACCCGCGTACGAGCATCTACAAGAAGGTGATGGTCGAGGAAGCGGCGGAGTAGAAACGAACCCCGGCTCTCGCCGGGGTTTGCATTTTCGGGCTTACTTGCCCTTGAACTCGGTTTTGCGCTTCTGCTGGAACGCCATGATGCCTTCCATCGCATCGGCGGTGCCGCCGGCGATGAACTGGCCCTTCGCTTCGGCGTCGAGCGTGGTCGCGAAATCCTGCGTCAGCCCGTCGCGCAATATCTTGCGCATCGTGCCGAGCGAGATCGTGGGCCCGTTCGCAAGCCGCGTCGCCAATGCCTTGGCTTCGGCCATCAGGTCGGCGTCCTCGACGCTCTTGTAGATCATGCCCCAGTCCGCCGCCTGATCGGCCGAAATCTTCTCGCCCAGCATCATCATCTGCAACGCGCGCGGCACGCCGATCAGGCGCGGCAGCAGCCACGACGAGCCACCGTCGGGGACAAGGCCGATGTTGACGAACGCCTGTAGGAAATAGGCGCTCTTGCCCGCGATCGTGAAATCGCCCGACAGCGCGAAACTGCACCCGACACCCGCGGCGGGGCCATTGACCGCGACAACGACGGGGATGTCGAGATTGGCGAGCGCGAGCAGCATGGGATTGTAATGACCGCGTAGCGCATTGCGGCTCCGCGCCCCGCCGCTGACCGCGCCGCCCGCCGAGCGGTCGCCCGCGAGGTCGGCGCCCGAGCAGAAACCGCGGCCTTCGCCGGTGATCAGCAGCGCGCGCGCGCCGAGACCCGGCAGATGGTCGAGCGCTTCGCGAATATCGTCGGCCATCGCGGGCGGCATCGAATTCAGCCGGTCGGGGCGGTTGAGCGTGATCGTCGCGACAGCGTCGGCGATTTCGAGCTTGATCGTGTCGAAGGTCGGAAGGGTCATGGGGAAGAATCCTCTCGCAGGTGCCTTACCTTTACGTTCACGTAAAGTGTGACTCATTTGCCGCCTGAGTGCAAGGGGTTTGGGGGGATCGGATCGACGACCCCATGCACCGACGGCGTGAAGTTTAGGAGTCTTCGGGATAAATTAACGCAACCAGATTAGTGTCTTATCAGCCTTGACGGGATTGGAGATGGCGGCAAGATGATCGAATATTCGGGGGGAAGTTTATGAATTGCGAGCGCGTTATACTTGTCGGCCTCTCTTGCGCCGCTTTGTCGGCTTGCGGCGGCAGTGGCGGGAGCCTGTCATCCACCCCGCTGCCGCCGCCGCCCCCCGCCGCCCAGTCCAATACGTCGCTCACCGATCTGAAGTTCAGCGAGGATCTGGTCGGCTTCGCGACGGTCATGCAATATAATGTCCTGCGCTCGACGGGCGGCGCAACGCAGCGCGCTGCCGCTGTAAGCTCGAGCGCCATCGTGCGTTATGATGCGAGCACGAAATCCTATACGGTGGTTGGGCTCACCCTGCCTCAGTCGACATTTGCAGCCTCGAACCGGCAGGCGGGCGACAGCACGCCGGTCATTTCGGTTTATGAGAAGGCCAGTGGCAACAAGAGCGAAAATCTCGTCCTGTTCAATCCCGGTCCGGCGAACACCGAATTGGCGTTGACCTATGCGAGCTATGGCGCGCTGCAGACGATCGTTGACAAGGGGGCGAGCGTCGATGTCGACACCGCCTTCTTTGCCTTCGGAGTCCAGACCGCCGCCGCCGACATGCCGCGGACCGGGACGTCCAATTATCGTACCAAGATCGATGGGCAGTTTTCGGACGCCGGAGGCGTATACGCGCTTTCCGGTCCCAGCACATTTTCGGCAAATTTCGGCGCGGGAACGGTCGCCCTCACCATGGACCTGACGGCGCAGAACGTGGTCAATGGCCTGCCGAAGAGCCTTGGCACGCATAACATCGACGGATCGATCCGAGATGGCAATCAATTCGCCGGCGCAAGCAGTGGTGGCGGCACCTATGGGGTCGTTGTGGGGGGGCATTTTTACGGTCCCGCCGCGGCGGAAATCGGGGGAAGCTTTTCGGTCGTGGGGGGAGGCGGCGTCGGCTCCGGCGCAATCGTCGGGAAAAAGCAGTAACCGGCTGCTAGCCGAGCTTTAGCCGGTCATTCACCGCCCAGTCGCACGAACCGCATGTCGCCCTCTGCACGGTGGAGGGTGACGCCGCGCTCGGTCTTTTCGGCACAGGCGCCGTCGAAATTCACGACGCCGATGTCGTTGGGGACGATGATCACGCGCACCTTGCCGCCGTCGGCTTCGGTCAATTCATAGCGCGGTGCGGTGATATCATAGATGGGCTCGCGTACCTCGACCCAGCGCGGGATGCGCGTGTCGTCCTCGGGCATCGTCCAGCCATAATATTGGGTGTAGCCTTCGGCCGGATCGCCGCTGTCGAAGCCGATTGTGAAATCGACGCCGGGGATGGCTTCACCGTTCGGCCAAGTAACGAGCAGCGTCGGGACGGCGCCCTCGACCTCGATCAGCGGGCCTTTCTCCATCGCCGGCGGCACGGGTTTGGGGTCGGTGGTGAGGCAGACCATGTCGCCGCGCATCTCCCAGCGGCCCTCGGCGCGTTCGTCGAGCGCGCCAACAGCGAGCATATATTGGAAACGGCCATCGTTCCGGATCAATAGGCCGCCGCCGACTTCGGGCCCTTCGGCAAGGCTATATTCCCCCACGAAAGGGGAGTTCTGCGCGGCGGCGGGGGCGGCGATCAGCGCGGCGGCGAGGAGCAGGGTTCGCATAGGTCGATCATGCGGCGATGGCGGCGCCGACGCCAGCCCCTTTCCACATGTCGCCCCACCTGCTAGGCGCCCGCGCCATGTCCCAGAAGCATCCCGACCGCCGTACCTTCGCCATCATCTCGCACCCCGACGCGGGCAAGACGACGCTGACCGAGAAATTGCTCGTCGCCGGCGGCGCGATCCATATCGCGGGCGAGGTGAAGGCACGCGGCGCCGCGCGGCGCGCGCGCTCCGACTGGATGAAGATCGAGCAGCAGCGCGGCATTTCGGTCACCTCGTCGGTGATGACCTTCGAACATCAGGGCCTCGTCTTCAACCTGCTCGACACCCCGGGGCACGAGGATTTCAGCGAGGATACCTATCGTACGCTGACCGCGGTCGACAGCGCGGTGATGGTGATCGACGCCGCGAAGGGCATCGAGCCGCAGACGCTGAAGCTGTTCGAGGTCTGCCGCCTCCGCTCGGTGCCGATCATCACCTTCGTCAACAAGGTCGACCGCGAAGGCCTGCCGCCGTTCGAGCTGCTCGACGAGGTCGCCGACCGGCTCGCGCTCGACGTTTGCCCGATGAACTGGCCCGCAGGCATGGGCGGGCAGTTCGAGGGGATCTACGACCTCGTCGATCCGGCGATCATGCGTCCGGGCGGCGACGCCTCGCGCATGTATGAGGGGCACCGTGCGAAGGTTTCCGGGCTCGACGATCCGGCGCTCGCGGCCGAACTCAGCGCTGGCGGGCTCGCGCATCTCAAGGAAGAGACCGAGCTAGCCTCGGCCTGTTATGCGCCGTTCGATGCCGCAGCATACCGCAATGGCGACCTGACGCCGGTCTATTTCGGATCGGCGCTCAAGGAATTCGGCGTCGTCGACCTGCTGTCGGCGCTCGCCAACCACGCGCCGGGGCCGCAGCCGCAGCCCGCCGAACCCGCGCCGGTGCAGCCCGGCGACGATGCCGTCACCGGCTTCGTGTTCAAGGTACAGGCGAATATGAATCCCGCGCACCGCGACCGCATCGCCTTTATGCGTCTCTGCTCGGGCAAGTTCGAGCGCGGCATGCGGTTGATGCAGGGGGGGACGGGCAAGGCGATCGCGATCAGCCGCCCGATGCTGTTCCTCGCGCAGGACCGCGAGATGGCCGAAGAGGCGTTCCCCGGCGACATCATCGGTATCCCGAACCACGGCACGCTCCGCGTCGGCGACACCCTGTCCGAACGCACCGACATTACGATCACCGGTCTGCCGAATTTCGCGCCCGAAATCCTGCGCCGCGTCGCGCTCGTCGATCCGACGAAGACCAAGCAGCTTCGCAAAGCGCTCGACGATATGGCCGAGGAGGGGATCATCCAGGTCTTCTATCCCGAAATCGGGTCGAACATGATTGTCGGCGTCGTCGGCCAGTTGCAGCTCGAAGTGCTCATCAGCCGGCTCGAGGCCGAATATAAGGTCGAGGCGAAGCTGGAGCAGTCGCCGTGGGACACCGCGCGCTGGATCGCGAGCGACGATGCCGCCGCACTCAAGGCGTTTCAGGCCGACCACCGCGGCGCCAGCGCGACCGACCGCGACGGCGCTCCGGTCTTCATGGCGAAGGACGCGTGGGAAGTCGGCTATGTGACCCAGCGTCACCCGGCGATCCGCTTCACGGCGACCAAGGAACGCGTTTTCGCCGACGCGGGTTGATCGCATCGCCCATTTCCGCCACCATGACGTCATTTTCGGCAGAGGTGGGGGTATCGATGCGCGGATGGATTTTGGCGCTCGCGGCCATTGCGAGCAGCGCGCCGGTGGCGGCGCAAGGACAGGTCAAACTGCCGATTGCACCCGGCTTCTGGACCAACGACACCGAAAAATGCGCGACCGTCCATCACGGCTATGTGTTCGACGGAAAGCGCTGGGGCGCGCTCTATTATTACGGGCCGGGCGGTTCGATGGGACCGGCGGCCGAGCTCGAGCCGATTACGCAGGCGCGCGTCGTGGCAGGCGGGTTCACCCAGATGCAGTTCGGCGGCTATGACGGCGCCGGCTATATGCGGCTCAAGCTCGCCGGAACCGACCGGGCGCTCTACCGCGTCGGCGCGCCGTTCCGCGACGAAATCCAGGAGACCGACGAGACGCTGATCCGTTGCAGCCTGGCGTCGCTGTCGCCGAAGATGAAGGCAGCGATGAAGCGGTTCGCGCCCACCGTCGTCAAATAAGGCTGAGCAGGTCGGCGGGCGCGGCGGCGCCGTCTTCCTCCTCATCCTCTTCGCCCTCGAACTTGCTGAGCGTCACCCCGAGCAGACGGATGCCCTGTTCGGTGGGCAGCAGGGGGGCGAGGATCGCTTCGCCCGCGGCGAGCAGCGAATTGCCGTCGAGGATCGGCGCGGCGACCGATTTGGCGCGCGTGATCGTGCGGAAATCGGCGTAGCGCAGCTTGAGCGTCACGGTCCGGCCGCGCGCGCCTTTCTTCGCGGCGCGGTCCCACACGACGGTGCAGACATGCGCGAGCGCCTCGCGGATTTCGGTGTCGGTGATCAGGTCGTTGAAGAAGGTGCGCTCGCCGCCCAGCGATTTCAGCGGCCGGTTCGATTTGACGCGGCGATGGTCGATGCCGCGTGCGAGATTATAGAGCCATTCGGCGCTGTTGCCGAAATTCTCGGCAAGCCACATCGGGTCTTTACCGGCGAGATCGGCACCCGAAAACACGCCAAGCCCCTCCATCTTCGCCGACGTCACGGGGCCGATACCGTGGAAGCGGCGGATCGATAATGTTTGCACGAAGGCCGCACCGCGCCCGGGGGGGATCACGGTAAGGCCGTCAGGCTTGTTCTGGTCCGACGCCAGCTTGGCGATGAACTTGTTATACGAGACGCCGGCCGACGCGGTGAGGCCCGTTTCCTCGCGGATGCGCTGGCGGATCAGCTTCGCAGCGGCGGTCGCGCTGCCGAGCCCGGCCTTGTCGGCGCTGACGTCGAGATAGGCCTCGTCGAGCGACAGCGGTTCGACTTCATCGGCATAGTCGCGAAAGATCGCGCGGATCTGGTGCGAGATATCGCGATACACTTCGAAGCGGGGCGGGACGAAGATCAGGCCCGGACATTGGCGCTTCGCGGTGATGCTGGGCATCGCCGACCGCACGCCGAATTTGCGCGCTTCATAACTCGCGGCGGCAACGACACCGCGCCGCGACGAGCCACCGACGGCTACGGGTTTACCGCGCAAGGACGGATCGTCGCGCTGTTCGACCGACGCGTAAAAGGCATCCATGTCGACGTGGATGATCTTGCGGACCGGAGTGTCCGCCGCGTCCTCGGGGCTATGGTCGTCGCCGTCCTGCACGGCATCGCTTTAGCATGTTGCCAAGATGTTCTCAATGAGGCGCTTGACGGCGGCCGGGCAAAATGGCAATCGCCGCCGACCTTGGAGATGCGGGTATAGCATAGTGGTAATGCTCTAGCCTTCCAAGCTAGCTAGGCGGGTTCGATTCCCGCTACCCGCTCCAACAAAATCAGGCATCGATAATGCGCGAGCCGACGGGCTCGATTGGCCGCCGAGAGGCGCGCCGAGCCCCGGAACTTGCCGCTATCCGCCGGCGTTATCCATCTACCTGACGGAATGCACAGCCGGACAGAATCGCATTGTTCGCGCGGCGGCGCTCGGCTTGGGCCGGTCGGGAGGGGGGCATTAGCGACTAGGAGAATTTCGATGTCCCCATCTCTGAAAAAACTGGCACCCGCCGTGGTGATTTTGGCCGGCTCGCTGGCTTTGGGCGGCTGCGCCACCAAGGGCTTCGTGCGCGAGCAGGTCGCGGTGGTGAGCCAGCGCGTCGATGCGCTCGAACAGCAGTTGCAGACTACCGACGCCACCGCGAAACAAGCCTTGAGCGAAGCACAGGCCGCATCGGGACAGGCGCAGAACAATGGCCAGCGTCTCGATCAGCTCAACAGCCGCGTCGATGGCATCGAACAGCGGATGCAGGCGCAGCAGAAGCGGCCGCGCAACTGAGGCGGCTAGACGGCAACTGCTGATCAACCGTGATTTCTATCGCCGTCGCTTCCGGGCGACGGCGATCCCTTCATTCGAGTGCATCGACCTATGATCAAAGTGTTTCTGGCGATTGCAGGGCTCGCGTTGACCGCTTCGATGCCGGCTCGATCGGCGGAGCCTCCTCCCGCACCCGAAACCAGTGACGCGGTCACGCGATCGGAGGCCGCCACGCGCGTCGCCGACTGGGTTGCTGCGTCAGGGGACAATGCCGCCTTGCCTTATATCATTGTCGACAAGGAGGCGGCTTCGCTCCTGCTGTTCGACGCGAAGGGGAAAGCGCTCGGGCAGGTTCCGGTTTTGATCGGCGTTGCGGTCGGCGACGAAGCGACCCCGGGGATTGGTTCGAAGAATCTCGCCGAGATCGGGCCCGCCGAGCGAACGACGCCCGCCGGGCGCTTCCTCGCCAAATTCGGGATGGCGGCCGGAAAACAGCGGGTGCTCTGGGTCGATTATGCGACGTCGGTGGCGCTCCACCCGATCCCGACGGGCAACCAGAAGGAACGCCGCCGCCAGCGGATGCTGTCGCCCGGCATCGATGACAACCGCATCACCTTTGGCTGCATCAACGTTCCGTCGCTATTTTATAGCAAGAGCGTCCGCCCGCTTTTCCAGAAGAAGGGCGGATATGTCTATGTGCTGCCCGACACCAAGCCGCTCGAGGCGGTCTTCCCGCGTCTGCACGTCCAGTCCTATGCGAAGGCGGCCGCCTCCTGAGGCGCCCGTGCCGAATTAGCCGGCCGGCTCGACGCCCAGAAGTTCGACCGTGAACAGCAAGGTCGCGCCGCCGGGGATCGGGCCCTTGCCGTCGGGGCCGTAAGCGAGCTGCCAGGGGATCGCGAATTCGACCTTGTCGCCGACACCCATCAACTGCACGCCTTCCTGCCAGCCGTCGATCACGCGATTGAGCGGGAAGCTCGTCGGTTCGCCGCGTCGCACCGAGCTGTCGAACTCGCGGCCGTCGGCGAAGGTGCCGACATAATGGACGGTGACGTTATCGGCCGGACCGGGGTGCGCGCCGCTGCCGTCGCCCGCGATTCGGCGCCAGCGCAGCCCGCTCGGCGTCACGCGCCATCCGTCGGCGCCATTGCGCTCGGCGAGCGCTGCCATCTGTTTGTTGAGCCAGGCGGTGCCTTGCGTCGGTGCCGCGTCGCCCGCTTGGGCGATGGCCGAAGCCGGAATGCAACAGGCAAATGCGGCCGCCGCAAGCAGCCGGTTCAAAGACGATATGCGCATGAAAACTCCCTCGATCGTTGCACGCATAAACGCACGGCGAGCCGAATAGGCAAGGGCATATCGATCGGGACGGGAAGGGGCGGCAGGAACCTTCCTTCGCATCCCTCGTTTCACCTTCGTACACATCAATCAGAGACTTGAGGCACGGCCACCGGTCGCTTCTTCTTTCGAAAGCCTGTTTCGAGGGCTTTCGAAACCGGTGCTGCGCGTCCTGCTCTGGGCAATCGAAGGAGACGTCGGATGTTCAAATGGGCTTTGATCTTTGCAGTCATTGCGCTGCTTGCCGCTGTTCTGGGTTTCGGCGGCGTCGCGGGCGCCGCGGCGGGTATCGCCAAGATCCTGTTCTTCGTCGGCCTTGCGCTCGTTGTGCTGTTCCTCGTCCTCGGATCGGCCGCCGCGAAGAAAATCACCTAAAATTTGATCGCGGCGGGAACCATCCGGTGCCTGCCGCGTTTCACCTATCTATCGGATCGAAAGAGAAGGTAGAATCTGGTTCCTGTCTTCGGACGGAACCTAGGGAGCCCCGCCGCAGAAATGCGACGGGGCTTACCTGTTTCTAGGCCGGAAAGGCCGCGCGGACGCGGCGTTCGAGCACCGCGAGCGGGATGCGTCCGGCACCCAGCACCACATCGTGGAAGCGCTTGATGTCGTAGCCCGGGCGTTTCGACACTTCGTCGCGCACGCGGCTGATCGCAATCTGGCCGACCTTGTACGCGCAGGCCTGCCCCGGATAGACGATGTAACGGTCGATCTCGGTGCGCGATGCGCTCGGCGAATTCGACGAATTCTCGACCATATAATCGATCGCCTGCTCGCGGCTCCAACCCATCGCATGGATACCCGTATCGACCACGAGCCGCGATGCGCGGAACGCATAGGAGGCGAGGTAGCCGATCTTGCCGAGCGGATCGTCTCGATACATGCCGAGCTCGTCGGCGACCTGTTCGGCGTAGAGTCCCCAGCCTTCGCCATAGGCGGTGACCGACGCCGCCTGGCGATAAAGCGGCAGTTCGGCGTCCTCGAACTTCAGCGCACCCTCGAACAAGTGCCCTGGCGCGCCCTCGTGATACGCCAAGGTGGGGAGCGTGTAGCGCGGCCATTCGGCGGTATCGCGCAGGTTGATGAAGAAGATGCCGGGGCGCGAGCCGTCGGGCGTTCCCGCCTGCGCCGAGCCGCCCGGGGCACCGATCTCGATCTCGGGCGGTACGCGGCGGATTTCATAGGGTGCCTTGGGCATACGGCTGAACACCTGCGGCAACTTGCCGCGGATGCTGACGAGCAGGCCGTTGAGGTAGGTGAGCATTTCGGCGCGGCCCGCATCGTCGTTTGCGAACAGCTGGCCGTCGGCTTTGCCGAGCGCGTCCAGCCGTTCACGGATGCTGCCGTCCTTGTAACCCTGCGCTTTCAGCAGCACGTCCATCCGCGAGTTGAGGTCGGCAACCTGTTCGCGGCCGATGCGATGGATTTCGGCGGCGCTGAGGTTCGTCGTCGTATGCTGGGCGAGTGTTGCGGCATAATAGGCCTCGCCATCGGGCAGCCGCGCAACGCCGGCATCGGTACCGGCGCGCGGCAGCAGCGCGGTCAGCGCATCGATCTGGCGCGACAGCGCGGCGCGGATCGGGCCTTCGAAGGCAGCGACGGCGCGCTCGCCATAACCCGAAAGGCCGATTGCGGTGCTGCGCTTGGCGATCGAGCTAACGAGCGTCTTGCCCGCGACATCGCCATCGCGCAGACGTGCAAGCTGTTGAAGCGCCTGATCGAGGATGAAACGCGGGGCGACGACGCCCATTGCCGCGTTCGCCTTCACGATTTCGGTGTCGGCGTCGAACAACGCCGGGATCGCCTGCAGCCGCACCATATAGGCGTCGGCATCGGCCTGGCTCGCGACCGGATGCTGGCTGTCGAGGAAGGTGCTGACCCCGGTGTAGAAACCGCCGAGCTGGGTGACGCCATAGGGGCCGGGACGGTGGCCGAAACCACCGGTGTGATAGGTGAAGCGCGCGAGCCGCTGGCGCGTGACCAGATCGAATTCGGCGCTGTCGTGCGCGATACGTGCTGCGTCGCCGAGCGTATCGGCCTTGATCGCGCGCACCGCCGCGAGGTCGCTGTCGATCTGGCGCGTTCGCGCTGCGCGGGCAGCGGGCGACCAGTCGGGAAACTGCGCGCGTAGCGCGGCGCGCGCGCCGGTATCGAGGCCGAGCGAGGTCGCGCGCGTGGGATCGTCGCGCAATCCCTGTTCGAACTGTGCCGCGAGAAGCGTGTCGAGGCGCGAGTCGGCGCCTTCTTTGGCCGCGACTCCCTTGGCCGCGACGGGGCCGGCGACGGCCGCGACGGCAAGGCCGCCCATTCCTGCCAGGACAGTTCGCCGGTCGGGTGCGGTGTCGGTCATGCGATTCTCTCTCCTCCGTTGTGCGGCGAACCTAGGGTTGGGGCACGGCCGCCGCAACATGCTGGCGTCGCGCCGGAAAATTCGATTCCGGGCCGACCCGTCCGGCTTCCGCGACCAATGCCCCCGCGATGCGGATCATTTGGGGGACGATCCTCGTTGATGGAATTCGCACGGAATGTTCCAGCGGATGGAGAATGAAATGACCATGCTCAAAAAAGCGGCCATATCTTTGGCGATGCTCTCGATGGTTGCGGCGCCGGTCGCCGCCTCCGCGGCGGACGGCGTACGCGCGCTGTCGGTGACCGAGGGCCAAAGCGACTTGGGAGGCAATTCGAGCTGGATCATCGGGCTGATCGGCCTGTTGGCCGGCATCACCGCCATCGTCCTGATTGCCGATGACGACAAGGATTCGCCTGTCAGCCCGGATTGATCGCCGGCATCCGGCCGCGCGCATCGATTGGTGCGTGCGGTCGTTGCGGTCCGCAAGGCAGGCGCCGCGCTTTCACCATCATGAACGGCGCGGCGCTTCTGCGACATTTTGCGACAATTCTCCGTCGATCCGGCAATGTGCTGAGACGAACGACGCCTAGAACGGCTTCATCGGGATCCGGCTCCTGTCCGGAACGCCCTTGAAGGAGTTCGTTACGTGAACAAGAAAATCTCTCTTTTGACACTGGGCGCCGCGCTTCTTGCCGTGCCCGTTCTTGCTGCCCCCGGTGGTGCGGCCAAGGGTGACGCTGACGGCAATGGCGTGCTGACCCGCGCCGAAGCGCAGGCGAGTGCCGCACAGATGTTCGCCCGGATGGATGCGAACAAGGACGGCAAGCTCGACGTCGCCGACCGCAGTGCGCAGCACGCGGAACGTCAGGCGAAAATCTTCGCCAGCCTCGACGCCGACGGCAACGGCAGCATCAGCAAGGCCGAATGGGACAAGCATGGTGCCGACCGCGCCGCCAAGCGCGGCGAAAAGCGTGCTGAAGCCGGCGAAGGCAAGCGCGACGGCATGCGCGGTGGCCATCACGGCAAGCGCGGCGGCCACCATGGCATGGGCGGCCGTATGATGGGCAAGGCCGACACCGACGGCGACAAGGCGATCAGCCAGGCGGAATTCCAGACCGCGGCACTCGCGCGCTTCGATGCCGCCGACGCGAACAAGGATGGCCAGGTGACCGCCGACGAACGCCAGGCGCAGCGCGGCGCATGGCGCGCCAAGCGCGGTGCGGCTCCGGCCGCTCCCGCAAGCGAATAAGCCATTTGGCAGGGGCCGGGCGCAAAGCGTAGGGCCTTCCTCCCCCCTCCCGGCATTGCCTTTGTCGCCGGTCCCTGCCAGCTATCGCCCATCGGCCCCCGTGGCCGGTGGGCGAACTAGCATTTTTCCATGGAAACCCGATGACCGATAGCGACACGCCCCGCATCCTGCTGATCGACGACGAACCGTCGATCCGCGAACCGCTCGGCGAGTATCTGACCGGGCAGGGCTTTGCCGTCACCGACGTCGCGAGCGCCGCCGAGGCGCGCTCGGTGCTGCGCGCGCAGGGCGTCGACCTCGTCGTCAGCGACATCATGATGCCCGGCGAGGACGGCCTGTCGCTGACACGCCATTTGCGCGAGACGAGCAGCATCCCGGTCATCCTGCTGACCGCGCGCGCCGAGGACACCGAACGGATCATCGGACTGGAAATCGGCGCCGACGATTATGTCGTCAAACCCTTCAACCCGCGCGAACTGGTCGCGCGCATTCGCACCGTGCTGCGCCGGACGCAGCAGGGCGGCCGCGCGCTCGATCCGGGCGGGACTTATTATGCATTCGGCGACTGGGTATTGCGTGAGGTCGAGCGTGTGCTCGTCGATGGCGAGGGCAATGAGGTCGCGCTGTCGTCGGGCGAATATCATCTGCTGCACGCGCTGGTCCGCCATCCGCGGCAAGTGATGAGCCGCGACCGGCTGCTCGACATGGTTCGCGGGCGCGAGGCCGATATCTTCGATCGCGCGATCGACAATCTGGTCAGCCGGTTGCGCAAGAAGATCGAGGTCGACGCCGCGCACCCGCAGCTGGTCAAGACTGTGTGGGGCGGGGGCTATACGCTCGCGTGCGAAGTGAAGCGGATGGGGCCGGCGGCGTGAAACTGCGCCTGTGGCCCAAAAGCCTGATCGGGCAGCTCGTCTTTGCCGTCGCGGTGATGCTGTTCGTCGCGCAGGCGATCAATTTCGTGCTGCTGTCGCGCGGGATGCGGCAGCAGACCCTCGCGCATGGTGGCGGCATGGCGGTCGCGCGGATCATCGATGCGATCGAGCGCGACCGCCGCGGCGACTTCGGGCCGCCGCGCAACGAACGCGAGCGGCACGAAGCCCGCGAGCGGGCGGAAAAGCTGGTGATTTCGGATCAGCGCCCCCCAATGCCCGTCGGCGCCGTCCGGGTGCCCGACCTTGCTGCCTATGTCGAAGGTTTGCTGGGCGAAACCAATATCCCTGCGACCATGGTCGATGCGTGGGCGGTCCCGCCGCGCGAACGGCAACGGCTGCGCCGGCCTGCATTCCCCGACCGTGCCGTCATTGTCGTCGCCAAGGTCGATGGGCGCTATTTCGCGGTGCGAACGCGAATTGCGGCAGGCGGAAACCGGCTTCAGGGCTTCCTCGTCTGGCAGACGCTGTCGCTCTACCTGTTGCTGCTCGTCCCGATCATGCTGATCGCGTGGCGCGCCGCGCGGCCGCTGCGCGACCTGACGCGCGCGGCGCGTGCCAATCCGGCGCTCCGCGATGCCGAGCCGCTCGAGGAGGAGGGGCCGTCCGACGTGCGCGAGTTGATCGGCGCCTTCAACGCCTATCGCAGCCGCATCGCGACGATGCTGTCGGACAAGGACCGGATGCTCGGCGCGGTCGGGCATGATCTTCGCACCCCGCTCGCCAGCCTGCGCGTGCGGGTCGAGCAGATCGACGACGACAGGCTGCGCGACAAGATGATCGCCAGCATCGAGGAAATGACCGCGATGCTGAGCGACATATTGGCGCTCGCGCGATCGGGCGCAGGGACCGAGGCGCAGGAGCGCATTCCGCTGCACGAACTGATCGGCGAGCTTGCGGCCGATTATCAGGAGCGCGGGCAGGATGTCGAGGTCGGCGATATTGCCGGCGCCACGGTGCTGGCGCGACCGATGCTGCTCAAGAGGGCGCTGCGTAATCTCGCCGACAATGCGGTCGCTTATGGTCTGCGGGCGCGGCTGTCGGTCATGCTGCGCGAGGGGCACGCCCGGATCATCGTGTCGGACGATGGCCCCGGCCTGACCGACGAGCAGATCAAGACGCTGATCGAGCCCTTCGCGCGCGGCGAGCAATCGCGCAATCGCGCGACCGGCGGGGCGGGGCTGGGGCTATCGATCGCGCGCGATATCGCCGAAGGCGAGGGCGGGACGCTGGCGCTGAACAATCGTGCAGGCGGCGGGCTCGACGCGGTGATTACGTTGCCGGTCATATCTTAGGGCCAACGTAGCCCGCACCGGGTAGGGAGACGCAATCCCCATTTTCTTCATCCTCGCGAAAGCGGGCCGCAGAGCGTTCGTTGACCGAACCAGCCCCGGATCCCGCTTTCCCAAGAACGATGAAGCTATTTTTTGAAGCGGGGCGCCGCAGCCTAGCAGTTGCCCTTAACGCCATCGGCACAGTCAGCAGCCGATTCAACGTCTTTCCCGGCACCTTCGACCGTATTGCAAGCAGACAGAAGCAATATCGAACTGCCAATAGCGAAAATTTTCAGAAGATTTTTCATTCTCTCTCTCCAACGGCGAGGGCGAACCACCCTCCATTTGGGTTTCGATATTCTGGCAACGGCCGTTTGCATCGATCGTTCCGTTGCATCGGCTCCACGCTGGGCGAAGCGTTCAAAATGATCGCTAGGCCGCTTCCCGAAAGCTGGCCGCCGGCGGTTGCAACCGGACGTTCGTCGTCCCGGACTTGGTCCAGGATCCACCGAGACGATGAAAGAAAGGAAATTGCCAGCCGAATATCCAGGCCGGCGAATGGCGATTCAGGTCGATGTCACGCGTAGATCGCGATCGCCTGACTGCCGCTCAGGATCGGTTCGCCAGCGCGGTTCCACAGCATCATGTCCTGGACCGACAGGCCATGCCGCGCATAGCCGGTCTTGGCCGACAAGAGCCACCAGCCGTCGTCGGTCGCCGGCGTGCCGGTGAGCATATTGACGGTCCAGTTCATCGAGCTGATCGGGCCGAATTCACGGAACAGAGCCATTGCGGCCGGAGGCAGGGCGTCGCCCATCGCGAGCAGCGCGACCGCAGGATGACAGGCTGGCTCCTCGACGAAGCGGACCCAGGTCAGATATTCGCCGACGTCGCTTTTCCATTCGAAACGCGGACCATTGACCGGACGCATATCGAAATGGCGCGTGAAGGAAGGACGCGCCTTATGTTCGGGCACCGGCGCCAGCGTCGCGGGATCGGGCGTATTCGGCATATCGATGCGATTGTGGTCGAGATGGCTCTTGCGGTCGCCCGAGAAGGCGAAGACCGCAGCGGTGCCAAACCCCTGGTCGCTCGACACGCCGGCGTCGATGAACAGCGAGGATTTCGACTGGCGCAGCACGCGCGTCTCGACCGTGCAATCGCCGCCCACCGGGCCGACGAAGCTGATCTGGGCATAGCGCAGCGGCGTCTCGGTCGGATGGAGTGCCATCGTCCCCGCGAGCGCGACAGCCGAGCTGATCCCACCATAAGCGGTGCGGCCCTGCATCCATCCTTCGTCGATATGCGCCTTCGCCACGCCCTCTTCGGTACGCAGCGTCGAGAGCAGCGCGTCGAGCGCGCTGGGAGAGGTCGTCATGTCTGGGTTAATCCTCGATCTGGAACGTCAGTCCGGCATGTTCGGTGAGCCGGTCGATCAATGCATCGCCGAGGAGCGCGCCCGGCGTCCACACGCCACCTTCGCCCTTATTCGCGAGCAGCGCGATGCCCGTTTCGGCGAGCATCTTCGACGTCGATCCATAGCCGGGGTCGCGGTCGCCCTGAACGCTGGCGCGCACGGTGGTGCCGTCCGGATATTCGCCGATGAAGAGCACATCGTAAAAACCGTTATCGCGCTCTTCCTTGCTCGGGCCTTCGCCGGGCTTGATGCTGGGGTCAAAGGGATTCGCCTTCGCCATCGCTTCGGCCATGGCCTTTCCGGCGTCACCGATCGTCGTCATCACCATCTCGTCATAGACCAGATCCGCGCCCCACGGATGGCCGAGCAGGAAATTGGTGCGATGGACATTCTTGGTGTTGATCGGCGCCATCACGAAGGGCGCGGTCCAGGTGCCTGTCGCGGCGTCATATTCGGGAACGAGGCCGGTCGGCTGCGAGGGCCCCTCGAAGCCCGGGGTCAATGCGAAACTCGATTTGAGGAGCAGCGCGAGCGACGGCTTTTTTGCCATGGCCTTCAGCGTTTCGGTGAGGCTCGCGATCGTACCGCCCGAAGCTGCGCCCGCCATCTTGCGGACGCGGCCCTTGACGCGCGGCGCAGGTTTGCCGTGGCGTTTGATCGCTTCGGCCTGCAGGAAATGAACGCCGAGGTCGAAGGGGATGCTATCGAAACCGCAGCTGAAGGTGATGCGCGCGCCCGATGCCTTGGCGGCGTCTTCGTGCGCGTCGATCATGTCGCGCATCCAGCCGGGTTCGCCGCAGAGATCCGCATAGGCGGTCCCCGCCTTCACGCATGCCGCGACAAGTTCGTTGCCGTAAAGCTGGTACGGACCGACGGTGGTCAGCACGACCTTCGTGCTTGCCGCCATTGCGTCGAGGCCGGCAGGATCGCTGGCGTCGGCGACGATCAGCGGGGTGTCTTTGGGCGCACCGATCAGGTCGCGGACCTCGGCGAGCTTGTCGGCGCTGCGCCCCGCCATTGCCCATTTCGGCGCGTCTTTGCGCCCGGCGTAATGCTCGGCAAGATATTCGGCGACGAGCCGCCCGGTAAAGCCGGTCGCGCCATAGACGATGATGTCGAATTCGCGGGCCGCAGCCATGGCTATCCTCCCTTTACGTAAACGTTAAGTGGAGGCTAGCGCAGGCGGCGGAGCTTGCCAAGCGCGAAGGTCTAGCGGCGCCAGAAGGGGCGTTTCTTGACGACGACCGGCGCCCCGACGGCTTCGGCTCTTCCTTCGGCGCGTGCGGCGCGGAGTTCGGCATCGGTTGCATGTTCTTGCGCCCGGTGTGCTGCGAGCTCGTCGCGCCGCTTGGCGCGCAGCGCGTCGTAGCTCCAGCGCGTATGGCCGTAGCCGAACAGGCAGAGCAGCCCCCCGGCAATCGCCAGATTCTTCATCGCCGCCATAGCTTGCACCGGATCGGTGAATTCGCGGTGGAAGAAGAGGATGGTGGCGAGGACGAAGATCGCGAGCAGTATCGATATGAGGCGAACGGCGATGCCGAGCGCGATGCAGATGCCCGCGATCAGTTCGAACAGCCCGACCGGAATGGCGAGGCCGCCCGGGAGGTTCGCGGCGCTAATCATCGCGCTGGTGTCGGACACGTGGATCAGCTTGTTGATCCCCGAAACGATGAAAATCAGCGCGATAAACAGGCGTCCGATGAAAACGGCAAGCATGGACATGGATTTCGTCCTCCAAACAGGCCCCGTCCGCTTGTGCAGACAGGACGCGCGGGGAGGCGATCGGGTTCCGGCTAGCGCGGCGTGAAGACCAACTCGGCGATCTCGCAGTCGCTGCAATCGATCGCGCGCAGCGTGGCGGCGCCGGGACCGGCGGGCAGGTCGACATCGGCGAGCTTGACGACCTGCCATGCGGCGCCTGCGGGAACGGCGATGCCGCTCTCGTCGATGCCGATGCGCCCGCCCTTTGCCGAGCGCACGCGCGCGGCGACGGTCCAGCGGCCGGCCTTTGCAACCTCGGCGCTGTAGCGCATCCATTCGCCGGTGACGAAATCGCTAACATAGGGGGCGCCGTCCGCGCCGCGCGCGATATCGACGCCGTCGTTGCGGTACGTGCGGCCGTTGTTCCACACCGCCCAATCGCCGCCGGTCGCCACATGATAATCGGCGTCGACGCTGTCTTGATAGGCGACGCCAGCCGCGCCGAGGTCATAGTCGACGGCACGGATGGTAAGCGGACCTCCGCCGATGCGGCGCGCGACAAAGGGCCTGTAGCTTGCATCGTGCGGTTGGCGCAGCATCGCGTCGATGACGTCGCGGTGCACGATATTCTTCTCGAACCGGCTGTTTTCGGCGAAAGTCATCATCGCCGCAAAGGCCGCGTCGGCGTCGGGCTTCGGCCCCTTGCCGGTCGCCCATGCGACAATTTTCATCCAGCCTTCGCCGGGATCGATTTCGAGCGGCTGGTTGAAGCCGATTTTCTTGAGCGGCCAGAAATTCCAGCCGATGCCTTCACCCTCGACCAGCGCGATTGCATCCCGGAACCAGACATTGCTGTTCTCGCCTGACTCGCCGAGCCAGATCGGGCGATTGGTGCGTCTGCGCGTTGCCGTGATTTCGGCGATGCTCGCTTCGTCGTTGCGGTTCCAATATTTATGGAAACTCAGCACCATATTGGCGTCCCACACGGGCGGCAGGCCTTTGTAATTATTGCCCCAGCAATTGCCCTCGATGATCACGATATGCTTTTTGTCGACCTTGCGGATCGCGGCGGAGATCCGCTGCTGCAGGCTCCAGACCGCCTTATTCTCGGTCTCGTCGCAGCCATTGCCCTTGCCGGGGGTCGCGAAGCTCCAGTTCGGCTCGTTGATCAGGTCATAGCCGCCGATCCACGACTCATCCTTGTAGCGGGCCGCAAGTTTGGTCCACAGCGCGACGGTTTTCCGCTGGTTCTCTTCGCTCTGCCACAGCGAAGGTTTGGCTGGATCTCGATCGGAGATGGCAAGGTCGTTGCCTTGGCCGCCGGGCGCGGCGTGCAGGTCGAGGATCAGGTAGATGCGGTTCGCCTTGCTCCATTCGAGCAGGCGGTCGATGCGCTGGAAGCCCTCCTCATGCCATGTGTCCTGGCCGGGCTTCGGTTCCTTGTCGGTCGGCAGGGTCAGCTGGTCGAAATGGATCGGCAGGCGCACCGAGTTGAAGCCCCATTTCGCCATCGCGGCGATGTCCGCCTCGGTCGTGTGATTGTCGAGCCAGGCGCGATAGAAGGTCGCGGTGCGCTCCTCGCCGACCAGTTCGACAAGCTTGGCGCGGATCTTGTGCTGCTGCCCGACCTCGCCGAGCTTCAGCATATAGCCTTCCTGCAGCATCCAGCCGCCGAGGCCCATGCCGCGCAGGATCACCGACTTGCCCGATCCGTCGACGATCTGGGTCCCCTCAACCTTCAGAAAGCCCTCGGCGTGCGCCGCAGTCGAGGAAAGCAGCGCGGTAAGCGCGAGTGCGGCGGTGCGGAATTTCATGACCTCATCCCCATTTTTGATTTATGGGAACGTTATCAATTTCAGCTGTGAGGGCAAGCGCGTTAGCGTAAGTCGCGGTATCAGAGCTTGGGCAGCGTGACGCCCTTTTGCCCCATATATTTTCCCGCGCGGTCGGCGTAGCTCGTCTCGCACGGCTCATTGCCTTGCAGGAACAGGAACTGGCACGCGCCTTCATTGGCATAGATTTTGGCGGGCAGGGGGGTGGTGTTCGAAAATTCGAGCGTCACATGGCCTTCCCAGCCGGGTTCGAGCGGGGTGACGTTCACGATGATGCCGCAGCGCGCATAGGTCGATTTGCCGAGGCAGATGACGAGCACGTCGCGCGGGATGCGGAAATATTCGACCGTGCGCGCCAGCGCGAAGCTGTTGGGCGGGATGATGCAGACGTCGGTTTCGCGGTCGACGAAATTCTTCGGGTCGAAATCCTTGGGATCGACGATCGTCGAATCGACGTTGGTGAAGATCTTGAACTCGGGCGCGACGCGCGCGTCATAGCCGTAGGAGGAGAGGCCGTAGCTGATGCAACCGTCGCGGCGCTGCGCCTCGACAAACGGTTCGATCATGCCCTGCGTTTGGGCGGCTTCGCGAATCCAGCGATCGGAAAGAATGGCCATAGTGTCTCTTGTCGGTCCTGTGGGGCTTGCGCAAGCGGTCAGTCGATGAGGCCGAGATCCTTGGGCCCGAAAGCTACGGGAAGCAGCTCGCTGAGCTTGTAGGTCTTCACCGCGCTGCCGTCGCCCGAGGCACAATGGACGAGAATGTCGGTCTGCGATCGTTCGGCGGCTTCGTTCAATATCTGGCGGCAGCGTCCGCACGGGTTGACCGGATCGGTGCCGAGCAGCCTGTCGCCGTCGGGGTGGCCGCCGACGATCGCGACCTCGGCAAGCTCACCGATCCATCCCTCGTTGACGATCTTTGCCACCGCGACGGTTTCGGCGCAGAGCGTCAGGCCATAGCTCGCATTTTCGACATTGGCGCCGGTCACGACGTCGCCATTCTTGAGCAGCAGCGCTGCGCCGACGTGGAAGCCCGAATAGGGCGCATAGGCGCGGGTTGCGGCGTCGCGCGCGGCGTCGATCAGTGCATCACGGTCCTCGGTCATCGCATCTCTCCTTGCGGGCGCAGCGCGTTCCAGCCGACGGTGCCCTCGGCGCCCGACAGCCGGATATAGTCGTTCGCCTGCCACATCGCCCAGGGATGGGCACCATAGTCGGGTTCGAAGAAATCGCGGCGCAGCCAGGTGGTACGCGCGATACCCTGTGTGACTCTGTAATCGGCCTCGAACGCCGGGCCGGGGGCGATCAGGCTGCGCTTGCCCATATGCGCCTCGATCTGTGCCAGAAAAGTGGCGAGTTCGGACAGCAGCAGCGCGCGCGTCGGGCGGTCGGGGCAGCGATCATCATAGTCGAGCCACACGACCGCAGGGAGGGCGTCGGCGCGGCGCGGGACATGGCGAATGAAATTGGCGGCTTGGTCGGTGGCGAGCTGGCAGAGGCTGTAGCGATGGATCGCGCCTGCCTGCACCCCGGCCTCGCGTGCAGCAGCCATGTTACGCGCGAATTGCGGATCGACCCCCGCCGAGCCGTCAGTCCCCATGATGTATGCGAAATCGGCACCGGCGGCCTTGATCGACCCCCAATGAACATCGCCATTGCCCGCGTTGATCGTCACGCCCTGGATCGGATAAAGCGCGCGGTCGGGCGTCCAGCGTGCCGCCCACCATAGCGCGAGTCCCGCGGCGAGGAGCAGCAGCACGATCGCGCCGCCGATCTTGCGCAGCGTCCGCGCGATTGCCGCGCGCCAATCGTCGGCGGCCTTGCCTGACCCTTTGCCCCTGATCGCCCCCGTCGCCATGCTCAACCCTTGATGTGCAGCACGCAGATCAGCGTGAACAATCGCCGCGCCGTTGCGAAATCGACCGCGATCTTGCCGTCGAGGCGATCCATCAGCATCTCGGCTGCCTCGTTGTGCAGGCCGCGCCGCGCCATGTCGACGGTCTCGATCTGCTGCGCTGTCGACGTCTTGATCGCCTGATAATAGCTATCGCAGATCGCGAAATAGTCGCGGATCGGGCGGCGAAAGCGGCCAAGCCCGAGGATGATGGCCTCAAGCGGGGAGCCATCTTCGCGTGATATTTCAAAGATCAGCCGGCCGTCCTCGACACGCAACATCAAGCGGTAGGGGCCAGCATAGCCATCCTCATGCCCGCGTTGCGGCACGAATTTATTATCTTCGATCAGGTCGAAGATCGCGACCCGGCGTTCCTGCTCGACATCCGGATTGCGCCACACGATCGAACCCTCGTCGAGTTCGATCGAAATGATCCGTTGTTTCGAAGGGTCTGCGTCGGCCATATTCTTCGTGCTTCTACTTGCCCGGGGGCGAAGGGCAAGCCGACTTATTCACAGCATTCCACAGTTATGATATGCCGGACAACATAGCCGGTTGCGCCGATGGGGTCGCCGCCGCATGAAGACAGCGATGCCTGAATTAGCCCTTATCCCGACCGCCGTTGCCACGGGCGACGAGCGCCAAATGCCGCGCAATATCGAGGCCGAGGCCGCGTTTCTCGGTGCGATTCTGATCGACAACCGAGTCGTCGAGGATTTGCCCGTCGCGCTGACCCCCGAACATTTTTTCGAGCCGCTGCATGGCCGCATTTTCCAGCAGACGATGGCGCTGATCGAGCGCAACAGCATCGCGACCCCGGTCACGCTGAAGCCCTATTTCGAGGCCGACGAGGCGATCAAGGCGGTCGGCGGCGTGGGCTATCTCGCGCAGCTTACGGGTAGCGGTGCCGGCCTGATTGGCGCGCGCGACTTTGCACGCCAGATTTTCGACCTCGCGCTGCTCCGCGAACTGGCGGGGGTCGGGCGAACACTTGTCGAAAATGCGCTCGACACCAGCGAAAGCGTCGATCCGCAGGCGCAGATCGAGGAGGCCGAAACCGCGCTTTATCGCGTCGCGGGCGGCGAGGCCGAGATGGGATCGGTCAAGAATTTCAGTCAGGCGAGCCTCGTCGCGCTGCAGGCGGCCGAGCGCGCGCTCAATTCGGGCGGTCATCTGTCGGGGATTACCACCGGCATCGCGAGCATGAACGCCAAGATCGGGGGCATGCACAATAGTGACTTGATGATCCTCGCCGGGCGCCCGGGCATGGGCAAGACCTCGCTCGCGACCAATATCGCGTATAATGCCGCCGAGCGCTTCCGCCGCGACGAGGATGACGGCATCCCGCCCGAAAAGAATATGGGCGCGAAGGTCGCGTTCTTCAGTCTCGAAATGTCGGCCGACCAGCTCGCGACGCGTGTACTTGCCGAGCAATCGGGGGTGTCGGGCGAGGCGCTGCGCATGGGCAAGATCAGCAAGGAGCAGTTCCAACAACTGAGCCGCGCCGCGCAGCAGCTTCAGACCCTGCCGCTGTTCATCGACGATACGCCGGGGCTGACCATCGCGGGGCTTCGTACCCGTGCCCGGCGCCTGCAGCGGCGCCACGGCATCGGCTTCATCATCGTCGACTATCTCCAGCTCTTGCAGGGTTCGTCGAAGAGCGGCGACAACCGCGTGCAGGAAATTTCGGAAATTTCGCGTGGTTTGAAGACGCTGGCGAAGGAACTTCATGTGCCCGTGATGGCGCTGTCGCAGCTCAGCCGTCAGGTCGAAAGTCGCGAGGACAAGCGCCCGCAGCTCTCCGACCTTCGCGAATCGGGCTCGATTGAGCAGGACGCCGACATGGTGCTCTTCGTGTTTCGCGAAGATTATTATGTCGCGGCGAAAGAGCCCAAGCGCCCGGTCGAGGGCGACGATGTGAAGATCCATGCGCAGCATGAGGAATGGGCGGCCGAGATGGAGCGCGTTTTCGGCCTCGCCGAAGTGATCGTGGCAAAATCGCGTCACGGCTCGACTGGCAAGATCCGTATGCACTTCGAAGCCAAGACGACGAAGTTCAGCGACCTCGCCGACGACAGCATGGCGTTCGAGGATTATGAGTAAGGCGGTTTAGAACGCCGGGTCGTTCGCCGGATCGTCGCCCAGCGGCGTCACTTCGCTGTGGATGCCGCACTCGGTCTTGTCCCAGCCGCGCCAGCGGCCCGAGCGGGGGTCTTCGCCGGGCTTGACCTTCGACGTGCAGGGCGAGCAGCCGATCGAGGGATATCCCTCGGCCTCGAGCGGGTGGCGCGGCAGGTCGTGCGCCTCGAAATAGGCGTCGAGCTCTTCGCGCGTCCAGTTGGCGAGCGGGTTGAATTTCAGGCGGCCGGTCGTGCCGTCGAGTTCGAAGCGCGCGAGGCCCTGCCGCGTCGACGACTGGAATCCCTTGCGACCGGTGATCGACGTGTCGAAATCGGTGAGCGCCTTTTCAAGCGGCTTCACCTTACGGATTTCGCAGCAGCCGTCGGGATCGTACGACCAGCGCAGTTCGGTTGCGTCCTTGGCCGCGAGGTCGTCGGCGTCGGGCGTCAGGTTGACGATGTTGAGCCCCAGCTTTGCAGCCAGTTCGTCGCGATAGGCGAGCGTTTCAGGGAAATGCTTGCCGGTATCGAGGAACAGCACCGGCATGTCGGGCGCAACCTGCGTCACTAGATGGAGCAGCACCGCGCTTTCGGCGCCAAAGCTCGAGACGATTCCGGTCTCGCCGAGCAGCCCTGCGCCGATCACGCTCGTCACCACCTCCGCGGCGTCCTGACCGCGGAAGAGGTTGTTGAGGCGGATGACGTCGGCCTGCGTGAAGCGCGGGGCTACGTCGATCCGGTCGCGGGTGCGGTCGGAGTTTTTGGGGGGAGAGACTTTCACGTCAGCCATGCCTTAATTTCCAGATCGGCACCGCGCCGTCTGCGGCGCCCTGATAATGTTCGGGCCAGCGTGCGAGCGCTGCCTCGACATCGGCCGCGTTGAGCTCCTTTTCGGGCGCGAACGTATCGAAGCCGCAGCGCTTCATATAAGCAATCTGGTCGACGAGGACGTCGCCCTGCGCCCGGAGCTCGCCCACATAGCCCGCTTCGCGAAGGATGCGCGCCGACGAATAGCCGCGGCCATCGCGGAATTTGGGGAAGGCGACCTCGATCAGCGCGAGCCGGTCGAGATGCGGGATCAGCGCGCGCGCATCCTCATCGGGTTCGAGCCGCACCGCGGTCGCGTTCGACTGCGACAGGAAGGCGTCGAGGGTGACCGCGGGTTCCTCACCCTCGGCGTGGATATGCTCAACCATAGATCGCCTCCTTGAAGGGGGCCATGCCGACGCGGCGGAAGGTGTCGACGAAGCGTTCGCCCTCGGTGCGTGTCTCGAGATATTTGTCGGTGACGCGCTCGATCGCGTCGACGACGCCATCCTCGTCGAAACCGGGGCCGGTGATCGTGCCGAGGCTGACGTCCTCCGCGCCCGAGCCGCCAAGCGACAGCTGGTAGTTTTCGGTGCCTTTGCGGTCGACGCCGAGGATGCCGATGTGGCCGGCGTGGTGGTGCCCGCACGCGTTGATGCAGCCCGAAATCTTTAGCTTGAGCTCGCCGAGTTCCTTCTGGCGGCCGAGGTCCGAAAAGCGCGTCGCAATTTTCTGCGCGACCGGGATCGAGCGCGCATTGGCGAGGCTGCAATAATCGAGACCGGGGCAGGCGATGATATCGCTGATCAGGTCGAGGTTCGGCGTCGCAAGCCCCGCGGCGTCGAGCGCCTGCCAGACTGCGTAAAGATCGGCTTTGCGGACGTGCGGCAGCACGATGTTCTGCGCATGGGTGACGCGCAGTTCGTCATGGCTGTATTTCTCGCCAAGATCGGCCATCACGTCGATCTGTGCCGAGCTGGCGTCGCCCGGGATGCCGCCGATGGGCTTCAGGCTGATGTTGACGATCGCATGGCCCGGAACCTTGTGCTTCGCGACATTCTGGTCGACCCAGACCGCGAAATCGGGATCGCTGCGGTCGATGTCGTCGGGCGCCGACGCGTCGAGCGGCGGCGGCGCGAACTGCGCGGCGATGCGGTCGAATTCGGCCTTCGGCGGGTCGATGCCGAGCGACTTCACATGTGCGAACTCTTCCTCGACCTGGCGGCGATATTCGTCGGCACCGAGTTCGTGGATCAGGATCTTGATCCGCGCCTTATAGATATTGTCGCGGCGGCCGTAGCGGTTGTAGACGCGGAGGCACGCCTCGGCATAGCTCAGCATGTCGTCGAGCGGCACGAAATCCTTGATCAGCGGCGCGATCATCGGGGTGCGGCCCATGCCGCCGCCGACGTAGAAGGCGGCGCCATGCTGCCCGTCCTTCTCGACGATCTGGATGCCGATATCGTGGAGGCGCATCGCGGCGCGATCCTCGTCGGCGGCGATGACGGCGATCTTGAATTTGCGCGGCAGATAGCTGAATTCGGGGTGGAAGCTCGACCATTGGCGGAGGAGTTCGGCCCAGGGACGCGGATCGGTGATCTCGTCGGCGGCGGCGCCGGCCCACTGGTCCGAGCTGATGTTGCGGATGCAATTGCCGCTCGTCTGGATCGCGTGCATCTCGACCGATGCCAGATCCTGCAGGATCGCGGGCGCGTCCTCCAGCTTGATCCAGTTATACTGGATATTCTGGCGCGTGGTGAAATGGCCGTAATCGCGGTCGTACTTGCGCGCGATATGCGCGAGCATGCGCATCTGGCGGCTGTCGAGCGTGCCATAGGGAACAGCGACGCGCAGCATATAGGCATGAAGCTGGAGATAGAGGCCGTTCATCAGGCGCAGCGGCTTGAACTGGTCCTCGGTGATTTCGCCCGCAAGCCGGCGGCGCACCTGATCGCTGAATTCGGCGACGCGGGCATCGACCATCGCATGGTCATATTCGTCATATTTGTACATGTCAGATCACCCAGTCGCCGGCCGCGGGATCGGCGGGTTTCAATGTCAGGTCGGGGCGCACGGTCGGCCCCAAGGCGCGAATACGGTCCTTGATATGCGCGGGGCGCGGACCGTCGGCGGTTTGCTCGCCGTTGATGATATAGGGGGCGTTGACGCGGCGTGCGCCTTCCTCGGCGGCGAGGATCGCCTCGCCATGCTCGCCGACGTCGGCGGCGTCCTCGATGTGCAGCGACCAGTCGGCGCCGGTCCACCAGGTGACAAATCCTGTTTTCAGGTCATTGCCCGTGAGCAGCTTCATGTGAAATCCCTTATTTGTTCGGCAACGCCCGGCGCACCGAGGCAGTCGAGCGCATCGGCGCGCGCCGCGACCTTGCCGACGATGATGAGCGCGGGGCTCTGGACTTTTTCGCGTGCGACCAGGTCGCCGAGATCGGTGAGCAACGTGCGCATCACGCGGGCATCGGCCGTGGTGCCGCGCTCGATCACCGCAACGGGCAGATCGGGCGAGACGCCGTCGGCGATCAGTTTGTCGGCGATCGCCGTGGCTGTTGCGAGGCCCATATAGATCACGAGCGTGCGGCCATGGCCCGCGAGCCCCGACCAGTCCTGATCGGTCAGATCCTTGCACTGCCCCGCGACGAAGCTGACCGCGCTCGCATCTTCGCGGTGGGTGAGGGGGAGGCCCGCTTGCGCGGCGCAGCCCGCCGCCGCGGTGATGCCAGGGACGACCTCCACCGCGACGCCGGACTTGCGCGCAGCGTCGAGTTCTTCGCCGCCGCGGCCGAAAATGAACGGATCGCCGCCCTTCAGGCGCACGACTTGCTTGCCCGCGAGCGTTTCACGGACGATCAGCTCGTTGATGAGGTCCTGCTTCATCGTGTGACGGCTGCGCTGCTTGGCGACGCTGACGCGTTCGACATGGGCCGGGATCAGCGCGAGCACGCCTTCGCCGACCAACCCGTCGTGGACGACGAGATCGGCGCTTTCGAGCAGGCGCGCGGCGCGCAGCGTCAGCAGGTCGGGGTCACCGGGGCCGGCGCCGACGAGCCACAGCTTGCCGGAAGAGGACGGGGTCTTTTCCATGCACCGTAGATGGGCCGCCACCGCCCGCATGGCAAAGCAGCCTTTTTTGACACCGGTGAAGGTAAAATTGGCAGTGGGCTAAAGGTAGTTCTTGGTGACCAGCTGTGAGCCTTCGGGATCGCGCAGGCCCACTCCGATCGACGCGCGCATCGTATCGCTTTCGGCCGACGCCACGGGATAGGCGCAATAGTCGGCGGCGTAGAAGGCGCTCGGGCGATGATTGCCCGACAGGCCGATGCCGCCAAAGGGCGCCGCCGACGAGGCGCCATTGGTCGGGCGGTTCCAATTGATGACGCCGGCGCGGGCGTTGGCCCAGAACTGGTCGTAAAGCTGCGGCGTCCCGCCGATCAGCGATGCGGTGAGACCAAAGGCGGTGTTGTTCGCCTCGGCGATCGCGGCCTCGAAACTGTCGACGCGGATCACCTGGAGCAGCGGACCGAACAGCTCGACGTCGGGCCGTTCGGGCATCGCGGTGACGTCGATGATGCCGGGGGTCAGGAAGGGGCGGCCCGCGACCGGACGCGTCATATGGCGGATCACCTTGCCGCCGTTCGACATCAGGATCAGGAAGCTTTCGGTCAGGCCGTCGGCCGCCTCATTGTCGATAACCGGCCCCATATAGGGCGCGGGCTCGGCGTGCGGGTGATCGACGATCAACCGGTTGGCGAGGCTGCAAACTTCCTCAACCAGCGCGTCTGCGAGGCTGTCCTTGACGATCAGCCGCCGCGCGTTGCTGCACCGCTGGCCGGCGCTGAGGAACGCCGACTGGACGACGATAATCGCGGCGGTGCGAATATCGGCGGTGTCCCACACGACGATCGGGTTGTTGCCGCCCATCTCGAGCGCGAGCATCTTGCCGGGCTGGCCTGCGAACTGGCGGTTAAGCGCGAGCCCCGTGCGCGCCGAGCCGGTGAAGAGCAGGCCGTCGATGCCGGCGTGGCCCGCGAGCGCCTTGCCCGTTTCGGGGCCGCCGATCACCAGGCGGAGGACCTCTTGCGGCACCCCGGCGCTGTGGAAGAGCTCGACGAGCTTGGCGCCGACCGCAGGGGTTTTTTCGGAGGGTTTGAAGAGTATCGAATTGCCGGCGATCAGTGCGGGGACGATATGGCCGTTGGGCAGATGTGCCGGGAAATTATACGGGCCGAGCACCGCGACTGCGCCGTGCGGCTTGTGGCGCACTGCGTTGCGCAGCCCCATTGCGCCCTCGATCCGGCGGTTAGGGGTGCGTTCAGCGTAGGCTTTGACCGAAATATCGACCTTGTTCGTGACCGATTCGACTTCGGTGCGCGCTTCCCACAGCGGCTTTCCGGTTTCGCGCGCGATCAGGTCAGCCAACGCCTCGCCCTCGGCCTTCACCCGGTCGACGAAGCGGCGCAGCGTTTCGGTGCGGAAGGTGACGGGCTTCGCGGCCCATTCGGGCCAGGCGCTGCGGGCGATTTCGACCTCGGCATCGACGTTGCTGACCGGGCCGCGCCAGAGCTCTTCACCGGTTGCGGGTTCGAATGAAATCAATGTCTCGCTCATGGTCGCAGGGGTCTTATCGGTGAAAGCGGGCGGCGGCAACCTGTGGCAGCGGTGCGTGACGGATTGCTTGCGCCGCGCCGCGCGGTTGGCGATAGACGCGAGACGAGTCCCGCGCGCCGGGGTGACTTTAAAGCCAAGCAAGGGGACGTGCCATATTGGCCCAGCAGGATGCAAAGCAGGACGGGCGCCGCGACTGGTCGGACCAATTTTGGTGGTCGTCCGACGGCGTCCGGCTGCACGCGCGCGTCTATGCCGGGCCGGACGGGACCGAAAACGCCCCACCGATCCTTTGCATGCCGGGCCTCGCGCGCAATGCCCGCGATTTCGAGGCGCTGGCGCCGCATGTCGCCCGCTATCGCAAGGTAATCGTGATCGAATTTCGCGGCCGCGGCGAAAGCGCCTACGCCAAGGATCCGATGACCTACGTCCCGCTGACCTATGTGCAGGATGTCGTTGCGATGCTAGGCGAGATGGAGATCGAGCGCTTCGCGGCGATCGGTACCTCGCTCGGCGGGCTGGTCGCGATGCTGATGGCGGGGACGCTGCCGGGGCGGCTGGTTGGTGCGGTACTGAACGACGTCGGACCCGAACTCCAGGCCGCGGGGCTCGAGCGGATTCGCGATTATATCGGCGCGGGCGGCAGCCAGCCGACGTGGATGCACGCCGCGCGTGCTTTCGCCGAACTCAACGGCGCGGTCTATCCCGGCTATGAAATCCACGACTGGCTGCGGCTGACCAAGCGCACCCACCGGCTGACCGCCGAAGGCCGCATCGTCACCGATTATGACAAGCAGATCGCGGCGCCGCTCCGCGTGCCGGGCGGCGGTGACGCAGCCGCCGACCTGTGGCCGGTGTACCGTGCGCTGGGCGACATCCCGCTGCTGATCCTGCGCGGCGAGCTCTCGGACATATTGGCGCGCTCGGCGGGCGAAAAGATGGTCGCCGAACTGCCGCGCGCGCGGCTGGTCGAGGTGGCGGGGGTCGGTCATGCGCCCACGATGGACGAGCCCGAGGCGCGAACCGCGATCGACGCATGGGTGGCGGAGCTTCCGAAAGCGTGAGTGCCGCCGAGCTCGAGACGCCTTGGCCGATCCGCATCCTGCACCTCCACTCGAGCTTCTCGCTCGGCGGCAAGGAAGCGCGTGCCGTCCGCCTGATGAATTTGATGGGCGGCCGGGCGCATCACACGATCCTGTCGGCGGTACCCGATGCGCTCGGCGCGCGCGATGCGATCGATCCCGGAATCGTTGTCGATTTCCCGAAGGATGCGCCGCCGCTCCACGGCAAGCCGTCGCTAGCGCGCTATCGCGCGTTGGCGGACTATATGACGCGGTTCGAGCTGGTCCTCAGCTATAATTGGGGCGCGATGGACGGGGTGATGGCGCGCCGCGTCCATGTTTCGCGCCTGTGGCACAGCATGCCCGCGCTGATCCATCACGAGGACGGCTTCAACGAGGACGAGAGCGTCCGGCGCAACTGGAAACGCAATCTTTTCCGGCGCTTGGCGCTGCGTACGGCGCAGTCGGTCGTGGTTCCGTCGACGTTGCTTGAACGGATTGCGTCGGACGAATGGGGTGCGGGTGACCGCGTGGAGATGATCCGGAACGGCATCGAAACCGCGCGCTATGCCGGCCGTCCGAGCATTTCGATCCCCGGTTTCAGTCGGCGCGAGGGAGAGGTGGTGATCGGCACGGTCGCAGGGCTGCGCCGGGTCAAGGACTTGCCGCGGCTGGTTCGCGCCGTTGCGACCCTGCCGCAGAATGTCCGGCTCGTGATCGTCGGCGAGGGCCCGGAGTATGAGGCGATAAGGGGGGAGGCGGCTGCGTGCGGGCTCGCCGATCGTCTTGTCATGCCCGGTTTCATGGCCGATCCCGCGTGCTGGATCGGCCATTTCGATCTGCTGGCGCTGTCGTCGCAGAGCGAACAGATGCCGATCGCCGTGGTCGAGGCGATGGCGGCGGGACTGCCGGTCGTCAGCCCCGGAGTGGGTGATGTTGCGGCAATGGTGTCGGATGCCAATCGTCCCTATGTCGCGCCTGACGAGGTGGCGTTCCGCGCGGCGCTGGCGCAAATGACCGAAAGCGCCGCGCTGCGGGCCGATGTCGGGGCCGAGAACCGCCGCGTCGCCGCCGAACGGTTCGACGAATCAAATATGGTCGGCGCCTATGAAAAGCTCTATGCTCGCGCACTTGAAGGTTTTGGGCCGTTCGGCGGCGGATGGGTCGGCTTCGATTGACAAGTCGCCCGAATTTCCGCTTACGCAAGCGGCAACGGGGGCCGGTTCGCGGGCGCGGATTGGCGGAGAGAGAGAAGGTTTAGAGTGTTCAAAGGTTTGAAGCCCATCCTTTACGGCGGACGTGAAGTCTGGCCGCTGATCGAGGGTGGCAAGGGCGTGTCGGCGACCAATCATATGTCGAGCGGCGCCTGGGCCGCGGCGGGTGGTATCGGCACCGTATCGGCGGTCAACGCCGACAGCTATGACGCCGAAGGCAAGATCATTCCTCAGGTCTATCACGCGCTGACGCGCAAGGAGCGCCACGAGGAGCTGATCCAGTACGGCATCGAAGGCGCGGTCGCGCAGGTCGAGCGCGCCTATGAGGTGTCGGGCGGCAAGGGCGCGATCAACATCAACGTGCTGTGGGAAATGGGCGGCGCGCAGCAGATTTTGGAAGGCGTGCTTGCGCGCACCAAGGGTATGGTCGCGGGTGTCACCTGTGGTGCGGGTATGCCGTACAAGCTTAGCGAAATCGCCGAGCGGCACAATGTGATGTATCTGCCGATCATCAGCTCGGCGCGCGCTTTCCGCGCGCTTTGGAAACGGGCGTATCACAAGGTCCCGCACCTGCTGGGGGCTGTGGTCTATGAAGACCCCTGGCTTGCCGGCGGCCATAACGGCCTGTCGAACGCCGAAGATCCGTTGGTCCCGCAGGATCCCTATCCGCGCGTCGCCGCGGTGCGCGAAACGATGCGCGCCGAGGGCATTTCGGACGATGTGCCCATCGTGATGGCGGGCGGCGTCTGGTATCTCCGCGACTGGGAGAATTGGATCGACAATCCCGAACTCGGCCAGATCGCCTTCCAATACGGCACGCGCCCGCTGCTGACCGAGGAAAGTCCGATCCCGCAGGCGTGGAAGGATCGCCTCCGCACGCTCGATGATGGCGATGTGCTGCTCCACCGCTTCTCGCCGACCGGTTTCTATTCCAGTGCGGTGCGCACGCCGTTCCTGCGCGACCTCGAAGCGCGTTCGGAGCGCCAGATTCCCTATTCGAAGCAGGAAGCCGGCGATCATATCGTCCAGCTCGACGTCGGGGTGAAGGGGAAGAATTTCTGGGTCACCCCGCATGATCGGGCAAGGGCACGCGACTGGGCGGCCGAAGGCTATACCGAGGCGCTGAAGACCCCCGACAACACCGTCGTCTTTGTCACCGAAGCCGACAAGGGCGTGATCCGCAAGGACCAGACCGACTGCATGGGCTGCCTGTCGCATTGCGGCTTTTCGTCGTGGAAGGACCATGACGATTACACCACCGGCTACCTCGCCGATCCGCGCAGCTTCTGCATCCAGAAAACGCTACAGGACATCGCGCACGGCGGCGATCCCGAGCAAAATCTGATGTTTGCGGGCCATGCCGCATTCAATTTCAAGACCGATCCCTTCTATTCCAACAACTTCACCCCGACGGTGAAGCAGCTCGTGGATCGGATTTTGACGGGGGATTGATCGCTTTGGGGGTGGCGCTCAGGCCCACCCCTCCAGCACCTGGTCGGGCGGGCGATGCCCGTCGCACCAGGCGCGGATATTGGCGATGACTTTTTCGCCCGACGCTTCGCGCCCTTCGATGGTCGCCGAACCGAGGTGCGGGAGCAGCACGACATTGTCGAGCGCGAGCAGCGCGGGATCGACCGCGGGCTCGTGCGTATAGACGTCGAGCCCCGCGCCTGCGATGCGGCCGGTCTGGAGTGCGGCAACCAGCGCCTTTTCGTCGACGATTTCGCCGCGCGCGGTGTTGATCAGGTAAGCGGTCGGCTTCATCGCACCGATCCGCGCAGCGTTGACCATCTCGTGCGTTTCGGCGGTGTGCGGGCAGTGGATCGTCACCACGTCGCTGATCCGCAGGAGCGTGTCGACGCTTGCATGATAGCTCGCGCCCAATTCTTCCTCGATCGCCTCGGGCAGGCGGCGACGGTTGTGGTAGTGAATCGAGAGGCCAAAGGCGCGCGCGCGGCGCGCGACCGCGAGGCCGATGCGCCCCATGCCGATGATGCCGAGCAATTTGCCACCGACGCGGTGGCCGAGCATCGCGCTCGGCGCCCAGCCGGCCCATTGGCCCGAGCGCATCAACTTCTCGCCCTCGGCGAGCCGGCGCGGCACCGAAAGGATCAGCGCCATCGTCATGTCGGCGGTGTCCTCGGTAAAGACGCCCGGCGTGTTCGACACCATGATGCCCTTCGCACGCGCCGCCGACAGGTCGATATGGTCGACCCCGGCGCCGAAATTGGCGATCAGCTTCAGCCGGTCGCCCGCGGCGTTGATGATGTCCGCGTCGATCTCGTCGGTCACCGTCGGTACGAACACGTCGCAGTCGGCAACCGCCGCTTTCAACTGATCCCGGGTGAAAGCCTCGTCGCGCGCCGACAGCGACACGTCGAACAATTCCGCCATGCGTCCCTCGACATGCGGCATCAATTGGCGGGTGACGATAACGCGCGGGCGTTTGGGGCGGGATGAATCGGGCATGGCCGCCGATAGAGCGCGGCGCGGCACGGTGGTCAAGAGCGCGGGCGATGAAAAGCTGGGGACGAACGCAGCCTTTTGCGCGGCGAACGGTTGAATTGCGGGCACGAGTTTGACAAGGCAGAGCGATGACCAGCCGACACATACTAACCGCCGCCGCGTTGATGGCCGTCGTGGGACCGGCCGCCGCACAATCCGATGTCGAATTGCCCTATTGGGCGTCGATCAATGTCGACGAGGCGCGGATGCGCAAGGGGCCGTCGCCCGACGTCCCGGTGACATGGGAATATCGGCGCAAGGACCTGCCGGTGAAGGTCGTCGCGCGGTTCGAAACATGGCGCAAGATCGAGGATCCCGACGGGACGCAGGGCTGGATGGCGGCGCGCCTTTTGAGCCGCACCCGCACCGCGATCGTCACCGGTGAAATCCGGCCGATGCGCGAGGACGCCAGCGTGTCGGCGGCGGTCGCCTATCGTGCCGAGCCGGGCGTGGTGGGCCGCATCACCGAATGCAACAATGGCTGGTGCCTGTTCGACGTCAAGGGCCGCAAGGGCTGGATACAGACCGACCATATCTGGGGCGACTGAGTTCGCTCCGGATATCGGCCGGCCAGAGTGCCTCAGCTCTTCTTGGGCGTCACGGTCACCTTTGTTCCTTCGGGATTTGTCGCGGTGAAGCTGCCATCCGCCGCGACGGGCGACAGGCTCCAGCATTCCTCGGCCTCGTCGCCGTCGGGGTCGAAACAATCCTTGCCGTCCTTGTGCGCGAACTTGCCCTTTTTGACGACCTTCCCTGTCGGGTCGGTGTCGGCATGGCTTCCGTCGGCGTTGATGACCGTGGACGCGACGGTGCCGTCGGCCATCTTGACGTCATAATTGCCCGGCGCCGTTCCGGCAGGTGCGGCCGGGGCGGGCGCGGCGGTTTCGGTCGGCGTCGCCGCGGCGGCGTCTTTCGATTCTTCGGCTTTTTGCGAACAGGCCGACAGCGCGGTGAGCGCGGCAAGCAAAACCAGCTTTTTCATGTCGATTTCTCCCCACAAGAATTTGCGCAGGCTATGCCCTTCGCGCGCGAGCCGCAACGACAATCGCGGAGCAGCAAAAAGGGCCGACGGTTGCCCGTCGACCCTCTTTGAAACGAAAGGATATTATCGTTTAGCGGCGCCAGTTGAAGTGGTTCCGGTACACCTTCACGACCCGGCCGTTGCGCTCGTTGACGAGCAGCAGGTCGTTATAGTGGCGTACATAGACCAGGTTGCGACCGGCGCGCGGCACGCCCCAGCGGCTGTCCCATGCCGGGCGATAGCTCGGCGCATAATAGTTCGAACGCAGGGTCGAGCCGACACGGAACGACTGATATTTGAACGGCGCGCGATAATTTTGGTAACGCGTGTCGCGGCGCCAGTCGCGCTGGCTCTCGCGAAGGTCCTGACGGGCATCACGCACATCGTGGCGCGCGTCGCGGACGTCGCCGCGGTCGCCATAACGCTGGGCGTTGCGCAGGTCGCGCTGTTCCTCGCGCAATTCCTTGCGGTCGTTGCGGATCTCGCGGGTCTGCGCCTGCGCTACGGCAGGGACCATCATCGCGGCGATCAGGCCGGCGGTGAGAAATTTGCTCTTCATTGTGCCATTCCTTTCAATCGGTCAGGGGGAGGGGATCTGCCCGATGACAAGGATGGATTAGGCGAGTCGGTTTGAACGGAACCGGAATGCGCCGTTTATTTTCAGGACATTAGTGTCGCAATTTGTCGCCTGCGGACGACGAAACGGCGCCGTCTTGCGACGGCGCCGTGGAACTTTTCAAAGATTGGCGGTTCAGACCAGTTCGACCGCAACCGCCGTCGCTTCACCGCCGCCGATGCAGAGGCTGGCGATGCCGCGCGTCTTGCCGTGGCGCTGGAGCGCCGCGATCAAAGTGGTGATGATGCGCGTGCCGCTGGCGCCGATCGGGTGGCCGAGCGCGGTCGCGCCGCCGTGGACGTTGATCTTTTCGTGCGGGATGCCGAGGTCGTGCATCGCGAACATCGCGACACAGGCGAAGGCTTCGTTGACTTCGAACAGGTCGACGTCGCCGATCGCCCAGCCGGTCTTGGCGAGCAGCTTGTTGATCGCACCGACGGGGGCGACGGTGAAATCCTTGGGTTCCTGCGCATGCGCGGCGTGCGCCACAAGGCGGGCGACGGGCTTCGCACCCTTGGCGTCGGCGACCGACTGGCGGGTCAGCACGACGGCGGCGGCACCGTCCGAGATCGACGAGCTGGTCGCCGCGGTGATCGTGCCGTCCTTGGCAAAGGCGGGCTTCAGCGTCGGGATCTTGTCGGGCATGCCCTTGCCGGGCGCTTCGTCGGTGTCGACGATGACATCGCCCTTGCGCCCCGAGATGGTGACGGGTGCGATTTCACTGGCGAAGGCGCCAGCGGCGATCGCGGCCTTGGCGCGGCTCAGCGATTCGATCGAATAATCGTCCTGCGACTGGCGGCTGAGCTGATAGGCGTCGGCGGTATCCTGCGCAAAGGTACCCATCGCGCGGCCGGCTTCATAGGCATCTTCCAGACCGTCGAGGAACATATGGTCATAGGCGGTGTCGTGGCCGATGCGGGCGCCCGAGCGGTGCTTCTTGAGCAGATAGGGCGCGTTGGTCATCGATTCCATGCCGCCCGCGACGATCAGGTCGACGCTGCCCGCGGCGAGCGCTTCGGCGCCCATGATCACGGTCTGCATGCCCGAACCGCACACCTTGTTCACGGTCGTCGCCTGCACCGACTTGGGCAGGCCCGCCTTGATCGCGGCCTGACGCGCCGGCGCCTGGCCGAGGCCAGCAGGGAGCACGCAGCCCATATAGATACGCTCGATATCGTCGCCCGAAACGCCCGCGCGCTCGACCGCCGCCTTGACCGCGGTCGCGCCGAGGTCGGTCGCGCTTGCGTCCGACAGGCTGCCCTGCATGCTGCCCATCGGGGTGCGCGCATAGGAAAGGAAAACGACGGGATCGGTGGCGGTCATATCGAGAGACTCCGTAGGGGAAAGATACGTCGGCGGGTCGCTTAGCGCCTTTGCTGCAAGTGCGAAAGGGGCAGGGTGGAGATGGGTAGCCGGTTTCAACTTGCAACCCGCCGCGCGGCGTGAAAAAACGGCCGCCGCAAAACATTAGGGGAGATGGGTCATGGCTACCGCGATCAAGCAGGATATCGCTGGCGAAACGGCGCGCATGCACGAAGTGCTTGCGGCGCAGAAGGCGAGCTTTACCGCCGCCATGCCCGAAAGCCTGAGCGTGCGCACCGACCGCATCGATCGCGCGATCGCGCTGCTCGTCGACAATGCGGAGGAATTCGCCAAGGCGGTGAGCGAGGATTTCGGCCATCGCAGCCGCGAACAGACGCTGATGACCGACATCATGCCTTCGGTCAGCGCGCTGAAACATGCGAAGAAGCATATGGCGGCCTGGTCGAAGGGCGAGAAGCGCAAGCCGACCTTCCCGCTCGGCCTGCTCGGCGCGAAGGCCGAGGTCGTCTATCAGCCGAAGGGCGTCGTCGGCGTGGTGAGCCCCTGGAATTTCCCGGTCGGCATGGTCTTCGTGCCGATGGCCGGCATCCTCGCCGCGGGCAACCGCGCGATGATCAAGCCGTCGGAATTCACCGAAAATGTATCGGCGCTGATGGCGCGGCTGGTGCCCGATTATTTCGACGAGAGTGAAATGGCGGTGTTCACGGGCGATTCCGATGTGGGCGTGGCCTTCTCGAAACTGGCGTTCGACCACATGATCTTCACCGGCGCGACGAGCGTCGGGCGCCACATCATGCGCGCCGCGGCGGACAATCTGGTGCCGGTGACGCTCGAACTCGGCGGCAAGTCGCCGACCTTCATCGGGCGCAGCGCGAACAAGGATCTCGTCGGCCAGCGCGTCGCGCTCGGCAAGATGATGAACGCCGGGCAGATCTGCCTCGCGCCCGATTATCTGCTCGTCGCCGAGGATCAGGAAGGCGACGTGATCGACAGCGTCACCAAGGGCGCGACCGCGCTTTATCCGACCTTGCTTGCCAACGATGATTACACCTCGGTGGTGAACACGCGCAATTACGACCGCTTGCAGAGCTATCTTGCCGACGCGCGCGAAAAGGGTGCCGAGGTGATCGAGGTCAACCCGGGCGGCGAAGACTTCGCGAGCTCGAACGGCCACAAGATGCCGCTCCACATCGTCCGCAACCCGACCGACGACATGAAGGTGATGCAGGAGGAAATCTTCGGCCCGATCCTGCCGGTGAAAACGTACAAGCATATCGACGACGCCATCGACTACGTGAACGCCAACGACCGCCCGCTCGGCCTTTACTATTTCGGGCAGGACAAGAGCGAGGAGGACCGCGTGCTCACGCGCACCATCTCGGGCGGGGTGACGGTCAACGACGTGCTGTTCCACAATGCGATGGAAGATCTCCCCTTCGGCGGCGTCGGGCCGTCGGGGATGGGCAATTATCACGGGGTCGATGGCTTCCGCACCTTCAGCCACGCGCGCGCCGTCTATCGCCAGCCGAAGCTTGATGTGGCAGGGCTCGCTGGATTCAAGCCGCCCTATGGCAAGGCGACGGCGAAGACGCTGTCGAAAGAGCTCAAGAAATAGCTTGGCAAAATATAGCGCATCGCTTTAGGGGATGCGCCGCGCTGCAAGCGGCGTGCCCCTGTGGTGAAATTGGTAGACGCGCCGCACTCAAAATGCGGTTCCGCAAGGAGTGCTGGTTCGAGTCCGGCCAGGGGCACCACTTTCCGTTCTCATGACGACCCACCACCATCGACAAAACGGCAGAAATCTGCCATTTTCTCCTTGGTCTTGTCTTTTGGCGTCCGAGGATATTTCACTCGATCTCAGTCGAAATGGGGCCACCGGATAGGGCGATGGCCCCAACTTCAATTTCCGGTGGCCCCATTCGTCTCCCAGATGTCGTGTCGATGATCCGACGCTGGCCAAGGCCTGCTTGCAGGAGTTGAGTCGATGTCTCTTACTGATGTTATGATCCGGTCGTTGAAGGCTGAAAGTAGACCCTATAGCCGGACCGACGCGGGGGGGCTCTATTTGGAAGTGCGACCGAGTGGGGCGAAGCTTTGGCGGTTTAAATATCGCTTTCTCGGAAAGGCTAACCGGATCGCCTTGGGTGCCTATCCCGAAGTTCGGCTGGCGGAGGCTAGGCAGCTGCGAGACGATGCCCGGCGAAAACTACGCGACGGCATTGACCCGCTTGCCGATCGGAAGCGCGATAAGCTCGTTGCGCAGTTCAAGGCCGCAAACACCTTCGGTGATCTTGCGAAGGAATATATCGAGAAGACGGTTGCGGAGGGCCGCGCTGAGGCAACCACGACCAAAGCCAATTGGCTTCTGGACCAGCTCAAGCCCATTGCGGGCATGCCCGTAGCCGACATCAAACCTATCGAGATCCTCGCGGCATTGAAAAGGATCGAAGCGCGCGGGAAGCATGAGACCGCGCGCCGGGCGCGATCGTTCGCCGGCCGCGTCTTCCGCTACGCTGTGGCAACGGGCAGGGGCGAGGCTGATCCAACTGCAGTCTTGCAGGGGGCACTCATTGCCCCTCGCGTCACGCACCATGCGGCGTTGCTCGAACCTGATGCCGTTGGCGGGCTGCTTCGCGCGATCGACAGTTATCCTGGCAACGCCATCACCCGGCTCGCCTGTCAGATCGCGCCACATGTGATGGCACGGCCGGGCGAACTGCGACAGGCGTTGTGGGGCGAGATCGACTTCGACAAAGCCGTTTGGACAGTGCCGCTGGAGCGCATGAAAATGCGGCGGCCCCATGCCGTGCCGCTGTCGCGGCAGGTGCTTGCCTATCTTAAAACACTGTACGACCTGACAGGCCCCGAGGGTTTTGTCTTCCCCGCCTTCCACACCTCGCGTCGGCCGATGAGCGAAAATACAATGAACCAAGCCTTCCGCAGGATGGGATACGCCAAGGGTGAAGTGACGGCGCACGGCCTCAGAACGACGGCTTCGACACTGCTCAACGAAAGCGGGAAGTGGCAATCGGATGCGATCGAGCGTTCACTTGCACACGCCGACGCAAACATGGTCCGCGGAATTTACAATCGCGGGCGCTATTGGGACGAGCGTGTCGCCATGCACCAGTGGTGGAGCGACTATCTCGACGAGCTACGCGCGGTTGAAAAGAACGCGTTGCCGCTCGAAGCGGCATGACGCGGGGTTCTCTCGTAAAATAGAGCGCGGCCTCAAATGGTCGCACACTGACGGCGGCAGACGCCGCCAGAGGTCGCGCGTTTGCACGGTTGGCTTCGGCTGCCCGCCAAATTTCCCTGCGGCTGCTGTCGCGCCGGACCTGCGGCCCGGCGCGGCGCTTTTCGTGCGGCGCGCCGCCTCCCCCGGAGGCGCCGCGAAGATCATGAGAAACGACGGCGGCGCGAAGCTTTCGCTTCGCGCCGCCCCACGATGTCCGTTGGCATCGCCCCCACCTCCGGCTGCGGGTGGACGACCGCGCCGACGGAAGTTCTTCGCGAACGAAGATATCGCGATCGGTGCTTTTCGACCAGATGGATTGATCACCGGGCAGTCCCATTTGCGGACGCCGCGGCGGCCAAAAGAAAGGCGGCGCGAAGGCACCCCTTCGCGCCGCCGACGATGTGGTCATCGCCCCCACCAACCACCATGAGTTCGGTCGCTTCCCCCCATGGCAGCGGACGGATTTGCTGGATTAAGCCTATGTGCCGGAATTGTGACGGAACAGCGAAATCGCTCGGATAAGGCTCGTTCGATCACTTTAACCCGGCGTTTGAAGCGTTTTCGATCTTCGCTGCCCCGAATTGGGGCCCCCGGCGGGCAGTTCGTTGATATTTCGGCGAGCGCGCGGGCCCAGGGGCTGGGTGCGGGCTTCCCGGGCCCACTTAACCATGGTGGTGCCGTAACGAGTCGACGGGCTTCCGCATCTCCATCTGGAGTCGCGATACCATCTCCGGCGACGGGCATTCGACCTGGACCGGAGCGGCGCCCCGCATAACCATCGGTGGCGCGATTATTTCCCCGCCGGCTTCGCCGTCTCCTCGCGGCCGCTTCGCTCCAAAAATCACGCCGCCTCAAGTCCTCTGCTTCGCTACGGCCCTGCGGGTATGCGCTGTGCCTCATGCGCCGGTCTCTGGTCAGCCCATGTCGCGGAAATGGTTCTCGCGGCAAAATTTGAGGAGACGACAAATGGCAGCTATCGGCTTTGTGAACGGCACCATCGAACAGGGTTTCGTGGGCCAACTGAAAACCCTCTCGATCCGCGCCGCGATCGAGATCCGGACCAACCGCTCGAAAAGCGGCGATGTCCAGCCCGACTATCGGGTCTATTCGGAAGGCGTCGAGATCGGTGCCGGCTGGATCCGCGTCGGGCAGGTGTCGGGCGAGCAATATGTTTCGCTGAGCCTCGCCGCCCCGGAATTCGGCCCGCGCAGGCTCTATGCGAACCTCGGCCGCGCTGCCGGCCAGGATGGCGAAGACGGCTACGCCCTGATCTGGAATCCGGCCGACTGAGGCCGAAAGCCCCGCACCGCTTCGGCGGCGCGGGGCTTCTCGCGTGGAAGTCAGGCTGCGATCGACGGAAGGTCGGAAACCCTGAACCCGATGGGATCGCGCTGCCACGCGGCGACTTCGGATTCACGCCAGCCGCAGCAGCGGTCGGCTATCTTGACCTGGTGGGGGAAGGTGCCGGCGGCGATCTTTCGGTAGAGCGTCGCCCGGCTGAGGCCAGTGCGATCGAGAACGGTGTTGAGACGAAGGAAACGATCGGGAGGGGGCAGGGACGTCATAAGCATCTTCTCCATCAGTTGGTGTTGTTTGATCTCCCAGTGATGAAGGTTGGTGTTATTTTGCGTTTCGTCAATGCTATAGGAAGCGACAAAGTGGCGCGCATGACCACATAGAGTATCTTGTTGTCCGCTACTGTCCGACGTTGTCCGCTACCGTCTACCTAAAAATATTTGTAATATTTTTCACTTTCAGTCTCACGCCCTCGGAATCGAGACCGTCTGGGACGGTCGCGCCCAGACTGCCGCACCGCGAGCGGCGCGATCCTTTGTCGAGTCGTCTGGATTGGGACCAGCGGTCGCCGCTTTGCGGCGGCGTTATTGTCCCCGTCAGGGCGGGGGCAGGGTGGGCGTCACTCGCCTCTAGCCCCGCGCGGCCGGGCTGCAACTCGCGTGCCGCGGGTCCGCCTCTTCGTTCCGGTCCTTCGGATGCAGCCCGCCCGTCGTCGCGGGTCTGCCGGCTCCCTCCTGCCGCCCACCCCGCCCCCTTCCGAGCCGGGGTGCGGTGGTTTGAAGGAGAGAGGATATGCGAGCGGAGAAGATCGAGCGGCGGAGCCTTTATGCCGAGGTCACGGGCCGGATCATCGCCGAATTGGAAGAAGGGCGACTGCCTTGGGTGCGGCCTTGGGACAGCGCGGCATGCGAATGCACGATGCCGCAAAACGCGGGAACGGGCCGCAAATATTCGGGGATCAATGTGCTTATTCTGTGGGCCGAAGTCGTGCATCGCGGTTTCGCTTCGCAGCGCTGGCTTACCTACCGGCAGGCCGCAGCAGCTGGCGGAAATGTCCGTCGCGGCGAGAAGGGCACGATTATTTGCTATGCCGACCGCTTTACGCCGAAGTCCGAAGCCGAAGCGTCGCGCGGCGAGGATCGCGAAGCGCGTCAGGTGGCTTTCCTCAAACGCTTCACCGTGTTCAATCTCGAGCAGTGCGAAGGTCTGCCCGACGATTTCACACCCGATGCTGCGGCGGTCGACCCGGTCCTCGCGGTTGCCGAGGCCGACGCGCTGATCGCTGCAAGCGGCGCACGCTTTCAGATCGGAGGCGGCGAAGCGTTCTACAGCGCGAGACATGACTTTGTTCAGGTGCCGCCACAGGCAGCATTCCCTGAGCCGATCAACTGGTATCGCACGGCGCTGCACGAGCTTGGCCATTGGACCGGCCACGGCACGCGGTTGGACCGTGATCAGAAGGGCGGGTTCGGATCGGAAGCCTATGCCAAGGAGGAGCTTGTCGCCGAAATGGCGGCGGCGTTCACTTGCGCATCGCTCGGCATCGCTCCCACCGTTCGGCATTCGGATTATATCGCGTCGTGGCTATCGGTGCTGCGCGGCGATGAGAAGGCGATCTTCCGCGCGGCCAGTCAGGCGAGTAAGGCGACCGATTTCCTGCTCGCTTTCGCGGGAGTCGAACAATGAGCGGGCGCATGAGCCGCGAAGAGCGGCTTCGCCTTCGCCGCGCCGAGCGCGCCGTCGACCGGATGAATGGCATGGACCGCAAGGTCTTCCTCGCGATCCGCGTCGACGAGCAGAGCTATTCGCTGATAGCTGAACGGTTCGACATCAGCGATGTCGAGCGCCATTTCGCGTCGAGCCTCCGCATCCTCATGAAGGCGATGGATGAGAAAGATCCGTGGTGGTGGAAATTCTGGCCGTGGTGACGGCGGCTTGGCCGGATGGCACTTGCCATCCGGCCAACGGAATTACAGGGTGAAAACAATGCGCACCGACCTCGATCATCTTCCAGCCAACAAGCAGCGCGAAATCGAGCGCGTGAAGCAGATCATCTTCGAAGAATTCGCCGACAGCATCGCGCTCGCGACGATGAGCTGGAAGAAGAAAGGCCGGATCGAGAAGTTGATACTCTACGGCAGCTATGCGCGTGGTGGCTGGGTCGACGAGCCGCACACCGCGAAGGGCTATCGTTCCGACTTCGATCTGCTCATCATCGTCAGCGACAAGCGCCTTACCGACAAAGTTGATTATTGGCTCAAGGTCGAGGACCGCCTCAACCGCGAACTTGCCATCGACAAGACGCTGCACACGCCGGTGAACTTCATCGTTCACACGATGCAGGAGGTGAATGACGGCCTAGCGCATGGGCGCTATTTCTTCATGGACATCGCGAAGGATGGCATCGCGCTTTACGAGTCCGACGCGAAGGAACTGCACACCCCAAAGCCGAAGACGCCGCAGCAGGCGCTCGCGATGGCGCAGGAGTACTTTGAGGAATGGTATCCGAGCGCGGTCGTATATCTGAACACTTCGCGTGACCTCGTAGCCCAGAAGCGTCCCAAAGAAGCGGCATTCATTCTACATCAGTCTGCAGAGCGGCTTTATCACTGCGTCTTGCTGGTCTGCACATTCTACACACCGCATGTCCACAATCTTGGCTTCCTGCGGACACAAGCCGAGCGCATCGATATGCGGCTCGTTGATGCTTGGCCGCGCGAGATCAAAGCTGATCGTTCGCGCTTCGAGAAGCTCAAGGAAGCTTACGTCAAAGCCCGCTATTCGAAGCATTATCGCATCAACGAAGAGGAGTTGCTCTGGCTTGGCGAACGCGTCGAAGAATTGGGCCGCGCCGTACATGCCATTTGTTCGGAACGGATTGCATCGCTAGAGGGTAAAGCGAAGTAGCTTAGACCTCGAAGGATGTGTGCAAGATGGAAGATTCCGAAACGCTGGTAACGCTGACCGCCGACATTGTGGCGGCGCACGTCAGCAACAATAAAGTCGCCTTGTCGGATATTCCTCTGATCATTCGTTCGGTGCATGAAGCCCTCTCGGGTCTCGGCACCAAGTCGGCTCCGGAAGCTGAGCCGCAACAGCCCGCCGTCTCCGTGCGCGCGTCAATAAAGCCCGACTACATCGTCTGTCTTGAAGACGGCAAAAAAATGAAAATGCTTCGCCGCCACCTTGCGACCGATCACGGCATGACGCCGGACGAGTATCGCGCGAAATGGAACCTAACGAAGGACTATCCGATGGTTGCTCCCAACTATGCTGAGAAGCGCCGCGAACTCGCCAAATCGATCGGCCTCGGAACAAAGGGGCGCGGCGGCGGCCGTAAGCCCGCCGCACGCGGCCGCGCAAAGGCTAAATAGCCTTCGCGCTACTGGCCGCGATACGGCTCGCAGGCGATACCGTCGTTGTCCGCATCGAGGCCATCGCGATATCCTGGCTCACCGCGATAGATGGGGGCCGTCCCGGCTCCGCGCGCATCATCGCATCTGCGCCAATGATCGCCCGCTTCCGGCGCGCGCTCGCGCGCTAATCCTGCGGCGACGCTCGCTTCGCTCGCGACGTCGTAAAGCTGCGCCCGACCTTCGGGCGTCGTGCCGATCGATCCGATGCCGGCAAGCGCGCCGATTGCGCCCGCGCTCAGCAGAATGTGGGTGCTCGATACCCGAGCGCGCCTAGCTCCTCGATAGTTCCAGCGTCGTGCCATCGCACCCGGCTAGACCATTCAGGTAAATATCCGGTTTGAGGCTGGCGGCGGACTGTCATCGAAAGCTCGCTTTCCGCGCCGTCGCAACAGCAGCAATTGCTGCTCGCGCATCTCGCCGCGCAGCGTCGCGGCGGCCTCGACAAGCAGCCCGAGAATGACCGCGCGATCGTCGCCGGTCAGCTCGATCAGGTCGGCCTTGGCGACGAGCCCGCCGAGCTCGATCAGCTGGCGCGTGCGTTCGCGCCGCTTCACCTGCCACGCTCGCATATCATGCCGCGCCACCTTCGCCTGCAGGCGGTTGCGGGCCTGCACCGCTCGCCGATGCGCCGCTCGCGTTCCGGCGAGCGCCCGGGCGAGCGCCGGCGCCGTCGCCGCGAAAGAAGGCCGCGCCGCTCTTGCGCCACGCCTCCTTCCGCGATTCGTCGGTGCTCGCGGCGTCGAGCAGCGCGCCTGCAAGCTGTTCGATCGACAGCACGTCGGCGCCGGTCGCCATGACCAGCTCGCCGAGCTGCCCCCGCTTCTTCGTCTTGAGCGCCTTGGCCTTGTCGGTGAGCGCCTGAAGCTCGGCGTCGTAATCACGTGGTTTGCGCATCATCTGTCCTTCCATATTCATGGGGTCGGACGAACCAGCTATGCTGAGTCTCAGGCGCTTACAAGGCGCTGAAATCTCTTGGGACTTTGCGATCCCGAGCGCGATGAAATCGTGTGAGGGCGCGCTTATACGTCGTGCCGACGTGCTCTTCTTGCAGTAAATGATATGCCGCCATGGCGATCTATCATTTCTCCGTAAAAGTCATTTCGCGCTCTGCCGGCAGCAGCGCTGTCGCCGCCGCGGCCTATCGCTCCGCCGACCGCCTGCACGATGAGCGCCTCGGCCGCAGCCACGACTTCTCGAACAAAGCCGGCGTCGTGCACAGCGAGGTGCTGCTGCCCGAAGGAGCCCTCGACGAGTGGCACGACCGCGAGCGGCTTTGGAATGATGTCGAGGCGGCCGAGCTGCGCAAGGACGCGCAGCTTTCGCGCGAAGTCGAGTTCGCCATCCCGCGAGAGATGACTGAGCAGCAGGGAATCGAACTCGCGCGCGATTTCGTAAAGCGCGAGTTTGTCGACCGCGGAATGATTGCAGATCTTAATGTCCACTGGGACATTGGCGCCGACGGCCTGGCGCGGCCGCACGCCCATGTCATGCTGACCATGCGCGAGATCAAGATCGGCGAGGATGGTGAGGCAGGTTTCGGCGCGAAGGTGCGCGAGTGGAACCGCACCGAGCTGCTTTCGCATTGGCGTGAGGCCTGGGCCGATCACGTCAACGAGCGTCTCGCCGAACTCGATATCGATGCGCGCATCGACCACCGCTCTTTGGAAGAGCAGGGAATTGAGCTCGAACCGCAGCACAAGATAGGGCCTGCCGCGTCCCGCATGGCGGGGCAGGGGCTCGAGGCGGATCGGCTCCAGGACCATCTCGAAATTGCGCGATCGAACGGCGAGCGCATTCTCGCCAATCCGTCCATCGCGCTCGACGCAATCACCCACCAGCAGGCGACGTTCACCAACCGCGACCTTGCGATATTTGTGCATCGACACAGCGAAGGCAAAGAACAGTTCGATGCGGTGATGGGTGCGGTAAAGGCATCACCCGAGCTAATCGCGCTAGGTCGAGATGGACGCGGCGAAGACCGGTTCACGACGCGCTCGATGCTCGAGACCGAGCAGCGTCTCGAAGGTGCGACGGCGACGCTCGACGCGCGCCGCAATCACGGCGTTGCCGATCGCTACCGCGAGCTTGCGTTGGAACGCGCCCTCGACCGCGGCCTGACGCTGTCGGCAGAGCAGCGCGGCGCGCTCGAACATGTCACCGGCGCGCGCGGGATCAGTAATGTCATCGGCTACGCGGGTTCGGGCAAAAGTTCGATGCTCGGTGTTGCCCGCGACGCGTGGGAGGCTGCGGGCTATGAGGTCCGTGGTGCGGCACTTTCGGGCATCGCTGCTGAAGGCCTCGAACAAGGTTCTGGGATTGCCTCGCGCACGATCGCCAGCCTTGAGCATCAGTGGGCTAACGGTCGCGAGCTTTTGACCAACAAACATGTCCTCATCATCGACGAGGCGGGCATGCTCGGCACGCGCCAGCTCGAACGCGTGGTCAGTGAAGCCGAGAAGCACGGCGCCAAGGTCGTCCTCGTCGGCGACCCGGAGCAGTTGCAGGCGATCGAAGCGGGTGCAGCGTTCCGCTCGACAGCCGAACGCCACGGTGCCGTCGAGATCACGTCGATCCGGCGGCAGGACGAAAGCTGGCAGCGCGACGCGACACGCGAGCTTGCCACGGGTAGAACTGGCGAGGCGGTAGCTCGCTATGCCGACACGGGGCACCTTCATGCGGCCGACACGCGAGAGGTCGCGCGCGGAGAGCTCGTCGACGCATGGGATCGCGACCGGCAGCTGCATCCCGATGCTAGCCGGATCATTCTTACGCACACGAACGACGAAGTCCGCGCGCTCAACGATGAGGCGCGCGCCCGCCTGCGGACGGGCGGCAGTCTCGGCCCTGATGTCGCGATGAAGGCAGAGCGCGGCGACCGGAATTTCGCTTGCGGTGACCGCGTCATGTTCCAACGCAACGATCGCGACCTTGGCGTGAAGAATGGCACGCTCGGCACCGTCCAAAGTGTCGGCTGTATGCGAATGGGCGTGTTGCTCGACGATGGCCGCAGCATAGCCTTCGACCTCAAAGACTATGCGCATGTCGATCACGGCTATGCGGCGACGATCCACAAGGCGCAGGGCATGACCGTCGACCGCGTGCATGTGCTCGCAACGCCGGGGCTCGACAGACACAGCACGTACGTCGCGATGTCACGCCATCGCCAATCCGTCGATCTCCGCTATGGCCGCGACGATTTTGCCCACCAGTCGAAACTCGTGCGCGCACTCAGCCGCGAGCGCGGCAAAGATATGGCGAGCGACTATATCGAACGAGAGGCGGCATCAGCCCCGGCGCCGAAGCGAAACATCTTTGCCGGCATCAAGGTCAGACGAATGCCGGAGCTGTCTTTGCCATCAGGCCCGGCACCAACATCGCGGAAGCGGGGGCCGCTCGACGGCGTCCGCGTTAGCGCGCGCGCTTTGGACGCGCTCGCCCCGCGAAATCCGCTCGACCAGGCCGTCGAGAGCTACGGTCGCGCGGCGAAGGATGTCGAAAGGATGAGGCAGCAGGGATACCAGCCGTTGCGCCATCAGGCCGATGCGATGGAGCGTGCTCAGCGGGGTTTGAACGCTGCGCGTGAACATGGGTCTGCTGATCTTGCCGAAGCCATGCGGAAGGACCCATCGCTGATGAGCGAAGCTGCAGCGGGGCGGACGCAGCGTGCGATCCAGGCCATGGCGACCGAAGCCGAGATCCGCATCGACGTGCAGGGGAGGGCCGATCGTTTCGTGTCCGAATGGCAGACGAATGCGCGCCAGCTTCGGCACCTTCAGCACGAGGGCGATTACGCACGAATGGACAGTGTCCGCGACCGACTCGACGGGATGGCGAAGAGCCTTCAGCGCGACGCGCAGCTCGAGTCGCTGCTCCGAAATCGGCGCGCGGAACTAGGCCTGGACGCCCTGAGCAAAAAAACGCTGTCTCATGATCTTGCACAATATCTCCGCCCTTCACGTGGGCTTGGAATCGGTATGTAAGCTTGCGGGATGACAGAAACTGCACCCCAGCCCGAACCCGAAGCCCTTTCCGTCGAGGACGCTGTAGAAGCGCTAATCCGCGGCCTCGCCGGTGTGCGATCTTCGGTCGACGGGTTTGCCAAGCTCCAGCAGGAAATACACGGGCGCGACTATAGCCCGGAGTTAGGCTTGATTGCTCAGAGGTGGAAGGAAGCGCGCGAAGCCATCGACAGCTTGAAGCAACGCCCTGTCCTGGCGCTGACGCCGAAGGATATCGCGCACCAGATCGAAATCGCCGGCCGCGATGGACGTTCGGCCGATCATGAAGCCTGGCGATCGGCGCAGCAGCGCCTTGACGACGCTGCTCGTGCGATCGGGATGGTAGTTAAATCTGCCCGAACGGCACAGCAGCAAAATCACTGGCTCGCGATCGGAGTCGCTTCGGCATCCGTTTTAGCATTTATTGCGGGTTGCACGGTCCCGCCGCTTGTCGACCGCGCCGCCCCGGCGGAATGGCGTTGGCCCGAAAATCGGGCTGCGGCACTGTTGGAGCGCGATGCCTGGAGTGCAGGACAGCATTTGATGCAGACGTCCGACCCCGCGGAATGGGACCGTCTGAAAGCCGCGGCTCGCTTTTACAAAGAGAACGAGGCGGAGATTGCTGCGTGCGTTCGGCGCGCTAAGAAAAGGACGGTGCGCTGCGAGGTTAGTGTGGCGCCGCCGGAGCCTGGCAACAAAACGACGGCTTAGCGCCTCATGTCGGACATTTAACAAGTGCCAGAATGGCCGAAAGTGGCCGCGTCGTTCGTTATCGAGGTGTCTGCAACCGGCCAGATCCAGCGATCGGACTCGCTAGCCGCGCTCAGATGGCTGGCTCGGTCGGAATGGGTGAAAGTGGTCATTAGCTTTTCGGCTTTGAGGACCGATCATCTTGGAGGGGGCGGGCGCCTCGATCTTAAGCTAAGTTACTGGATAACTAACGCCGTTAAATGTAACAGAGGGAAGCCGGCGAGCGCGTAGGATGCGTTTGCGGGGCAGACAGTCTGGTTGGGGAAGACTTACGTCGTGAAAGCGGTCGACCTATCGCTCGAAGCACTTGACCAGTGCGACGCGATCTTCGGACACCTGCATATGTGGCAGAAAGTTCGGATGGCGATGCGACCTATGATCGAGCAAAGCAATGACGTCCGGGATGCGATCGTTATCAACAACGCGACCGCGGCCAAATTCGTGATCTCGGTCCTCGCGAGATATGTGGAGCAGCAGATCGCCACCGGTACTTTTCATGCATACCCCGGCACTCTCGGTCTTCATGGCCAAAGCCTTCGTAACATAGCGGAAACTGCGCTGAGCTACCTTGAGCAGCATCAGGCAGTCTCGCGTAATGACTATCTCATGCGGCTCGAAAAACTCGACCAGATTGTGAAAGGTTCAGGCTGAGCCAGAAAGACGCACCGCTGAAGTGCCCTGTTTTGGCCGGAAAAGACTCTATGATCGAGAGCAGTCTTGCGTACGGCGGGAAAATGTCGGATTGTTGCCGCGGCTGGTCGGTTTCTGTTCTACGCAGGAGCCTCAGAGCGAGATGGTCGCGCAAATTTCGGACAGGGAGTTTGGTCCCGCTCACCAGCCGCTATCGGGATCACATCATGACTGCTCTCTTGGTCGGATACTATGGCCTTGTCGCGATCGGGGATGACTGGCAGCCGGTCACAGAGACTGAGCGCAAGCATCGGCTCCGCCTACCAGCCGCGCGAGATGCGGGTGCCACCCACGTCGGCTACTGGAATGGCAAAAGCTGGCGAGACGTCGATTGTATTGATCAGGTCGAGCGAGGCTGGCTTTGACCGTCTGCAATGATACTCCGGCCCCCTAGGCCGAAGTGCCCCGGTTCGAGGCACTTTAGTGTTTTGGTGATTTGCCCCTGTTATCAGAAGTGCATGGAGATCCCGCGCGACGCCATCTACTTCGAGCAGCTTGCCCGCATTGCACGGGTGAAGGCCGCTAAATGTGGAGACCCACTTCTCGCCGTTCGGCTTCGAGAGCAGGCGATCAAACATGAGCGGACCGCAAGGAAACTTCGGAGGGATGAAGCGTCCTTGTAGTTTTGCGAGCCCGCCGATCGGCCGGCGAAATAGGAGCCGCAGCAAATATCTCCGCAACGAAGACGCCAGCTGCGAGCGCTGTCAGCAGCCGGTAATCTGCCGCCATTGGGTCTTTCCAATTCGGCTCGTGGTTCATCCGAAAGGGATGACAGACGCGATTTTTAGGAAAGCGAAAAGGCGGCGCCAGTGGACGCGGCCTTTTTGCAGCGCGCCATTATCGCTGCGGCAACCGACAGTTGTGCGGTCGTGATATAAGCGCCAATAGCTCGGCCCCAATCTGGTGTGAGGGTTGAAAACAGCTTAACTTCGATCTAACTTCGGTGACACTATGCAACGCGTGAAGCGGGGCATATCGACGGTCGCTGGCTTTTTTCTCTTCACGAATGTGTGGAGGTGTTGCGGTTTGGAAGACAGCCTCAAAAGAGCGCAGCCCCTTACCGAGCGGGAACTGTCGATCCTTGAGCTTCTTGCCCTTGGTCAGTCGACCAAGGAGATTTCGCGCCTCGTCGACATCGCGCCGAGAACGGTCGAACGAATGGTCGACAATATTAGGTCAAGGTTCGATGCACGGAACCGCGCTCACCTCATCACCGTGGCGCTGCGCCTTGGTCTGCTATCCATCGAAGGTAAATAGTCGGAAGCTAGGACAGATGCCAGGTGGTGGCCGCCTTGGTGATGGCCTGTTCCACTTGCCTGAATGCGTCGCAACGATTCTGCGCGCCGTGTGTGTTAGGGCGGGATCGTAAGTGCCGGCGCTGTCGCGCGGCAGCATGCTGGTGGGTCAAGTTTGTGGCAGCGATCGGGACAAGGATCGACGAGACTGGGACGCTGCTTCGCGACGGGGGCGGCTTTGTGCTACGCCGCGATCTCGGCGGCCGATGGAAACTTGATATGCACCGGGTTCCCGTCGATCATATCGAGAAACGCGTTCGGATAACCGGTATTGTTGTAAGCGACGAGCTGGTTGACGTTGATAGCGTCGCACCCGAGAGATTACGGGACCGGCACGAGCCTCGGTGATGCCTTTCCGGAAGGATAGCGCTTGCCTCGTGCCATGATCTGGCCATCGCCGAGATCTCCGTCTGAGCAATTTAGCATATTATCCAGGCATCCTGCTTCCCAGCGAAGCCGGATTTCTTCCTGCCATGCTTCGAAATAGTCGCTGTGAAAGCTTGCGCCGGCGCGGCGCGTGGAGGCGGGCAGCATGTGATCGCTCGAGAGACTCCACGCCGTAGGGTCGTCGCCAACTGCAATGCTGTACGCCACGCCCATCGTAAATTGCGGGATAATCCAGGGATGGGTGGCAGGGCAGGCGAGTTGGCCGGCGCTTCGATTGCGCACCATATCGGCGAGGTGACTGCGATGATTCTTTGAATCCAGGTCGACGCCGTTCCAGCATTGCGGCGTGCTGATCGTAGCCGACAACCACTGGCCCGGTTTGCAGGTCTTCATCGGCTCGACCATGTCGGGGAAGGCGGCTGTCACCGGCGACCATCCCTGAACGCATTTAAAGTTGAAGAGCTTGTTGTTCTCGGGTTGCGGCTCGCTGGGCCGGGTCTGATCCCACCCAAAAACGAAGCGCAGGCCGCGTGGAATACCGACACATCGCTTCCCGGCTTTGGTGCAGAACGGGTCGCTTGCAGGACGCCGCTTGTAATAGATCGAAACGAAGTCGGGCCTCACGACACGGCCCTTGCCGTCAAGCATGGCAGGCATCCAGTATGCCGACCGGTTCAAGTCGTTATGGCAGGTGCTTTCACCACTTTTTCGCAGGCTCTCATAGGTCGAGTGAGCATTGGCGCCTAAGTTACCAAAGAACTGGTGCAAGTGAGCCGCGCCCGGCTGCCCGGGATAGACGATCGGGTCGTCATAGCTGACCTGACCCGCACCACACAGAAAGCGAAACGCGCCGACGACATCGGGGGCCGAACTCGGCGGGATCTTTTTCGGTCGGAGTAGCGATGCGATGTCCAGGCCCGACGATACCGGTCTGATATCAGTTATCTGCGGATAGGTGCTCGGCGCCAGCGGCGCCGCCGTTTTTTCGGGCGCCCCACTGATAGCGCCGACCCCGCGGTTGGTGCTCAGAGCCGTAATATGCAATTCGTGTATGCACTTTGCGTGATTCTCTTTTGAGCAGGCGCTGCCCGCGCGGTCGGTTATGACGTGCGGCAAGCCAATCTCGTCACCGGCCCTATGTGTTTCGGTGTCGACGGTCTCCGCCGCCACCGACGGGGTAGCAAGTAACAGGGTGAGATAAAACAATGACATGGCCTCTCCCTTATTGCGGTCAGTTGGGCCCAACGCTAGCCGAGGCAGGTTGAACGGTCCGATGATTGGCGCCCGTAGCTAAGCACCGATACGTGCAGGAACATCGACGACGATATATGGCACCTGACAATGCATCGAGGCGATGTTGACCGGAAAACCCATGGGCGCTCGCACTAATCAAGCATTTTCGGCCGAGCTCCTATTTCCGGCCGATGAATATCTTCTCGCCCCGGCTTAGCCGATAGCGCAGGACGTCTTCTGGCCCCGCTGTTACTTCGCGCAGATCGAACCCCGCCTCGCGGATGCGGTCGCGTACGTCGCTGCCATAATATCGCACATGGTCCCATTGCCCAAAATGCATATCGCGCGCCACGGGGTCCGTAACGCTTGAATTCTCGTATGTTTCCGACCAGCCTTCGATGATCGGAACCATACAGATGATTTCGCCGCCAGGCCGAAGCACACGATGGATCTCAGAAAGCGCCTTCCGGTCGTCGATATGCTCCAGAATATGATTGGCGATCACGAGGTCGAGAGAATTATCCGGCAGATCAATATTTTCTATGTTTAAGCGAACGTCGCCATGATCGCCCTCATATTCCGAGATTTTGTAGCTTTTCGGCCCTTTCGACAGGATCAGGTGGGTTACGCTATACTCGCCTGCGAAGTGGATGATCTCCCGACCCTCGATCTCGATATCCCGGCGCTTCATGGCAAGCGCAAGGAGCCTCTGGCGTTCCAGCGACCAGCATTTCGGGCACATCACGCCCGTCCGTACGGGCATGCCGAAGGGCGCAAATCTGCCCTCATAGTTGCATGCGGGACAAATGCCGGGTTCCGCTTTAGCATGCGAAATCACCGCGAGCCGCACCTGCTGGAGCATTTGCTTGGTGAAGAGCGTGCTGACGACATTGCGTAAAGTTCGTGGGTTCATCCAGCTACTTATTCACATCGGGGCGCAAAAGTCATCGGTCATTGCTCGTGCGTGGCAGGCTTGCGGCCGTGAGCGCGTCGGCGCGCTGTGCGCGCCATTCGGGTTGATGCCGACTAGCAGCCTATCGGGAGAAGGGCGCGATAGCTGTTGCCGATCGGCTACCGGACCGCTCTCATCCTCCGTAGTGGGGTGCAACAAAATGTGTGAGAACTTCATGGCTTGCCGCTGCTAGGCCTTTATAATGCGCTGCCTTGTCGTCGCACGCTAATGTCCCATTCGTGGTGGCGCCAAAGCGGCACGAAGTAGAAGCGCATATGCCGGAGACAGGAAAATGATACCGCGGGATAGATGGTTCATGCTGTCTACTTGTGTTGCACTCTCCTGCGGCATCATCGGAATGAGCGAAATCTATCAAAGTGCAGATATGCCCGATGATTGGCACGGGCCGGCGTGGCTTCTCACTGGAATGGTGTGGCTCCTCGTCGCCTTTCTGAAGCCGGGTAACCCAAGTTCAAAATAGGGACCAGGGCTGAAAATTATCAGCGGGATCACTATTCAGACCATTCCGCCAACTCCGAGCGTGACGCATCGATCCAGCTTATGGCTAGCTTCGTGTCCTGGGGGCTTCTCATATGCAGCCGAGTGATATTACTATACGGTGGAGGCAGCCGTGCTTGCTTCCCCACAAGGAGGCATGGTCAGGGCGGCGCCACTTGGCTGGTCCCTTGGCGCCGTCCGTCTTAAGGCCCTTTCATGAACTCTCAACATCATCGACTCAAGAATGCTTCAAGCGGCCGATCGAGGCTTTTTACCGCGCCGAGGCTGCGGTAAGGCCCTGCTCCCTTGGGGCGACCTAAACTTCATCGAATCTCCGCCCAGCGTTACGAAGCCAGCAGACTCCAAAGATAGCAGCACCGGCAATCAGCGCGTAGTCCCACGAATTTTCCGCTGTCATCCATCCTAAAAGGAAATAGGTGGAGCCGACGAGCATGATTGGCGCGAGCAGGTTGGCAGTTGCATCGCGAAGGAGGCGGACGCTCCAGCGAGCTTCGGATGTTTCGCGCCGAGCATCGGTCAACTTTTCTTCTAGATCTGTTACACGTTTCATCAATAGGCCGTACGAACGCTGAAGCTGCTCCAGGTCCGGCGCCTGCGGTCCAGGTAACCCGGTCGAAGCGTCAGAAACCATCGCTTTGTCGTCGCCTTCTGTCATGCCTCCACCTTCTGACAACCATCCGCGCCAATATATTCTGCCTCGACTTGATCGCGCTTCGTCGGCTGCCGTTGACTTTGAAGCCTAGCGGCGCATCATAAACAGAGGGTGTAGATTAGGGGAGGGCAATCCTCGGCCGGGAGTAGCTCCGGACTCCGCTGATGCTAAGGGGGAGAATTATGTCCACATATGAAGTCCGAGGACCAGATGTGGCTGGAAAATATTGGGTGGTCGAGGTGACGAGCGATGGCATCTTTCTCGCGGAGATACCGATTAGCGGCTCCTATTCCCAGAGACCGAGGGCACAAGCTGCGGCCGATCGACTGAACAAGCAGTAGGGAAATCAAGTCAGGCCGATCCTGACCTGTGCAAGGGGCGCTATTCGCCTTGAAATTCGCTAGCTCTGCATCGCCGTTGCTGATCGCTCCGAAACACGCACACCGACGCAACCTGGTCGTCTGCTGTTCAAACAGCAATTCAGACGCAAAAAAAAAAGGCCGCGCCAGTGGACGGGCGCGGCCTTTTCATCATGAGCATTTTGCTTTTGTCAGGCGAGAGACAGGCGAGCGTCCCTGTTGCGTCGACGCATGGCAAATCCGATCCCGGCAAAACCGAAGATCATCATGGCCCAAGTCGCCGGTTCCGGAACGGCGGGCGCGGCTGTCTGCCAAAAGCTAATATGTGAGACCTTGGGTTGATTGCCGCCGTTGTTCAGCAGGCCGAGCGTCGTGAACACCCCGGAATTGGCGCCCTGTCCGGAAAGCTCGTACAGCGCGAAGCTGTTCGCTGCCTTCACCGTGATATATTTGATCAAAATGCTGTCATCGAGCACGTTCCAGGTTCCGGAAAGCGCTGCTGGCGACACGCCGCTCAGAGCGAAAAGCCCGGCATTACTGTCGCTTTTGCCATATAGCGAGAGCCCGACGGGTGCTACGCCGGTCGCGGAGGTAATCGCTGCCTGAACGGCGGCCAGAGGGTCGCCGCCACCCGCATTGCTGTAAACTCCGTCGCCGCCGCCCGGATAGTCGTTGGCCGTACCCGAGACGCAGCCGTTGTTCACCAGATCGATGCCCGGTCCGCTGCTGCAGTATAGAACTACGGCGCCCGATGCTGGCGTAACCGCTGCGAAAAGTCCGGCGGTTACGCCGAGTGTTAATAGTTTCCGAATCATAACAACCTCCCTGGCCCCTTGGCGTCTGCGTCGGCTTATGCACCGAATCGGCCCGTGAGTCTTTACGTTCGTATTTATGTGCAAATTTGGCACAGGATATGAAAATATTGGACGGTTCGCGTGAAGTTGCCACAGGGAGGAGATCATTGGCGGCTATCCAAGCGAATGACACAATCTTAAGCGTTGCCATCGCCGATCCCGCATAATCGCGCGTTTGAGGCTCATTCACTTGCGGCGGAATTCCGGCGAGCGTGTGGCGCCCGAAGGCCTTTCGGCCGATCCTCCCTATACCTAATTGGTATAGTTGCCGTCGATCGTCCTGTCTTCGTACAACGGATTTTATCTGACATTGTTTGGAGCGGTTATGGAGCTCACATATGCCCAGTTGGTCGACGCGCTCGCGCATTCCAATAACGTGTCGGGGAATGATGGCGGTGCGTTTCGATCTCGCTTGCGAAAGCTGCAGAGTGAAGGAATCCCCGGTGGCGCCAATCCCGGCAAGGGAAGGCGTGTCGCGTACACGGTGCCGCTCATCATTGAGGCGGCTATCGCTGTTGAGCTTTTGCAAATCGGCTGGTCACCCCACCAAGCTGCCTTTATTGTCGGCTCATATCGGCAGGACATATTGGCGGCGACTCTCCTGTCGCTGCTGCCAAACCAGCCGAGTAATCATGACGTCTTGATCGCGGTTAGCCCCGAGGCCTTAGGGACGCGACCTGTTGCGGATCGCGTCGGTGCGATCTCTTTCGTCACGAGGGAGAAAGTCGGCGAACTTTTCAGAGATGGTCCTTCGGCTAACAATTTGGCCGGTAGCCCCTGGCGATGGTCGCTAATCGATTTAGCGCCGGCCACCTTGATCACGATCCGTTCGGTAGCCCTAATAGGATTCCCGAGTGAGGTCTTCGTTCAGGCGCTTCGGGAAGCGATTGAAGAATATGACGCAGCCATCCGCACCTTCCGGGAAACCAAGCTGAACAAGATTTTGATCGAGAAGGAAGTTGTCGGAACGCGGGATTGCGGCCTGTCATAGACGGCACACCATCGAAGCTAGGGCGCGAGAAAACAGCCTGGCGACCGCGTACGCAAAGGCATCGCTTGCAGCGGCGTGTCGGCAGCCCTTTCCAAGTAAGGCCCAAGTCCTAGGGTTACACGCGTCGTCTTGTTCCGCGCTGCTGCTCAGCTATTTGGAAGGCTGACGAGGCGCGGATTCGCGGTCCAGCTCGCTTCCCAACTCTGCTTTATTCTCTGCCCGTTGCCCAAGTCACCGGTCGAGCAATTGAGCATCTTGTCGAGACAGTTCTTCTCCCAAAGATCGTGAACCATCGGATCCCACGCCATGAAGAAGTCGGCATGGAATGTGTCGCCTCGCTTGTGCTTCTGCGATGTATCCATATGGTCGGACACGAACGCGTAAGTCTCTCCAGGAGCCTGCGTATACCAGACGCCTATTGTGAACGACGGTATCACATATGGATGCGTCGCAGGACACTTCAAATAGCCCCAGTTTCCATATGAGCCATAAGAGACATGACTTCGGTGGTCGGCGCTATCGAGGTTTTTCCCGTCCCAGCAATCTGGCGCGCTCATCCTGGCACCGATCCGGTTCCCGACGGGACAACCGGCCTGAGCATCCTCGAAGTTTTTAAAGTCTTGGGGTGTGTAGGGCACGGGGCCATCACAGGCGAAATGCAGCTGCCCGGTAGGTGCGTCGGCCAGATTAAGCATGTCGCGGCCGAAAATGAACCTCAGGCCGTTCGGCAGCGTGGTCGCCTTGCCCTGGTACTGTGGGTGGGCGGGATCGGAAACAACCGGATCCGACTTCGGCCGTCTTTTGTAATAGATGGTCACATAGTCGGGACGGACCACCTGACCCTTGCCGTTTAGCAACGCCGGAACCCAGTAAGCTGACCGGTTCACCGGCGACATGCAGGTCGAATTGCCCGACGCGCGCAGCGAAGCATAAGTTGAGTAGGCATCGGCGGCATCGTTGCCGAAAAACTGATGCAGGTGGCTTCTACCTGGTTGACCGGGATAAACGATCGGATCGTCTGCCTTGAGCTGCCCCGGCATGCAGATGAACCGGAACGCGCCAACCACATCGGGCGCCGCGGACGGCGGCAGTGACGTCGACAACAGTTCGCTCATGGGATCGAAGTTGCTGGCAACTGCAGTTACGCCTTGGCTAGCGGTTCCCGCGTCGCTTCCGACTGAGTTTGTCGGCGGTGGTGTCGGCGTGGGCGTGGGCGCGCTCGATGAAGGGGTGGTTGGTGGCAGTATGACCGACGGCGCTGCACTGCTGCTGCTTCCGCCTCCGCCGCCGCAAGAAGCGGTCGCGAGAGCCATGACGGACACTAAAACAAAATGGCGCATAGGTTTCCTCTGGCAAAAATCATGCGACGATTTCGGATTATTCAAATTGGCGACAGTGTCTGCGACCGCGGCGGCGCGCGCCGCAGAACTCACAGGAGCTATCGACAGAAAATTTTCCCGGTTCAGCTACCCTTCGGCCATTGATGGCATGCAAACGCTAATTTGCGGTAAAGGAGGCCGGTCTGTTTTATTTCGGGAGGGACGGGCGGTGCTCGTCAGACCGAGCTCTCGCGGCGCGATATTGCCTGAAGAAAGGACCGGAATAGCGCGAGCTGTGTCACGGTCCCCTGCTGTCCTCAGAGTGCCGCAGCTTGCTTTCGCCAGACTGCCGCTAGCGGAGCCGTCTGTGCGCCCTGATCGGTTCGCCGGGCCTTGGGGGCACCGTCTCGTATTTGTTAACCTTGATCGGTTAATATTGTCGGCGAGAAGGATATGGCATGGCTCGAGCTTTTTTGCTTTTCGTCATAGTGCTTGGGAGTTGTGCTCCCCAAGCCAGGGACATTTCGCTGTCGAGCGTCGACCTGAGCGACATGCAGACGGTACAAGCGATTCAAAAGCAGCTCGGACCTCGCGATGGGGCCGCCTTTGCCGATTTCGTCGTCAGGCATCACGTCAAGTCAGCAAGTTACTGTGGCGACCCGCTCGTTCGCGCCGATGGAGAAGCGCCAGAGACGGTGGGCGAAGCGATCGACCTGTCGGTGCGCCGCGACGCCCTTGAGAGGCAGGCATCGCTCGAGACAAAGGGACCGAAACACCCGCGCGAGCTTGCCAAAGAAGCATGGGATGGATTGATACGCGACAGAGACATTCTGGTCGACGCAAAGGCCCGGCTTAGCTCTGAATACGGTAGTGGAGCTGAACGGCGTCCGGAATGGACGGCGGTCGAGAGGCGGATGGCTGAGATCGATAAAAAACTAGTGGCCATGAAGCCGACGGTTTTTAGTTCCGGCAGTTAGAGAACTCTTATGCCGCCCACCTCCCGCTGCGCACGAAATTGGCGCACGGGGTGAGGGCGACAGGGTTACCCCTGCCGCCCCCCTTTTCACCGCATCCCACGAGCGCGGGCAAGCAGAATGTGGCTGTTTACCGTAACCATTCAGCGACGTAACGGTTCCTACCCCTTTCGGAGTAGAAGCTTGCCGGTGCTCGGCGAGCAAAGCAGTTGCATGTTCTTTTTTGCAGAAGATGTTCGGCGCGCGAGCTCGCCCGCCCCGGCCGCAACGGTACGCCGCCAGTTGCCGAACGTGCTGCAGCAGCCGCAAAAGTCCATGCCGATGCATTTCATCGGCTCGCAGCGTGCTCGATGAATAGAATCCCGTTAAGGAAGGAGCGTGGACGCCTCAAGCTGTCGTCAATCCCGGGGCAGGGGACCCAGATAGCGAGCTGCCGAAGCATCTCTCCAACAATGGATTAACTTCAGGCTTCGTCGGTCCGCCGCACGGCCGAATGCAATCTTGCCAAATGTGCTGACGACGCCGGGGGTCAACAGCGTGGTGCCGTCGCAGCATCGCCAGCCAGATCTAATTACTAGATTGGGTCAGGCTTGCCAATCTTGAAGAGCCGAGGATGTCGCTACGCCATTCGTTGGTTGTCTCGACCTTTCGCATTCGTTGAACGCATAGTAGCGCCGCCGGCGACGCCGGCGACGCAGGCGACGCAGGCGACGCAGGCGACGCAGGCGCTGCGATCTGCCTATGCAGCGCTTCTGTCCCAGACACGAATAGTTACACAGCAGATTCGGCAGCAGAGATGAACGCTCATCATTAGCGAACAGCGCCGAAAAGGGGCCGCGAGGTATGGTGACACCGCCGCTCGCCAACACCACCATCGGCCTAACGTATGTCATTGTCTACGAGTGCCCCAACGAGACGCTCATAGCGGGAGCTGCTCACCGTAGCGACGTCCGGCTGCTTATCCAGCGAACCCATCGCGAAAATTGCCGATGGAAAAAACTCATGATCTGTGCAACCAGAGCCGCGGCAATCTGATAACTAAGCTGAAAGTTAACAAATTTCTGGGACCGGCGGCGCTCGCGTTTCGCGAGCACCGCAAATTTAATTTAAGTTGGACAAGATGGGTCGCCTTGACTGAGATTCAGGGAGGCGGGGATGACGCAGAAGATCAAGATTTCGCTACTGGCGAAACATCAAATTGCGAGAGACGCGCTGCGCGACGTCTTTTCGGGAGAAAATTTCCACATATTACAGGCAGCCTCGAGCGAAACCGCTTTGGTCGGGGCTCGCGGCAGCATTGACGATGATGTCAAAGACCATGTGGTGATAATCGATGGCGGCAATGGTGGGTTTGGCCTAAATGCCTGCGCCGGCGTGACGGCAAGAAAAAAACTGGCGCGGATCGCGCTGTTGCTGGACAAATATATTTTTGATGACGTTTTCGAGGCCTTTCAAATCGGCGTCGATGCGATCCTCATCAGAGGGCCATCGTCTGCGCCCCTGATCGAAGCAATCAAGCTGGTGGCCTTGGGGGAAAAGATGTTTCCGGCCCAACTCGTCAGTGATCTAACCCGATCGGATTCTGGCACGCATGGCGTTCGTGCAACGGGAAACGTCGCTTCAATTGGACTGTCCGGTCGCGAGGCGGAAATTCTCGAGAGCATTATGGCGGGAATGGCAAATAAGGCGATCGCTCGCCAACTTGGAATCTGCGAAGCAACGGTCAAGGTGCATGTGAAGGCCATCCTCCGCAAGCTTGGCGTTGAGAACCGAACGCAAGCGGCGACCTGGGGAGTCATGAACGGCTTGGCGGAGCCGGGGCGGTTTAGAGTGCGCGAAATCGGGCCCGTCCGCAGCGGGCAGTTGCGGTCGGCCCTATCCGGAGAGGCCGCATGAATCGCTATCCCGTCTGAAATGCCGCTACTGTCCCGCGCAACTAACTTCTGCGCTCATCGACGACTATTTCGCCGCCGCCTCGCGCGGCGATCTCTTACGCGAGCAAAAAGGCCCCGCCGGGTTGCGGGGCCTTTCCGTAGTTTGGTGATTATATCACAGCCAAACTGGTCGCGCGGGTGTCACGGCAGATGACTGTGATTTGGTAACAATATCGGAAGTGCGCGGAGGGTCAATTATACCGATGGGGGATAGGGCTGCGTAATCGTGCATGGCTGAAGGCGGGCAACGGGCGAAACTTCGAACGCGATATGCGCGTGGTCTGACGAGCCAAGGAGGGTGGGCAGCGCCTCAAGCTGATTTGTACCGTGGTGCGTCGGGGTCTGTGCTCGGGCAAAGGCGAAAGCCTAGCAAGAGGGAGAGCCGCGGTTAGCGTCGTTGCACCCGTTGTTCCTATCAATATGGTTCGGCCTATAACAACCAACCTGTATCAAAGATTTTCAACGATGAGCGATTGGCAAACTTCCATTGCACATGCGGATATCGCGGACTGGTTGACGGTCGCAGCCTACCTCTTCGCCGCAGTCTTGTGCGCGCGGGCCGCACGGTACGCACGGTATCGGCCGGCCTCTTTTGAGAGGCCTTTCTGGGATCTTGCCGCGGTTGCCATGATTTTTCTCGGGGTCAATGAACTTCTCGACCTCCAGACACTGTTGACGGTGATCGGACGCGCTCATGCAATGGCCAACGGATGGTATCCCGAACGCCGCAGCATCCAGTATCTTTTTGTAGTGGCGCTTGTGATGGGCGCCGTCATCTCTACCGGCCTGGGTTTTTGGCTGACACGCCGATTGCACTGCAGCGTACGACTGGCCCTCGGCGGACTAGTCTTCATCGCCGGTTTCATGTTGGTGCGCGCGGCGTCGTTCCATCATCTGGATGACATTCTCGGCCGCGGAGCAACCGAATTTCCGCTCGGCTCGATACAGGAGATGACGGGTATCCTGCTGGTCGCGGTCGCGGCGCTACAATATCGGCAGGAGTCGCGGGAGCCGGGCGGCGGGGCTGCGGCGCGCCACGGGTCCTCGAGCGGCGATTAACTAGAGATCCAAAAAATTCGATCCGTCATCTGCACGCGCGCACGACGAGCGCTGCATTTGGGTGTCGGGTGGGTTCGGCAAGATCCCAGAAACGGTCTGGCGTGTTTTCGTCTGCGGTCCCGCTCGGAACCTCGATCCTTGGTCCAACCGTCGATTCCGCAGTGCGGCCTCAACATGTCCCATCTTGGAGCAAAAATTTGAGTCGCTTCTTCAGTCGTTTTGGTTAAATGTTACTAAACACGTAACGCAATCAGGCGAGTCGCGCGGGTTATCGCCTCAATCAGGGAGCTACCAACGATGCGAACTTTGATGACGAAAGCGCTACTTGCTGCAGCTGCAGTGATGGCTCTTCCCTCGGCCGCCAGCGCCGCAATTACACTCGGTTCGGTTACGCCCGGCACGGCGGTCTACTCTGGCCCTGCGCCGACCTACGACTTCGAATCGCCGGCCCCGGTTACGGGCGGCCTCGTAACAAACACTAGCGTATCGGGCGTGAGTGCACAGCCCTTCGGCAGCAGCGGCAGCTTCTGGACGGTCGGCCCGACCGATGGCTCGCCGGGAAATCTGGATCTCTCGTCGTTCGGCAATATCTCGAACATCAGTTTCGTCTGGGGCTCGGTTGACGCCTACAACCTCCTCGAGTTCCTCGACATTGATGGCAATGTTCTTGCCAGCTTCACGGGGTCGGATATTTTCAATCCTGCGAACGGCAGTCAGACGGACCCCAATCTGAATCCGGTTGTCCGCTTCAACCTGACCGACGGCAGCCAGACCGCCTTTACGACCCTGCGGCTGAGCTCGACCTCGAACGCGTTCGAGACCGACAACTTCGCAATCAATGCCGTTCCGGAGCCGGCGACTTGGGCTTTGATGATGATCGGCTTCGCCGCCGTTGGCTTCGGCATGCGTCGTCGTCGTCCTCAGGTCACGCCGCGTTTCGCCTAATTCTGCGAACCACTGGAAGAGAGAGGCGGCCATATTTTGGCCGCCTCTTTTTTTGCGCGTGATCGGAAGCTAGCGCGGAACTTGGGTCCACCTTCAAGACGCCAATTCCCAAGCGATGAACTGCGCAACGGAAGGGCGGCTTGATTCCTTCTCCTAATCGTCGACGCGCCCATTGCTTAGAGCTTCCCCACCAGCGACACCAGCAGACCTCTTGTTGCTGCCGGCCAAGCCTTGTCCGGGCATTTGGACCAACCGGCTGATCGAGGAACCGTTCGGATCTGGCATGGCCTTAATGCCGCGAAATGCTGCATTTTTTGCTGGCAGGTCCGGCGCCGGGTCGATTGCGCGAGCACCGCGGCGACAGCGCTAACAGGTTTTCGAGCGTCCAGCACAAGCGCGGCCTACTCCCTCGCCGAGCACGTCGATCTGGAGTGGAAAAACGCGAGCTGGAGCCGTCAAGGCTCAACGAGAATCTTGATCTGCGCCGCTTCAACACCAAGAATGGTGGCGATCTCGCTTCGCACAACAGCAAGTCTGTCGATTTCCTCGACGATTTTTGTTTCAGTGTAAAATGACGCAAGATCGGCAGCCGGAACGCCAAACAATTGGGCAAGGTCTACCAGCCTTCCCCGTTTGGGAAAGGACCTATCGCTCTCCCAATGACTAACGGAGGCAACGCTGACGCCAAGGCTCGCAGCGACGTCATCTTGCATCATCCCGCGCTGAAACCGAAGATGTCGCATTCGGCCGCCCAGCGTCTCCCCCGCAGAATTTGCCAAAGCCGTGTCAGTACGTCTTCGTCTGAAATTTTCGGGTGGATGGTCTTCGTCTCGTCGTGGTGCCGTCGTCACCCTGTCGGCGGCCTCATTCTCGAACTCGCAACCAAACAACTTGCCGCTTGCCCATAGGATCCGCGCGCCAATTCTAACGTCTGGAGAGAAGGCGATCTCCAGAGGCTCGTCGGCAGCCGCGGGTCGATCGGTTTCGATGATAAGGCCCGACGGCGTTGCCAGATGAATTTTCACCAGAACGCCGGGAAGATCTGCTGTCAGTGGTTGTTCCTGCAGCCAAAGCCGCGCTCGCTCGCCATGCGCACTTTCATAATATTCCAGATGTGCGGCTAAAGCCATCGACGCGCCCCGGCAGCGGCGGAGGGCCGCTGGTCACGAGAGCTTACGGCAAACGGCGCAGGGACACCATAGATTTGCTCTCGCCACTACGGGTATTGAAAACGGCACCTATCAGCCGTGTTCTTCATGTTCAGTGCTGACCTTCTCCAGATTGTGCGGATAGGTGAGTCCTTCCGTGAAGCTTGGCGAGAAGGAGAGATCGGACCTCGTCGGCCATGTCGGGCCGTTCGAGCGCGACCGCGAGGTTCGCTTGAATATAGCCGGCCTTCGATCCGCAATCGTAGCGCGCCCCGTCGAAGGTGACGGCGTGGAACGGCTGGTTGCCGATCATCGTCGCCATCGCGTCGGTCAGCTGGATTTCGCCGCCCGCGCCCTTTTCCTGGCGTTCGAGTACGCGCATCACTTCGGGCTGCAGGATGTAGCGGCCCGAAATGATCAGGTTCGACGGCGCGTCGGCGATTGCGGGTTTTTCGACAAGCCCGGTCACTTCGGTCAGCGCGCCGTCGCGCGCACCCGGCGCGATGACGCCATAACTCGACACTTGCTCGTGCGGCACTTCGAGCACCGAGATCAGGTTGCCGCCGACTTGCGTGTAGGCATCGACCATCTGTTTCATGCAGCCGGGCGACCCGTGCATGAATTCGTCGGGGAGGAAGATCGCGAAGGGCTCGTCGCCGACGATGTCGCGCGCGCACCAGATCGCGTGACCCAGCCCGAGCGGTTCCTGTTGGCGGACATAGGCGCAGGCGCCGGGGCCGAGCCTTGTCGGTCCCAGAACCGACAGATCCTTGCCGCGTTCGGACATCGTCTTTTCGAGTTCGAAGGCGACGTCGAAATGATCCTCGATCGCGCTTTTGCCGCGGCCGGTGACGAAGATCATCTGCTCGATCCCCGCCTCGCGCGCTTCGTCGACCGCATATTGGATCAACGGCCGGTCGACGACGGGCAGCATCTCCTTGGGGATCGCCTTGGTCGCGGGCAGGAAGCGCGTGCCGAGGCCGGCGACGGGAAAGACGGCTTTGCGGATCGGTTTCATAAGCGTCCTCCTATCAAAATATGTTTAAGACAGTCTCAACTTGGCACGGTTCTACGTAGTGCGAGGTTGCAAAACGGTGGGCCTCCGGCGAAAATAAGTGCCTCGGGCGGTAGCCAGTAGTGTCTCGGAAACGGAAAATCGCGCCTATCCGACGTGTTACGGCCCTGCTACGCCATACGCACGGACCGGCGGGCGCAATTTGCGCCTATGTCGGTTGCTGATGAGGGGAGCGAACGTGGAAACAGCTTGGGACTGGATTACCGTTTTTACATTTGCCGGGCTTGCGACCTTACTTCTGCAACGGTCAGCAGAAGAGGAGCCGCGCGACCATCTTTGGCAATATGCACCTCCGGCGGTGGGCTGTGCGCTAGTCAACTATGTTGGCAATGAGGGCTATCACGCGCCAGCGGCGGTGATTTTCGTGGCGGTCGTTGTGTACATCTTCAAGGTGCTCAATGTGCCGATCCCCTTTGTCAAACCCTAGTCTTGACTATCGTGGCGAGGATTGCGGTACCTGCCGGCAGCCAAAGTGGGCTTCCATCTTTCGTATGCAGCATGGCGTGTATCGGGTGGAGCTCCCGTCTCGCTGATGGTCCTGCAGGCCCTTGTCGGCTTTCAGAGCCCGCGTCATCACCACAGTATATTGCCGATCTATCATGACTGTGGGGCGTTCAATTTCGCCAGTGGCTCGGTCGAGGCATTTTGATACGAAAGGCCGCCAGCGCGCGATAATCGATAATGACTTGAAGCAACAGACTCTCGCCCGGAGAATATCAGGGCGGACCATAAGTATTGGAGAACCAGACGCAGCGTCCAAAGTTTCGGCAGCAGAGGCCGCCGAAACGCGATGTTATTATAACCGGCTGTAAGTGGGGTCAGGGCAGGTACTAGATGGAAAATTTGCGGACCAAATCGATGGAGGGCTCATGGTCCCCAGTTCGCGTGGTCGATCCGGCAGCCAACACGCCTGGTATGTTTTCGTCTGCCCGCGACAAACGAACCTTCCTCTATGGCCTCTCACTCCTCCTCGACATTATGGCATTGATTGGCGGGTATCTGTGCGCCCTCGAACTGCGTGATGAACGTTGGCTCGCCGCAGGAGGGCAGTCGATCATCTTTATTGCGCTGCCAATCTTCATAATGTTCGAGATAGCGCGCGAGGCACAGGATGTTGAGACCCTTGGAAATCGGCTTGTGGCGATCCGACGCTCGCTGGGGGCGTTGGGCGCGACAGCTTTCGTTATCATCGGAATGGGTTTCCTTTTCAAATCGCAAGAAATTTCCCGGCTGGGTCTTGCCGTCACCTTTGGTGCCGCGGCGATCCTCATCATTGCCGCGAAGATTTTTCTGGACGCTGTCGTAAAACGCATCTTGGGCGATGCTGTGTTGGCCACGATCCTGATATTGGACGGCCTCGATGCGCGGCCTGAACCATATGCGTCGGTCGTTAATGTCGGTTCCGAAGGGTTATGGCCCGATCCGGACCGCCCGGACATGATCGATGCTTTATCGCGGTTGATCGCACCTTACGATCGGGTGATCATCTCGTGCCATTATGATCACCGTCCCGCGTGGGCGACATTTTTAAAAGGGCATGACGTCGGCGGCGAAATCCTGTTGGATCGCGATCTCCTCCATGGTGCCGTTGCAATCGGCGACTATGATAATCGGGACACGATCGTGCTTTCGCGCGGACCGCTCAATCTTGTAAACCGCATTCAGAAGCGGTCGCTCGACCTCGTGGTGGCGCTGATCGCGATCGTCCTCCTCATGCCGCTCCTGATAGGCGTGGCGATCGCGATACGGCTTGAAGGGCCCGGCCCTATTTTCTTCCGGCAGCTGCGTGTAGGGCAGGGGAACCGCCAGTTCCGGATTTTCAAATTCCGCTCGATGCACGTCGAAAGCACCGACAGTGCGGGCAACCGCTCAACCAGTCGCGGCGACGAACGCATTACTCGCGTCGGCCGCATCATCCGCCGGACGAGCGTCGACGAACTGCCCCAACTCCTCAATGTGCTTCGCGGCGACATGAGCATGGTAGGCCCCCGTCCCCACGCATTGGGTTCCACAGCAGGCGATGAGCTGTTCTGGCACGCGTCACGACAATATTGGCTTCGGCACGCTCTTAAACCCGGCATTACTGGCTTGGCACAAATTCGGGGCTATCGGGGCGCCACCGAGCGCGTGGAAGACATCGACCGTCGGGTCCGATGCGATCTGGAGTATCTCTCCAACTGGTCGCTTTGGAACGATGTCATCATTCTGCTGAAGACAGTCCGCGTCGTCATGCACAAGAACGCGTATTGAGCGCTTGGCGCTGAGGATATCATGAGTTCGCTCGACATCAGATTGGCAGGCAATGGTCGCTCGCCTAGGCAGACCCCATGCGTATAGTCGGCCTATTGCTAATTCTCCTGTCGATCCCGGTGCTCATCGGTTGGCTTCGACGATATCCCAAGCAACGGAAATGGGCCTATCTTGGTATCGGCGCCCTGCCGTTTCTTATCAGCGCATTTAATCTTGATGCTGCTTTCGTCACGTGGCCGGCATGGCCGGGATATGCGAAGGGGATTGTGGTATCGCTCCTCGACACGCTGGCGATCGCGATACTCGCGACCAGTCGGCGCCCCTTTAGGAAGTTGCCGTTTCTCCCGCCGTTTCTTTCATATCTTTTCGCAGTCGCGCTCTCGCTGGCCGTTTCCAGCCTGCCGATGAGTTCGTTTTTCTATCTGTCTCAGCTTGTGCGCGTGCTTCTCATATTTGTCGCCGTAGCATCCTTTGCAGGAGATCCGCGCGCTATCAGGTGGCTGAGCTTCGGGCTGGCTCTTGGTGCCATTTTCCAAGCTGTCGTAACAATTGATCAACGTCTGTCGGGCGTCGTTCAGGCCGCGGGGACGATGGGCCATCAAAACCTCTTGGGCCTCATGCTGCATTTCGTGACATTGCCGCTCTTGGCACTTCTGCTCGCAGGCGAGCGCAGCAAGCTGATCATGTTCGGCGTGCTCGCCGCACTCGTTGCCGTTGCGCTCGGCGCTTCGCGAGGTACTGTCGGTTTCGTCGCCATAGGGGTGGCGTTTCTATTCGTGCTTTCGCTCGCGCGTCGACCGACTACGCACAAATGGAAAATAGTAGGACTCGCTGTTGTCGCACTTGCCATCGTCGGCCCGATCGCGATGACGAGTTTCCAGGAACGTTTTACAGTTAGACCGGTCAGTCAAGGCTCGGACGAGGAGCGGCTTGCATTCGAGCGCGCGGCGAAATCGATGTGGCGCGACCATCCGATGGGAGTGGGTGCAAACCAATATGTCGTGGTTGCAAATTCGCAAGGCTACTCGGCGCGGGCTGGTGTCATCTGGAACTGGGCCAGTCGTTCGGCAAACGTACATAACATGTATCTTCTCGCCGCCGCCGAAACGGGCTGGCCGGGATTTCTGACATTTATCGCCCTTTTGCTCATTCCGATTTTTCGCGGCCTCGTCTTCGCGTTTCGCAATCGCCGCGACGCACGAGGCGAGATCGTGCTCGGCGCGAGCGTGACGTTCATAATATTGGGACTACACGGGCTCTATGAGTGGGTATTTGTTGTTTATCATGCACAATATGTCTTCGCGATAGCACTGGGGATCGTGGCCGGATGCATCCGGCAGATGAAGACCGAGCGGCAGTCTCAGGCAAGAGCTGCGCGATCGCACCGTCCGGCATCCATCAAAATCGCGCCAGCTTCTCCTTTGGCGCACGCGCCCGAAAAAGGCCGTTGAGCGACCGTGTCATTGGCCGTTCTATCCCCGCGTGAAGTCCCTCAGCCGCCAAAAGCGAGAGCCCGGCAATGACAAATGCAGCGACCGCGGGCTCGAGCTTTCTAATCAAGGGCACTTCTGCCGCCAGCGCGATGGTCAAGGTGATGATGACCAGATGGATCAGATACAAGACATAGCTGCTGTTGCCGAAATGACTGAACTTCCGAAGAGCCTTTTTGAAGCCATTAGCGTTTTCCCAAATCACCGCGCCCGCCACGAGCAGGGTGCTGGGAATTCCCCAAATTATAACTGAGGGAAGGCGATCATAACCGGCGGCAATCCCGGCCGCGAACAAGACCAGTCCAAAAACCACGATCATCGGACCACCTCGTTGTGGGAGCCGGCCTGTGGCGAGAAGCCATCCTATAGCGGTTCCGGCGATGAATTCCAGGAGCAGGCTATTGGTAACGAGACGTCCAAATGCGCCGTCCGCGGGGAGAAGAAAGCCCGTGGCGATGGAGAGCGTGAAGGCTAAGCCCAACGTGATCAGGCCCCGCGTCGGGCCGAGCTTCATTGCGATGCCGAAGCAAATGTAGAAAAACATCTCGAACGACAACGTCCATGCGGGCCCGATTATGGCCGAGGCATACTCGGGAGCGAGCGCAAGCGCACCCCAGATTTCCGAGCCCTCAAGCAGGTAGGGGCTGCCCAGCATGTAGTGGATAACGAGATAGAAAGTAGCACAGACCCAATACATTGGGTAGATTCTCAAGACCCGCTTGCGAAGAAAATCACGGGCGATGAACTTCTGATCCAAACGGGTCGTATAGACCATGATGAACCCACTAATTACGAAGAATATGTGGACGCCAACGGCGCCAAAGGCAAAGAGATAGGATTCGGCGGGAAAGGCGGGACTGGCAAAGCGCGCCGAAATTGCTTGCTGACCATGGTAAAGAACGACGAGCAGCGCCGCAACCGCTCGAAGCAACTGGATGGAATGCATCGTTCCATTTTTGGATATGGACCTGTGCGGCGTAACCGCGGAATCGTTATGCTCGTTGTTGGCCATGGTGTCCCCCGCTGTGCGTTCACCCATATCAGCATTCTTGCGAATGTCAGTTGCGCTGGAGGGTCTGCCTGCTATCCCATTGTTCGCGGGCTGGGCGAGATGGCTTGCGCCGGTTGGATTCCGTCGAGAAAGCATCACAGACGCGTGCAGGAAAGCCAGATAGGACCTTCCGATCCGGTCGCCCTCGATGCCAATGCGTCGTCCAGGGTCCGGACCTTCGTTCAGCGCAGGCTACAGCTCATCGGATCGGCGGGATGGGTGGCAGGAGCTCATATCGCGCAACAGATTTTGAGGCTAGCTTCGAACGTCGTCCTCGCGTGGCTTCTGGCGCCTGCACTGCTCGGAACGATGCTACTCATCAACACGCTGCGCACCGGCGGCGAACTGCTGACCGATGTCGGCGTCGGTCAGAGCATCGTCAATAATCGACGGGGCATTGAGCCGGACTTCTACAACACGGCCTGGACGATCCAGATCGTTCGCGGTTTGCTGCTCTTCGTCTTGGCGATGCTGTTGACGGTGCCGATCGCGCACGCCTACGACAATCCACAGTTGCTGGTACTTCTGCCGGCAGTCGCCCCCATATTCATCTTGACGGGACTGACATCGCCGGCGCGTTTTCTCCTGCAAAAGCAGCTTCAAGTACGGAAACTGGCTCTATTCGACCTCGGCACTTCGTTGTTCGGAATAGTCGTTCAGATTGGCCTCGCATTATATACCCCAACCATCTGGGCTCTCGTTTTTGGACTTCTGATCGGGACTGCTGCACCGGCCGCCGCGAGTTTTTTCTTGATCGACTGGCGGACGCACAGGCTTCGGTGGGATAAGGAAGCGGTGAAGGCGATTCTCCATTTCGGGAAATGGATATTTCTTGCGTCTCTCATCTACTTCCTGGCGATGAATTTTGATCGGCTGTACTTCGCCGACACCATTTCCTTTGCTGCACTCGGTGTCTACGGAATCGCGAGAACATTTGCCGATACGATAATGCAGCTGTTCCAACGCATGGGCAGCCTCCTGATCTTTCCCAAAGTGGCAGCATCCAACCAGCGAGGGCCCGACCTCCAGCGAGCAATCCGACCGATGCGATTGGCAGTGCTTTGTCTCGTCGCTGTGGGACTTGCGCTAGGCACGGCCATCGCGGATGAGTTCATCTTCCTGTTCTACGATGCGCGGTACCACGAGGCGGGACTATTTCTGACAATATTGCTCGTCGGAAGCTGGTTCGGTATTCTCGCCACAATGGCAGACGCGATGATGATGGGGGTTGGCAAGCCGTCGGGCGTGGCATTCAGTAATGGCGGAAAACTTGCGGTCATCGCAATCGCACTTCCATTCGTGTTGCCGCGGTATGGCATGAATGCGGCACTCGCCATTTTCGTCCTTGCCGAAGCCGTCCGCTATGCCGTTCTTGCTTGGCGCAAGCGCGGTGTCGGTCTCAGTTTTCTCAGGCAGGATGCCGCGTTGACTTTCATGTTTTTCCTTCTGATATTTTTGTTTCGGGAGGCGAGCATGCTTGCGGGATTGACAGGCGGGGTGGACGCATGGATCGCTCAGGCGCGCTTCGCACATGAATGATGGCGCGAAGCTTGGGTTGGTTGCGATAGGCCGCAATGAGGGGGAACGGCTCAAGCGTTGCCTCGGGTCGGTCGATCAACAGATACCGATCGTCTATGTCGACAGCGCGTCAACGGACGACAGCGTGGTGTTCGCCCGCTCCATCGGCGTGCATGTTGTCCAACTGGACCTGGCGAAACCCTTCACCGCGGCGCGGGCGCGCAACGCCGGCTTCGAAGCAATTCTCGGCATTAGTCCCGCTGTCGAGTTTATTCAGTTTGTTGATGGTGACTGCGAACTCGAGCCTGGCTGGTTGGCGGCTGCGGACATGTTTTTGAGATCCGAGCCGAGTGCCGCCGCCGTGTGCGGCAGACGGCGTGAGCGCTATCCCGAACGGAGCATCTATAACAGGATGTGCGATGGCGAATGGGATACGCCGATCGGAGAAGCCGACGCGTGCGGCGGTGATGCAATGTTCAGGGTCGAGGCTTTGGCGCAGGCGCGAGGATATGATCCCGAGCTCATTGCCGGCGAGGAGCCCGAACTTTGTTTCCGGCTGCGCGGGGCGGGCTGGGGGGTGTGGCGAATTGACCGCCCCATGACGATTCATGACGCCGACATGCACCGCGCGCGCCAATGGTGGATGCGCGCCGTCAGAAGCGGATTTGGGTATGCGCAGGTCTGGCTAAAGACAAGAGGAGCCAGCATATCGCCGCTCTATGGGCGGCAAGTGGCTAGCGCCCTTGGCTGGACGATCGGCGTCGCGCTGGCGGCTATTGTCTTGTTATTCGCGGTCGGGCCATTGAGCGCCGCTGCTCCTCCTCTTCTCTGGTTAGTTCAGTTGGCGAGGCTTTCCATCCGCGGCGGCATCACATGGGGTTGGCATATGCTCTTCGGAAAGTTCGCCGAAACGATCGGAATTCTGCGTTTCGCTGCAAGCTGGATCGCCGGCAAAAAACAGGGCGCGATACTCTATAAATGAGCGACATTGCCTATCTGGTCAGCGATCTACACGCGCCATCTCACACCTTTGTACGGCGCGAGATCGAGGCGCTTCGCGCTCTGGGCGTGGGTGTTACGCCCTATACGATACGCCGCGGGGCATCGACAGCAACTGCGGCTGAGAACCTTCTTGGTCGGTCTTTTATCACCTACTTAACAGCGCTGGGCTGGGCGTTATTGACCGGGCCTCGCCGGTTTGTGGCGAGCTGGCTCTTGGCGCTGCGCCACCGCGTGCCGGGGCTAAAGTCACTGATTTGGTCGCAGTTTCATTTCATCGAAGCCATGCTGCTGGCCCGTTTGCTCGACCGTGCCGGTGCGAGCCGGTTGCACAATCATTTCGCCAATAGCGGCGCAACCGTCGGATTGATCGCTGCCCGTTATAGCCGGATCCCTTGGAGCCTCACGCTTCATGGTATATCCGAGACGGACTATCCCGCCGGCCCGCTTCTCGCCGAAAAGCTCAAAGCGGCGTCTTTTGTCGCGTGCGCCAGTTTCTTCATGCGCGCCCAGGCGATGCGCATCGTTGATCCGTTGCACTGGGGCAAGATGGCTGTCGTAAGATGCGGGATCGATATGAGGGTGTTGCCGCACCCCGAACCGCATATTGATGGCGCACCGACGAGAATGATCTGCGTTGGCCGACTGTCCGCTGAAAAGGGCCACTTCGGTTTGCTGGATGCGCTCGCGACTCTCGCATCGGGTGGAGCCGAGTTCCATTTGACTCTGGTCGGGGAGGGGCCGATGGGGCCGGCCATCGAGCGGCGGGCCGCTGAGCTCCACCTTCTCCGGCACATCCGGCTCACTGGTGCCTTGTCCGAGGCTGAGACTCTCGCCGAGATAGCGGCGGCTGACATACTTATTCTGCCCAGCTTGATGGAAGGTTTGCCCGTCGTGCTAATCGAAGCCATGGCGATGCGGCGTCCCGTCGTGGCGAGCCGGGTTGCCGGTATACCCGAACTGGTCACAGATCGCGCCGAAGGTTTGCTGTTTACGCCTTCGGACTGGGAGGATCTTTCTCGAAAAATCGGCGTGTTGGCCGCAGCGCGAGGCGATTGGCATAATATGGGTAACGCCGGTCGCATCAAGGTCGAGAAGGAGTTTCGGGTCGAGCTTTCCGCAGCGAAGATGGCACGGCTTTTCTCGGGGGAGATAATTTCGTGAGGGTTTTCGACTATTTTGAACGGATACGCATCATCAATCTCCCCTACCGTACAGACCGGCGCCGCGCCATGAATCGCGAACTCGCGAAGGTTGGGTTGGTAGGCGACCCGCGCGTGAGTTACTTCGACGCCATCAGGCCTGAGGATGCGGGGAGTTTTACTTCAATCGGCGCTCGCGGCGTCTATGCCAGTCAGAAGATTCTCCTGCGCGACGCCGCTGCCGCAGGCGAATCATTGCTCATCCTGGAAGATGACTGCATCTTCTCGCCAGATGCTGAAAACCGGACCTTCCATGACGAGTGGGATATATTCTACGGCGGATATCACGCTTCTCTTCCGACTGACCTTGCGCGCAGCGACATTCAGGGTGCTCATATGATGGGCTTCTCGCGACGGGGCGCGAAGTTGATGTCCGACTATCTCGAGCAGCTGGAGTATGAGGGGATCCATCCACCAATTGACGGCGCGTACGTCTGGTTTCGGCGCGCAAATCCCGCAGTGCGCACGTTATTCGCGGAGCCACCGCTGGCCGGACAGCGGCCGTCGCGTAGCGACATCGCATCGCTTGCCTGGTTCGATCGTCTACCATTCCTGCGCGGGGCTGCCACCTTGGCGCGAGGATTTCGCCGGGGCGCGAGCCGTAAATAGCGGCTGGTCAAAGCCCAAGAATATCCCAGCGCGGCCGAGACAAATTTGGGTTAGCGGCCGTAGCTGTTGTCGTCGGTGTCGACCTCAAACCTGGAGCACATCTGCTCAATGAATGTCCCGCGCGCGGGTGGTGCATCGCGTAGACCCTGGAGACGTGAGTGCCACATATGGACCGCGCGGGTCTCTTTCGTCAGCATCGCTCTGACGACATCGGCGGGCTCGTAGAGAGAAAGGGCGTCCTTGTATCGGACAGGATAAAACACATCGGGAGTGGATGCCTGCGCCATGAGTTTGTTTCGCTTAATTGCATAAGTCAGGAGGCCGGCGCTAAAGGTGCCCCAAGGATAATCCTCAAGTTCGATCGGTCCCTCCCGCCACCGGCGCCAGAGAAATTTCAGCCGGTTCCTGGGACCATACCAAGGCGGCACCATATTGGCGCGGGGTATCGACTGGAGGTCTTTCACAAGCGACGATGCCGCAGGAGCGTAGATGACCGCATTATTGATCCAGCCTTCGTACTCGAGCCCAAAAACATAGCTCGAGTCATCTTCGATCGGCCGCAAGAAGATAAAATCCATATCGACCCAGCAGCCAAGGCCTTTCGCGAGGAGCTCGATGCGCCACAGATTTGCGCCAAGAGCAACCGAGCCGCTGTCGCGATATCGCAGTAGTCGTTCCCGAGGCATAACTTCTGAAGCATTGCGCAGCGTCGTGCCCGGGGGGACGCCAGTAAGCGATCCCGGATCATAGCTCCAAAGCGTGAACTCATGTCCCATCGCCTTTGCGGAGGCGAGGCACAGTCGCTCGAGATAGTTAAGTCGTGGCCCGACCCAAAGAGAGTTGAGGGGAAGTAGAGGCATCGTAGTCCTTTAGCCGCCGAATTCTGAAAGGGTTGACCGGCCGTTGATCACCAGATCGTGCGTCCTGAAAAAATGGCCGGTAATGGCGACATAAGTGCCCGCCTGTCAGGAGGAAGGATCGGTGAGATTATAATATTTTCCGTAATCGGGACCACCGTATCCGTAGCCATAACTATCACCCAGTCCGCCGCTATACCGATTGAGAATGGTGCCCACGCACGGCGTCGGCGACAGCATGGCCAGTACGTCCAAGATATGCCTCCGCGTCGTTTTGCCGGAATCGACGACGAGAATATATCCGTCGAGCTGCGACAAACTGATCATCGCGTCGTCACTTGCGAAGGCGGGGGGGAGGTCGAATAATATCGTAGAGGCTTCACACCGGCCGCGCAGATTCTCGATCATCTGCGTAAACCGGTCACCCGCCAGCAGCTCCGCGGTGTTGCTCGTCCGCCGTACCGACGGAAAAAGTCCCAGGTTCGTCCCTTCGATCCGGTGACCGATTTCGGTCAGATCGACGACGCTGCCTTCGAGGAAACTTTCGACGCCGCGCTCCGGCACAAGTCCGACCTCCTCGGCGAGTGAAGCTCTGCGAATATCGAGATCGACAAGAAATACTGGCTCCTCGACGACGCGAGCGAGCGAGCTGGCCAGATTCATCGAGAGAAAGGATTTGCCAGCCGCCGGGGTGGCCGAAGTGATGCCGACCAGTCGATGGCCATCTTCCCTGAGTTTTTTTGCGAAACTCGTGCGGAGCAGATTGAACGGGCGCGCGCGCGCGTCGCGGTTGTCGAAACCGACGATACGGTGCTTTTTGACCTCCGAAATCGGCGGGGTGAAGCCTGCTAGATTTGCCAACCTTAAAATGGTCGTGTCACCAGGGGAGGGCGGGTTAGCGTCAGCCATGTATCAACCTTAGAGAGGGGCACGTCAACGCGTGCCTCGGAACGGGAGAAAGCGCTTCCAGCCCTTGGGCCGGGTGCGCACAGCTTCGATCACCGGTATGATGCCGAGAGGTTGCGACCCGAAGATGGCTTTCAGCGCCGAGGGATCGCGAATAGGGCGAAGAACAAGCTCGACGGCTAAGGCGAGAAGGAACCCCAGCGCGATGCCGCCGCCAACTCCAAGCGCTCCCAGAATGAGCCGGTTGGGCCAGCTAGGCTGATCGGGAATCACGGGGGGTTCGACAACCGACAAACGCTCGGACATCTGCTCATCTTCCGCCCGGACTCCGGCGCGCGCGCCCATGAGCTGGTTTTGTACCTGTTCATACTGGGCATTCACCGCGGTCAGACGCTGCTGCAACTCGCCTAGTTGCTGCTGCACGAGGGGCGCGCGCGCGCGCGCCGAGAGCTGCGAATTGACTTGTGCGGTCTCGCCTGCCTTCGCGCTTCGCAGAGCCGCGATCTGCGAATTATTGAAGGCGATTTGTTCGTCCAGGGTGTTGACGGGTATTTTTGCGCTATTATCCTTCGCCAGCCGCTTTGCTTCGGCCAGCGCCTGTTTTGCCATGACAACATCCGGATGCGTTTCTGCGTAGATCGATCGAGCTCCAGCTAATCTAGCTTCTGCAGCCGATACGATCGGGTCCCGCTCGTCGCTCGTCTGGGCAAGGCTGCGCTGCTGGATAAGCAGCTGATTGTCCCGCTGAAGCGCAGCGATCTGCACATCATAGCTTCCGCCGCCGCCGCCCATGATCATCCCACCGCCGGAAAGGACGCTCCCATTGCGCGCGTTGATTTCGCTGATTTGCGACTGCAAGGCCGCAATTTGAGACTCCAGGTCGGCCGATTGGTCGGTCAGGAACTGGACAGTATTCGTCGCTTGCTCCGCATTCCCTCGCGCATCGAGCTGCAGCACACGATCCATGAGTTCCTGCGTCACCGCCTGCGTTTGCGCTGGCTGCGAATATTCGAACGCAAGTTCAAATGCGATCGTCCGGTTTTCGGTCCCGCCGGCGGCTGGCGTGGACGTTTCGGATGGCGTCAGCGTGATGGCCGACCGCATATCGGCAATCACGTCAGAGAGCGGGGCGCGCTTCCGTTCACTCGCATAAAGCCCGTGCCGCTCAATGAGCTGAATGAGATCGGGGCGCGCGGTAATCTGCTGGCGGATTGCCGCGATCCGCCGATCGATCAGGTTCCCGGCATCCATTCCAAGAACTTCTTTGGGAAGTTGCGGTGACTCCACCAGCATGATCGCATTAGAACGGTAAACGGGAGGAACGAAGAGAATAGCCGCAAGAGCACCAACAATGCCGATGATTGTGGGTATAATAATGAACCAACGCCGCTGCCACAGTATCACTGGCAATTGCTGAAGAAAATTTCCACCCGCCGGCTCGTCCTCGAGCGACGCTTCAAACATTGTCTCCTCCACTAGCGCTGGTCTCCAAATATGACGGTTAATCCGACCATCAGCGCGAAATTCGCGTCGCGTTTTTCGCGATCGTCGTAAATCTTCGAATAGCTCGGGGTAACGGTTAACGCGACGCGCTCACTGAGCCTGCGCGTGTAGGTTGCGAGCGCACCCACCAATTCCGTGATGCGCGAAAGTGGGAGACCGCGGCCATCCTGGTTCGTCCGTCCATAGCGTGCTGTCAGGGACACACGATCGACAGCCGACAGCTGCGTGTCATAGCTCAGCGACGCCGTCGTCACGGTCGATACGCCGCCCAATGCCGTCGGCTGCGCGCTGCGACCGGCGGAGAAACAGAGATTTTGATTGGGACCGCGGTCGCAAATACCCACGCTCCCCGCAAAAGATATGGTTTTGCTGCGAAAGCCCGCGCCGATATCGGTATCAACATAGGAAATCCCGGCGTCGGCCACGACACTTAGACGGTCGCTCAGCTTTTGGCTCACTCCGACGCGAGGCGAGACGATAAAACTGTCTCCCGTCCGTCTTCCAAGATAATCGACCACGCCAAACTGCGATCCAAGGGTAAGCGAAGTGCGCTCCGAAAGCTTCCGCTCATAACCTAGCTGCGCGGAGGCATTCCGATAATCAAAGCCGACACCGCCACCGATATAGGTCCCGCCAAGCGTTATGCTTGCGTTCGCCGAGCTAACTTCATCGAGGACGCGAGAGAGCCCGACGCTGGTGCTGACATTGGTAATGCGAGCGCGGGTGCCGGCGATAGTAGTATCGATGACGGGAAGCTCAGGCGGTTCGATGGGGCCTGAGCCGGGCGATGCGCTGGCGTCGAAAATCAAGCCGTCCTGGACCGCCGAACGTGCGGTTTGAACGGAAGACGAGATGCTAACGCTGGTCAGCTCGTCAAGCATCCGCTGTGCGGAAGCTTCCACGCGTGCTGCAATGTCACTGCCATATCGATTGGTATATTGCGAGACACGAAGATTTCCTCCGAGCCTCGTGTCGCCCAGCTCGTCCTCATAGATGATCGATGGCGAAACACTGAGGGTGACCGAGCCTGCAGTCTCTGCATCGGCGTAAAGATAGGGATTGGTAGCGAGACCGCCTCCGATCGAGACTTCGAGAGAGGCCTCGGGTTCTGACTGAGCAAGCGCAACTTGTGCCTGACAGGCAAGAATTACCGCAACCAAGGAAGAAGCGAGCTTCTTCATCAGAAAATCCCCCGGTTCATCAGCGCACGATTACAGTGTCGCCGGTTTCGATGCGCAAAATATTGGCGCGCGCCACATCTTTCGCGTCAACCCCCGATTTGAATAACGGGGCAAGGCGCACATTCAGTGTTGTTAGCTGCTCGTTCGATTTGCGAATGATCACCACATTGTCGAGGTTCGCAAACTCCGCAGGCCCACCGGCCATGCTCAAGGCTTCAAGAACATTGACATAACGTCCCGGTGAGAATGTCCCCGGCGACTTCACCCGACCCATGACCGAAAATTGCATCCCGGAAGCAGCGACGACCGAGACCGTAACCTGCGGGACAGCACCGACATATTGGGCGCTCAACCCGTTCGTGATCAATCCCTCCACTTCAGAAGGCAGAAATCCTTGGACCTTGATCTGACCTACGAGCGGGAAAGCCATTGTCCCGTCGGGAAGGACTTTAACCTTGCGTTGAAGGCGCTCTTCCCCCCAGACGTATATTTCCAGTTCGTCCCCGGCATTGATGCGATAGGTCGAGGCCGTGGACGTCGCCGCTGCGCCGCTCGCGGTCGTGAGCCTGGGTTCGGAGGGAAGTGCCTCGGGGGCCTGCGCATGAACGACCGGCAGCCCGGCGATTGCTGCGATGATCCCACCGGAGAGCAAAATTCTAATCATTCGGGAGATACCTCAGTGACCTGTCGACAGTTCAACGATGACCTTTATAAGGTAGGCCATAGTCTTTGGCTACCACGTTAACCCGCGGAATACTGGCTCATGATGGGTAGTATGATACGAAATGCGCCCCGACATGGGACAATTTTAATCGCTTTTTCCTTGACAATTTGCGCTGCGCTCACAGCCTGCGGCCGGTCTGATGCTGCTGCCGCCGAGGGGGCAATGCAGGCGCAATCGCTTCTTGAGCAACGCCGGCTCGGCGAGGCCCGCATCGCAATCAACGAGGCGATTGCCTTGCGCGACGATGAGCCGCAGTTCCACATACTGCGGGGGCGAATTGAAATGACCGCCGGTTCCTTGCCCGGTGCCTACGACGCATACAGCAATGCGATGTCACTGGATCCCACCAATATGGAGGCCCTCCAAGCGGTCTCGCAACTTGGCCTCCAGACCGGAAATTTGCGCGAATCTCTCGAGGCGACAGACGCGATACTGTCGCTCAATCCCGCCGAGCCCGAAGCTTTGTTGATACGCGGCCTCCATGCCGTCATCCGCAGTCGGTTCGCCGAGGCGGATGCGTATGCCGATAAGATTCTTTCTCAAGACCCAAATAACGAAGGCGGCGTCATTCTGAAAGCACGTGTCGCCGTTCGCAGAGGTGAACCGGCCAACGCGCTTCGGGTACTGGCTAATTACGGGGTTTCAAAAGCCGAGACCGTGGGTGTGGTGATGACGAGGCTCGAGGTGTTCCGGGTGATGCGCGACGCGCCGGGAATGCGAAGCCAGTTCGCGCTCCTGCGGACGCTTGCGCCCGATAATCGGGACGTGCGGCTTGATGAAGCAAATTTCTCGTTCAAGGATGGGCGCCCCCAAGATGCAATACGGTTGATCACGGCGTTGCTCGCCGATCCAAAGCTTCCCGAGCAACAGCTTCGAGCCATTTTCGCGGTCGTGCGTGAATATATTCCGGACGGATTGGACCGCGAAAGTTTGAAGGCCATAACGTCGACTGGATCGAAGCCCGTTAAGCTTGCCCTCGCAGAATATCTTGCGGATCGCGGGAAGGTCGCGAGCGCACGCGCCGTGCTTGGCGGCCTTGGCGGAGAAGATCGGCACGCAGTTGACGCGAGCCTCGCAGCGCGCGAAGGCCGCTGGAATGACGCCGGCACGCTGGCTCAGCAGATTCTGGGTAAGGACAAGACCCACTGCCTGGCGTCGACGGTTGATGCCGAGGCGAGGCTTCAAAAAAATGATCTTTCGGGTGCGCTCAGGTCAGCGCAAGTCGCTGTGAGCCAATGCCCTGCCCAGGAGAGGGCATGGTCACTGGCCGCGCGCATCTATGAACGTCGCGACGACTTCGAGAATGCGCGCCGCGTATGGCGTCAGGGTTTAAGGGAAAATTCTCAGAACTCGCATATGACTAAGGCCTATGTTGACTGGCTCTTAGAGACCGGGCAGGACCGTGAAGCGCTTGCAACCTCAAGGCGCTTGACCCGTGCAGCGCCTGCACTTCTCAGTGGCTGGAAACTTTATAACGACGTTTGCACCCGATTGAAGCAACCATGCACTGCCGAGGCGTTGAAAGGGATAACTAATGCCACCACCTTATATGGTGTCGACCTTCTGCCCGGTCAGCCGCCACCCAATGGTCTGTTCGGCCGGATTGTGACGCGATGATCGGGGAGGGCGCACTTCGCTGCGAGTTTTTGGGAATGATGTTTGATCGATGGTCGGCCGCGTCGGTCGGCGCCCGAGTGGCAGATCTCGCTAGTGGGCAGTCGTTCAGCTATGTCGTCACTCCCAATGTCGATCACATTGTCCAATTGTACAGATCGCAGGATCCGGCGCATATCGGAAGCTATGAGCGCGCAACGCTTTGCGTTTGCGACAGCCGCATCTTGCAGCGGTTGGCATCATGGTCTGGCTTGGATCTCCCGCTGGTGCGGGGAAGCGATCTGACCCGCGATTTGCTGGAGGACGTGCTCCTTTCGGGAAAGATAGCTGTTGTAGGAGGTGATGCACAGTTTCATCACGACATCGCTCAGCGCTATCCGAGGTTTGCGTGGCAGTTTCACCAGCCGCCTATGGGAGTTCGGCACAATGCCAAAGCGCGCACCGAGATAGCCGAGTTCGTCGAAGCCAGCGGCGCCGATGTCATTTTCTTCGTAATTGGGGCTCCACAGAGCGAACTCGTTTGTTCTGAAATACTAGAGCGCGGCCGGGCGCGAGGCGTTGCGCTTTGCGTGGGTGCATCGCTCGCGTTTCTTACGGGCGCGAAAAGGCGGGCCCCACTCTGGATGCAGGGCGCGAGCTTGGAATGGCTCTTCCGGTTGGCGACCGAACCCCGCCGGCTGTGGCGTCGCTACCTTGTCGACGGCCCCGAAATATTCTTGATCTGGCGGCGCTGGCAAAAGGACAGATCTGCTCGCCTCACCGCTGCGTCCGGTTCCAGTCTTTCTGGTTACGAGTGAAGAAACCGATGTAAATCGGTATCTTCCATAAAATGTAAAACGGTACGCGCAGAAGGTCGGCAAAGGGCAACACGGCCCTTCCATAGTTCCACCAGCTGATCAGAAGCATTATGATCGCGAAGGTGAAGGCGCTTCCTCCGATGATGAGGGGCAGCCAATAGCCCTTCCAGAATCCCACCGCTGCGACGGCCGCCAACGCGGTGACTGACAGGAGCATTAGAAGTGCCAGGGGTGGGACGAGCAGATGCGCACCTAAGCTCGTCAAGTTTCGAGAGCGCTTTAAAAGGCCCTCCATTATCAGAGGCACGCCCTTAACCGCAGCCGTGCGCAGGAACCCATGCTCCCAACGGCTGCGCTGGGCGCGACTGCTCTCAATCGGCGCCGCGTTGCTCGTTACCAAGGCACGATCGTCGAGGTCGACGGGTACGCCCTGTCTGGCGAGCCACAAACCCAGACTTAGATCTTCGACGGCGTCTCCCGTGGCGAGGGGGAGCCGCGCGAAGAGGGGCCAGCAGAACCCCATGCCAGTTCCAAAAAGCATCGCGCCGCCGCCTAACCGCGTGATGCCCCGCGCACGTACGAGGTTTTTGACGAGCATCGCGAAATTCGAAACAGCCACCAGCGGCGAAGCTCGATCCGACGTTAGCAAATTTGAAGCCTGCACAGGCAATCCGGATACCAGCGCACGCAACGCCAGTCGCTCCGCGCTGCCGGGAGCGAGGCGGCAGTCGGCGTCGATGATAATAACGACTTCGGGCGGGTCGCGCTCGAGGACCTCACGTCCGAACGCCAAGGCAAAACCTTTTCCACGCCGCTCTCTGTCGTGGCGCACGGCGACCGTCGCCCCTTCTTGCTGCGCAAGCCACGCTGTATCGTCGTCGCAATTGTCAGCAACGACCACAATTTCTGCGGTCGGCGCTGCCGCCCGAAGCGCGCTCACGGTGAGCGAGATCCCTGCGCTCTCGTTATGCGCGGGGATCAAAATGGTCACCTTTCTGGGGCGATCGAAGCCCTTCCAAACTTCGTCCGGCAGAGGGCGCAAGCCGAATGCCAATTCTACCCCCAAGTAGACGAGGGAGAACGAAAGGGGCAGCATCACGATCCAGGCGAGAGAAATGATCATTGTGACGCCAACCTTTTATGGGACTGGTGAGCCCGTACGAATTTGCGCTGCAGGTGTCTCAATTTGCCACTCAAATCACATCGTCCCTATGCATTCGCCGGTCCGGTGTCTAGGAAGGCTGTGAACATTTGGGGGGACAATGATAATGGCACGCCAATATTTCTCGGCCCGAAGGGTATTGGTTACCGGCGGGGCCGGGTTCGTTGGATCGCATCTCATCGACCGGCTGATTGCAGCGGGTGACGAAGTGCTCTGCGTCGATAATCTGTTCACTGGCGCTAAGGCGAATATAGCCCATTTGTTGGGCCACCCCCGTTTTGAATTTCTCCGCCACGATGTCTGTCTGCCGCTTTTTGTGGAAGTCGACGCTATATTCAATCTGGCGTGTCCCGCGTCGCCAATCCACTATCAGCATGATCCTGTGCAGACGACGAAAGTCTCGGTCATCGGCTCGATCAACATGCTTGGGCTAGCAAAGCGTATCAAGGTACCCATCCTCCAGGCTTCAACGAGCGAAGTTTATGGTGATCCGACGCAGCATCCGCAGACCGAAAGCTATTGGGGCAACGTCAATCCGATCGGTCTACGCAGCTGTTACGATGAGGGGAAACGCTGCGCCGAAACCCTCTTTTTCGATTATCATAGGCAACATGGAATCGATGTGAAGGTCGCGCGCATCTTCAACACATACGGCCCGAGAATGCATCCGTCGGACGGCCGCGTTGTTTCCAACTTCATCATGCAAGCCCTACGCGGCGAGGACATTACGATCTTCGGCGACGGTTCGCAGACCCGGAGCTTCTGCTATGTCGATGACCTCGTCGAAGGTCTCTTGCGCCTGATGACTTCTCGAGATGGGTTTACGGGCCCCGTGAACATCGGAAATCCTGTAGAATTTACCATTAGAGAACTTGCCGAACTGGTGATCGACATGACCGGCGCCCGGTCGAAGCTGGTACAGCTTCCGCTGCCCTCGGACGACCCCACCCAGCGTAAACCCGACATTTCCCTCGCGCGTGCCGAGCTGGATTGGGAGCCTTCGATTGCGCTTCGCGACGGCTTGGTGAAGACTATCGATTATTTCCGGCAGCTAGCGAACTGACGGTCGCGCGGCCAGCAGGCCGGTAATAAATTCGCGGTACTGGTCTGCTATGGTAGACCAGGAAAAGCGTTCGATTCCGTCGGGGTGCTCCGTCCGAGCAGGTCCGCGAGCAAGGGCGGCCTGCAGCGTGCTTACAAGTGCGGCTTGATTTTCGGTATCACAGAGGAACTCGGCGTTTTTACCGAGAATCCACCGCAGTCGATCGCTGTCGTGCCCGATCACCGGAAGCCCGGTTGCCCAAGCCTCGATGAAGACGTTCCCGAAGGATTCGAGCAGCGACATATGCAGAAACGCATCCGCCGAGCGATAGAGCATCGGCATTTCCGCTGCGGCGAGACTAACCCGCTTGAAGCGGCCCGGAAGCAGCGCATCCGCAAGGGCTTGGCCCTCGTCGCGAAGCGGGCCGTCGCCTGCAACGACGAGAAAGGCGTCTTCGAGTTTAGCGACCGCGCGGATGGCATCCATAACGCGCTTTGTCGCGATGAAGGCGCTAACCATGAGAATTATCGGGCGATCTTCCGGAAGGCCGAAACGGGCACGATCGAGTGGACCTGGTCGAAAGCGCGCAAGGTCGACGCCATTCGGGATTAGCGCGCATTTCCATCGTTGCTCGTTGCGTGCCAGATAATCGGGATTGGTGCATATGAGACCATCACACGCAAAACTTCGGTATTCGGAATTGGATGCGAAGGCCGGCCAGTCACCATTCTGCGTAACAAAAATCTGCAGTGGTTTCACAGGAGAGGGGCGTCTTAGCGCCCAATGGGTAAAGGGAAAGGAGCAGGTTATGACCGCGTCATAGGCTGAAGGCTTATAAGCTGCGAGCAATCCGGGTGCAAAGCTGGCATCTTCCCAAGCTGTCTCGCTCCGGAAGGGCGGGAAATGAGGAAAACGTTCAAAGTGTTCGCGTCGGACTGCGGGTACATGGCGAAATTTGTATGCGACGTCGCCGCGGCTTTCTCCCGAGCCCATCACGGTAACGTCCTCACCGCTGCGTGCGAGCGCATCGGCCACCGACAGCAAGGCGACTTCGGCACCGCGATCGTAGCGATGGAAGCCGGGTAACGCGAATAATAGTCTCATCTATTCAAACTCCGGTTCGCCGTGCCGTGGGGCGCTGAGACGACCGCGCGCATAAGTCTGGTGCGTGCTGGCTCGTCGTAGGCGGCGGTAACCGACACTGGTCTGGACTCATCACCGTTGCCGTGGATGATCGGGCAGGGGAGAGCTGGCCGCCTCCCACATCCATCTACCCTCGCCGGGATCCCCACGATGTGGGGCGTCCCTATCCGCTATTTTTTTGCGCCGTCGCCTTTAGCGGCGGCCGGTGCAAAGCCAGGCTGATACTGAATTTCTGCACCGGCACGGCTTTGTTTCAGCCGCTGCTGCATCGTTTCACTCAGCTGCTTGTTGCGAAGAGCCTGAACTGCGAGAGGGCGCGCATTTGCCGCAGGTACGGGCTCCGCCCGCTCCCCGGTCACCACGCCTACAGTTACAACACCATTCTCCGGAACGACAAATGGTTCGCCAGCGGGCAGCGCGCGAATCTGTTGCAGTCGCTGTTGGCCGAGCGCTGCGGAATCGACCTGCGTCGCATCCCGGCGAAACTCGATCCCCATCTGTTTGAGGCGAGCTGCCACTGCCTCCATAGAATGATCGTTTTCAAGGGCCTTGAGCTGATCGACATTTTTCGGCAGCGCGAATTGGATACGATCGACTGCCAATATCTTGCGCTCGCCGAACATAACGGGATTGTCGGCGATAAACTTGTCGATTTCCTGCTCGCCGGGCACTTTCAAGGCGCGCTCGGCGCGCTGGCTCATGAGTTGGACGAGAAGCGCATCACGCAGTTGGCGTTCGCGCAGAAGATAATCGGGGGTTTTGTCGATTTCATCGTCCCGCGCGGCTTGGGCGAGAAGGCGCCGTTCAACAATTCTTTGGAGTGCGGCCTGCTGGACGACCTTTTTATCTACACCGTCGGGGATGGGTGTGCTGCCAAGTTCGGCATTGATTTCCTGGAGAGTGATTTCTTCTCCGTTGACAACGGCCGCGACCTGGCCGGTCGCTTCCTTGTCGCAGGCTGCAAGCGAGAGCGCGATCAACGCGAAGGTGAAGCTGAGTGTCCGGTTCATTGCCTTATCCTCTTGAATCTGGTCCCAACAGCAAACGCTGCATCCGTAAGTTCGAACTTTCGATAAATTTGCTCGCGAAACCAGCCAACAGCGGCTGAGCCTCTGCCTGGTCGATACCCAAGGCGGAGACCCGCATCATCATGCCATCGGGAATTTCGCCCGCCAGGTTCGCGCGCATGACCGCGGCCCGTTGCTCGATCCATCTGCGCGGATAAGCCGTACCAAGCCGGGTAAAATAGGCGACCTGCTCGACGCGACCTGGAGCGGTTGCGGTGAACATATTGGCGGGAACGGTTTGACCGCTCGCCTTGAAAGCTATCTCCCGCGTGGTGCTGAGTTCAAAGCCCCCGACAGGATAGCAAACCTCGGGGCGGTGGACCTGAAGAACTCCGTCCTGAGCATTGTTATAAGCCAGAAGCAACATGACAGGAGGAAGGTTTGGCGCCTCATACACGCGGGTTACGAGGTTATCGTATAGGCGGTCACGCAGTGTATCGGGCGGCGGAAGCACGACGCCGCTTTGTGAGACCGTCTTCCAGTCCCCAAACTTTGGTGGAACCCAGCTCTCAAAATCCTTCTCGGGGACCACCGGATGGGCGATCGCCGGCTGGCGCATAAATGCAAATCCCGAGGCGCCGGCAAGAACCGCGCCCAAGAGCATGTTACGCCGCGACAGTTCAGATGCGCTTGGTCGATGACCTTCAGCCATTTGCCGGCGCCTTTTCTGACTCGCCGACATAACGGTCCCAGATGGGTTTCAGCAAAAGGTCGAGCGCGAAGATGGAGATCAGAGCGATCCCGAACATCAAGATTCCGGCAAAATTGTGCAGGAAGCCTTGGGCGGCGGCCTCGCCGGCGTGGTAGGTGAGCAGGATCAGGATCAGGACGCGAAAGAAATTTGCGACCAAGGCGACGGGGATAATGAACAGGACAAGGAGCAAGGCATATTGCCAGCGCGCTTGATGACGCATGTATATGTAGAAAAGTGATATGGCCGAAAGCGAAATAATCGAGTTGATACCGGAACAGGCCGCCGCGACGAGCAATTCATATTGACCGATATAAATTCTCACGCCTTCGCCGCCGATCGGATAGCCAAGCAAGCTTAGGAACCAGATCGCAGCCTCTGAAAGCCACATCTTCATCGGGACCGTCACAATCGCTACCAACGTATCTGGCGGCGGAAATATGAAGGCGAGATAAAATAGCGGAAACCAGAGGCGCTTCATCACCTCAAGACCAACGAGGCTGTAGAGCACCACCAATAAGGTGAAATACATCAGATAGCCTTCGATCTCGACGATCTGGGTAATTCGCGCAAAAATTTGAAGCGGAATGAGGATGGCGAGGAGGCCCCACACAGGTCGGGATGGCGCAGCATTTGCAAGCCCCTCCGTGTCCTTCCATTGGCGGTAAAGCAACCAAAGTCCGGTAACGAGAACGATCGGCCCGTGGGCACCTTCTTCACCCGTCCAGGAATGGCGTACCACAAACATCATCGTTGGAATGCAGAACAGGGCGGCGCCAAGCGCCAGTATGATCGATCCGAGCGGAATCACGCGCGACGCGGGACCCGGAAGGCCTGACGTGATTTTGGAATCGGCGGCAGTGGCCATTAATTACTCGATGATAGAAGAGTTGAAGACCGGATATACGAAACTGGTCCCCATGCCAATCTTGCTCATGCTATAGACCGTGTCAGGGCGGGACAAAATTGGAGGCCTGTTGAGTGACTGGGCGCGGTTTGGCATAGCGGCGTTTTTTGAGAGTTTGGGATAGCCCCGGTACATATGGACCATGCAGAAGGGAAAAAGCGGCGGGGCCGCCGCCAGGCTTTGCGCGCTCTGGCCGCTTTCGCCGCGGCGGTCGGACTTGCAGCTGCATCCTGGTGGGCGCTTTCCGCCGGATCCAATCAGCGCGCAGTGTCTTCTGCAGACATTCGTAAGCGCGTTGAGGCTGCCAGGGAAAAGCCGCCCGCGGTGCCCACTCAAGAATATATGCCGCTTACGCCTGACGATGCGCTTGCCGAAAATGCAGCGCTGCCTTTCTCGACGGCGCCCGTCGAGGTCGCGCCGCCGCTCGTGGTACCCCTTACGGCCTCCGCCTTCGCCGGTCGCCGTTCGGCGATGGACTGCCTGACGGCAGCAATCTACTACGAAGCGGCACAAGAGTCCGAGACCGGAAAGCGCGGTGTCGCTCAGGTGATTTTGAACCGGGCGCGCCATCCTGCATTTCCAAGCAGCATTTGCGGCGTTGTTTATCAAGGCTCCGAGCGGCGAACGGGTTGCCAATTCACGTTCACCTGTGACGGAAGCCTGGCGCGAAAGCCGTCGCGCTCCGGGTGGGACGCCGCGAGGCGCGTTGCCCTCGCAGCGCTGTCTGGATATGTCGAACGTAGCGTAGGGATGGCTACCCATTACCACGCGGATTACGTCGTCCCCTACTGGGCCCCATCACTCGCAAAAATCGCGCAGGTTGATCACCATATTTTTTATCGGTGGACAGGCGGATGGGGGCGGCGTGCCGCGTTCAATCAATCTGTAAGCCAGGAACAGTTGCTGGACGACCAACCGCAGGCGGTTGGCATCAGCGATTTTGAGATGAGCGTCGCGGCGCCTGAACCCCTTACAGGGGCGCCGTCGTCCAAATCGCGCATCATCGCGGACGAAGCGGCTGGCGCACTGGCCGATGGCGACAAAGCAGCGCTTCCCGCGGGTGATATCTTGCCTTCGATCAAGGCCGACGCAACGCCGGCAAAGCCGACCGCAGACGCTGTCAAAGGTAGTCTAAGGCTGGACTGATCGGATTGCGCCTTGGCGAGGACCTTCTGCCAGTCCTGCCCAAACGGGTCGCGGCCCCTTATATTTCCCGGCTCGCTGTACCGACAGACAAGGATCTCCTCGTCCCCCTTATCGCTGAGGCCGCACCCTATTTCGCCCGAGCGGGCCCAGATCAGTTGGGTGTAATGAGAAACGTCCTGTGGCCGTCCAGTCTGGCTATTCGCTGGAAACACGCCCGGAATAAAATCTTTCTTCTCGGAGATCCAGCGATCGACCATAGCTTCCGGCCGAAAAGCTCCCGGCGTACCACCCCAGATGTTTTCGCCCTCAAGCGGGCGACCGGGAAGGTTCGGCGAGTGTTCGAACGTTCCCGTCTCTGAAAGGTGATCCGCCCAAGCTTGCGCTCGCTGCGCTAGGTCTGAGTTCCAGCGAAGCGCTGGAACACCTGCGCTGGCTCGCTCGCGATTGTGACTGTCGAGAAGACGATCGTTGAGCCCTCCCAGCCTGGGCTGGGCGCCAGTCGACAGCGTCATCGCTACAGCAAGGAAAGCGAGTTTCCCCGCCATATTGTTGAGCCGTGGCATACCGTTTCCCCAAGATGCTGGGGATTGGTAACTTCGGAGGCTCTAAAACCGGGTGGCGCAACATGGTTAACGACGCGTTAGGATGTCGCCGCGGCCTCCTGCGCTGGCGGCACATCGGCCGTGGACCGAACGATCCGTACCTCGTCGCCAACTGCCGCGGCGGCAAAAAGAAGGCGGGCGAATTCGATCGGCAGCCCGACGCAGCCGTGCGTGGCGCGGCGCCTGGACATCGGGCTTCCATGCAGGGCGACCCCGGTGTGGGTTATGAACATAGAGTAGGGCATCGGCGCATCATAGGCACGCGAATGATAGTCGCGGCTTTTCGTGAGGATGGCGAAGCGTCCGGTAGGGGATGCCATGCTATCGGCGCCATAAACCACGACTGCCGTGCCGATCTCATGGCCGCCGCGAAATACGGACATCAATTGGGTCCGCAGATCAACCCAGATGGTCACCTTGCCCGAGGGAACTCCAGTTTCATCCCATTTGAAATCACCATGTCGCATGGGGCCGACAGTCGTCAGCAACGACTTCGTTCCTTGCGGAAGCAGACCGCCTCGTACGGCCGTCTCCAGCTCTACGGACGAGAGCGACTCCCTCCCAGCTTTGCGCGACGCTGAAGGAAAAGGTGGCGATCCCTCGATTGCGATCGGGGAGCGAGCGGCCGGCGGGTTAACCAGAATATCGCTGCCTATGAACGCACCTAGGATTGCAGCGGGGACGATTAGAAGCGCGACGATCAGGCTGGTTCGCATTGTGGGTTGCTCGACGATCCTGGGGGGAGGGACCTCCTCCGCCGCCGGAGAACGGCACCACACAAACCAAACCCGATCAACATCAGGGCCCATGTTCCGGGCTCGGGAACTGCCGCCACTGGTGGCGTCACGCCGGGATCCGTCGGTCCGCCAGGTGTGGGGTTCCCCGGATTGGGCCCGCCGGGGGTTGCCGCCGGTCCGGAAGGAACGACCGTGCTGATGCCACCGGGAAAGCCAGAGGATGATCCGCCGCCGACATCTCCAAGCGCCGGAATGCCAGAGCCCACTGGTTCGCCAAGCGCGAGTGGTCCAGGCGGGCCGTCCACCAGCTCCTTGATCGAGTCCTCGGGCGGCGTATCGAAAATTTTGCCAAGCGCGCGTTGCTCGGGATCGCCCCCGCCGTTGATGCGGCGGCCAAAGAGCCGATCCGCGAGCGGCTCGTCCCTATTTTTTTTTCCTTTCAGCAGGTCGGTTTCATCTCGCTCCCCGGGTGAGCGGCCGACAAAGCGCTCCAAAACATCCGTCGTCTGGGCGAGCAGCTTCCCGCCGTCGCCGCTAAACGCGGGTATTGTCATCGACATGATCGCAAGGAGGAGCAACGCGATCGCCATTGCCCCCACACGCAGCCGCGATCCCAGAAAGGTCTTTATCTCCGCCATGTCAGCTGATTACCCGATATATAACAACGAGTGAAGATTTTTGTTTCGAACTGACGCTTAATGAGTCCCGATTGGATACAGAACGAACGAGCTGCAAAATGGTGGTTGCCCGGTGATCAGCATCATGGGCAAAACGGCGACGATGTGGAGTGCTGATTTCGCAGGTTATCTGCGGATAACGCCGGCAGCGAGCAGTTTGAAATCAGTGGCGGAAACTCTGCCGCGCTTAATGACCTCGCGTAAATGGGGATGCCGTCGAACCGTCGGCCCACTCAGATCGCCTGCCTGTGTTATGATATGTTATATGTCGCTGATTTGATTTTCTCGGGCGAGCTGGATCGACGTTAGCAAAGGTGCTGCGCGCTGGTCCGAGTCGCGACTATCGACATCCGGCAAAGCAACGCGCAAAACGATCGCCGCGGCGGTATGCGGTAAGGTTTTTTTAACCGTAAGGTCCGACTAAGCGTACATGGTTATTTCGGCATATTTGGATGCGCCAGCGGCGGGCCGCAGACGGCGAACTGTACGGCGGAAGCTTCATCTGAGTGCGGCAGGCGCTCACTCCGCAGGCGCGGACATCCACGTGCTGATTCATAATATCTCCCGAAGCGGAATGCTGATCGAGTGCGATTCACCGCTGGCAGTTGACGATCAGATCGAAATCGAGCTCCCGCATGCCGGATCTGTTTCGACGATGATCGTGTGGGCGAGCGACAATATGTTTGGCTGCCAGTTCGCGGCGCCGATCTCGTCCGCTGCTCTTAGTGCAGCTCAGTTGCGGAGCGAGGTGGTGGAGAATGTCATCGAACCAGCTTTGGCCAGCCCGGGTGCCACCGCCCTGCATTCTTCCGACGTGCGTTTCGGCGCAAACCTGAAGCGGCTGCGTATCGCTAAAGGTCTGAGTCAAGCGCGGGTAGGGGCCGAGTTGGGTGTAAGTGGGCCCTCGATTTCGGGATGGGAATCTGGGCGGGCAAGGCCGAAGAACGATCGCCTGACAGCTCTCGCAGCACTGTTAGAGGTCCCAGTAGCGCAGCTACTCGTGGATCTTGCTGCAGATCCCGCTGAGGTGCTGATAAGCCAAGGTCGAGAGAAGATCGCGCGAGCGACAGGGGCCAGCCCTGGAAAGATCCGGATATTCATCGAGATCGATTGACGGCGCGGATCGCATGCGTTCGGCTGCAGTTCGCCTAGCTTGAACCTCTATTGGAAAATTTCGTGAGGAGCAGCTTTTTTGTGTTCCGAATCTGGGCCGATTGAGCGAGCCACTGCCGGCGTCGATACATTATGACGCACGGACTTACCTAGCGCTATTATATCGAAGGTATCGCTAGAGGCGAATGCGCCCGTCATCGCTGGATCGCGTTGGCGCCGTTTCAGATGGCCGAGTATGATGGTCCATGACCCGGCGAGACAGGCGATGACCCAGTTTCACCATAGGTTTTTCGATCAGGAAATAAGATGCGATTGCCGCCGGGATGAAAGCTAGTCCAAGCGCAGCGTTCCCATAGTCGTACAGAGCCTTGGCGCCTGTTAAGCGTCCTCCCCATTCAAACGGAGCGAGTGACATCTGCTGCCAAAGATAGAGACTATAGGAAACAAGCCCAATTTTTGTCAGCCAATTGCTGCAAAGGATGTTGCGTAGCGCGCCAGCATGATGCGCGAAGAGCGTCCCGAACATGAGCACGGCAGCTAAAACGGGCTTGATTGGCGTAACGATCATCGCGACCGGCTGAGGTGCCGCGGGCAGCATGACCAGCACTACAAGGGAAACCCACAACCACCTACCGTTGATTTCCGTCAGTCGCTCCCGCAGTCCAACGAACAATGCCATTAGCACGCCGACCATGATGTAAACGAAGCTGCCGAGAGTGGGCACGAACAGCGAGCCGAGGACCAGGCCCGCGATCAACGCGATAGCCGCACGCCGGCGTGCGACTGCGGCGTATGCAAAGATTATGGGCCAGACCAGATAGAATTGTTCTTCCACGGCCAGGCTCCATGAGTGTGCCAGCCACCACGAGCAGGCGAAGCCCGCAAAATTGCACACATAGAGCGAACTTCGGAGCACAGCGCTGTCATCGATCAGGATCACGCCAGCGCGGCCGAGCAAGTAGACGACTAAGACATAGGCGTAAAATGCAGGCATGATCCGAAATATCCGCCGCACGTAGAACGCCTTTAAGCTTACACATCCGCGCTTGCTCTCTTCGGAGCGGAGCAGGGTCGTAATCAAATAGCCGCTGATCATGAAAAAGAAACAGACCCCGAGGGTGCCCAGCGAGCCGGCAATAGCCAAGATCTTCGAACCAATCGGCAGACCGGTGGCATCGAGCGCTTCGAGCGGATATAGTTTGTTGGCACGATAAGCAAAAAGATGGCCGAGGATCACCATCAGCACGCTGATACCGCGCCAGCCGTCGATTACGGCATCACGGCCGACGGACTCCCCCTTATTCATCGGTCTCGGCTATCATCAGCGTCGAAACGGCGCAACTCCCGCCTTTGTGGGCTGCGGTCGCGGTGAATGTCTCAATGTCTGCTGTGATGGGGCGTCTCCGGGCGCCCCCACCTTCTCTCGGTCGAGGCCTTCTTGTTATGTTGGAAGGGATGCGCGCCACGCCAGGCGAATTGCGAGGGGCGGCACACGCCGGCAAGGCGCTTAAGGCGCTGGACATGCCTCCAAAACGGCTTAGCGTCATTTAGATGCAATCGACCAACATTGTTGCACCTTTAAAACACTTGCCCCTGCTCGACGGATGGAGAGCGCTAAGCATCACCCTCGTGCTGGTCGGACACCTTCTCCCGGTCGGCCCGAGTGGATGGGCGTTAAACGCTCCGACGGCAGCGACCGGTATGGTGATATTTTTTACATTATCAGGCTTCCTGATAACACGTTTCCTGATCGAGGACGGCAATATACAGCGGTTTCTTGTGCGCAGGCTCCTGCGCATCGTTCCGCTGGGTTGGCTCGGGATGCTTCTTGCGTTTGCCGTCGCACGCGATGCTAGCCTAGCAACAGTCGCTGGAAATCTCCTATTTTACGCTAATTTGCCCCCGTTCTTTCTGGTTGGTCCAGGCAGCCATTTTTGGAGCCTCTGTCTAGAGGTGCAGTTTTACCTGTCGATTGCTCTGCTCGTTGCCATCGGCGGGACGCGAGCTTTGTTCACCATACCGCTTGCGTGCGTCGCAATCACCTGCGCGCGCATATATTGGTACGAACCTATGTCGATCGTGACCTGGTTTCGCGCCGATGAGATACTTGCGGGGGCGACGCTCGCGCTTGTTTACGAGGGTTGGCTAGGCGACCGCGCCCGAAAATTGGTCGCTGGCTTCAACCCATTTCTCCTGTTGCCGCTCCTGTTCGCCAGCGCCGACTTGCGTACGGGCATTCTCCCGTTTCTGAGGCCCTATATTTCAGCCCTGATGATAGGGGCATCGCTATACGATGCGCGACCTTGGCTCTTGGAAATTTGCCGATCGCGCGCAGTTATTTATACCGCCCAGACCTCTTACGCGCTCTACGTGTTTCATGGGATATTCGCGAATACATGGCTCGGCGCGGGGGACGTCCTCGTCAAATATTTAAAGCGACCATTGCTTATTGCTGTCACGCTATTCTGTGCACATGTTTCGACGTTTCGTTACGAAAAATACTGGAATAGGCTCGCGCGGCGGCTGACAACTAAGGATCGAACCGACACTATCGCAATTAATCGTCCGATTTGAGGTGGCGATGTTGTTTCGCCAAGCCGCGACGGTTGGTAACAACGCCTTTGCTCGGCCTAGGTCGGAGAAGTATGTCTGCAATCAAACTTCGAGAGGCTGTACAAGGTCGAGATCAATCGGGAAAAGGCTTTAGCGCCAGCCATATAGTCCAGACAATTATGACAGGCACCGAGGCAACAATGATTATTTTCAACCAAGACAAAGCAATGTTTTCGTTGTCATGCTGCGGCATAATGGTCTCGTGTCTCGCTTTTCTGTAGACCAGTACAAATGAAAGTCCGGCTATGAGGCTGATTGCGAACGGATACATCGTATAGTTGTCCTGCCTCTTTAAATTTTTTTAAGATCCGTGTCCGAGAGTATGTTGATTGTTGAACTCGTTTAAACGCCGAGATTGACGATCAGTGATCGATCTGAATTCTGACGCGATTTTCACTTATGCGCGCAGTGGTCGCGATGGCTTCCCGGGCGCTTGCAATCTGTGCTTGCAGGCTATTGGCTCCATGCTGACCAAGCAACTCGGCCAGACTAACATCGAGGATCGTTGCCAACTCTTGCATGCGTGGGGGTTTAGGCCGCGTCCGGTTCAGTTCCCAACCGCATACGGCAGCATCACTTACCGCCATCTTTCTCGCGAGATCTCTCTGCGACATGGATTTCGCCAAGCGAAGGCGCTGGACGCGCAACCCGAAACTCTCCTTGTAGCGCGCTGTGCCAGCGATTTCGGGTGCAAGTGCAACAGCGCCCTGAAGGCGTGCTGCCCCCAGCGAAATGCGGGATATCGGGACCGCGAAATCCAGCCCCGCCAGGCGACCGCTCACCCACGCGACATGGGCCCGCACCGCCCCGCTGTGTGGAAGTTTGACGTCAATCGGAAGCCCTAACTCGAGCGGCACATCTCCCTCCAAGACCAGGCTCCATTCGGAAATATTATGTACCGTGATTTCCGTCTCGCCAGGTTTTGCTCTTCCAACTGGAAAGCGCATCCGGGTCTCGCAGGACCCGCCAGGAACTTTCTCCATATAAGCGATGGCAGTCATGATGCCCCAATCCAAAGTGCGACGGGCCCGGCGATCTCGACCCGTTAGACAGTTAACTCCAAACCAAGCGAGACGCTCTCGTTTACGATGCCCACGCTTTGAAAAACGCGAGAGGGGCTGCGTAAATGTTACCGTGCCCGGCGTTCCAGGCACCACCGCTGCGCCTCTTGCGTCCACAATAGCAGAAGTTCGAACGCCCGCGAAAGCCTCGGGCCTCCGCTGCATTCGTTTAGTGGGTCGATGATGTGTCCCATTGTGGGGCATTTGTCAGCGCGGCGGTCCTTTAGTTCCTTGTGTCAATTCTAACATAATGTAACGAGCCGTAACATTGGATCGCTTTGGTCTGATCGATCATCGGGGCAAGGTTCGGGTGACGCGAAATAGGGGAAATAATTATGCGTGGTCTTCTCGCTGCCATTGCCGCCGTTGCGCTGCTTCCTTCCGGCGCCGCCGCCGCTGAATTCGTGAACGGGAGCTTTGAAGCCGGCGCGCCCGCAGGTTCCTTCGCCACCGTTGCCGGTGGAAATAATTCATCGATCAACGGATGGTCCGTAACCGGTAACAGCGTCGACTACATTGGCAGCTATTGGAACGCCCAAGACGGGTCGCGAAGCGTTGACCTCAACGGGAATGCGCAAGGCGGCATCCAGCAGACGTTCGATACACTCGCCGGTATCCAATATAATGTGACATTCTGGCTGGCTGGAAATCCCGAAGGTGCTCCCATCACGAAAAATGTCCTGGTTAGTGCTACTGGGGCAACCGATGGCCTGTTCAGCTTCGATTCCACGGGTACGAGCAAGGTTAACATGGGTTGGTCGAAATATACGTACAATTTTTTGGCGACTGGGACTTCGACCACCCTGTCTTTCGCCTCGCAGAACGCGGGTGCATACGGCGCCGCTTTAGATAATGTTTCCGTTAGCGCTGTCCCGGAACCCGCGACTTGGGCTCTGATGCTGATTGGATTCGCGGCTGTTGGGTTTGGAATGCGCCGTCGTTCGCCGGTCACAACCGGCGTCCGTTTCGCCTGACAACTCTTAAATTTTGGCAGAGAATGCCGCCGGTCGTAGATCGGCGGCATTTCTTTTGTTCGAAGCTGTCGCATTCTTTTGATCGACTACCAATCGCAGTGGACGGATCTCTCTGCGAGACCCGCTAACAGGTGATGCAGCGGCTCGACCTTAGAACCAACTCGCGCAGCGGGCTTCAGTCACCAATCTACGCGGGCGTGAGGCAAGGGAGCCGCACGCTAAGACGGGATCGCGCCGCGCGCAAAATTTCGCTGTGAGTGCCAAAGTAACCGGCTTGGGCATAGGCGGCACGGAGCCCGCCGAACCTCCTGCGGTAGAGATTTTTCGCGGGTATTTCGGGTGCTGCATCAATCAGTTGGACGGAAAGATATCCATGCTCGGCTAAGAGACGTTTCAAATGAGCGATAAGGTCCGCATCTGATAGCGGCGAGCCGTCGCAGTTTCGGCGGATTGAAATCTTGGGCTGTTTGCATGGAACGCCGTGCTCTTCGCGAAATGCCGCTGCCGCTCTCCGCCGCTCGGCTGATGTCATTTTGAATCCAGCTAGCTCGAACGCCTTCGCGAGCGAGCCGAATCTTCTGACAAAGTATTTTCTGTTCGGAGCCTCAGCATCAGCTTGTATCGCGTGACCGCTAAGATATCCCTTTTCCCGATGAATTCGACGGAGATCATTGAGGAGGTCGTCATCGGAGTAGGGCTGGCCGGCGGGATTCTTTTTGATCCTTGAGGGCATCTCATATCCAACCGAGCGAAACGCCGCCGCGAGGCTTCCATATCTCGTGTCGATCGCCTCGGGAGACGGCAGGTAGCTACACCTCTTAATCAAACGGCCGGATAAATGGCCTTCCTCTCTCAGTAGCCGTGCCAGTCCCTCCTTAATTTCATTCCCCGAGTACACTCTGCGCGTGATGGCTGCGAGACGCTCCTGAGCCGCCTGAAAAAGTTCGGTGGGCACGATTTGCGTCATCACATGTGCCGTTACCCAGTTGACGGGCGAGGTGAACGCTGGGCGTCCCAGATTATTTCGACGTTTCCCGAAGACGTATCGGCCGGAATAAAGATGCTGGGTTAGTGTGCGCCGGACCGCGCTCGTGGTCCAAGCCCTGCCATTGGCTTGTTTATAGCGCCGGTCGTTGAGCCAGGATTCGATTTGACCCAAACGCAATTCTTCTGTCACGAACAGATGGAAAATGCGCCGGACCAGCGCAATTTCACGGGATGGGCCGCGGATCCAAACCACTTTATCAGTGATCAGGGCCTTTCGCTGGCCGCGGTGCAGTACCATTCGTGGTCTGCCCCCCTCGTCGATCACCTGACGGCGCATTCCCAAGGGCGGATCGCCGCCTTGCTTGAAACCCAGGCTTGCTTGATGTCGTTGCGCCCGCGAGATTTTGACGGACAGCTCTCGACTAAACTCGGCTGCCATAACGCGCTTCATGTGCTTCATCATAGACGATAGAGCGTCGCCATCATTGTCGAACGGCTCAGTGCAATAGTGGACTTGGACACCAGCAGCACGGCACATATATTCGTAGTGCGCAGACTGGTCAGTGTCTTGAAATCTGCCCCATCGGCTGACGTCGAGAACCAAAATGGCGCGAAAATTAGCTTCGCCGGAAAGGACGTCGGCAAAAAGTTGTTTGAGCGCCGGTCGTCCTGCGAGCGTTAGTCCACTTCGTCCCGCGTCGACGTACGTTTCAACGATTTCAAATCCGCGAGCGTCTGCGAAGGTAGCGATTGCCGCGCGCTGACTATCAGGCGAATAGCGCTGATGCTCCGTTGACATCCGGATGTATTGCGCGGCAGGGATCGCCTCTGCCAGTCGACCTTGATGAGAACGTTCTTGCGACACACCGTCTCCAAACCATAAACGCGGTTAGCTGGTGTGACCGATCTTTTCTGACAAATCGATGACAGCTCCTCAGACAGTTGGGCACTCCGCTTACGAGCGCTGCCGGGGAAGATGCGAGCTCGCCCTTATCGTTCACCGCTCTAAAAGGACTTGCCGAGGCGTTGATTGGCAGCTCCGGGGGGAGGGCGCGCGTGGCTCAGTTCTATAATGGTGGACTAGCTATCACGGCTCGGTGTCGTTGGCCCACTTGTGATTCTGCCGACGGTAAGTCATAAGATTTGACGAGCATTCTTGAGAGAAGAAGACTCGAACCCCCCCCAAAAAATCGTTGCAGGCCACCCTTTGGGCCATCATTATGTCCAAAATGGATAAAGAAAAAATATATCAAAATCATAGGCTTAGATATAGATTCCGGCCAGGGGCACCAACGCTAGAGTCCGGCACCGTGCCGACATCTTCCCAAACTCTCCAATATCTGCCTCGCGATCCGGCGGCCGTCTCGCGGTCGATATGCGCCGCCGTTCGCCCGCGCGACCGGTGTCGCAGGGATGGAGCGACGGCGGCAAGCGCCCAGGCGCCTTCCGGATTCCCGGCGACGATAGCGGCGTCGATGTTACCCCCGTATCAGTTTCCTGTATCGATACCGTGACATACCCTCGTTTACTGACGGCCGGTAACCTATTGATAATATAAATTTCGTAGTCGCCGGGCGCGCCACCTTCCGCTTGTGTCGGAAGGTTGGCTTGGCCTGATTTTCCGCATGGACCCGCTTCGGCGGCGGAAGATTGGCGGTGGGGAAGCTGTGCTGTCGCTCGTCTCACGAGCGCCAGCCATGCCGAAAGAAGGGGCTGCGCTCGTTTTGCGAGCAACGCTGCAACCACTGGGGTCCGTATGATCAGAGATGACGCGTTTCTTTCTGTCCCCTTCGCCCTGCACATTGCCGTCATTTTGTCCCGCCCAACGTGGTCCCGCACCGCCAGGCAAATCCTCCCCCGTGACCCGCTCACGATCCCCTGAACCGTGCCCGAAGGAAAAATCATGACGATCGACAGCAAGCCTGCGCCCTCCATCCGCAAGGGCAGGCCGCTGTCGCGCCGCCTGTTGTGCGGAGCGTCGCTGGCGGCCGTGCTGGCGTGCGCGCCGCTGTCGGCGCGGGCCGAGGATCGGTACTGGGACGCCAACGGGACAGCGGTCGGTTCGGGCGGCACGGGCACATGGAACCTCGCCAACCTCAACTGGAGTCCGAATGGCGACGGGGTGAGCGGTCCCTTTGTCGAGCCGTGGAACAATGGCGATCTCGACAACGCGATCTTTGGCGGCACAGCGGGGACGGTGAATGTGGGCGCGCCGGTGACGGTCGGCAATATCACTTTCAGTTCGGCGGGCTATGTGCTGAGCGGCGGCACGATCACCTTGGGCGCGGCCAATTCGACGATCTCGACCGCGACGGGGATCAGCACGATCGATTCGGTTCTGGCGGGGACGAACGGGCTGATCAAGGCTGGCAATGGCGCGCTGGTCCTGAACGGCGCGAACAGCTTTACCGGCAATATCAATATCAACGCGGGCAGTCTTTACGCGACGGCCGACAGCGCGCTCGGTGCCGCAGGAAATAATATATTCACCGCGGCCGCCTCGAACGTCCGGTTGTCGATCGGCGGCGCGGGCACGTCGCGAACGGTTACGATCGGCAACGGCGGCAATCTGATCCTCGAAGGAACCGGCGCAGGCGCCGCCCAGATAAGAGGCAACGGATCGGTGCAGCTTGCGGCGAGCGGCATCACGATGAGCAACAACCTGAGCGACTATACCGGTCGCACGGTCTTCCAGGGCTGCAACGGAACCTGCTCGGCGCGCTTCACCTCGATCGGCAACCTTGGCGAGGCGAGTTCGCTCGGCGCGCCGGTGACGGTCGCCGACGGTACGATCATCTTTAACCAGCAGAGCCAGTATAGCGACACCCTCTTCTACATTGGCGATGGTGACAGTTCGAACCGCAATTGGGATATCAACGGCAACGCCGCGCTGATCCGCAATCAGGGCACGGGTACGCTCGAAATCACAGGTGACGTCGATATTTCGACCGCCGGGACATTCTTTGCCGACACCGCCGACGTCCGCCTGCTCGGCGTGTTGAGCGGCGGGGCTTTCGGTTTCAGTGCCGCGGCTGGCCGCCACGTCCTGCTCGGCAACGCGAATATCTTTACCGATCAGGCAGCGCTGGCGGGCGAAATCCGTGTCGGAAAGCTCGCCGATATCGGGGCTGTAAGTTCGCTCGGTGCAGGAACGACAATCGTATTGAACAACGGAACGCTCAGCTATATCGGCGCGGGCGATGCCAGCAACCGCGAGTGGCTGGTCAATGGCGCGACCAATGCGATCCGCAACGACGGCACCGGCGCGCTCACGCTGTCGGGCGCGCTCGCGTTCAACGCCGGGACTCCGAATCCCGATACGCTGACGTTCGGTGGCAGCCATACCGGGACCAATATCTTCTCGGGCGTCATGTTGGGTACCGGCAATATCGTCGCGGATAGCGCGGGAACCTGGGTTCTGAGCGGGGCGAATGCCCAGCGCGGTACCGTAACGGTAAATAATGGTACGCTGCGGGCCGGGATTGCCGGGGCGTTCGGCAACGCGACGGGATTTGTCGTGAACGGCGGGACGCTCGACCTCGGCGGCTTCGATCTCGTCGCGCCGTCGCTCACGGGCAATGGCGGCACGGTCGCGCTCGGCGGCGCCACGCTGACGGTCAATGCCGCAACCGCGCAGAGCTTCGGCGGTGCCATCGCCGGAAGCGGCGGTCTCACGAAAGCGGGCGCCGGCACGCTCACGCTGACCGGCGCGAGCAGCTATACCGGCGCGACGACGGTTGCGGGGGGCAGGCTCGCGCTCGACTTTACCGGGGCGGGCGGCCCCGTGTCGAACATCCTTTCGTCGGCATCGCATCTGGTGCTTTCGGGCGGTGCATTCGATATGCTGGGCGCGGCGGGCGAGGTCAACAGCCAGACATTCAATGGACTGACGGTCAGCGCGGGCAGCAACACACTGCGCGGGATCAGCGGCGCGGGCGGTACGGTGAACCTCAATCTCGGCGCGATCAATCGTACGGGCGGGCTGGTCAATTTCGTGCTGCCCGGCGCGGGCGCGATCACGACGACCAACCTTGACGGCGTGCTCGGCGGTTGGGCGACCGTCAACGGATCCGATTATGCCAAGATCGTTGGCGGCAATGTCGTTGCGTTCGACGCGGCCGATTATACGAACAAGGATAATGCCGCCACCTGGGCGACCGGCGAAATCATCAGCGACAGCGCCGGGGCCGCCAATTCGCCCTATTCGGGCACAGTCGGCGGCAATGTCTACCTTGCGGGCCTGCGATATTCGGCCGCGGCAGGGTCGACGGTCACCGTCGGTGCGGCCAATACGTTGGGCGTCGACGGCACGATCATCATCGCGCCCAGCGTCGGCACGGCGAACCAGACGATCACCGGCGGTCAGCTGACGAGCGGCGTCGCGGGCGGGGCGCTTGGCGTCCAGCATAATGGCGGCGGCATTTTCACGATCGCGTCTGCGATCGTCGATGGCGGCGGTGTCACCTCCTTCGCGAAAGGCGGGGCCGGCCGCGTCGTGCTGTCGGGGGCGAACAGCTACACCGGCGGGACGACGCTGACCGACGGCATCCTGCAGGTCTCGAGCATCGCGAACGGCGGCGTTGCGTCGAGCATCGGTTCGTCGTCCGCGGCGTCGGGCAACCTCGTGATCGAGGGTGGGACGCTGCAATATACGGGCGGCACCGCCAGCAGCGATCGCGGCTTCACGCTGGTCAATGGCGGCATCTCGCGGACGATCGACGTGACGCAGGCGGGAACCAACCTGACCTTTTCCGGTCTCGTGACGAGCGCCGACGACGCCAGCTTTACCAAGACGGGTGCCGGCACGCTGACGCTCGCGAATGCCGCAAATGACTATGTCGGCGTGACGACGATCGCCGGCGGTACGCTCGCCGTGAACACGCTGACCGACGGGGGTGTCGCGAGCGGTATCGGTGCTGCAAGCAATGCCTCTGCGAACATCATCCTCTCCAACGACGGCCGGCTGCGCTACACCGGCGGCAGCGTCACGACCGACCGCGGCTTCACGCTCGCGCTCGGCAACGGCCGCATCGACGTCGAGCAGGCGGCAACGACGCTGACGATCAGCGGCGTGGCGACGGGCTCGGGCAATAATCTCGTCAAGGATGGCGCGGGAACGCTCGTCCTCAGCGGCACCAACACATATAGCGGCGACACGATCGTGACCGCCGGAACCCTGCGCGCCGGCTCGGCGCGGGCGTTTGGCCCGGGCGGGCGCTATATGGCCGTCAACGCCGGCGCGACGCTCGATCTCGGCGGTTATGATATCAATGCTGCGGCGATCATCGGCGGCGGCCTTGTCGATCTTGGCGGCCGCACCTTGACGACCGCTGGCGGCCAGGGCGCCTTTACGGGCCGGATCACCGGCACCGGCGGCTTCACCCGTGGTGCGGGCAGCTACACGCAGGCGATCAACGGCTGCAACAACGACTATACCGGCGTCACGACGATCAGCGGCGGGCTCGCGATCGACTGTATCGCGAACGGTGGGCAGGCGAGCGCGATCGGTGCCTCGTCGGCGGCGGCATCGAACCTCGTCTTTGCGGGCGGGACGCTCGGCTATACCGGCGCCAGCGCCTCGACCGATCGCGGTTTTGCGCTCACCGGAAACGGCAACATCAATGTCGTCGACGCAGGGACAACGCTGGAATTTTCCGGCGCAATTACCGGCGGCGGATTCTTCTTCAAGGACGGTGCCGGGACTCTGCTCCTGTCCGGGGTGAACAGCTCGACCAACAATTTTCGCGTAATAAATGGCACGTTGCGTGCCGGGTCGACGACTGCACTTGGCAGCGGCTGGCTGTCGCTCGACAATACCGCGGGCGTCCTGTTCGACCTTGACGGATACAGCAACAGCGTCGCCGCCCTGGCAGGCGGCGGATCGGCGGGCGGCAATATCACGCTCGGCGGCGCGACGCTCACGATCAATCTCGGCGGCAGCCTTGTCGCGGCCAATTTCGGCGGTGCGATTAGCGGTGCCGGCGGTTTGATCAAGAATGGCGGCAGCATCCAGCAGCTCTCGGGCTGTTCGAGCAGCTACACCGGGGCCACCGTCATCAATCAGGGGACGCTTGCGGTCGCTTGTCTCGACGATGGCGGCGCGAACAGTTCGATCGGTTCGTCCTCCTCGGCGGCGAGCAATCTCGTGCTGAGCGGCGGGACGCTGCAATATATCGGCGCCGGCGGCAGCACGGACCGTCAGTTCACGCTCGGCGCTTCGACGACGAGCAAGCTTGATGCGTCGGGCACCGGCGCGATCGCCTTCACGCACGCCGGACCGCTGACCTTTGCCAGCGCGAACACCGCGCAGACGCTGACGCTCGGCGGAACCAACACCGGCAATAATATCCTCGGTGCGCAAATCACGAACAACGGCACCGGCATTACCCGCCTGACCAAGAATGACGCGGGTACGTGGGTGCTGACCAACGCAAACAGCACCTACACCGGCGTGACGACGATCAACGGCGGCGTGCTCGCGGTCGACAAGCTGTCGAACGGCGGTCTTGCCAGCAGCATCGGCGCCTCGTCGGCGGCTGCGGCGAACCTCGTCATCGGCAACGGCTCGACGCTGCGCTATACCGGCAGCGGCGACACGACGAACCGCCTCTTCACCCTGTCGGCGGGCGTCACCTTCATCGAATCGTCGGGCGCCGGCGCGATCGTCTTCACCGACACCGGGCTGGTGACGCTGGCGAGCAACAACCTTGCTCGCACGATCGCGCTTGGCGGCACCAACACGGGCAATAACACGCTCGCGGGTTCGATCGGCAACGCCGGAACGGGCGTCACCACGCTTGCGAAGAACGACAGCGGCACCTGGGTGCTGACGGGCAACCACAGCTACACCGGATCGACCAACATCAACGGCGGCACGCTGTTCGTCGGCGGCGGCGGGACGACGGGTTCGATTGCCAGCGCGCTCGTCAACAATTTCGGAACGCTCGGTTTCAACCGCAGCGACCTGCTCGCCTATGGCGGCCAGATCGTCGGTACCGGCGCGCTGCGTCAAGCGGGGACGGGGACGACGGTGCTCACCGGCACCAACAGCTACACCGGCGGCACGACGATCGACGCGGGCACGCTCCAGCTTGGCAATGGCGGGACGACGGGCAGCATCGTCGGCGATGTCGTCGACAATGGCGTGCTTGTTTTCAATCGGTCGGACCTCGTCAATTTTGCGGGGACGATCTCGGGCAGCGGCACTGTGCGGCAGGTCGGCGCGGGCACTACGGTGCTTTCGGGGATCAACAGCTATGCCGGCGGCACCTCGATCCTCGGCGGCACGTTGCAGGTTTCGGCCGATGCCAACCTCGGCGCAGCGGCCGGCGGTCTTACCTTCGCGAACGGCACGCTGCGCACGACCGCATCCTTTGCGAGCGCGCGCAATGCTAGCCTGACCGGCGCGGGCACGATCCTGACCGACGCCGGAACCAGTTTTGCGCTGGGTGGCCTGATTTCGGGCGCGGGCGGGCTTACGAAGTCGGGTGCGGGCATCCTGACGCTCAGCGGCAACAACAGCTACGCCGACGCGACCAACGTCAACGCCGGTACGCTCCGCATCAACGGCAACCAGTCGGCCGCGACGGGCCTTGTGACCGTCGCTTCGGGCGCGACGCTCGGCGGTGACGGGACGATCGGCGGCAGCGTCAACGTGCTGAACGGTGGCATCCTCGCACCGGGCAACAGCCCCGGCACGCTGAACATCAACGGCGACCTGGCGCTGGCAGGCGGTTCGGTGCTGAACTTCGAATTCGGCGAGGCGGGCGTCGTGGGCGGCGCGCTCAACGACCTCGTCAACGTCGGCGGCAACCTGACGCTCGACGGCACGATCAACGTCAATGTGACGACCGGCGGCAATTTCGGCGGCGGTATTTACCGCGTGTTCAACTATGGCGGTACGCTGACCGACAACGGGCTCGCGCTGGGTTCTATGCCGCCGGGCAGCAATGTCACCGTTCAGACCTCGGTCGCAGGGCAGGTCAACCTGATCAATAGCGACGGCCTGTCGCTCAGCTTCTGGGACGGCGCGGGCGGGCCCAAGTTCGACGATGTGGTCAACGGCGGCAGCGGCACCTGGCATCTCGGCGGCGCCGACAACAATTGGACGGGCGCCGACGGTAGCATCAACGCGGCCTACGCCGATGGCACCTTCGCGATTTTCGCGGGCGCGCCCGGCACGGTCACGGTCGACAATAGCGGCGGCGCGGTCACCGCGACGGGCATGCAGTTCGCGACGGGTGGCTATTTGATCAATGGCGGACCGCTGACTTTGGTCGATCCCGATGCGATCATCCGCGTCGGCGACGGCACCGCGGCAGGCGCGGGCTATGTCGCGACGATCAACGCCAATCTCAACGGCGCGAGCCGGCTGGTCAAGACCGACGCCGGCACGCTGGTCCTGAGCGGCGCCAACAGCTACACCGGCGGCACCGCGCTCAACGGCGGCACCGTCCAGATCTCGGGCGACGCCAATCTGGGCACCGCGGCGGGCGGCATCAGCTTCGACGGCGGCAGGTTGCAATTGATCGCCCCGATCGTCACCAACCGCGACATCAGCTTCATCGGCAGCGGCGCGATCGATGTGGCGACGACCTTCAACGCCGGCACATCGCTGACGCTCGCGGGCAACACCAACGGGTCGGGGTCGCTGACCAAGACCGGTCTCGGCGCCCTGATCATCACCGGCAATGCGGCGCACACCGGGCTCACGACAATTGCGCAGGGCGGGATGCGGATCGGCGATGGCGCCACCAGCGGTTCGTTCGCGGGTGACATCATGCTCAACAGCGCGACCGCGCTCACCTTCAACCGGTCCGACAGTTACAGCTATGGCGGCTCCTTCTTCGGGACGGGCTCGGTTGCCGTCGACGCGGGGATATTGAACCTCACCGGCAACAGCAATTTCGGCGGCAACATCACCGCCCAGCCGGGCAGCGAGCTGCGGATCAATGCCGGAAACACGGTGGCGACGACGGGACTTGTGACCGCGCAGGGCAGCTCGCTCACCGTTTCGGGCGCAGGTTCGACCCTCAATGCCCAACGCGTTTCCGCTGTCGTCACCAGCCCGAGCGGCGCGACGATCAATGTCACGAACGGCGGTGTGATCCGGACGACCTCTGGTACCGGCATGCAGCTTCGTACGCTGGCGGGAACGGGTTCGGCGGACCTGAACATCTCGGGTGCTGGTTCGCTGGTCGAATTGGCGAACAACGGCCAGCTTCAGGCGGCGACCACAACAGCAGCGACCTCGACAATCATGATCAGCAATGGCGGCATCTTACGCTCGGGCCAAGCAGCCTTTATCGGCGCGATCGCTGGCAATACCACCATGTCCACCGCTACCGTCACCGGCGCCGGGTCGAACTGGACGGGCAGCGGTACTTTCATCATGCGCAACGGCCAGTTCTCTGTGCTTAACGGGGCCACTACGAGCTTTGCTTCGGCGCAGATCGGTACGATCGCCCAAGGCGCGAACGCGCTGGTATCGGGCGCCGGTTCGACCTTCACCACCAGCGGCCTGTTGTCGGTCGGCACGACCACCGGCAACGGCATTCTGACGGTCGCCGATGGCGGACGGGCGACCGGCGGTACAGGTATTTCACTCGCCGAAGATGCGGGCACCAGCGGCACCGTCAATATCGGCGGCGTCGAGGGCGCTGCTGCTGCGGCAGCTGGCTACATCGATGGCAGCATCAGCTTCGGCCCTGGCGCCGGAGAGCTCAACTTCAACCATATCGAGGCCGACTATCTCTTCGCCAACGCCATGTCGGGCGCGGGCACGATCGGCCATGCGGCAGGCACCACGCGCCTCACCGGCGACAGCTCGGCATTCACGGGCACGACGTCGGTCGCGGGCGGCACGTTGCTCGTCGACGGCATCCTCGGCGGCGCGACGAGCGGCGTCATTGTCGCAACGGGCGGCACGCTGGGCGGCACCGGCACGGTCGGCGGCAATGTCGACATTCTCGACGGCAACCTCAATCCGGGCGACATCGGCGGGATTCCGGGCAGGCTCACCATCGCGGGTAACCTGACCCTCGCTCCGGCGGCGACGCTCAACGTCGACTTCGGGCAGGCGAACGTCGTTGGCGGCGCGCTCAACGATCTGATCGAGGTCGGCGGCGACCTGACGCTCGACGGTACGCTCAATGTGTCGGTGCCCCCGGGCGGCAGCTTCGATCCGGGTGTCTATCGCATCATCAACTATGGCGGGTCGCTGACCGACAACGGGCTCGATGTCGATGCGGGCTATTTCGTACAGACTTCGGTCGCGAACCAGGTCAATCTGGTCAACACGACCGGCCTCACCATGCGTTTCTGGGACGGCGTCAATGGCGGCAAGAACGACGGGGCGATCACCGGCGGCGACGGCCTGTGGCAGAACAGCGGCGGCAACGACAATTGGACCGAGTTCGACGGCTCGGCCAACGCGCCCTTCACCGACGATGCCTTTGCGGTCTTCTCGGGTACCGGCGGCACGGTTACCGTCGACGGCTCACTCGGCGCCGTCGCGGCGTCGGGAATGCAGTTCGCGAGCGACGGCTATGTGATCGCCGGCGACGGTATCGCACTCACCGCGGCCGAGGCGATCATTCGCGTCGGTGACGGCTCGATCGGCGGCGCGGCCTATACCGCAACGATCGCGTCGAACCTGACCGGCATCGGCGACGTCATCAAGACCGACCTCGGCACGCTGGTCCTGACGGGCACGAACAGCTTTGCCGGAGAGGTCAATGTGCGCGCCGGCGAACTGCGGCTCGCGGGCGGCGGGACGCTGACCAATGCGGACGGTGTGATCGGCCGCGAGGTTGGCGAACAGGGCATCGTCACTGTCATCGGTACGGCCGCCGGCGGTAACGCCTCGACCTGGGCAAATACGGGCATCCTCCGTGTCGGCCGCCTTGGCACGGGCACGCTCAACATCCTCGACGGCGGCATCGTGACCGTCGCCGATATCGCTTATATCGGTGACGATGTGGGCAGTCGGGGAACGGTCACCGTTTCGGGACAGGATGCGAGCGGCAATGCCTCGACATGGACCGGGGCGAGCGACATCGTCATTGGCGAGTTCGGCAACGGCACGCTGAACATCACCGCGGGCGGTCAGGTCAGCAATCAGTCGGGCTGGATCGGCTCCAACGCCGGCAGCCAGGGTGTCGTCAATGTTTCGGGCGTCGGCGCCAACGGTGTCGCCTCGACATGGACGAACAATGGCGATGTGCTCGTCGGTTACGACGGTATCGGCACGTTGAACATCACCGACGGCGGCAAGGTCGTCAGCATCGGCGGACAGATCGGCGCGAGTGGCAACGGGATCGGCCTGGTGCTGGTCGACGGGGCCGGCTCGCTGTGGGAAAACAGTGGACGGATCAACGTCGGTCGTTCCGGCGCCGGCACGCTGCGCATCGAAAATGGTGCCACGGTCACGAGCAATGACGGGGTCGTCGGGACGTCGTCGCATGGCGACGCCATCCTGTCCGGAGCGGGAACGTCATGGGTCAACAGCCAGCAATTGACTGTTGGCAGCTTCGGTTCCGGAACGTTGCGCATCGAAAATGGTGCAAGCGCCGTCAGCAATCAGGGCTATATCGGTGCCAACGCCACCGGCAGCGCGGTCGTGACGGGCGCCGGATCAAGCTGGCAGGTGACGACCTTCAATCTGACCATCGGCAATCAGGCGAACGGTTCGCTGCTCATCGAAAATGGCGGCCTAGTTCGATCTGAAGGCGGGATCTATCTCGGCGGGGCGGCGGGCGTCAGTGGAACGCTGATCCTGCAGGGGCCGACGAATAATCGTGCGGTTCTGGAAACCTCAGGATTTGTGCGTGGGCTGGGCGACGCTAACGTCACTCTCGACGGCGGCGTGCTGCGCGCGACCGCGGATAATGGGGGCTTCTTCAACGACTTTGATACGCTCGACATCACGCTCGGCGCGAACGGCGGCATTGTCGATACCGACGGCCACGACATCGGCATCGCGCCGCGCTTCACCGGCGCGGGCGGGCTGACCAAGGATGGTCTCGGCACGCTGACGCTGACCGGCGCCAGCAGCTATGCGGGCGCAACCTTCGTCAACGCGGGTACCCTTCTGGTCAATGGCGACCAGTCGGCTGCGACCGGGGCAATGACGGTCCTGTCGGGCGCGACGCTTGGCGGTACGGGCACCATCGGCGGCAATGTTGCGATGCTCGACGGCGCGATCCTTGCGCCCGGCGAAAGCGCAGGCACGCTGACGATCAATGGCAATCTGTCGCTCGCCGGCGGTTCGATCCTGAATTATGAGTTCGGACAGGCCGATGTCCCGGGCGGCGCGCTCAACGATCTGGTCAATGTCGGCGGCGACCTGACGCTCGACGGAACGATCAATGTGACGGTCCCGGCGGGCGGGACCTTCGGCCCCGGCATCTACCGCATATTCAACTATGGCGGCGCGCTGACCGACAATGGTCTGACCCTTGGTGCAATTCCCGGCGGTGCCGCGGGCGTCTTGGTCCAAACCCAGGTCGCGGGTCAGGTGAACCTTGTCAATTCGCAGGGTCTCGCACTCAGCTTTTGGGACGGCGCTGCCGGACCCAAGCATGATGGTGCGCTCAACGGCGGCGATGGCGTGTGGCGCGTCGCCGGTGGTTCGAACAACTGGACCAACGCGAACGGGGAGATCAACGCCGATTATGCGCAGGACAGCTTCGCGGTCTTCGCCGCGGCGCCGGGCACCGTCACGATCGACAACAGCGGCGGCAACGTCCTGACCTCGGGCATGCAGTTCGCCAGCAACGGCTATGTCGTCACCGGCGACACGCTGACGCTGACGGGTACGCAGGCGCTCGTCCGGGTCGGCGACAACAGCACCGCGGGCGCGGGCTATACCGCGACGATCGACGCCGATCTGACCGGCACCGCCATGCTGGTCAAAACCGACGCGGGCACGCTCGTCCTGTCGGGTGCCAACAGCTATGCCGGCGGCACCGCGATCAACGGCGGCACCCTCCGCATTTCGTCCGACGCCAACCTTGGCGATGCGGCGGGCGGACTGTCGTTCGGGGGTGGCACCTTGCACACGACCGCTGCGGTGGTTTCGAACCGCACGGTCGACCTTGACGGCGATGCGACCTTCCTGACCGATGCGGGTCTGACGCTTGCGGGCGTCGTTTCGGGCGCGGGCAGCCTGACCAAGGACGGAGCGGGCACGCTCGTCCTGACGGCGAACAATGTCTACACCGGCGATACGGCGATCCGCGCCGGACGGCTGGAGATCGGCAGCGGCGGGACCGGCGGCGCGATCACCGGCGATGTCGTCAACGACGGCGTTATTGCGTTCAACCGGTCGGACGATATGATCTTTGCCGGACTGATTTCGGGCGGCGGTTCGCTTGAGCAGATGGGTTCGGGAAGGACGATCCTCACCGGCGACCATCTCTTCACCGGCGGCACGACGATCGCGGGGGGTACGCTGCAACTCGGCAATGGAGGCACCTCGGGCTCGATCGCGGGCAACATCGTCAACAATGGCCTGCTCGTCTTCAGTCGCGCCGACACCCAGACCTTCGCGGGTCTGATTTCGGGCAGCGGCGGGGTCGACCAAAATGGTTCGGGCACGACGATCCTGACTGGCAGCAACAGCTATAGCGGGACGACCAGCGTCAGTGCGGGCACCTTGCTCGTCAATGGCGACCAGTCGGCCGCGACGGGCGCGACCAACGTCGGCGCAGGCGCGACGCTGGGCGGGACAGGCATCATCGGCGGCAATATGTTCGTCAACAGCGGCGCGACACTCGCCCCCGGCGCGGGCGCGCCCGGTACGCTGACGATCAACGGCAATCTCGCGCTCGCTGCGGGAGCGACGCTCGGCTTCGAGTTCGGCCGCGCGAACGATGTCGGCGGTCCGCTCAACGACGTGGTCAACGTCGGCGGCGACCTCGTCCTCGACGGCACGCTCGACGTGGCGGTGCCGACGGGCGGTGCATTCGATATCGGCCTCTATCGTATCATCAACTATGCCGGCGCGCTGACCGACAACGGTCTCGTGCTCGGGACGATGCCCGCGGGCGCCAACGCACAGGTACAGACGTCGATCGCGGGCGAAGTGAACCTGATCAACAAGGGATCGGCGACACTCAACTTCTGGGATGGCGCGGCCGGGCCGAAGTTCGACAATGCCGTGAACGGCGGCGACGGCACCTGGCAGAACGGCCTCGGCAACGACAATTGGGCCGACATCACGGGTGCGGTCAACGCGGGCTATGATGATGGCGCCTTCGCCATCTTCTCGGGCAACGCCGGAACGGTGACGATCGACAACAGCCTCGGCGCGGTCGGCGCCTCGGGGATGCAGTTCGCGACGGACGGTTATCGCATCACCGGCGACGCGCTGAGGCTGGACGGCGCGCAGGCGGTGATCCGTGTCGGTGACGGCACTGCGGCGGGCGCGGCCTATGTCGCAACGATCGATGCCGAACTGACGGGCGCGGCCGGGCTGGTCAAGACCGACGCAGGGACGCTCGTCCTGACGGGCACCAACAGCTACACCGGCGATACGTCGATCAACGGCGGCACGCTGCAAATCGGCGCCGACGCCAATCTGGGCGGCGGGGCGCTCCGCTTTGACGGCGGCACGCTGCAAACGGCGGCGACCTTTGCCTCGGCGCGGGGTGTCGAGCTGATCGGTACCGGCGGTTTCCGCACCGATGCGGGGACGACGCTGACGCTCGCAGGCGCGCTTTCGGGCGCGGGCAGCTTTACAAAGAGCGGCGCCGGCATGCTGATCCTTGGCGGCAACGGCACCTATGGCGGCGCAACGGTCGCCGACGGTACGATGTTCGTGAACGGCAATTATGCCGCAGCGACCGGGACGACCAGCGTCCTTGCGGGCGCGACGCTGGGCGGCATCGGCACGATCGGCGGCAATGTCGTGATCGGCAACGGCGCTACGTTGGCGCCGGGCGCCGGCTCGGCCGGAACGTTGACGATCGGCGGCAATTTGTCGCTGTCGGCGACGACGCAGCTCGACTTCGACTTCGGCGCGGCCGGGGTCGTGGGCGGCGCGCTCAACGATCTGGTCAACGTCGGCGGCAATCTCGTCCTCGATGGCGTGATCAACGTCGGCGTCCCGACGGGCGGGGCGTTCGACGTCGGCGTCTATCGCATGTTCAACTATGGCGGCACGCTGACCAACAATGGCGTCACTCTCGGCACGCTGCCGACGGGTGCGAATGCCAATGTGCAGACCTCGATCGCGGGACAGGTCAATCTCGTAAATTCGGCAGGGCTGACGCTCAATTTCTGGGATGGCGCGGGCGGGCCGAAGAATAATGGCGTGATCAACGGCGGCAACGGCGTGTGGCAGAACAGCGGCGGCAACGACGGCTGGACGGGCGCGAATGGCGCGATCAACGCCGCCTATTCGGACGGTGCCTTTGCGATCTTCGGTGGCACCGGCGGAACGGTCACGGTCGACAACAGCCTCGGCGTTGTGTCGGCGGCCGGGATGCAGTTCGCTGCGAATAATTATGTGATCACGGGCGGAGGCATCACCCTGACCGATGCGACTGCAACGATCCGCGTCGGCGACGGCAGCGTCGCGGGCGCAGGCTTCACCGCGACGATCAATTCGGCGCTCAGCGGCGCGGCGCAACTCGTCAAATCCGACGCGGGCACGCTCGTTCTCGGCGGCACGAACAGCTACACCGGCGGCACGTTGATCGCGGGAGGTACGCTGCGCATCTCGAGCGACGCGAACCTCGGCGCAGCGGATGGCGATGTGACGCTCGACGGAGGCACGCTCGAAACGAGCTCCAGCGTTACAAGCGCGCGCGACATCGTCGTCGCGAGCGGCGGGACGATCACGGCCGCTGCCGATACGGTCTTTACCTATAATGGCCTGTTCTCGGGCGCCGGGGTGCTGACCAAGAATGGCGCGGGCACGTTGCTCGTCACGGCGGACAATGCCGGTTTTGGCGGAAGCACGAACGTCACGGGCGGCACGCTCTCGGTGCAGGGAAGCCTTGGCGGACCGGTGACTGTTGCCTCGGCGGGCCGGCTCGAAGGCGCCGGGCGCGTTGGTAGCATTGTCAACGCGGGTATCGTCGCACCGGGCAGCGGTATTGGCTCGCTGACCGTCACGGGCGACTATGCCGGCAACGGCGGCGTGCTCGAGATCGAGGCGGAACTCGGCGGCGATACGTCGGCGGCCGATCGCCTGGTCGTGAACGGCGCGACCTCGGGCAATACGCGGGTGACGGTGATCAACCGCGGCGGCCTCGGCGCGCAGACCGTCGAGGGAATCAAGATCGTCGACGTCGCCGGTGCATCGAACGGCAATTTCACGCTCGACGGGGATTATCTGTTCGACGGCCAGCAGGCGGTGATCGCGGGCGCCTATGGCTATCGCCTCTACAAGAATGGCGTGTCGACGCCGCAGGATGGCGACTGGTACCTGCGTTCGTCGCGGCTCGATGGCGCTGGCAATCCCGAAGGTCCGCTCTATCAGCCGGGCGTTCCGGTGTACGAGGCCTATGTCGGCGCGCTACAGTCGCTGAACCGCCTGCCGACCTTGCAGCAGCGCGTCGGCAACCGGTCGTGGGCCGCGTCGTCAGTCGCCGGTGCGGGCCTGTGGGGCCGTTTCGAATCCGAACGCCAGCGTCCGGAGGCGCTCGTTTCGACCAGCGGTGCCGATCGCAAGGTCGACCAATGGCAGGCGCAGCTCGGCCTCGACTCGGTGCTGGCAGAGCGCAGCGACGGCGCCGCGCTCGTCGGCGGGCTGACCGCGCATTATGGCAAGGCGGACAGCGCGGTGACGTCGATCTTCGGCAACGGCACCATTGACACGCAGGGCTATGGCGTCGGCGCGACGATGACCTGGTACGGGCCGCAGGGCTTTTACGTCGACGGTCAGGTCAAGCTCAGCTGGTTCGACAGCGACCTCGAATCGAACATCCTCGGGTCGCTTGCGCAGGGTAATAAGGGTGACGGCCAAGCCTTCAGCCTCGAGCTCGGCAAGCAGACGCCGGTCGGGCGCAATCTCTCGATCACGCCGCAGGTCCAGATGAGCTATGCCAAGGTCGATTTCGACCGCTTCGCCGATCCGGCCGATGCGTCGGTTTCGGCGGCGAAGGGCGAAAGCCTGAAGACTCGCTGGGGCATCGCGATCGATCATCAGACGAGCTGGAAGGGTCGGGCGGGCGACATCCGCCGCACGCGCCTCTACAGCGTGATGAACCTCAACTATGAATGGCTCGACGGGGCCGAGGCCGATGTGTCGGGAACGCCGATCACCAATCGCGACCACCGCCTGTCGGGCGAACTGGGGCTTGGCGGCAGCTACAGCTGGGGCAACGACCGCTTCACCCTCTACACCGAAGTTTCGGGCGATACGGCCATCGCCGATTTCGGCGCCGGGTATAATCTGAAAGGGAGTGCGGGTTTCCGGGTGCGGTTCTAGGCGCGCGAGGGGCGGGGCATCGGGCTCCGCCCCCGCATCCGGGCATATTTCTTCATCCGCTGGGCATATCAGTGATCATAGGCGCGTCGCCATGACAGGTGATATGCCGCTGGAATGATTGCTGCAGAACAATATGGTGCGCCCATCGAAATCGATGGCGGCGCGATACGCGGCCGAATTGATGGCCAGGTGGTGCGCTTCCTCGGCATCCCCTATGCGGCGCCACCCGCGCGTTTCGAACTTCCCCGTCCGCCGCTGTCGTGGGAGGGTGTGCGCGATATGGATGATCCGGGGCCTGCGGCGCCGCACCGGATCAAGTCTTTCCCCATGGTCGACCCCACGCCGCTCGTCGGTCCGGGCAGCGACGGCCGCGATGGCGACTATCTTCGGCTGAATGTCTGGGCGCCAAAGGACGCCAATGGGGCGCCGGTGATGGTCTTCATCCACGGCGGCGGTTTCGTCGGTGGCTGCAAGGATGCGGCGGTTCACGACGGCAGCGCTTTTGCCGCGTCGGGCATCGTGTGCGTCGCGATCAACTACCGCATGGGCATTGATGGCTTCCTGCCTGTGCCCGGGGCGCCGACCAATCTGGGCCTGCGCGATATGCTTTTTGCGCTCGAATGGGTGCAGCGCAATATCGCGCGCTTCGGGGGTGACGCCGCCAACATCACCGTCTTTGGCGAAAGCGCGGGTGCGATGGCGATCGCCGACCTCGTGACCTCACCGCTCGCGAAGGGCTTGTTCCGGCGTGCGATCATCCAGAGCGGCCATGGCGCGATGGTGCGCGAGATCGAGGTGGCGCAGCACTTGGTGCGGAAGTTGGCGAAGGTGCTGCGTATCGCCCCCGATGCCGACGGGTTTCGCGGGGTTTCGCATGCGGCGGCGATGGATGCGATCGAGAAGGTGGCGAAGCCTTGGGCGGTGGATTTGCGGGGGAAAGACGGGTGCGAGCCGGTGTATGGGATCAGCCGCTTCATTCCGGTCTATGGCGACGATGTGCTTCCCGAAAAGCCGGTCGACGCGCTGCGCAAAGGGGCCGGCCGCGAGGTGGAAGTTGTCATCGGCACCAATGCCGAGGAGATGAACCTCTATTTCGTGCCCACGGGGGTGCGGAAGAAGATCGGCGGGCTGCTCGCGCGCTGGCTGCTCGGGCGGTCGCATCCGCAGGCGAAGGCGGTGCTGAAGGCCTATGGTTACAAGCAACAGGGCGTGCGGCCGGGCGAGGCGCTGACCGACGCGATGAACGACCTCGTCTTCCGCTGGCCCGCGCGCCAATATGCCGCGGCGCATCAGGGCAAAACGTGGATGTACGAGTTCGACTGGCGCTCGCCCGCGTGCGACGGTGAGCTTGGCGCGTGCCACGGGATCGAGATGCCCTTCGTGTTCAAGACGCTCCCGAGCGTCACCGGGCCGCGCGGGCTCGCGGGGATGGACCCGCCACAGGCGCTCGCCGACCGGGTGCACGAGCTATGGGCGGGCTTCGCGAAGGGCAGAGCGATGCCATGGCCCGAGTTCGGCGCGTACCGGATGGTGTATCAGGTGACGCGCGGCGAGGCGCTGCACGAGCCCGTGATGCCCGCCGCCGCCTTCGTTCCGGAGTAATCCCTATGTATCTCGACCGACTGCGCCTCGATGGGCGCACCGCCTTTGTCACGGGCGGCGCGCAGGGCATTGGCCTTGCGACCGCCGAAGCGCTCGCCGAAGCGGGGGCGAAGGTGACGATTGCCGACCGCGACGCCGCCGCGCTCGACCGCGCGGTCGCCGATCTCGCCACCAAGGGCTACGCGGTCTTCGCCGCGGCGCTCGACGTCACCGACAGCGCGGCGGTCGATGCCGCCGCCGATGCGATGCTGGCGCGCGACGGCCGGATCGACATCCTCGTCAACAACGCCGGGATCGCGCGTAGCGAGACGGCGGCCGAGGATGTCGCCGACGAACATTGGCTGAATGTCCTCGATGTGAACCTCAACGGCAGCTTCTGGTGCGCGCGCGCGTTCGGGCGGCACATGCTCGCGGCGGGGCAGGGGAGCATCGTCAACGTCGGGTCGATGTCGGGCTTCATCGTCAACCGCCCGCAGCCGCAAAGTTACTACAATGCGTCGAAAGCAGCCGTGCACCAGCTCACCAAAAGCCTTGCCGCCGAATGGGCGGGGCGCGGCGTGCGCGTCAATGCGGTCGCGCCGACCTATATCGCGACGCCGCTCAACGCCTTCGCCGACAAGCAGGGCGAGATGTATCGCCGCTGGATCGACGGCACGCCGCAAGGCCGGCTGGGCGAGCCCGAGGAAGTGGCGTCGGTAATCCTGTTCCTTGCATCGGACATGGCAAGCCTGATGACTGGCAGCATCGTGCTAGCCGACGGCGGATATAGCTGCTGGTAGGCCAGATCGGGCCGGCTCCAATTTCCAACTCCGTTCGCCCTGAGCTTGTCGAAGGGCTGTCCTTTTTGTTGAGGTCGCCAGAAAGAACGGTGCTTCGACAAGCTCAGCACGAACGGATGTTGGGGCTGGGTCATCGTATGCTGCAAACCCAGTCTGCGGATCGGCACAATGCGCAGACCTTTCATATAGGTCGAAAAGCTGTCATATAGGTTCCCACGGGCGGCCGAGACCGCCGTTTTTGGGGATGCCTGATGACCAAGTTCCGATTTGCCGCTGTTTCGACGCTCGTCCTCGCCGCCACTTTGGGCGCCGCGCCCGTTTTTGCGCAGGATAGTGCGACGACGCCCGCTGCTGCCGAAAGCGAAGACGACGGCATGATCGTCGTGACCGCGCGCAAGCGCGAAGAGACGCTGAACGATGTTCCGATCGCCGCGACCGCGATCACCGGCGACACGCTGACTGCGCGCGGGTTCAACTCGGTGCGCGAAGCCGCGGTGCTGTCGCCCGGGCTCAACATCAACAGCGACGGCACCGGCCGCGCCTTTGTGTCGATCCGCGGCGTCGGCGTGACGCTGGTGCAGACCGTCCAGCCGGGCGTCGGCCTGTTCATCGACGGCATCTATCAGCCGAACACGGCGTACCTCAACAACCCGCTGCTCGACGTCGACCGCATCGAAGTGCTGCGCGGGCCGCAGGGCACGCTGTACGGCAAGAATACGATGGGCGGCGCGATCAACGTCATCACGCGCCAGCCGGGCAATGATTTCGAGGTGCGCGCGAATGGCAGCTATGCCGGACCGGACGACAGCTGGATGGTGTCGGGTTCGGTTTCGGGCCCGATCGTGACAGACAAGATCGCGCTGCGCGTCGCCGCCGCGCACCGCCAGCAGGACGGTTTCCTGCGGAACAGCGTGATCGGCGGCAACGCCAATCCGTTCAACACCGACAGCGTCAACGCGACGCTGCGGATTACGCCGTCGGACGGCTTCGCGCTGACCGTCAAAGGCTATTATGACTGGGTCGACGGGGTGAACACGCCCTATTCGCGCGTCTCCGGACCGACCGACTATCGCCGCGACGTCCAGTTCAACACGATCAACCGCGTCTCGTACAAATATCGCGGCTTCAACGCGCGCGCCGAGGCCGATCTTGGCGGCGGGTCGAAGCTTAGCGTCATCGGCGCGTACGACATGCGCAACGGCTTCACCCCCGACGGCGAGGGCGATTTCGGGCCGACCGACACGGTGCGGACGATCGCGCGCGACAGCCTGCGCACGCTGACGCTCGAATCGCGGCTCGACAGCGAATGGTCGGACCAGTTCTCGACGCTGCTCGGCGTCTTTTATTCGAACGAGATGGTGCGCGCGCGTGGGCAGGATACGATCCGCCTGACGCATCCGATCCTGGGTCCGGTCTCGATCCTCCGCACCACGAGCGCGAAGAATGTCGGCGATACCTATGCCGCGTTCGGCACGCTTTTCTTCAAGCCGAGCCTCGATTGGGAAATCGCCGCGGGCCTCCGCTTCGATCATGAAGGCCGCACCGCGAACGGCTCGGTCGTCACCGCGACGACCACCGTGCTCGGCACCGCGACCGCGGGCGGCATCGTCCCGACCGCGAAGATCAAGTCCGACGAGTGGCAGCCCAAGCTGTCGATCACCCGCAAATGGACCCCCGACCTGATGACCTATGTTTCGGTCGCGCGCGGCTATCGCGGCGGCGGCTTCAACGCCCCGACCGCGCCGACCCGCACCTATAAGGGGGATTCGGCGTGGACCTATGAAGCCGGCGCCAAATATGCCGCGCCGGGGATGAGCCTGTCGGGCACCGTCTTCTACAGCGATTACAAGGATTATATCGGCCTCAACTCGATCGCTCCGGCGATCGGCGGCGGGCTCGTAACCGTGGATCTCAACACCGGCGACGTCGAAAGCTATGGCGTCGAACTCGAAGCGATGGTCCGTCCGGTGCAAGCGTGGACGCTGCGCGGCGGCTTCACCTGGATGCACGCGCGCATCACCGACGCGTCGGCCTATACCGCGACCACGGGCCGCGTGCTCTCGTCCGACCGGCTGACCTTCCAGCCCGACTGGACCGCGAGCTTTTCGAGCGACTATCGCATCGAGACGGGCGGCGACAGCGACCTGACGCTGAGCGCCGGCCTCGTCGGCAAGGGCAAGCGGCTCGCCGCGACGCTCAACCAGACGACGCCGACCTTCCTCGACAGCTATTGGCTGACCAACGCGTCGATCGCGTACCGCCGCGGACCGGTCGAGGTCGCGCTGTTCGCGAACAACATCTTCAACACCGAATATTTCGAATCCTATATCGAGCAGACGACGCTGGCGCTTGCGGGCCTGCCGGCATCGGACCTTGGTATCACCGGCGACCGCCGCCGTTATGGCGTGCGCGCGAGCCTGAAGTTCTGACCATGGCGGGAACGGAGCATCCGGGGGGGCGCAAACCGCTTCCTGCCGACCTGGTGGGGGCGCTGGAGGGGCGGTTTGGGGACCGCTTCCAGCGCGGCCAGGCGGTGCTCGGGCAGCATGGGTCGAGCGAGTCCCATTTCGCTCCCGTGCTGCCCGACGCTGTGGTCTTTGCGAAATCGACCGACGATGTCGTTGCGCTGGTGACGCTCTGTTCGGCCGCCGACATTCCGATCGTGCCGTTCGGCGCCGGGACGTCGATCGAGGGCAATGCGCTTGCGGTCCACGGCGGCATCTCGCTCGACATGAGCCTGATGGACCGGGTGATCGCGGTGAATGCCGAGGATTTCGATTGCGTCGTCCAGCCGGGCGTGCGCCGCGAGGAACTCAATGTGCATCTGCGCGATCAGGGTCTCTTCTTCCCGATCGATCCGGGCGCCAATGCGACGATCGGCGGCATGGCCTCGACGCGCGCGTCGGGGACGAATGCCGTCCGCTATGGAACGATGAAGGATGCGGTGCTCAGCCTCGAAGTCGTGACGCCGCAGGGCAAGGTGATCCGTACCGCGCGCCGCGCGCGCAAGTCGGCGGCAGGCTATGACCTGACCCGGCTCTATGTCGGGTCCGAAGGCACCCTCGGCATCATCACCGAAGTCACCCTGCGCCTGCACCCGGTTCCCGATACGATTTCGGCCGCGGTGTGCAGCTTCGACACGCTGGGCGGGGCGGTCGATACCGTCGTCCAGTCGATCCAGTGCGCGGTGCCGCTCGCGCGCGTCGAGATCCTCGACAAGAAGCAGATGGTCGCGGTCAACCGCTGGTCGAAGCTCGACTATCCCGAGGCGCCGACGCTCTTCTTCGAATTTCATGGCAGCGCCGCCAATGTCGCCGAACAGGTCGAAACGGTGAAGATGCTCGCCGAGGCCAATGGCGGCAGCGCCTTCAACTGGTCAAACCTGCCCGAGGAACGCACCAAGCTGTGGCGCGCGCGGCATGAAGCCTATTATGCCGCGGTCAACATGCGCGCGGGCGCGATCGGCTGGGCGACCGACGTCTGCGTGCCGATCAGCCGCCTCGCCGAATGCATCGCCGAAACCTATGTCGATCTCGATGCGGCGAGCGTCCCCGCGACGATCCTCGGCCATGTCGGCGACGGCAATTTCCACGTCATCTTCTCGATCGACCCCGACGCGCCCGACGAAATGACCGAGGTCGAGGCGATCAATGCGCGGATCGTCGAACGCGCGCTCGCGATGGACGGGACGTGCACGGGCGAACATGGCATCGGTATCGGCAAGCAGGAGTGGCTCGTCGCCGAACTGGGCGATGCGGTCGAGCAGATGCGGATGATCAAGCGCGCGCTCGACCCGCAGAACCTGCTCAACCCCGGCAAGATTTTTACGCTGTGATGGCGACGCAGGCCGAACCGCTCGCCGCGCCGACGTCGCGCCTGACCGCGCCGGCGACGCTCGTCCCGCTGCTGCTGCTCGCGCTGGTGACGACGATGGGTTTCACCGCGCTCGGCAGCTTCGGGACGATCCAGGAAAGCGCCAAGGCCGAACTCGCGCTCAGCGACGACGCGCTCGCGCTGATCCAGGGGCTCGGCGCCGCGGTGCCGATGGTGCTCTTCTCGATCCCGATCGGCATCCTCGTCGACCGTCGCAATCGCGTGCGGCTGACGATCGGGCTGGCGCTGCTCTGGACGCTTGGCACCCTGCTTACCGCCTTTGCGCCGAGCGCGGGGCTGCTCACCGCGGCGCGCATGCTCGTCGGGATCGGCTCGACCGGATCGCTCACCGCCGCGCTCTCGCTCTGCGCCGATTTTTGCGCGCCCGAACAGCGTGGCCGCGCGATGCTGATCGTCAATCTCGGCAAGGCGCTGGGCGTCGCGCTCGGCTTTGCGCTCACCGGCTGGCTGTTCGGCCTGCTTGCCGATTTTTCGGTGCCGGGCTGGCTCGCGGGGCTCGCGCCCTGGCGCGGCGCGCATGTGCTGCTCGCTGCGATAAGCGCGATCTGCTTGCTGCCCCTGCTATTCCTGCGCGAGCCGGAGCGGCGCGAGGTCGAGGCGAGCCCCGATGCGCCGTTCCGCATCGTCGCCGCCGAGCTCTGGGCGCGGCGCGCGTTTCTCGGGCCGCTGTTTGCCGGGCAGGTCGCGGTCGTGATGGCCGACGTCGCCGCGACGGTCTGGGTCGCCCCGGTGCTGTCGCGCGATTTCGGGTTGCAGCCGCAACAATTCGCCGGCTGGGTCGGCGCGCTGATGTTCGGCACCGGGGTCGCGGGCGCGGTGCTCGGCGGGATTTCGGCTGATATGGGACAGAGAAGCCGCCGCCGTGGCGGCATTCTTCTGGGCGCGGTCATCGCGGCGGGGATCGGTGTTCCCGCCGCGATGTTCCCGCTGATGTCCAGCGTGGCGGGCCTCGCGGTCGCGCTCGGCGTGATGTCGCTTTGCGGCGCGGTGACCGGGCTCGTCGTGTCGGTCGCGCTGACCGTGCTGTTGCCGAACGAACTGCGCGGCCTCTGCATCGGTGCCTTCATCGCGATCGCCGGGCTGATCGGTTTTGGCCTCGCGCCGTGGGTCGTGACTCGCGTCAGCGCGCTGATGGGCGGCGAGGCGATGCTGGCGGAGGCGCTCGCGCTCGTCGGGGTGATCGTCAGCGGGCTGTCCTTCTTCGCCTTCCTGCTCGCGATGCGCCGCGCGCCCGAACCTGTAAGATAGCTATTGCCAAAGCTGTAAGATAGGTCTACGCACGAAGCAGGGAGAGTCGTGCCATGCCGTCAAAACATCCTGTGATCGTGTCGCCCGAAATGACGACCTATATCGGCCGCGGTCCGTGCGACCGGCTGCTGCTGCCGCCCGATGCGTTGCTGCTCGGCTTTGGCGATATCGGCGAACCCGTCGTCCGCACGCTGGCGTTTCGCGAACTGGAAAATGAGGAACATCTGCTTGTGTTCGCGGTGTCGCGTGCCGCATGCCGCCGCCTGTTCGGCGATCTGCCCGATCCCGATGCGCGCTGGTACCTCCCGTCGGACCTGCGTGCGCTCGGCCAGTCGATCGTCGCGCCCGATTGCGACGAGGGTGCCGCCGACACGCTGCGCCTCGCGCGCAGCATCGAACTCCTCTGCCAGTTCTTCGCCGCGCTGCGCGCCGGCAAACTCGTGCCCGTCGACGGGCAGCCGAGCCTGACCGAAAGCGATATCGCGCGCATCGCCGCGGCGCGGCGGATCGTCGATACCCGCTGGCACGAGAAGCTGACGATCGACGACATCGCCAAAAGCTGCGGCATCAACCGCGACAAGCTGACGCGCGGGTTTCGCGAACTCTATCAATGCAGCGTCGCCGAGGCGCTGAGCGAGCGGCGACTGCGGCAGGCGCGGCAGATGCTCGCGGCGAGTGACTTGCCGGTGGCGAGCATCGGTTATCGCTGCGGCTATCTCAACAACGCCAGCTTCACGCGTGCCTTCTCGCGCCGCTTCGGCATGGCGCCGACCGCGATGCGCCGTGTCGGAGTCGCGGCATGAGCGGGATGCTCGACCCCGGCGCGCGCGGGTCGCTCGTCGAGCGCGCGGTCGAATCGGTGCGCGATTTCATCCGTGTGAATGACCTCAAGGTCGGCGATACGCTGCCGGGTGAGGGGAGTTTCGCGCAGCAACTCGGCGTCAGCCGCCCGGTGATGCGCGAAGCGTTCGGCGCGCTCGCGGCGCTGCGTCTCGTCGATGTCGGCAACGGGCGCAAGCCGCGCGTCGGCGCGATCGACGGGTCGGTGATGGCGGCGTCGATGGGGCATGCGGTCAACACCGCGCAGGTGTCGCTCGCCGATGTGTGGGAGGTGCGCCGCACGCTCGAACTGCGCACCGCCGAACTCGCCGCGATCAACCGCACCGACGAACAGGCGCGCGCGATCCTCACCGCGGCACACGGCCTGTCGGTCGAACATGACGAGGCGGCGCGCACCGCGGCCGACACGATTTTCCACCAGACGATCGCCGAGGCGAGCGGCAACCAGCTGTTTCATCAGATCGTACGCTCGTTCGAACAGTTGATGGCGGCGGCGATCCCGCGCGCCTGGGCTGGACGGACGACGCACGAGGAGCGCGACGAGACGCTCGCGCTGCACCGCGAGGTTGCCGAAGCGATTTTGGATCGCGATCCGGTGCGTGCCCGCGCGGCGATGGAAAGCCATTTCAACAATTCGATCGGCGAGATGCTGAAGGACCAATATTAGGGTGTTCGCGGGGGTCGAACTGGGCGGAACCAAATGCATCTGCATTTTGGGGAGCGGACCCGACGACATTCGCGATCAGGTCGCGGTGCCGACGACGACGCCCGAGGACACGCTGGGCGCCATTGCTGAGATTCTCGACAGCTGGGATTTTCACGCGCTCGGCATCGCGGGTTTCGGCCCGCTGCAGCTCGACCCGGCAGCGCCCGATTATGGCTGCGTCGTCAATTCACCCAAAAGGTCGTGGAACGGCGCCAACCTGCTGACGCTAGCAGGCGACAAGCCCTTCGCGCTCGATACCGACGTCAATGGCGCCGCGCTGGCCGAGGGGCGCTGGGGGGCGGCGCAGGGTCTCGATAGCTGGGCTTATATCACCGTGGGCACCGGGATCGGCATCGGTTCGATCTCGGGGCGGCAACCGCTGCGAGGCCTGGGGCATAGCGAGGCCGGCCACCAGCGGGTGCCGCGCCTGGCCGGGGATGGCTTTGCCGGTAACTGCCCTTTCCATGGCGATTGCGTCGAAGGCATGGCGAGTGGCCCCGCCATTGAGGCGCGCGCGAACCGAAAGGGTTCCGACGTCGCGCCGGATGACCCGGCATGGGCCTTTGCCGCACATTCGATCGCCATGCTCTGCCACAATCTGGTGCTGACCAGTCTGCCGCAACGCATCCTGATCGGCGGCGGTGTCGTCACCGGCCAACCGCAATTGCTCGATCAGATTCGCGCCCGGCTGATCGACAGTCTCGCGGGCTATGCAGCTACCGCCCTCGTTACCGGCGATATCGACAATTTCCTCCAGCCGCCGGGGCTCGGTTCGCATGCCGGCCCGCTCGGCGCGCTTGCGCTCGCACAGGACGCCGCCCGCCTGAAATAGAGACAAACCGCGTCAGAAGATTCCGAGGAACTTCTTGCGCTGTTTTTGCCGCTCTTCGCCGGTCTGTTTGCCGTCTTCCGATTTGGCAGTCGTACCCTTGCCGACATCGTCGCGCGGTTTGCCCTTGCTCGTCCGCTGCGCCTGTGCCGTGGCGCCGGCGAGCACGGGACCGCATTGCGCCGCCTTTGCATCGCCGGGATCGACGAACGGGATGACCAGCGCGGCTGGGCTGGCGAGGATGCCAAGACCGAGCCCGGCCCCCGCGCGCCCGGCGAGTTCGTCGCTCACCGGATCGATCTTCGGCGCCGCGAAATAGCCGCCGACGCCGACCGGCGACTGACCCGAAAAGAGGCTGAAGGTCTTACCGTCGGCGCGTACCGCCATGTCGATGGCCTCGCTGCGGAACGAGAAGCCGCCGCGGCCGAGCATCACATTCTTCGTGGTGTCGATCAGGATCGGATCGGCGGCCGCGACGCCGCCGCGAACCGTGAAGGCGATTACCCCGCAGTTGATCTCGACGGGTTTCTTGAGCTTGTCCTGAAACATCTTCTGCACGAAGGTTCCGAGATAGAGTTCGGCGAGTTGGATATTGCGCGTCCAGAAACTGCCCTGCGGCAGGACAAAGGCGATGCGGCCGTTCGAAGTCGCGAGCGACTGGCGCACACTGTCGCCAAAGCCCACCATCCTTATGCGGCCGCTAACCGTGCCCGTCGTCCCCGATTCCTCGGTTCCGAAACGGGCCAGCAAGGTGCCGAGCCGCGTCGGCGACAGGCGAATATCATATTCGGTGCGCACCACGGCAGGGCGTGCGTCGATCGAGATATCGCTTTTAACCGTACCCCCGGCGACGGCGAAATTGAACGGCTTGAGCTCCATCAACCCGTTTTTGAGCGCGAGCGTCAAGTCGACATTGCTGATCGGAAAGCTTTCGGCGCGCACCCTGGTGACCCGGTAACGGACATCCGCGTCGAATCGCTTGAGCGCCTCGACGCGCAGTGGCGCATCGGGGAGGACGCGCGGACGGCCGCCGACCGTCTCGACTGTGCCACCGGTGCCCATCTTGTCGAGCCGCTGCGGATCGTAGCCGACGAACGGTCCCGCATCGATGATATTGAGCGAGCGGGTCGCGAGGTCGGCCTTGAGATAGAGGCGGCCCTGCGGCTGGCTGACGGCGAGCGAGCCGGCCAGATCGCTGTCGCCGAACATTCCCTTCATCCCCGTCAGCTTCCAGACTTCGTCTTCGTAGGTGAGGGCGGAGGTGACGCGATAGGCGCGCGTATCGGGGATGGCGACGCCAAGAAAATCGAAGATGCGCGACAGATTGCCGCCGCGCGCCTGCAATTTGAGATCGGCGCCCTCGAGTTCGGTCGGGCCGGGCAATGTGCCCGATATGTCGAGCCTGTTGCCGAGGCCGGTTGCATGGAGGGTCAGCGCATTCCTGCCCCCCGCGATCGTTTCATTGGGCGAGGCAAGGCCACCCGACAAGGTGAAGGGTTGCGCGCGCATCGTCCCGCGCCCGGAAAAGCGGATGTCGTCGTTGATACGCGTGCCGGCCGCGCGGACCGTGTCGATGTCGATATCGGCGAACAGCCGTAATTTGGGATCGCGGTAGCTGAGACCAGACTGCGTGATCGCGGCGCGCTGGATCCGGGGCAGTTCGAGCGGCTCGGGCGGCCGGTTCGGGTCACCGAAAGTCCAGCTGTTCCGGCGGTTGCCGCTGTCCCATTCGAGCGCCACGCGCGCGCCGTCGAGATCGGCAAAGCGCAGGATCCGGTCGCCAAAGATCAGCGGCAACGTCGCCAGCCGCGTATCGACCCTCCTCGCCACGAAAAACTGCTTTTCGCGAGCCCATGCGGGGTTGGCGATGCGAATATCCTCGGCATAGAATTTGACGTTAAACGGCGCGAAATAGAGCTGGAAGTCGCCGCCTACATCGACCTGACGTTCGAGCTGCGAGGTCGCGAAGCGTTCGAAAGGACCTTTCAGGAACCGGCCCTTGGTGATGAAGAGGATCAGCCAGATCGCGAACAGCGTGAGCAGGACGATTGCAACGGTGCGTATCGCGATGCGTAGCGGGCGTGGACGCTTTGCGAGCCACGCGGGCGTCCATGCGGTCTTCGCCCAGCGCCGCGTCCGGTCCGCCCAGGGGACGGCGGAAGAGTCGGCGGCCGGGGCCATCGGACCGGAGCGCATATCCATGCGGAAACAATCCGCTGCGCGTCCGAACGTTCCTTCTTCCCAAGGAGGATGCCGCGATCAAACGATGATCGGCCCACCGCCCGTTCGGTCGGGCGTCACGTCAGGCTGTTGCCATATCCGATGATGATCGTCGACAGCATCAGCACCGCGATCCCCAGCCATACAAAGGCGCGCGTCCGTTTGCCCGCGGGCGCCCATTCCCTGAGCGCGAAGCCCCAGAGCGTCGAGAAGAGGATGATGCTCGCCATGTGCAGCGTCCAGCTCGAAAAGCCGAAGCGGCCCATCTGGCTCTCACCCATCGTGTAGAAGAAGAACTGGAAGTACCAGAGCGTCCCGCCGAGCGCGGCGAGGCCATAGTTGAGCGCGAGCGGCGGCTTTTCGGTCGCGCCGGGCGCGGCCTCGCCGGCGAACTGGCGAATGCTGCGGTTGCGCGCGATCAATATGCCGCACCAGATGAGGTTGGTGGTGAGCCCGCCGAGCAGCACGACGCAGAGCACGGGCAGCCCCTGCCATAGCGGGTCGGTGCCGGCGGCCAGTGTCAGTTCGCGGATCGGCGCCCCCGCGTCGAGGCCCCAGGCAAAGCAGCCCGACATAATCCCCGAAAAGACCGCGATAGCGAGGCCTTTGCGGAGGTTGAATTCGGACGTATCGGGCGCCGCCGTTCCGCCCATCTCGCGCTCCTTGCGGCGTCCGGCCTGCGCGACGATGACGATCCCGACCAATGTGATCGCGATGCCGAGGAAGACCATCTGTCCGCTTGTCGTCGCAAACAACTCGCCCAGCGTGCCGCGAAAGATCGGTGGCCCCATGGTGCCGATGACCGTTGTCAGTCCGAGCGCGACCGCCATGCCGAGCGACAGGCCGAGATAGCGCATGGTGAGCCCGAAGGTGAGCCCCCCGAGCCCCCACATCGCGCCCCAGAACCAGCACCAGAACCAGATGTCGGCGGGTGTGCGGCTGAGCACGCCGATCAGGTCGTGCGTCTGGATCGATGCGAATAGCCACGGCGCGATCGCCCAGGAAAAGATGCCGCCGGTGATCCAGAAAATCTCCCACGACCAGGCGCGGATGCGCTTGTACGGCACATAGAAGCTCGCCGACGACAGCCCGCCGAGCCAGTGAAAGAACACGCCAAGCAGCGGGTTCGCGTCCATATTTCTTCCCCCTCGTTCGTGTCAGGCGGCCAGCGTCTCCGGGCCGATCTTGTCAATTGTTGTCACCCCGGTGAGCGCCATCGCGACGCGCATTTCGGCTTCGATCAAGTCGAGTACATGCCGCACGCCCGCTTCGCCCGCAGCGGCGAGAGCGAACGCCCACGCGCGGCCGAGCAGCACGCCTTGCGCCCCCAGCGCGAGCATCCGGACGACATCGAGCCCCGACCGCACCCCGCCGTCGGCGAGGATGGTCAGCCGGCTGCCGACCGCATCGGCGATCGCGGGCAGCGCGCGCGCCACCGATGGCACGCCGTCGAGTTGCCGCCCGCCATGGTTCGACACGATGATCCCGTCGACGCCTGCTTCGTCCGCGCGGCGCGCGTCATCGGCGTCCAATATGCCCTTGATAACGATCGGGCCGTTCCAGTGCGCGCGCACGAAATCGAGGTCGGCCCAGGTCACGCTCGGGTCGAAATTATCCTTCATCCAGCCGAGGAAATCCTCGAGCCCCGATTTGGGGCCGAGCAGCGGCGCGACATTGCCGAGCTGGTGCGGGCGGCCGTGGATGCCGACGTCCCATGCCCAGCCGGGGCGGGCCATGGCCTGTCCGACACGCCGCGCCTGTCCGCGCAGATTCGCGGCGCCCGACAGCCCCGAGCGAACGTCGCGATAGCGCGCGCCGGGCAGCGGCATATCGACGGTGAACACCAGCACCGGGCAATGCGCCGCGCTCGCCTCGTCGAGCAGCGACCGCATGAAGCCGCGGTCGCGCACCATATAAAGCTGGAACCAGAAGGGCGTCGGTGAACCCCGAGCGACTTCGCCGAGCGAACAGGCCGACACCGTCGACAGCGTAAAGGATACGCCCTTTGCCGCCGCCGCGCGCGCCGCTTGTACCTCGCCGCGCCGCGCCGCCATCCCGGCAAGCCCGATCGGGCCGAGCGCGACCGGCATCGCGAGGTGCTGGCCGAACAGGCTGGTCGACAGGTCGATCGCCGACACATTGTTCATGACGCGCTGCCGCAGCGAAATATCCTGCAGGTCCCCGACATTCGCGCGCAGCGTGCGCTCGGCATAGGAACCCCCGTCGAAATATTCGAAGAGGAAATGGGGCAGGCGGCGCCGCGCGGCTTCGCGATAGTCGCCGATCGAGGCAGGCTTCACGCGGCCGCCTCCATTTGCGAGACTTCGCGCCGCCACCGATCATGGTAGGATGAGATGTCGACGTCGAGCGGCGTGACGAGTTCGAGCGGCTCGACGGAAGGCAGGGTGGCGTCGAGCAGGCGGAGCGCGCCATAAGAAACGTCATTGTGCGCCTTGCCGATGTAGATGCGCAGGTCAGGGCGCAGCGCGGCGAGCGCGCGGACGAAAACCTGCCCCTCCGCAAAGCGGCCCTCGATCAACAATCGCTCCTTCGTTCCGATCAGGCGGAGCGCCGCATCGGCGACGAAAGCGGCATAGAGCGACACCGCCGCGCGGCGCGCGGCGTGATCGTCGGGCCGCGCGATCCACCGGCCGCGAGCATCGGGGAACGGGCCGAACCCCGGCGCAAAGCTTGGCAGCACCATCGCGCCGCTCGCGAGCACGCCGGGCAGCGCCGCGAGCAACGCGGGCTGGTCGGCGGCGATATCGATCTGGCGCGTGTCGAGCCCGATCAGCGTCTCGATCTCACGCCCGCCCATGAAACGCGCCGAGGGGACCGGTTTGCCGAACGCATCGACATTGATCAGGCAGTCACGTGCTTCGTCGAGGTCACCCGTGTCGAGCGACGCCGCATCTTTCGGCGAACGCATGGCGACGAACCAGGTGCCGGTCGACAGGACGGTCGATTCACTATCGGCGATCTCGGCAAAGCCGCGCGCCGCGAGCAGCGCTGCGTTCGAATCGTGGAGGCCACAATGGACCTCGGTGTCCGCGGGCAGGCCGGTGCGCGCGACCCATGCGGGCGTCAGCATCCCGAGCACGTCGCCCGCGCGCCGCAGTGGTGCAAGACGTTCAGCCCAGCCGTGCCGCTCGGCGAGCCTGGACGCCGAGCCCGTCAGCGGGTTCCAGAGGTCGGTGTGACAGCCGAGGCTCGTCACCTCGGACGCCGCGACGCCGCTCAGCAACCAGCTCCAATATTGCGCCCAGGGGAGGATTTGCGTGCCTTGCGCCAGATCGGGATCTTGTGCTTCGAGGCGGAATATCTGCGCCCCGAGATTGAGCCCATCGGGAAGCGAAGGCGATCCGGTTTCGAAGAATGGATCGCGTTGGGCCTCATAGGCGGCACGTGCGGACGCAGGTATCGCGTCCTCATAATCGAGAGGCGGGCAGGCGAGGCTATCGCCGCGGATGATCGCCGCAGCCGCGCCATGCCCCACCGGGACGATTGCGCCGACATCGGCAAGCTTGGCGAAATCACGCAATATTTCGGCGGCCCACGTCTCGATTCCCGCGGCGTCGAGCGCCGCGTAGGACCCCGTCGCGACACGCGCGTTGGCGCGTACGCGCCGTTCGATCAGCGCGCCTTCGGGCGACCAGAGGCTCAGCTTTGCCAAGGTTTTTCCAACATCGAGGATTATGGTTGCGCGACCCCTCATCCCTCTCCCTCTTGCTTCGTTGCGACCGAATTTGATCGAACTTTATCGAAACTGATTGCAGAGCGCCAGCCTTTTCGATACATGGCTTGCCATAGTCGAAACAACGAGTTTCCTTCATGCCCGATCTTCTGGACGTCCCGCCGCAATCCAATGCCGCCGCGCTGCTTTTTGCCATCCCGGCGAATCGCTGGTCGGACGAAGAGGCGAAAGGGAAGTCGCCCGAAGAGCTGCTCCTTTATCGTTCGAACCGCCTCGGATCGGACCTCACCGTTACCAATTTTGGAGGCGGCAACACCTCGGCAAAGCTCGAGGCGCGCGACCCGTTGACCGGCGAAACTGTTTCCGTCCTTTGGGTGAAGGGGTCGGGCGGCGATATCGGTTCGATGAAGCTCGACGGCTTTTCGACGCTCTATCAGGACAAGCTTCTCGGGCTCGAGAAGCTTTACCGCGGGCTTGAGCATGAAGACGAGATGGTCGGTTATCTGCCGCACTGCACCTTCGCGCTTAATGCGCGCGCGGCGTCGATCGACACCCCGCTCCATAGCTATCTGCCCTTTGCCCACGTCGACCATGTCCATCCCGATGCGATTATTGCGCTCGCGGCATCGAGCGAAGGCGAGGCTGCGACCAAGGCGCTCTGGAACGGAGCAGTCGGCTGGCTGCCATGGCAGCGTCCGGGCTTCGACCTCGGGCTGAAGCTGCGCGATTATGTCGCGACGCATCCTGGTCTGCGCGGCGTGATGCTCGCGGGGCACGGGATCATCTGCTGGGGCGACAGCGCCAAGACTTGCTATGACAATACGATCGCGCTGATCGCCGACGCGGCGAATTATCTGAACGCAAAGCTTGCCGGTGCGCCGGCGTTCGGAGGCGAGATTGTCGCGGCGCGTTCTGCGACGGAGCGCGGCGCCGCCGCGGCGGAACTGATGCCGAAGCTGCGCGGGCTGATGGGCGGGCGCCGCGTCGGGCATTTCGCCGACGATGCCGAAACGCTCGAATTCACCGGCAGCCGCGATTTCGCGAAGCTCGCCGCGATCGGCACCTCGTGCCCCGATCATTTCCTGCGCACCAAGATCGCGCCGCTCGTCCTCGATCCGGCGCGGATCGACGACACAGCCTATCTTGCCGAGCGGATCGAGGCATATCGCGGCGACTATGCGGCCTATTACCAGCGCTGCGCACGGTCCAACTCGCCCGCGATGCGCGATCCCAATCCGGTCGTCGTGCTCGTCCCCGGCATCGGCCGCATGACCTTTGCCGGCGACAAGGCGACGGCGCGGCTTGCGGGCGAATTCTATGCGAATGCGATCAACGTGATGCGCGGCGCCGAGGCGATCGGCGCCTATATCGGGCTCGACGAACAGGAAGCGTTCGACATCGAATATTGGCTGCTGGAAGAAGCGAAGCTCCAGCGCATGCCGAAGCCCAAACCGCTCGCCGGGCGCATCGCGCTGGTCACGGGCGGCGCGGGCGGCATCGGCGCCGCAACCGCCGAGCGCCTTGCCGCCGACGATGCGTGCGTGCTGCTCGTCGACCGCGACGCCGATGCGCTGGCGAGGGTCGCGTCGGAACTCGAAGGCCGCTTCGGCCATGACCGCATCCGCTCGGCGGTGTGCGACGTCACCGACGAGGCGCAGGTCGCCGCAGCTTTTGCGGCGTGCGCGCGCGAATTCGGCGGGCTCGACATCCTCGTCGCCAATGCCGGGATCGCGTCGTCGGCGCCGATCGAGGATACGACGCTCGAACTGTGGCAGCGCAATTACGACGTGCTGGCGCAGGGCTATTTCCTCACCGCGCGCGCGGCTTTTCCGCTGATGAAGGCGCAGGAAGGCGGCTCGATCGTCTTCATCGGATCGAAGAACGGCATTGCCGCGGCGACCAATGCTTCGGCCTATGCCTCGGCGAAGGCGGCGGCGCTGCATCTCGCGCGCTGCCTCGCGCTCGAAGGCGCCCCCTTCGGCATCCGCGTCAACACGGTCAATCCCGACGCGGTGATCAAGGGGTCGCGCATCTGGGACGGCGACTGGCGCCGCGAACGCGCGGGCGCGCATGGGATCGATTCGGGTAGCGAGCTCGAGGAGCATTATCGCAACCGGTCGATGCTGAAGCGCGACGTGCTGCCCGAGGATGTCGCCGAAGCCGTCTATTTCCTCAGCTGCGATATGTCGGCAAAGTCGACGGGCAACATGATCAACGTCGACGCGGGCAACGCGCAGGCGTTTACGCGATAAGATACGGATTCAGGAGAGAATGATGGCTGGCGACCTGCCGCTCGCACAGGATGAAATCGAGCGGCTGAACGCCGGTCTGACCGACGCGCTCGACGATGATTATGGCAGCCTCGGCCGCCAGCTTGGCCGGCGCGGCATCGACATCGATGGCGTGAAGGCAAAGGTCGCGGGCTTTTCGGTCGCGGTGCCGAGCTGGGGTGCGGGGCGCGGCGGCACGCGCTTCGCCAAATTCCCGATCGCGGGCGAGCCGACGAACATCCATGAAAAGCTCGAGGATTGCGCGGTCATCCAGCAGCTCGGCCGCGCGACCCCGCGCGTCAGCCCGCATTTCCCGTGGGACAAGGTCAGCGACTATCGCGCGCTACGCGAAGAGGCTGCGTCGCTCGGGCTCGCTTTCGACGCGGTGAACAGCAACACATTCCAGGACCAGCCGGGGCAGGCGGTGAGCTATGCGACCGGCTCGCTGTCTTCGACCCGCGCCGATGTGCGCGAGCAGGCGATTGCGCACAACATCGAATGTATCGAGATCGGGAAGCAGCTGGGCGTGACCGACCTCACCGTCTGGGTCGGCGACGGCACCAATTTCCCGGGGCAACAGGATCTGGGGCGTTCGCTGGACCGCTATCTCGATGCGGCGGCTGAGGTCTACGCCGCACTCCCCGCCGACTGGCGGATGTTGATCGAGCACAAGATGTTCGAGCCGGCCTTCTATTCGACCGTCATCTCGGACTGGGGCAGCTCGATCCTCGTCGCGCAGGAACTGGGCGATCAGGCGAAATGCCTCGTCGACCTCGGTCATCATGCGCCGAATGTTAACATCGAACAGATTGTCGCGCGCCTGCACCGCTTCGGAAAGCTCGGTGGGTTCCATTTCAACGACAGCAAATATGGCGACGACGATCTCGACTCGGGTTCGATCAACCCGCACCAGCTCTTCCTCGTCTTCAACGAACTGATCGAGGCCGAGATGAACCCGCGTGGGGATTTTCGTCCCGCCTACATGATCGACCAGTCACACAATGTGACCGACCCGATCGAAAGCATGCTTTCGTCGGCCGAGGCGATCGTAGCGGCCTATGCCAAGGCGCTGCTCGTCGACCGCGAGGCCTTGCTCGCGGCGCAGGAAGCAAACGACACGATGATGGCGTTTCAGGCGCTGCGTGCCGCCTATCGTACCGATGTCACCCCGATCCTTGCGGCGGCGCGCGCCGAAGCGGGTGGGGCGATCGATACGATTGCGGCCTATCGCGCGAGCGGCTGGCGGGATCGCAAGGCGCAGGAACGCAAGGCTGCGGGCGCGGCCGCAGGGATCGTCTAAGCATTCGATTGCAACTCGGCGCATCTCCCGTCAAATAGACGCCATCAGACAGGGACCCATATGCACGCAGCCGAACGCGAAAAAATGATCCTCGACAGCTTGGGCGAGAGCGGGTTCGTCTCGTTTCGCGATCTCGAAAGCCGCGTTGCCGCGTCACCTGCCACCATTCGCCGCGACCTCGACCGGCTGGAGGAAGCGGGCGTCATCACGCGCGTGCGCGGCGGAGCGAAGCGTGTCGGCGGAGCAGCCGGCGCGCCCGCCGCGTCCGAAGACGGTTTGTCGGGCGTTCCGTTTCACGAGAATATCGGCCGCAATCGCGGCGCCAAGGAGGCGATCGGGCGCGCAGCCGCGGGTCTCTGCATTCCGGGCGAAGGCGTGATGATCGACGGTGGCTCGACGACGCTGCAGATGTGCCCGCACCTCGACGGGCTCAGCCTGCAGGTTCTGACCAACTCGCTGCACATCGTCAGCGCGCTGCTGCCGCAGCCGACGACGCGCATCCTCATTCCCTCGGGGCAGGTGTTCCGCGAGCAGAATATCGTGCTGTCGGCGGCGGGCGACGACGGCATGCCGCGCTTTCACGCGCCGAAGCTGTTCATGGGCGCGGCATCGATGGGCCCTGCGGGGCTGATGCAGGCCGACGTCATCCTCGTCGCCGCCGAGCGCCGCCTGATCGAACGCGCCGACGAGATCATCGTGCTCGTCGACAGCTCCAAATTTTCGGGTCCCTCGGGCAACGTCGTCTGTGCGCTCGACGAGATCGACATCGTCGTCACCGACTCCGGAATCGAGCCGCCCCACGTCGCGATGATGGAAGCCGCCGGCATCCGCGTCATCGTCGCCTGAATTTTCCAAAGCCTTTCGGAAGAAAACCGCGGTTCGCCGTGCCGTTCGGGTTCGAATGATTGAAAATGATCGTTGACGTGATTGATAAAGACAAATAATGAGCATTGATGCAGAAACGCTCAGCGAAGCGTAGCATCGGAGGAAAAGATCGCCGGACAGGCGCCTCCGTCAAAAGGGACAACTCGCGAGGGCGAGTGCAGGGAGGATGCGATGAAGGCGATGACGAACGCGGGTCTGGATTTTGCTGCGCGGCGGAACGCGTGGCGGCGGGGCATTTCGGCACTGGCATGCGCCGGCGCGCTGTTTGGCGGGGCCAGCGCCCATGCACAGGACGCCGATGCTGAAGCGCCCACCGATGCCGACATCGTCGTCACCGGCACCCTGCTGCGCGGCGTCGCGCCGGTCGGCACCAATGTCGTCGCGGTCACCGAGGCCGATGTTGTCGCCTCGGGCGCTGCCTCAGCGAACGATCTGCTCGCCTCGATCCCGCAGGTCGGCAATTTCGGGACGATCCCGGCCGGGCTCGGGAATTTCGGCAATCCGATCGTGCGCCCCAACATTCGCAACCTCGGCGCGAGCGGTGGCTCGACGACACTCGTGCTCGTCGACGGTCACCGCATGGTCGGCGCGGGCATCTTGCAAACAAGCTTCGACCCCTCGGTCATCCCGCCCGACGTCATCAAGCGCGTCGACGTCATCCCCGACGGCGGCTCGTCGATCTATGGCTCCGACGCGATCGGCGGCGTGATCAACTTCATCACGCGCGACCGTTACGACGGCATTGGCGTCAACGCGCGCTACGGCTTTGCCAAAAATTACCAGACGATCGACGCCAGCGTCATCGCGGGCAAGGATTGGGGCTCGGGATCGGTCTTCGTCTCCTATTCCTACGCCTGGCACGACGATCTGATCGGGCTCGACCGCGACTATGCGACCGCGAACCAGACCGACCGCGGCGGCGGCGATTTCCGCAGCACCGCCTGTGCGCTCGCGAACATCACCGTGGGCACGACGACCTATGCGCTCCCCGGCCGGGCGCCGGGCATCAATCGCTGCGACCAGACCGATTATGCCGCCATCTACCCGCGCGAGGAACGCCACAGCGTCTTCGCGGGGCTGACGCAGGATCTCAGCGATTCGGTCGCGTTCAAACTGTCGGCCTATTGGTCGAAGCGCGACACGCTGCACCGGAGCGCGCAGAGCAGTGCGAGCGGGACGATCACCGCGGCCAATCCCTTCTTCCGCCCGATCGGCGCCGAACTCGCGCACACCGTTTCGTTCGCGTTCGACGACGTTTTCGGTCCGAGCAACGACAGCCCGTCGAGCTTCAGCTCCTATGGCATCACCCCCAGCTTCGACTTCGAACTCGGCGGCGGTTGGCAGCTGCGCACGATGGCCAATTTCGGACGCAGCGAGAATGAATCGACCGAGCGTTCGTTCAACTCGACCGCAGCGACGATTGCGCTTGCCGGGACCACGACCGCGACTGCGCTCAATCCCTATAATCTCTCGGCAACCTCGCCCGCGGTGCTCGCGGCGATCGACGATTTCGTCAACTATGGCGATGCGACACAGGAACTCGCCGAGGGGCGCGTCGTGCTCGACGGCCCGCTGACGCACCTGCCCGGCGGCGACATCCGCCTCGCAGTCGGCGGCGAATATCACTATGAAAATATCCGCTCCTTCACCGGCAGCGGCCCCGAAGCGGCGGTCACGGGCTCGAACGCCTATGCTGCGCGCAATGTGAAGTCGCTGTTCGGCGAACTGCTGATCCCGATCTTCGGCGCCGACAACCGCACGCCCGGCTTCTACAGCCTCGAGCTGTCGGGGTCGGTCCGCTACGACGATTACAGCGACGTCGGCAGCACGACCAATCCCAAGATCGGGGTGACCTGGCGCCCGTTCGAGGCGCTGACGATCCGCGGCAATTATGGCACGTCGTTCCACGCGCCCAGCCTCGCCGACCTCGGCAATTCGGTCGATGCGCGCGTGCAGGTGCTGCCGTTCAGCCCGTTCCGCGCGCCGACCAGTTCGCCCTTCGACGCGCTGCGTCCGACGATTGCGATCGCCGGCGGCAACGCCAATCTGAAGCCCGAGAAGGCCGATACTTGGTCGCTCGGCTTCGACCTCAAACCCGCGGCGATCGAGGGTCTTGTCGCCAGCGCGACCTATTTCAACGTGAAGTTCAAGGATGCGATTGCGGTGCCGCCGTTCACCTCGCCTTTGCTGTTCACGACGCCGGCCTATGCGGATTTCTTCATCCTCAACCCGACGCTCGCGCAGGCGCAGGCGGCGGCCGGAAATCTCCGTGTCGATGGCGTACCCAACCTCGCGACGCTGTTCGCGATCAGCTCGCCCTATGTGCTGTTCCTCGCGCAGCGCGCGAACCTCGGCGCGGTGAAGGTCGACGGCATCGACTTCAATCTCGCCTATAATCGCCCGACGGGTTTCGGTTCGATCAACGCCAATTTCACCGGCAGCTACCTCCTCAATCGCGAGACGCAGGTGGTGCAGGGTGGTCCGGTCAACGACGACCTCAAGAACGGGACGGGCCGCTTCCTCTTCACGGCGGGGCTCGGTGCGACGGTCGGCGATTTCACCGCGCGCGCGACGCTCAACCATCGCAGCGGCTATCCGGTCGTCGGGCTGGCGCCGCAGGAGCGCGTCGCGGCGTTCGACACCGTCGACCTCTTCTTCAGCTACGATCTTGGCGACATGCTCGCGAACACGCTGCTGACGCTGAACGTCGACAATGTCTTTGACGAGGACCCGCCGTTCCTGAACAGTGCATCGGGATATACCAATGGCAGCACGCTCGGCCGGCTGGTATCTTTCGGTATTCGCACCAAATTCTGACGGGGAGGTTGGGTTGCCGCTGATCGGAAGCTTGCGAGGCCTGTTGCTGGGTGCGCTCGCGGCCGTCGGCATGGCAAACGCGCCTGCATGGGCGGCCGATCCGGCCCCGGCAGAGCTCAGGACCGAATATGCCGTGGCGCCGCTGGGCCTCGACACGGCGGCGCCGCGGCTTGCCTGGCGCTCGCCCGTGGCGCGGCAGAGCGCATATCGCGTCCGCGTCGCCACCTCCGAAGCCGATCTCGAGCGCGCGCCGCTCTGGGACAGCGGAAAGGTCGCGTCGGCGGACAATGTCCAGATCGCCTATGCCGGGCCAGCCCTCGCATCGCGCCAGCGCTATTGGTGGCAGGTGCAGGTATGGGACGCCGACGGCAAGGCCACCGGTTGGAGCGCGCCCGGCTGGTGGGAAACCGGCCTGCTCGCGGCATCCGACTGGCAGGCCAAATGGATTTCGGGGCCCGTGCGCCGCGACCATGACTGGGACGACCTGACGCTCGATGCCGAGCTGACGCTCACGGGCAAGGCCGTCGACATACTGTTCCGCGCGCTGCCCAACGGCAAGACCTATGGCGACGCCTATGTCTGGACGCTCGCCGACGGCAAGAACGGACCCGAACTGATCCAGACGATACGCCGCTATCCGGGCGGCACGAGTTCGGCGATCAAGATGGAGCGGCTGGGGCAGGTCAAATTGCCCGTGCCGATCAAGGGTCGGCGCATCGCGCTGTCGATCCGCGCCGAAGGCGGGCAGATCGTCACGCGCATCGATGGCGCCATCGTTGCGACGGTCGACAATGACGCGCACAAGCATGGCACGATCGGCTTTGCGGGCAAGGAAGCCGCGGCGGCGATCGTCCACTCGGTTCGCGTATCCGGCACGCAAAGCCCCGCGGTCGCGTTCGACTTCGCGGGCGGCGACAACCCCTTCACGGGCGGCAGCGTCGGCAAGGACGGGCTGGTGGTCGCCAGCGGCGTTCCGGGCGTCGACCTTGTGCTGCCCATCGAGGCACCCGCGCCGCTCGTTCGCCGTGCCTTCCGTCTTGGCAAGTCGGTCGCAAGCGCGCGCCTCTATTACGCCGGGGCAGGCATGCCGCGCCTGTCGATTAACGGCGCTATCGTCGGCTCTCCGCTCGGCGTCGGCTATACCGCCTACGACAAGCGCGTGCTCGCTTACACGCAGGACGTGACCGCGCTGCTGCGTCGCGGCGAGAATGTGATCGGTGCCGAGCTGGGTCGCGGCTGGTACGGGCTGACCGACCCCAATGAATGGTATTTCCATGCCGCGCCCTGGCACGCCGAGCCCGCGCTCAAGGCGCAGCTCGAAATCACCTACACCGACGGCACGCGCGACACCGTTGCGACCGACGGCAGTTGGCGAACCATTTCGGGCCCGACGCTGAATGACTCGGTCCATCGCGGCGAACGCTTCGACGCACGGCTGGTGCCAGCGGGATGGGACCGCGCAGGTTTCCGCGATCGCAAATGGCAGGCGGCGCCGGTCGTCGCCGGCCCGACGGGCCAGCTTGTCGCCGCCAATTCCGAAGCGATCGAACCGGTCGAGAATATCATGCCCGTCGCGGTGAAAGAGGTCGCCCCCGGCGTCCATGTCTATGACTTTGGCCGCATCGTCGCGGGCTGGCCGGTGTTGAAGCTCAGCGGGCCGCGCGGCGTCACGGTTTCGATGGTCGCGAGCGAGCGCATCGCCGACGACGGCAAGGTCGTGCCCGCCGCGGGTCTGATCGACGCGCAGCTCCAGACGGATCGTTACACGGTCGCAGGCAAGGGTGTGGAGCAATGGGAGCCGCGCTTCGGCTATCGCGGCTTTCGTTATGTGCAGGTCGACGGCTTTCCGGGCGCGCCGCCCGCCGACGCGCTTACCGCGCGCGTCGTCCATTCGGCAGTCGCACGGACGGGCAGCTTCACCAGCGCCGATCCGCTACTGAACCAGATCGATTTTGCCGCGATCGCGTCTATCCTCAACAATCTCCACGGTTTCCAGACCGATACGCCGACCTATGAAAAGAACGGCTGGAGCGGCGATGCGCAGGCGTCGGCGGGTGCCGCGGCGCGCAGCCTCGACATCGCGCGCGTCTGGACCAAATGGCTCGCCGATTTCCGCGATGCGCAGTCGGAGAAGGGCGAGGTGCCCGAGATTGCGCCGACGACGCCTTTCTACGGTTACGAGAATACGCCCGGCTGGAATGTGATCTGGGGCCCGACGACGCCGTGGGATGCCGCGGTGATGATCCTGCCGTGGGAGCTTTACACGACGACCGGCGACACGCGCATCCTCGCCGACAATCAGGACATGCAGCGGCGGCTCGTCGATTATACCGCGACCTTTATCAAGGCGCCCGATTTCAAACGGTCGGCCGGGCTCTCCGAATGGGCGTCGGCCGGCGGCATGGATTACAGCAATGCGCGTGGCGGCGGGATCGACGCGGTGACTACGGCCTATTTCTTCCATCAGGCCGACCTGCTCGCCAAATCGTCGGCGATCGTCGGCAAGGCGGATGATGCAGCGCGCTATGGCAAGCTCGCGGACGATATCCGCGCAGCCTATAATGCGCGCTATTGGGATGCGGCGAATGGCTGGTACCGGACCGTCGATATAAAGGGTGTAGCCGGTCCCGCCACGCAGGTGCAGAATATCCTGCCGCTCGCGTTCGGCATGGTGCCGCCGGGCCGCGAACAGGGCGTCGCCGACACCATCGCACGCGACGTCGATAAACAGGGGCTGCGCACCGGCGTCTATGGCGCGCGTTACCTGCTCGAAATCCTCAGCGATTACGGCCACGCCAGCCTCGCATACCGCGTCGCGACGCGCACCGACGAGCCGAGTTGGGGCTGGTGGATCAAGAATGGCCATTCGACGATGTTCGAAACCTGGAGCCTCAATAGCCGCTCGCGCGACCATCATTATTTCGCCTCGATCGCCGACTGGATGCGTCAGCGTCTCGCGGGCCTTCGCCCCGGTGCGCCGGGGTACAAGCTGGTGCTGGTCAAACCAGCAATCCCCGACGGCCTCGCGAGCGCCGAGGCAGCGATAGACAGCGTCCACGGCCGCGCTTTCTCGGGCTGGAAGGTCGAGGGGGGCAGGCTGACGCTGACCGCCGAGGTGCCGGCGAACACGACGGGCGAAATCTGGGTGCCGACACGCTTTGGCGCCACGGTCCCGCCGACGGGTGCTGCGCTGTTGCGTCAGGACAAGGGGTATTCCGTATACCGTACCGGCCCCGGCCGTTTCATCTTCACCACCGGAGGCACGCAATGATCCGCAGCATATTGGTTTCGGCGGCGCTGCTGGCTTCGCCGGTCGCGGCGCAGCAGGTTACCATCGACAGCGGCGCCGTGGCCGCGGCGACGGCCGATGGCGTGGCGTCGTTCAAGGGCGTTCCTTTCGCTGCGCCCCCGGTCGGCGCCCTGCGCTGGAGCGCACCCGCGCCCGTTGGCCCGTGGACTACGCCGCGCGACGCAACCGCTTACGGCCCCGACTGCATGCAAAATCCGCTACCGGGCATACAGCCCGGATCGCGGGCGATGAGCGAGGATTGCCTGACGCTCAACGTCTGGACGCCGAAGCCCGTCAAGGGCGCGAAGCTGCCGGTGATGGTCTGGATCCATGGTGGCGGTTTCGTCGGCGGATCGGGCACGCTGCCCGAAACGGACGGCGCCCTGCTGGCCAAGCGCGACGTCGTCATCGTCAGTTTCAACTACCGCCTCGGCCGCTTCGGCTTCTTTGCGCACCCGGCATTGGGGCAGGGCGGCAACTGGGGCCTGATGGACCAGATCGCCGCGCTCAAATGGGTTCAGCGCAACATCGCATCCTTCGGCGGCGATCCGGCGAAGGTCACGATCTTTGGCGAGAGCGCCGGTGGGGAATCGGTGTCGCGGCTGATGGCATCGCCGGCCGCAAAGGGCCTGTTCGTGCGCGCGATCGTCGCCTCGGGCGGCGGCCGCGACGATTGGCCGACGCTGGCCGACGCACAGGCGAAGGGGCAGGTGTTCGCGACCCGTGCAGACGCCGCCGATGTGGCGGCGCTGCGTGCGCTGCCTGCCGACAAGGTGCTTGGGAGCGTCGCGCTGATGAGCAAGGAAGAGGACCGCTATTCGGGGCCGATGACCGACGGGACGATCGTTCCCGTGGGCGCGGAGACGATCTTTGCCGAGGGCAAGCAGGCGCGCATTCCCTATATCATCGGCAGCAATGACGACGAACTCGGCTTCATCCCGGCACCGTTCCGCGCGATGGTCAATGGCCCGGTCGAAAAGTCGCTGGGTGCGGCCGCCGCGACGGTGAAGGCGGCCTACGCAAGCGAAGACGAAGCAAACCGCCGGCTCGGCGGCGATGCGATGTTCGCCGAACCGGCGCTCGCCTTCGGCCTGTTGCAGGCGCGCGCCGGGGCGCCGACCTTCCTCTATCGTTTCGGCTATGTCGCCGAGGCGCAGCGCAAACCCGACGTTGGCGCGGTGCACGCGTCGGATGTCTCGTTCCAGTTCGGCAATCTGCCCGCCGATGCGACGGTATCCGACCGCGCAGCGGCGAAGCAGATCGGCGACTATTGGACCAATTTCGCGAAAACCGGCGATCCGAACGGCAGCGGACTGCCCGCATGGAGCCGGCTCGATCCCGCTGCGCCGCAGCTTCTGTCGATGGAAATCGCAGCAACCGCAATGAAGCCGGCAAGCACGCCCGCGCTCACTGCCATCGCCGCCGCACGGAACGGAAAATGATGAAAGCCATGACTATGCGCCTCTCTGCCGTCATCGCCGGCGCACTCGCCATCGTTGCGATCCCAGCCTGTGCGTGGGAGGTGATCCGCCTGTCGTCCGACCCGGTGCCCGCAACCTCGAAGGAAGTGCGCGAGACCGGGGCATTCGGGACGATCGTGCGCAATGTATCCGACGCGACGCTGACCCCATATGTCGCCGACAAGCCCAACGGCACCGCGGTGATCGTCGCGCCCGGCGGCGGCTTTCATATGCTGTCGATCGACAATGAGGGCGAGGCGGTCGCGAAGTGGCTGAACAGCCAGGGCGTCACTGCCTTCGTGCTCAAATATCGGCTGCTCGAAACCGGCGCGGATTTTCCGCTCCAGATGATGCGCTACCTCTCCAATCTTCCCTCGTTGCGCGCCGCCGTCGAACCGCTGCGCCCGCTCGCGACCGCCGACGGCGAGAATGCGGTGAAGTGGGTGCGCAAGAACGCGGCCCGTTACGGCATCAAATCGAACCGCGTCGGCCTGATGGGCTTTTCGGCGGGCGGCGCGGTGACGGTATGGACGCTGGCGGCGAACAAGCCCGCGAGCCGTCCCGATTTCGCGATCGCCATCTATCCCGGCCTGCTCCCCGATACGGTCGCGGTGCCGAAGAAGGCGCCGCCGCTGTTCGTCGCGGCCGCGAAGGACGACAAGCTCGCCTATGACGACAGCGTCCGCCTCGCCGCAGCGTGGAAGGCGGCGGGCGCAAGCAGCACGATCGTAACTTACGAGAGCGGAGGCCATGGTTTCGGCATGAAGAAGAGCGGCAAACCAAGCGACGCATGGACCGACGCGATGGCGACGTGGATGCGCGGTCAGGGACTGGTCGGCAAATGAGGACCGCATCGTTCCTCCTCCTCGCCAGCGGATCGCTGCTCGCGGGCTGTACCGCGAACGAGCCGGCACCCGCGCCGACGCCCGCCGTGCAAAAAATCGGCAGCTGCGAGGCGCTGACCGGCTTGGCGCTCAAGGACGGCAAGGTCGACGCCGCGACCTCGCTCGCGGGCGGTGCGATGGTCAATCTCGAGGCGGGCAAACCCGGCCTGCCGGCTCCCGCCGCATTCTGCCGCGTGCAAGCCACGCTCTCGCCCGTGCCCGGATCGTCGATCAAGGTCGAGGTGTGGCTGCCCGAGCGTGCGGGCTGGAACGGCAAGCTGCTCGGCGCGGGCAATGGCGGCTTCGGCGCGAACATGCTGCTTCCGTCGCTGCTGATGCGCGGCGCGGTGCAAAAGGGCTATGCCGCGGTCGGCACCGACATGGGGCATTTCAGCGAAGCCGATGTCGACGCAAGCTGGGCACTGAACGCGCCCGAGAAGATCCGCGACTATGGCTGGCGCGCCAATCATGTCGGCGCCGAGACCGCGAAACAGGTGATCGCGGCTTTTTATGAAAACCCGCTCGCGGCGAGCTATTTCCACGGCTGCTCGGACGGCGGGCGGCAGGCGCTGACGCTCGCGCAGCGTTACCCTGCGGACTATGACGCGATCATCGCGGGCGCCCCGGCGATGCCGTGGACGCGCATGGCGAGCGCCTTTGCGAACAATGCCGTCGCCGCGAACAAGCCCGGCGCCGACCTCTCGATGGCGAAGCTGAAATTGCTTCAGGCGGCATCGCTAGGGGCGTGCGACGCACTCGATGGGGTGAAGGACGGCGTGATCGACGATCCGCGTGCGTGCCATTTCGACCCCGCCAAGCTCGCATGCAAGGGCGGTGAGGGCGCCGATTGCCTGACGCCCGGCGAAGTTGCGACCGCAAAGCTGTTCTACGAAGGTCCGAAGAGTGCAGACGGCAAGAGCTTCTACCCCGGTTTCGCACCCGGCGCCGAGGCCGAGGCAGGCACCTGGTCGCAGTGGCTGACCGGCAAGGCGTCGCAGCATGTGAAGTTCGGCACCGCCTTCTTCCGCTATTTCGTCCACGCCAATCCCGACTGGCAGCTCTCCGACTTCAACCTCGATCGCGACTATGAGCTGGCGAAGGCGCGCGTCGGCGGCGATCTCGATGCCGACAGCACCGACCTCCGCGCCTTCTACAAGCGCGGCGGCAAGCTGATCCTCTATCACGGCTGGAACGACGCCGGCATTCCGGCGCAGAACACCGTCGATTATTACGAGCGTCTGGTCGCCGCGAACCCGAAGGCCGCCGCGACTTCGGTTCGCCTGTTCATGGTGCCGGGCATGTCGCACTGCCTTGCGGGACCGGGACCGAACAATTTCGATCCGCTGACCGCGCTCGACGGCTGGCGGCAGGGCGGGCCCGCGCCCGAACGCATCGTCGCGACCAAGTTCGACAACGATCTGTTCGCCTATATCGGCCTTCCAGCAAAGGCCGGACGGACGCGGCCGCTCTGCGCGTTCCCGAAGGTCGCGAAGTGGGACGGTAAGGGTTCGACCGATGAAGCCGCGAGCTTCGCGTGCGAGGCACCCGGAAAATGACGAGCCATGTGAAAGGGGCGACCGAACCGCCGCTGATCGAGCACACGATCGGCCACGCGCTCGCGCTTGCCGCCGAACGCTGGGGCGACCAGGACGCGCTGGTGTCGGTGGGGCAGGGTATCAGGTGGAATTCCGCCGAGCTGCTCGAACGGTCCGATGCTTTCGCTGCGGGATTGCTTGCGCTCGGGCTGAACTCCGGCGACCGGATCGGCATATGGGCGCCCAATTGCGTCGAATGGACACTGACCCAGTTCGCGGCGGCGCGCGCCGGGCTGATCCTCGTCACGATCAACCCCGCCTATCGTCTGTCCGAGGTCGAATATACGATCAACAAGGTGGGCTTGTCCGCGCTCGTCGCCGCGCGCAGTTTCAAGACGAGCGACTATCCGGCGATGATCGAGGAACTCGCGCCCGAGATCGTACCGAGCACGCCCGGACAGCTTCACGCCGCGCGTCTGCCGACGCTGCGCTCGCTGATCCTGATCGGCACGGATGCGCGGCCCGGCTGGTTGCGCTTCAACGACGCGGTTGCGCTCGCTACCGATGCCGACCGCCAGCGCCTCGCGGCGATCGGGCCGACGCTCGATCCGGACGACGCGATCAACATCCAGTTCACCAGCGGTACCACCGGCCTGCCGAAGGGCGCGACGCTCAGCCATCGCAACATCCTCAACAACGGCTATTTCGTCGGCCGCACGCAGGGGCTGGGCGAGGGCGACCGCATCTGCATCCCGGTGCCGCTCTATCATTGCTTCGGCATGGTGATGGGCAATCTGGCCAGCATCACCCATGGCGCGGCGATGGTCTATCCGTCGGAGGGTTTCGATCCCGAAGCGGTGCTGCGCGCGGTCGAGGCCGAACGCTGCACGGCGCTCTATGGTGTGCCGACGATGTTCATTGCGGTGCTCGCGCATCCCGATTTCGACAAGTTCGATATGTCGTCGCTCCGCACCGGCTGCATGGCGGGGGCGATATGCCCCGAGCCGCTGATGCGGCAGGTCGTCGAGCGGCTCAACATGCGCGACGTAACGATCGCCTACGGGATGACCGAAACCAGCCCGGTAAGCTTCCAGACCGCGCCCGACGATCCCTTCGAGCGCCGCGTCGGTTCGATCGGCCGCGTCCAGCCGCACCTCGAATGCAAGATCGTCGACACCGATGGCAACATCGTCGCCTCGGGCGAACCCGGCGAACTCTGCACGCGCGGCTATTCGGTGATGATCGGTTACTGGGACGAGCCCGAACGCACCGCGGATTCGATCGACGCCGACGGCTGGATGCATTCGGGCGACCTCGCAACAATCGACACGGAAGGTTACGGCAATATCGTCGGCCGCCTGAAGGACATGGTGATCCGCGGCGGCGAGAATATCTATCCGCGCGAGGTCGAAGATTATCTCTATCGCCATCCCGCGGTCGAAGATGTCGCGGTGGTCGGCATCCCCGATGAGCGCATGGGCGAAGAGCTGTGCGCTTGGGTGCGTTTGAAGCCCGGCGCGGAGGCGAGCGCCGACGATATTCGCGAGTTCTGCCGCGGCCAGATCGCCCACTATAAAGTCCCGCGTTACGTGCGTATCGTCGGTGAGTTCCCCACCACGGTGACAGGGAAAGTCCAGAAATATCTGATCAGAGAAGCGATGGTCGCCGATCTTCAAAAGGAAGAAGTAAAATGAAAACTGCGATATTTATTGCGGCGCTGATGGCTGCCGCCCCCGCATTCGCCCAAGGCGCCGCTGCGCCGGCACCGGCTCCCGCCGCACCCGCCCCGGCGCCTACTGCGCCCGCGAGCGATGCGAAGTTCAATCTCGACACCCCGCTGCAGGACATCGTCGCCGACGAAAAGGGCAAGGCGGTGATCGAAAAGCATTTCCCCGGCATGATCGCGCTGCCCGAATATGAGATGTTCAAGGCAATCAGCCTGACGCAGCTCCAGCCCTATTCGAACGGCAAGATCACCGACGAGATGCTGGCCGCGGCGGCCAAGGATCTGGCGGAGATCAAGTGATGAAGAGCCGGGCAGCCTATCTGGCGGCAACATTGCTGTCCTCCACGGTGGCGCTGTCCGGCGCACAGGCGCAGGATATGGTCTACAAGGATAAATCGGCGCCGCTCGAGGCGCGCGTCGACGATCTGATGATGCGGCTGACGCTCGACGAGAAGATCCTGCTGCTCGCTGGCGAAAGCTCGATGACGCTGAACCCGATTCCGCGGCTCGGTATCCCCTCGATCCGCATGACCGACGGGCCGACCGGCGTGCGCTCGCCCGACGGCAAGCCCGCCACGGTCTTTCCGGTCGGCGTCGCGATGGCGGCGACCTGGAACCCCGACCTCACGGCAAAGGTCGGCGCGGCGATCGGCAAGGAAACGCTCGCGCACGGCGCGGACGTGCTGCTCGCTCCGACGGTCAATATCGTGCGCACCCCGCGCTGGGGCCGCAATTTCGAAACCTATTCCGAAGACCCCTATTTGGCGGGCCAGATCGGGCTCGGCTATGTGAAGGGTGCGCAGGGCGCGGGCATCGGCGTCTCGCTCAAGCATTTCGCCGCGAACAATCAGGAAACCAATCGCTTCATCGTCGACTCGGTCGTCGATCCGCGGACGCTGCGCGAAATCTATCTCCCGGCGTTCGAGACGGTGATCAAACAGGGCGATCCCTGGTCGGTGATGGCGTCGTACAACAAGATCAACGGTACCCATGCGGCCGAGAATCGCTGGCTGCTCACCGACCTGCTCAAGGGCGAATGGGGCTATAAGGGCATTGTCGTGTCCGACTGGGGTGCGGTCCATTCGACCGCCACAACCGTCAACGCCGGCATGGACCTCGAAATGCCCGGACCGCCGAACCATTTCGGGCCGAAGCTCAGGAAAGCGGTCGACGAGGGCAAGGTCACGACCGCGCAGCTCGACGACAATGCGCGCCGCATGGTGCGGTTGATCGTGCGCAGCGGTGCGATCGAACGCGGCGTCGCCCGCCCCGTGGCCGAACAAACCCCGCGTAACGCCGCGCTCGCGCAAAGCGCCGCCGAGGAGGCGATCGTCCTGCTCAAAAACAGCGGCGTCCTGCCGCTTCCCTCGTCGATCAAGTCGCTCGCGGTGATCGGTCCGAACGCCGATGTCGTGCGCATCCAGGGCGGCGGGAGCTCGGCGGTGGTGCCGTTCGAGACGAGCACACCGCTCGCGGCGCTCAAGGCGGCGCTGCCGGGGGTGAAGATCGATTACGCCCGCGGCGTCGACAATGAAGAAACGCCGCCGGGGGCGAACCCCAAGCTGTTCAGTCCGGGGCAGGACCGCAGCGTCACCGGCCTCGCGGCAACCTATTACGCCAACGCCGATATGAGCGGCGAGCCGGTCAAGCGCGAAACCGCGACGAGCTTCCTCAAGCGGATCAGCGGCAATATCGCAGGGCCGCAGGTCACCGGCTATGCGGCGTTTCGCTGGGAAGGGCTGTTCTGGCCCGACAAGAGCGGGACCTATGAATTCAGCACGCGCGGCACCGGCAATGCGACGATCACCCTCGACGGCAAGACCGTGCTCAGCAAGGAAAGCGCGTCGAAGCCCGATATCCGCGACGTGCTCGGCTTCCCGATCCCGCGCCGGACGGTCTCGGTCCAGCTCGAAGCCGGGCGCAGCTATCCGATCCGCATCGACTATGTCACCGGCCAGACCCCTTATGAATATTTGAGCTTCGGCATCCGCGAACCGCTGCCGTCGTTCGAAGCGGCGGTTGCGGCGGCGCGCGGCGCCGATGCAGCAGTGGTATTCGTGGGTTCTTCCTCGACGACCGAAGGCGAAGGCTATGACCGCGCGTCGCTCGATCTACCGGGCGACCAGAACAAGCTTGTCGAGGCGATCATTGCCGCCAATCCGAAGACCGCGGTCGTCGTCAACGCGGGGGCCGCAATGACGATGCCCTGGTCCGACAAGGCACCTGCGATCGTCGATATGTGGCTGCCGGGCGAGGGCGGCGCGGCGGCGCTCGCCAATGTGCTTACCGGCAAGGTCAACCCGTCGGGCAAGCTGCCCGTCACTTTCCCGGTCCGGACCGAGGATGATGCTATCAACCTCAAGGGCGCCAAGACGCCTTATTCTGAAGGGCTGCTCGTCGGGTATCGCGGCTATGTCGCGAAGGGCGTCAAGCCGCTCTTCGCATTCGGCCATGGGCTCAGCTACACGAGCTTTACATTTTCGGGCCTGTCGGCGCCGGCGCGGATCAAGGCTGGCGATGCGGTGCCCGTACGCCTGACGCTGCGCAACGACGGCAAGCGTGCCGGCAAGGAGGTGGTGCAGATCTACGTCGCGCCCGTCGCGCCAGCCGCCGGCGAGCCACCGATAGCGCTGCGCGGTTTCGCAAAGGTCGAACTCGCGCCGAAAGCCCGCCGGACCGTCACCGTTACGCTCGATCCGCGGGCATTTTCGCAGTTTGACGCTGCCGCGGGACAGTGGAAGGTCGTATCAGGGCGCTACCGCATTCTTGTGGGATCTTCATCGGCCGATATCCGTGAAGCCCGCGAGGTCGAGGTTTTCGATTGATGGCGCGCGTGACGCCGGCCCGGCGCCTGACCATCGCAGGAACTTTCACCCTGAAACGGCGTTAACCGCATATCCAGACAGGATGATGTGGCGGAGCCTCCGCCGCTTCCGCGACTACGCGCGGGAGCGAGAGGAGGCGTGCGCCGGGTAAGGAGAATATCATGTTCAGATGGGCCATCATTTTCGCGGTCGTCGCGCTTGTCGCGGCGCTGCTCGGCTTTGGCGGCATTGCCGGACTTTCGGCGGACTTCGCCAAGATTCTGCTTGTTTTGGCGGTGATCCTCGTCGTTGTCGGCTTTCTGTTCGGCAGGGGCGGGCGCCGCACGCTACCCTGATCCATCCTCAACTTGCGAAGGCCGCGCGGGAGATAGTTAGCGCTCCCGCGCGGCTGTCGTGCGCATCTCGTCGATCGGGCTCAGCAGATAGGAGGCGAGCGAACGGCGGCCGGTCCTGATGTCGGCAGTCACCGCCATGCCCGGGGTCAGTGGGATCGCGCTGCCATCGCGCTGGATCGTCGCACGATCGAGCGCCACCCGCGCGGTGTAGACGAGCCCGCGCTTTTCGTCCTGAACAGCGTCCGAACTGATCTGCTCGAGCCTTCCCGGCACCGCGCCGTAGTGCGTGAAGGGAAAGGCCTCGACCTTGAGCGCGACCGGCTGGCCCGCGCGGACAAAGCCGACATCCTTGTTGTCGATCGTCACTTCGGCGACCAGCTTCCCGCGCGTCGGCACGATGATCATGATCGGCTTCGCTGCCTCGACCACGCCGCCGACGGTGTGGACGGCGAGCTGCGTGACGGTGCCGTCGACGGGGCTGACGAGGCGCTGTAGACTGCTGCGCTTCGTCGCCTTGGTCAGCTCTTCCTGACGCAGCCGCGCGTCGCTCTCGGCTTTTGCGAGGTCGGCGAGGATGCGGGCGCGCGCCTCGGCGATGGACTGGCTCGAGTTGCCGCCCGCCACCGCGATCTGCGCCTGTGCCTGGCGGGCGGTGGCGAGCGCGGCGTCGCGGTCGCGCGCCGCGACGAGACGCTGGCGGCGCATCTCGATCACACGCAGCTTGGAAACATAACCCTTCTCGAGCAATTTCTCGTTGGCGGCGATCTGCTCGTCGAGCAAGGGGAGGGTTTCATCGAGCTTGGCAGCCTGAATTTCCGCCTCGGCGCGCGCAGCGCGGGCGGATTGGGTGTCGGCGGCGCGCGTCTGGCTACCCGCCCTGATCTCGGCGAGCTGGGCGCGGGCGAGCGCGAGCTGGGTGGCGGCAACGTCGGCCGTGGTTCCGGCGGGCGGATTGAAGCTGAGACCCCCGCCGTCGAGCGCGGACAAGATGGCGCGGAGCCGCGCGGCGTCGAGCATCGCCGTCTCCAGCGCCATTCCCGCTTGCGCGGCGTCGGCGTCCGAGACGGTGGGATCGAGTTCGACCAGCGGCTGGCCGGCGCGGACGCGCTGACCGTCGCGCACCAATATGGCGTGGACGATCCCGCCCGCGCCGGGCTGGATCAGCTTGACGTCGTCGGCGGGCACCAGCTTTCCCGGTGCCGAGGCGACAACATCGACGCGTCCAAACGCCAGCCAGAGCAGCGTGACCGCGAGCAGACCTAGCAACGCCCAGGCCGTGACCCGCGCGGTCGGCGACACGGGGCGCTCGACCACTTCGAGCGCGGCGGGAAGGAAATCGGCCTCCTCGACGCGTAACGCACCGCGCGACCGTGCCCGCTCATTGTCGAGCGCGTCGCGAACGGCGGTCCAGTGGCGGGTGATCGCGTTCATGCCGCGGCCCCCGCCTGAACGCCGATCTGGCGCTGATGGAGCGCGGCATAACGGCCGCCGAGGTGGAGCAGCTCGTCATGCGTGCCGCTTTCGACGATGCGCCCCTTGTCGAGCGTCAGGATGCGGTCGCACTGGCGGATTGCCGAGAGGCGGTGCGCGATGATCAGCACGGTGCGGCCCGCCGCAATCGCTTTCAAATTGCGCTGGACGATCTCCTCGCTCTCGGCATCGAGCGCCGAGGTGGCCTCGTCGAGGATCAGGATGCGCGGATTGGTGATCAGCGCGCGCGCGATGGCGAGCCGCTGCCGCTGCCCGCCGGAGAAGTTGACGCCGCGTTCCTCGACGATCGTGTCATAGCCCCGCGGCAGCTCGAGGATAAAATCATGCGCGCCGGCGAGGCGCGCGGCGGTCATCACCCGCTCGATCGGCGTGACAGGATCGGCGAGCGCGATATTGTCGCGGATCGAGCGGTTGAACAGGATATTCTCCTGCAAAACCACCCCGATCTGGCGACGCAGCCAGGCGGGGTCGATCTGGGCGATGTCGACGCCGTCGATCAGCACGCGGCCACTTGCGGGCAGATAGAGGCGCTGGAGCAATTTGGTGAGGGTCGATTTGCCCGATCCCGAGGCGCCGGCGATCCCAAGCGTCGCACCGGCGGGCAGGTCGATGTCGATGTCGTCGAGCGTCCACGGGCCTTCGGCAGAATAGCGGAAGCGGACGCTCTCGAAACGGATATGACCGGCCAGCGCGGGCAAGGCGGTGCGCGATCCCACGCCGGGCTCGGCGCCCGTGTTGAGGATGTCGCCCATCCGCGCGACCGAGAGGCGGACCTGCTGAAAGTCCTGCCAGAGCTGCGCCATGCGGATGACCGGGCCCGACACGCGCTGGGCGAACATGTTGAACGCCACGAGTCCGCCGATCGTCAGCGCGCCGGCGATCACCTGTTGCGCGCCGAAGAACAAGATTGCGGCGAGGCTGAGCTTCGAGATGAGCTGGACCGCCTGGCTGCCCGAATTGCCGAGGTTGATCACGCGCTGGCTGGCGGCGCTATATGCGGCGAGCTGGCGTTCCCAGCGGTCCTGCCATTGCGGCTCGACCGCGGCTGCCTTGAGCGTCTGCATGCCCGAAACGCTCTCGACGAGCAGCGCGTTGTTCGCGGCGCCGCGCGCGAATTTCTCGTCGAGCCGGCGGCGCAGGGGGCCGGTCACGACGAGCGAAACGATCACATAGGCGGGAAGGGTGAGCGCGACGATGACGAAGAGCAAAGGCGAATAGAGCCACATCGCGATCATGAAGACGATCGTGAACAGCGGATCGATCAGGACCGTGAGCGAGGCATTGGTCATGAATTCGCGCACCGTTTCCAGCTCGCGCACCCGGGTGACGGTGTCGCCGACGCGGCGGTTCTCGAAATAGGCGAGCGGCAGGCGGAGCAGGTGGCGGAAAAGGCGGCTGCCGAGCTCGACGTCCAGTTTCTGGCTCGTTTCCGAATAGAGCCGGGTGCGCAGCCAGCCGAAGGCGACTTCCCAGAGCGAGACGGCCACGAGCCCGATGGCGAGCACCTGAAGCGTGGCGAAGCTGTTGTGCGCCAGCACCTTGTCGACGACATTCTGGAAAAAGAGCGGCGCGGCGAGGCCGAGAAGATTGAGCGCGAGGGTGATCAGCAGCACCTCGCCGATCAGCTTCCGATATTTGACGATCTGGGGAACGAACCACGTCATGTCAAAGGCGGGCGCGGCGACCTGCGCGGTATCGCGGGTGGTAATGAGAAGCAGTTCGCCCGACCAGCGGGCCTCCAGCGCGGCACGCTCCCAGCGCTCGATCTCGGCACCGGGGCGCTGGACCGCGACGGCATCCTCGCCGACGCGGCCGATCACGAACCAGCCCTCGGCGCCGCCGGCCATCACCGGCATCGGGAGACGCCGCAATCGTTCGAAATCGGCGGTCGTGGCGCGCGCGCGGACGCCTTCGATTCGCTTTGCCAGGCGCACAAGGTCGGATGACGTGACGGGGTCCGAATGGCCGAGGCTGTGGCGCAGTTCGACCGGATCCGCGAGAATGCGGTGCATCGCGAGGATCTGCGCGAAGGCGGCGAGCGCGGTGTCCGCGGGCGGCTCCGACGTCCCGAGGGACAGATCCTGCTGCACGGTGCGTCTCCGATCGGATTCTTGGGGCGTGGACAATCTGCGGGGTGCGGCAACATGAACCGTCCGGCACGAATCTTGGTAGCCGCCCAAGGCTGGAGAGCGAAGGCGCCCCCGCTCCAGTCGTCGGAGCAAAGGGGCAACTCGGCTTTCGCAGGTGCAGCATATGGTTGACCCGGCTGGTGTCGCGGGCTGTCTGGTCGAGTGGGGGGTATGTTTTCAGGCTTATGACGGGAGCCCTGCCATGCCCACCCTCTACATCTCGCCGACCGGCAGCGGTTCGGGCGACGGCTCGAGCGCGGCGAACGCCGCGACGCTGAAGGACTTGCCCCAGCTGATTGCGGCGGCGGGGCCGGGTGGGCAGGTGCTGCTGCTCGCCGATCAGGGCGCTTATACCGCGCCGACGGGGGCGCTCGCGATCGTCGGGGGCGGAACGGCGAGCGCGCCGGTGACGATCCGCGGGGTCGACAGCGCGGGCAATGCGATGGCGGCGACGATCGCCGGGACGCGGTCCGAGCCCTTCGATCCGGCCAATCCGTCGGGCGAGGAAGTGTTTCGGCTGCTGAGCGGCGCGGACAATCTGCGCTTCAGCGATCTGGCTTTCGAGAATGTCGGAACGGCCTTTCGCGTCGGCGCCGATGTGCGCAACCTCTCGATCGAGCATGTCGATGCCGCGAACGTCTCGCGCTTCTTTGACAATATGGTCTCGGGCGCCAATGCCAGCGCGACGATCTCCGGGCTGACGATCCGCGACGTCGCAGTCGACGGCTATTCGAAGGGCGCGATCCGCGTCCAGTACGACAGCAACAATGTGCTGATCGAGGATGTGCGCGGCGACAGCCAGTTTCAGGACGGCGATAATTTCGCGATCGGCGTCCATATCACCGGCACCGCGCACGATGTGACGATCGACCGCGTCGCCATGCGCAACGCGCTCGATACGGTGAATGATTATCGCAACGGCGACGGTTTCGCGACCGAGCGCGGTACCTATGACATCACGTTGCGCAATGTGATCGCCACGGGCAACAGCGATGGCGGGCTCGACCTCAAGAGCGACAATATCGTGGTCGACGGCGCGATCGTATCGGGCAACGGCCGTAATGTCCGTCTGTGGGGCACGGGCGCGCAATTGAGCAACATCGTCAGCCTCGATGCCGGGGCGCCGTTGGCCGGTGGCAATCGCGAGCATATCTGGCTGGCCGAGGGTGCGAATGCGACGATCGACGGGGCCTTCTTTTCCGATCCCGGCTCGCCGACCCTGTTCAACCTTGCCGAAAGGAACGGCGCGCTGACGGTGCGCGACTATGGCCTCGCGACCGGGACGGGCACGCTGACCTGGAAGAAGGGCACGGGATCCGTGCTCACGCTGGAAGGGCAGCGCGTGGTGGTCGCGGCCGGGACGGCGGGCGACGATATGATCGGCGGTACCGCGGGCGCCGATTTGCTGATCGGCGGTGCCGGTAAAGACATGCTGGTCGGCAACGCCGGCGACGATGTGCTCAGCGGCGGTGCGGGCGCGGACATATTGGTCGGCGGAGCGGGACGCGACATGCTCAGCTACGCGGGCAGCGATGCCGCGGTGCGCGTCGACCTGATGCGGCTTACCGCCAGCGGCGGCGATGCCGCGGGCGACCTGTTCGACGGGTTCGAGGATGTCGAGGGTTCGGCCTTCGCCGACGTGCTCGCGGGCGACAAGGCCGCGAACCGGCTGTTCGGCGGAGCGGGCGACGATGCGCTTTCGGGCGGGCTAGGCGACGACCTGCTCGACGGCGGTGCCGGCGCGGACCTGCTCGACGGCGGCGCGGGATTCGACCGGGTGGACTATGGCAGCAGCGGTGCGGGCGTCGTCGTCGATCTGGCCGATGGCGGCGCAAGCGGCGGCGAGGCGGCGGGCGACCATCTGATCGGTATCGAGGCGGTCGAGGGCTCGAGCTTCGCCGACAGTCTTTCCGGCACCGAAGGGGCGGATGCCTTCGGCGGCGGCGCGGGCGATGACCGGATCGACGGCCGCGGCGGCGACGATTTGCTCGTTGGCGGCGCGGGTGCCGACACGCTGATCGGCGGGGCGGGGTTCGACAGCGCCGACTATTCGGCCAGCGGTGCGGCGGTCACGGTCGATCTCGCCTTGGGCACCGGCAGCGGCGGAGACGCACAGGGCGACCGGCTCGAGGGGATCGAGCGGCTCATCGGCTCTGCCTTTGGCGATGTGCTGACCGGCGACACCTTCGACAACGTGCTGGCCGGCGGTGCGGGCGCGGACCGGCTGACGGGCGGCGCAGGGATCGATACCGCCGATTATTCGGCGAGCGGCGCAGCGGTGACTGCAGTGCTGGGCGGTACGGGCAGCGGCGGCAACGCAGCGGGTGACGTGCTGACCGAGATCGAGAATTTGGTCGGCAGCGGCTTTGGCGACGTGCTCGTCGGCGACGGCGCGGCCAATTTGCTGTCGGGCGGTGCCGGCGACGACCGGCTGGTCGGCAACGGCGGGGCCGACCGGCTCGACGGCGGCGCGGGTGTCGACATTGCCGACTTTTCCGCCAGCGCGAGCGCGGTAACGGCGGACCTTGCTGCGGGCACGGCTTCGGGCGGGGTGACGCTCGTCGCGATCGAAGGCCTGATCGGCTCGGCGTTCGACGATGTGCTGAACGGCGATGCGGGCGAAAATTTGCTGGTCGGCGGCGCGGGCGCGGACCTGATCGACGGGCGCGACGGCCATGATGCCGCCGACTATTCGGGCTCGGCGGCGGCGGTGCAGGTCGATCTCGCGCTGTCGGTGCAGGGCGGCACCGGCGATGCCGCGGGCGACCGGCTGACGAGTATCGAAGCGCTGGTCGGATCGGCCTTCGACGATGCGCTGGCCGGGGTAGGCGCCGATGAGGCGCTGTACGGCGGCGCGGGGGCGGACCGGCTCGACGGGCGCGGCGGCGATGATCTGCTTCAGGGCGGCGCGGGCGCCGACGTGCTGATCGGCGGGGAGGGCATCGATACGGTCGATTACAGCGCCAATGCGGGCGCCGTCTCGATCAACCTCCAGACCGGCGCGAGCAGTGGCGGCGACGCCGAGGGCGACCGGTTCGACGGCGTCGAGCGTTTCATCGGTACGGCTTTTGCCGACACACTGATCGGCGATGGCGGCGACCAGATTTTCGTCGGCGGGGCGGGCAGCGACCGGCTCGACGGGGCGGGCGGGTTCGATACGGCGGTCTATTCGAACAGCGCCCTTGGCGTGAAGGTCAATCTCGCCACCGGCGCCGTGTCCGGCGGCGATGCGCAAGGCGACAGTCTGTCGGGGATCGAGGCAGTCGTGGGCAGTGGTTTCGCCGACACGCTCACGGGCGATGCGAACGCGAACCGGCTCGAAGGCGGGGCGGGCAACGACATACTCGATGGCGCCGCGGGCGCCGATGCGATGATCGGCGGCACCGGGGACGACTCCTTTGTCGTCGACGACGCCGGCGACCAGGTGATCGAGACGATCGGCGGCGGGGTCGATATCGTGCGCACCAGCCTGTCCTCGTTGACGCTTGCCGATGGTGTCGAAGATTTGAGCTACACCGGCAGCGGTGGCTTTACCGGCACCGGCAATGCGCTCGATAACAGCCTCTATGGCAAGGCGCTGGATGACGCGCTCTACGGTCTCGATGGTGACGACAAGCTGGTGGGCGGCGCAGGCGCCGACCTGCTCGACGGCGGGGCGGGGCGCGACCAGGTCGATTACACCAAGTCCGCCGCGATCACCGTGAACCTCGTCACCAACGTCAATCGCGGTGGCGAGGCCGAAGGCGACCGGCTGGTCGACATCGAAACGGTAACCGGCTCCAACTATGCCGACAGCATCACCGGCAGCGACGATGCGCTGGTCGGCGACATCCTTTATGGGCGGGGCGGCGACGATCTCCTGTTCGGCGGCGCCGGCGACGACCAGCTCGACGGGGGCAGCGGCAACGATGTGATGCGCGGCGGCAGCGGCAACGACCTCTATGTGGTCTTCGAGGCCGGTGACCAGGTGATCGAGGCGGCGGGAGAGGGACGCGACCGCATCCGCACCGCCGCGACCAGCTACACGCTCGGCGCCAATATCGAGGAACTCGTCTACACCGGGACGATCGGCGCGACGATGACGGGCAATGCGCTCGACAATTTCATCGTCGGCAGCGGCGGCGAGGACCGGCTGAGCGGTGGTGACGGCGCCGACGTGCTGCGTGGCGGCGCGGGTGGCGATATACTCGACGGCGGCGCGGGATCGGACACGGTCGAATATGCCGGCTCGCTTGGCGGCGTGCTGGTCAACCTGCGCGCCCAGACCGCGACCGGCGGCGATGCGATGGGCGACCGGCTGATCAGTATCGAGAATGCGCAGGGCTCGGCCTTTGCCGATGTGCTGCTAGGTAGCGCCGGCGCCAATGTCCTGTCCGGCGGCGAAGGCGACGATGCGCTTTCGGGCGACGACGGCAACGACACGCTGCGCGGCGGCGCGGGGGCGGACCGGCTCGATGGCGGAAAGAATGAGGATATGTTGGCCGGTGAGGATGGCGACGACACGCTGTACGGCGGATCGCAGACCGACCGGCTTTATGGCGGTGGCGCCAACGACGTGCTGGTCGGCGATACCGAGTGGGTCTCGTCGCTCGCCGCCAGGGACACGCTCGACGGCGGCGATGGCGACGACGTGCTGATCGGCGACGGAATGAATATGACGGCGACCGGGATCGGCGGCGCCGATACGCTTATCGGCGGGCTCGGCAACGACGTGCTGATCGGCGATGCGGTGACGATGGCGGCCGGTGCGCGCGGCGGGGCGGACAAGTTGACCGGCGGCGGGGGGAGTGACCGCTTCGTCTTCGCGCGCGGTTCGGGTGCGGACGAGATCACCGACTTCACGCGCGGTGGCGCCGAGGCCGACCGGATCGACCTGAGCGCTTTCGATCTCGCCTATGAGGCGCTGCGCTTCACCACGAGCAGCGCCGGAGTGACGATCCAGCTAGGCGGCACCGACACGATCTTCGTGCGCGGGGTGACCGCGCTCGATCAGGCAGATTTCGTCTTCGGCTGAACCTTGCGTCACCCGAAGACGAAGTCGTTGGGCGACAAGCTCGGCGCGCCGCGGACGAAGATGCTGTCCGCGCCCATGGTGATACGGACGCCGTCGGCGCTCGTCGTGAAACCGAGTTGTTCAAAGGCGATGTCGAAAGCGCTGAGATCGATATGGTCCGCGCCCGAGAGGAAGTCGGTAATCTCGTCGGCTCCAGACCCGGGCCCGAATACGAACCAGTCGGCGCCGGCTCCACCCGACAGCAAATCGTTGCCGCCGCCGCCGATAAGATGATCGGGACCGTCGCCGCCATAGAGCTTGTCCGCGCCGCCACCGACCGTCGCGGCCGACTCGCGGCCGTCGCCATAGAGCCAGTCATTGCCGTCGCCGCCCTCTAGCGTGTCCGCGCCGCCCCTGGCGCTGCACGTCATCACGTCGCCGTCGCCGATCAATATGTCGTTGCCCGCGCCGCCGGTCAGCCGGTCGCTGCCGCCCTTTCCGCTGCCGTACATATTCGTGGCATCGCCGATGAGCAGGTCGGCATCGTCGCCGCCGTCGAGCCGGTCGTTGGCACCCTGGCTGCTCAGCCATTCCTGGTCGCCGACCAGCCGGTCGGCGCCGGTGCCGCCGGAGAGCATGTCCGACTGCCAGCCGCCAATCAGTATGTCGGCACCTGCCTCGCCCCAAAGCAGGTCCTCGCCATTGCCCCCCGCAAGCATATCGTCGCCCGAATTGCCGGCGATATCGTCGTTGCCGCCGAGCCCGGCCAGTTCGTCGCTGCCCGCGCCGCCGATCATCATATTGGCAAGTGCGTTGCCATTGCCGGTGAAATCGGCAGCACCGCGACGGATCAGTGCCTCGACATTGCTGCCAAGCGTGTAGCTGCCGAGCGTCGTCTCGACGCGGTCGAATCCGGCGTCGGCAGCCTCGGTAACCCGGTCGCCGCCGTCGTCGACAAGGAAGATGTCGTCGCGCGCCGTGCCGAATAACGCGTCGGCCGTGGGCGTGGCGGGCAGGGGAAGCAGCGCGATATAGCCGGTCGCGCCGGGCGAAGCCTCGCCTTTGTCGACGGTCAGCGTTTCGCGAATCGTTCCGATGCCGCCGAGCCCGGGGAGCGAATCGCGGGTGGCGAACGTCGAGAGTTCGGACCGTATGATTTCGACCCCCTGAAAGGTAAGCCGCCCCTGCGAGGAGATCACCTTGGTGCGCGATCCGGCATCGGCGAAGCGCCCGCCGATCACGGTCACGATAGCGGTGTCGTCGAGCCAGAGCTGGTTCTGTTCGGAGATGCCGCCGCGCAGCACCGGGTTCAGGCCGACCGAGTCGATCAGCATTGCCTCGCCCCACAGCCGGTAGTTGCGGCCATTCTCCTCGCTGAGCGAGCGGACGATCAATGTGGCGCTCGATTTGAGGTCGTAACCCCCGTCGCTGTTGCCGCGCGCGATCGTGTCGATAAAGCGCACGTCATAGACGCCGCGCTCGCTCGCAAAGCCGTCGCCGTTGAAATAAGCGCCGGCGGTGCTCTGGATATTCTCCATGATCACTCGATTGAGCGTCACATTATGGACGGTGCCGTCGAGGTGGACGCCGGCCGGCAGGTCGTCGCCCGTTTGTCCGGCCATGTCCGCCGTGACATTGTCGATCACCACATCGTTGGTGTCGTACTGAATGCGGATCGCAGCCCTGGAGAAGCCTTTCACGTCGACATCGCGGATCGTGAGGCCGCTGATCGTCGCGGTGCCCGAGGGCGCGCTGGCATAATCCTCGAAGAAGCGGCGGACATTATTCGCATCAACGCCCTCGATATGGAGATTGCTGATATCGGCGGTAACGCGGAACGCGGTACCGACATTGTCGATCTTGAGGTCTCGAAATTCCAGATTGTCCGCGCCCGTGCCGAGTTTGAACAGCTCGTTGCCGGAGGCGTCGCCCGCCTGCCAGTCGGCGGGGCGCGAACCGGAGAAATGCGCAGCCATGGTGTTGCCACTGGAATCGATGCCGCGCACCACCACCGGCTGGCCCTCCGCCCCGCCGCGCGTGAGGCCGAGGATGCCGGTGACATTATAGCTGCCCTGATCGGCCAGCAGCAGAACCTCGCCCCCCGGACCCGCCCTTCCGATCAGTGTGTTGAGCGAGCCGATCGAGGCGGCATTGTCGATATCGCGACCACTTTTGTCTCCGGATCCGGCGGGCGAAATGTACAGGCTTGGCATGACGAACGACCCCTTGCTGTTGCGACGAGGTTAACCTCGTCGAATTCGTCATGCTGACTCCGCAGCGTGATTAAGCCAGCATAATCCTCGTCATCGGTGAGGTTATCGCGATGGGCCGTAGCGTATTTCTCCATAGATTGCGGGACTTGCTTCGTTTTGCGACATATCCCTAACGGCAGATTCACGCCGGCTCGGGAACTGCGAAGCGCAGTCCACGCATCATCGCGGCGGGAACGACGCTGCCATGATCCTCGTCTGCGTAGATGACATGTTCGACCTCGGTCAGTCCGGCTTCAGTCAGCGCCGTAGCGAATTCGGGAACGGCGTCGACCATGCGCGACGCGGTGACGACCGCCTGGACCTCGGCAAGCGACATCGCCATCCCGGCCGGGACCTTGGTTGGAAGGTCCTGCTCCTTGCCGCCGACGCCGATAAGGACGCGCGGCTGGCGGTCGAGCCTGGCGAGCTTGTCGGCAAAGGCTGGGAGGTGGCCGAGGATCGCGAAGCCGTCCCACCAGAGCGACGGACTGTTCGCGAGGAAGGTCGTAAACGCATCGGGCCGGTTGAGCAGCGCATAGGCGGTGAACAGCCCGCCGAGCGAGTGACCGAAGAGGATGCGGTCGGTCGCCGACGCTTCAGCATAACGACGGCCGATTTCGGGCACGAGCGTGTCGGCGAGGAAGGCGAGGAAGGCGTCGGCACCGCCGTCCTGATCGCCGATGAAGCTGGTCATGCCGCCTAGCGCTTCGCGCCCGGCGTCGCTGAGCGGCGGCGTGAGGTCGGCGGTGCGCAGCTTGGCGAATTCGGCGAAACCGACGCCATAGCCGATGCCGACGACCATCGCGGTCGGAAGCATCCCCATCGTTCCGCGCAGCCGCGCGACCTCGGCCGCGAGCGCGAAGCCGATGTCGGCGTCGAGCACATAGAGCACCGGGATGCTGGCGCCTTCGGGCACATGCGCGGCGCGCGAGACACTGATCTTGAAGCTGCCGTTGCCGCTCGGGTGTGGCAATTCGAACTGGTGGACGGGGGCTTGGAGGGAAAAGCTCATGCGAGGTCCTTCTGCTTGAGTGCGTGATTAGGGGCGGGCTTCGCGCAGCGCGCGATAGACATATTCCTGCGCGACGACCTCAGGTGGGCGCATGTCGGTGCGGAGGCGCTGGCGGTGGGTCATGCCGATGCAGAGGATGTCGTGCTCGGGATCGATCCAGAACCAGGTGCCGAAGGCGCCGCCCCATTCATAGGTGCCCTTGCCGACCGGCCGACCCGCGCGCGCGGGATCGAGGCACACCATGCCGTTCATGCCATGACCATTGCCCTGGCCGATCGTGTAGTGAAGGATCGGGAAGCATTGTTCGAGCAGGTCGTCGGGCAGGTGGTTGGCGAAGAGCAGGTCGACGCTCGCGGGCTTCAGGATTTCGACATCGCCCAGCGTCCCGCGTCCGAGCAACATGCGCGCGAAGCGCGCGAAGTCGCCCGCGGTCGATTTGAACGAGGTGCCGCCCATCGGAAAGATCGATTCCATCCGTTCGGCGGTCGTCGCCGGACGAAGGCGGCCGGTTTCGGGATCGAGGACATACCCGCGCACAAGGCGGCGCGTCTGGTCGTAATCGAGGACGAAGCCCGTGTCGGTCATGCCGAGCGGGTCGAAAAGCCGCTTCTTAAGGAACAGGTCGTAGCGCTCGCCCGCGATTCGCTCGACGATTTCGGCCTGCAGGTCGGTGGCGACGCTATATTCCCACGCGGTGCCGGGTTCGTAATCGAGCGGCTGCGACGCGTAGCGGCCGATGAGTTCGGTGAGCGAACGCGCGTCGACCCATGACAGCTTCTGGACCTTCTCCATCATCTCTTCGATCGTCTTGCCGAAGCTGAAGCCCGCGCTGTGCGTGAAGAGCTCGCGGATCGTCGGCGGGCGCGTCGCCTTGCTGCCCGGCAGTGCGGCGATGCCTTTGAATTCGGGAAGATAGTCGGCGACGCTATCGTCGAACTGCCATTTGCCCTCTTCATAAAGGAGCAGCATCGCGACCGCGGCGAGGGGCTTGCTCATCGAAAAGAGGGTGAAGATCGAGTCGGCGTGGAGCGGGAGCTTGCTTTCGCGGTCGGCGAGCCCGGTGACGTGGCTGTGTACGATCCGGTCGCCGCGCGCAAGCAGCAGGACGTGCCCCGGCAGCTCGCCGTTCGCGACCATCGAGTCGTAATAGGCATCGAGTTCGGCGAGCACGCCCGCCGAGAAACCCGCCTCGCTGGCGGCCGCCGACGCGAATTGAAAAGCCGTCATTCTGTTTCTCCCGGTCCCATGGGGCTGCGGCCGACTCGGAGAGTTTCACCTCCTTTTGGCTATCGTTAGTTTCACATAAGGAAAGTACGGAAAGAGATTTCGGTCAACCCCATTTGTTCAAGCCGTCGAGAGGGTGGGGACAATATAGGCTCTATTGAAGGGGAAAGGCAGCATGTGTGACGCGAGCGTGTGTCCGGGCGGCTGCACGCGGGATCGCTCCGACGAAATCAAGGATTGACAGGTTGAGGAAAATGAGTTTCCAATTAGGAAATAAGGAAAGCGCCGAATGGCGGCGCCGGGATTGGGGACGGATTATGGCAAATCGGACGATGATGGCGCTCCTTCTGACCGCAGCGGCGACGCCGACGGCGGCATGGGCGCAAAGCACGGTGCCGGCGGACGAGGCGGCCGAGCAAAGCGGCGATATCATCGTCACCGCGAACAAGCGCGCCGAACGCCAGCTCGACGTGCCGAGCGCCATCACCGCCTTTCGCGGGAGCGACCTGCTCGACGATGGCTATACCAGCCTCAAGGACTATCTCGCGCTGACCCCCGGCGTTCAGGTCAGCCAGGCGGGCGGCGGCGGCACTCCGATCATCCGCGGGCTCACCACCGGCACCAACCTTGGTGCGATCGTCGGGATCGTCGTCGACGGCGCACCGGTCGGCCCGAGTTCGTCGTTCAACCTCGGCGGCGCCAATTCGACCGACCTCGATCCGATCGACCTCGAACGCGTCGAAGTGCTTAAGGGGCCGCAGGGAACGCTGTACGGCGCCAACACGCTCGGCGGTCTGATCTCCTACACCTTCGCGCGTCCCGACCTGTCGTCGGTCACCGCGATCGCGCGCGCCGAGGTCAGCGGCACCGAACATGGCGGCACCAGTTTTTCGGTCCGTGGCGCGGTCAGCGCGCCGATCGTTCGCGACAAGTTCGGGGTGCGGGTATCGGGCTATATCGACCGGCCCGCGGGCTTCGTCGACAATGACGTCGCGGGCGTCAATGATTTCAACAAGGCGCGCAACTGGGGCGTCAACGGTTCGCTTCGCTTCGAACCGACCGCCGGCCTCAGCATCAATATCGTCGGCTTCCACCAGCGCGTGAACCAGCTCGGCCAGGACTATGTCATCTATGGCGCGGACCGCCAGCCGGTGACCGATCTCCATTACGACCAGCAGCTTTATAACAAATATCGCAAGACGTCGGACGTGCTGATCGGCACCGTCGACTATGATCTGGGGTTCGGCAATCTGACCTCGGTCAGCAGCTATCAGAAGATCGATAGCTACATCGTTTTGAACGCGCTGACCTTCACCGCGCAGCTGCCCTTCTTTACCCTGTTCGGCGGCGTCCCGGTGCCGCCCGGCACCGCGGCGGGCGCTGACGCGAAGGGGCCGATCAAGAAATTTTCGCAGGAACTGCGGCTGGCTTCCTCGGGTGACGGGCCGCTGCAATATGTCGTCGGCGCCTTCTACACATATGAAAAGGCGCGGACCTCGACGAATGTCGTTGGCTTCGACGCCGACTTCAATGAGGTTTCGACGCTCGATCCGGCGATCGGGTTCGGGGTAAACGACACGTACAAGGAGATCGCGGGGTTCGGCAATCTGACCTACAAGTTCAGCGACGCCTTCGACCTGACCGGGGGCTTGCGCATCGGGCGGATCAAGCAGTCGTACAACCAAACCTTCTACGGCAGCGATTCCACCGCCTTCAACACCTTCCTCGCCCTGCAGGGCCTGACGCCCGTACCCGCCGATACCGGGACGACGCGCGGCGAGGAGACGGTGAAGACCTATCTCGCGACGGCGCGCTATCATTTCTCGCCCGACGGGATGATCTATGCGCGCTATGCGACGGGGTTCCGCCCGGGCGGGCCCAACTTCACCGTGCCCGGCCTCCCGCCGAGCTTCCAGGCCGATTCGACCGAGAATTTCGAAGGCGGCGTGAAGACCAAATTCTGGGGCGGCAAGGGCACGATCGACATTTCGGGCTTTTACATGCGCTGGAAGGATATCCTGATCCAGGTCAGCAGCGGCGGGCTCAACGCCTATACCAATGGCGGCAATGCGCGCGTCTATGGCGTCGAAGGCGCGCTGACGTTGCAACCCGTCGAGGGGCTGACGCTGGCGGGCACACTGTCGTACAATGATGCAAAGATCACCAGCATCGACCCGCTGGCGGCCGCATCGATCGGCGTCGGCGATCCGCTGCCGAACAATCCCAAGTGGAGCGGCTCGCTGGCTCTCGACTACCGCACCCCGGTTTCGGGCGAGTGGCAGGCGGTGGTCGGCGCCACCGCGAAATTCGTCGGCGAGCGTCACTCGGCGCTGCGGTCGAGCCTGCTCAACCCCGACTATATTCTCCCGAATTATGCGCTGTTCGACCTGCGCGCCGGCGTCGAGAGCGACAGGGTCGATATCGGCCTGTTCGTCCGCAACCTGACCGACAAGCGCGCGCAGCTCAGCGCGACGACCGCCAGCGGGATCAACGAAGTCCTGATCCAGCGTCCGCGGACGTTCGGGGCGTCGGTGACCTTCAAATATTGACCAAGGGCCCAGCGCGATGGATTCGCCTTTCTTCTTGCACAGGCAGGCCGTCCCTGGCCATGTCGGGCAACGCTGCGGCGATGCCGCACGCGCGCATCGGTCCTTGATTCGGACGGTGCGGACAGGGCAGGGGTTTTTAGGGTACGATGCGCGAGAAGACGGGACGCAAAGAGGAACTGGCAACCAGCCGCTTGCGGGTGGGGGCGGCGATCCGCGCGCGGCGGCTCGCAGCGGGGCTTTCGCTCGCCGAGCTCGCCGACCGCATCGGCGTTGCGCTGTCGACCATGTCGAAAATCGAGAATGGCAAGATTTCGACGAGCTTCGAGCGGCTCGACAGCGTCAGCCGCGCGCTGCAGGCCGACCTCACCGAGTTCCTGGGCAGTGCGGCGCCGATGGCGATCGCGATGCAGCCGTCGTCGGTCTATGGCATGCGGCGCAGCGTCACGCGGCCCGAGGACGGAACGATGGTCGACGCCGGATCCTATCTCGAATGGTTCCACGCGTCGGACATGCTTCAGAAGCGCTTCCAGCCGGTGGTCGCCGAACTGCTGATCGAGGATGTGGCCCAATATGGCCCCTTCACCCAGCACAGCGGCGAGGAATTCAACTATGTCCTCGAGGGCGAGATGGAATTCCACACCGAAATCTACGCGCCGGTTCGGCTCACCGCGGGATCGAGCATCTATTTCGATGCCGAGATGAAGCATGCGCATGTGAAGGTCGGGAGCGGAACCTGCCGCATCCTCGCGATCCTGTGTCCGCGCATGGAGCCGCTGGGTGCGCCCGCGGCCGACCGCCGGTCGATGCGCGTCGTCGATGCCGACGGCGAGACGCTGGAATCGGTGCACGGCAAATAGCCGCAGTCGATGCGGGCGGGGGCCTCTGAATGGCCTCGCTCGAAAAAGCTTTCAACATCGCCGACATGCAAGCGCTCGCCGCCCGCGCGCTGCCATTGCCGATCCGCGAATATCTGGAAGGCGGCGCCGACGACGAGTGGACGCTCGCGCGCAACCGCGCGGCGTTCGACGATTGGGTGCTGGCGCAGCGCACTTTGGTCGATGTGAGCACGGTCGATCCGAGCACGACCATGCTCGGTTTCCGGAGCGCGATGCCGTTGATGCTGTCGCCGACCGGCATGTCGCAGCTTTTCCATGCCGCCGGCGAGCCTGCGGTCGCGCGCGCGGCGGCGGCGGCTGGCGTGCCCTATGGGCTGTCGACGATGGCGACGACCTCGATCGAGGCGATCGCGGCAACCGGAGCCAGCCGCTATTTCCAGCTCTATCTGTTTCGCGACCGCGGGCTGACGAAGGCGCTGCTCGAACGTGCGGCGGCGAACGGCTATGGCGCGCTCTGCCTGACCGTCGACACTGCGATGGCGGGTAACCGCGAGCGCGACCTCAAGAGCGGCATGATCATGCCACCGCGGTTCACGCTCGGCAGCCTGATGAGCTTTGCGGCGCATCCGCGCTGGTCGCTAGGCGCGCTCAAGAACCGGTCCTTCCAGCTTGCCAATGTCGTCGATCATGTCGGCGATATCGGCAGCGAGGGCACGAGCGTCATCGACTATGTCAACGCGCAGTTCGACCGGTCGGCGACATGGAAGGATCTCGAATGGCTGCGCGCGCAGTGGTCCGGCAAGCTCGTGATCAAGGGCGCGATCCTGCCCGGCGATTGCGCGAATGCCGTCGCGTGCGGCGTCGACGCGGTGATGGTGTCGAACCATGGCGGCCGCCAGCTTGATACCGCGGGCGCGCCGCTCGACTATCTGCCCGCAATCCGCGACCGCATCGGGACCGGCGCCGAACTGATTGTCGACGGCGGGATCCGGCGCGGTACCGATGTGCTGAAGGCGATCGCGCTCGGCGCCGACGGCTGCTCGATTGGCCGACCCTATCTCTATGGGCTAGCGGCGGGCGGCGAGGCCGGCGTCGCGCGCGTGCTGTCGATATTCCGAACCGAGATCGAACGCGACATGGGGCTGATGGGACGGACGCGGATTGCCGACGTCACCGCCGCCGACGTCGATCATCTCTCCACCTTCCGGTCGAAGCCGGACAAGCCGGTGCCGAGCCGTTTGGCGAAGCGCCGGACCGCGAATAGCTGACAAGGAATTTTCATGACGAGCTGGACGAGTATCGAAATCGCGACGGGCGCGGAGGCCGCGCCGACGCTGGTTTTTGCGAGCGGCGAGACATTGTTCGCTCCCGACGCGCTCCGCGACCGCGCAACCTCGCTCGTCGGGTCCGCCGGCTTTGATGCGAAGCCCGGCCGCTGGCTCGATCTGGTCGGCGAAGCGGGCGAGCGCCTGATCGTCATCGCGGTGGCCGGCGACGATAACGCGGATCGTTGGCGGAGCGCCGGAGGCCATGTCGTCGACGCGATCCGCGCGCTGCAATTGAAGGCCGCGCGGCTGCCCGCCGCCGCCGACCTTGGCATCGGCGATGCGCTCGACGACCTGCTCGAAGGTGTACTGCTCCACGGCTACCGCCTCGATCAGGGGCGCCGCGACCCGGTGCCCGGCCAGTTCGCGTCGACGCTGCTGATCGCGGAGGAGGACAGCGGGCTTGCCGATCGCGCGCGGCTGCGCGCCGATCCCGTCAATCGCGCACGAGCATGGGTCGAGCAGCCCGCCAATCTGCTGACGCCTGCGGTCTTCGCCGACGAAGCCGAAGCCGCGCTCGCGCCGCTCGGCGTGACGGTTCGCCAACTGGGACCGGCCGAACTCGAAACGCTCGGCGCGGGCGGGATTCTCGCGGTCGCGGCGGGGAGCGAAAACGAGCCGCGCCTGACGATCGCCGAATGGCGCGGCGCGCCTGAAAGTGAGAGCTGGGACGCCGCATTCGTCGGCAAGGGGCTGACCTTCGATGCGGGCGGGCTCAACCTCAAACCGCGCCCCGGCATCGCTAAGATGAAATTCGACATGGGCGGCGGCGCGGCTGTGCTCGGTGCGATCGAGCGGCTCGCGCTGCGGAAGGCGCCGGTGAACATCGTCGCGATCGTGCCGATGTGCGAGAATAATATCGACGGCAAATCCTATCGCCCCGGCGACGTCATTACCTCGCTCGCGGGCCTCACCATCGACGTGCAGGACACCGATGCGGAGGGGCGCATCGTCCTCGCCGACGGGGTGACATACGCGATCAACGAATATGATCCGGCGGTCATCGTCGACGTCGCGACGCTGACGGGCATGATCATGGGCGTGCTGCACGAGGATTTCGCGGGGCTGTTCACGAGCGACGATGCGCTTGCCGCAAGCCTGACCGAGGCGGGCGCGGCGGCACACGAACCATTATGGCGGCTGCCGCTCGTCGCCTCGATGGATTATCTCGTCGAATCGCCCGTCGCCGATGTGTCGAACCTCGGCGCGCCGGGCTGGTTCGGGATGGGCACCGGCTCGCCCGTAGCGGGCGCGAAGTTCATCGAGAAATTCGCCAAGGGCCGCCGCTGGGCGCATCTCGACATCGCTGGCACCGGCTGGGCCTCGCGGCGGAGTTCGCGGTGCGGTCCGGGCGCGACGGGTTTCGGTGTCGCGCTGCTCGACCGCTGGGCCGATCTGGCGACGGAGCGATGACCGCGACCGTCCCGACACGGTCACGATTGCCTTTCGGGACGATCCTGCTGTTCGTTCTGCCCGCGCTGCTCGTCGGCTTCATGCACGGGCCAGAGATGCAGATCCAGGGTATCTACGCCAAATATGCCGGGCTCGCCTTGTCGGCGCTGGCGGCGGCGACCCTGCTCACGCGCGCATTCGACGCGGTCACCTATCCGCTCATTGGCTATTTGTCCGACCTGACCTATGCGCGGACGGGCACGCGCAAGCCGTGGGTGGCGGGCGGCGCGCTCTTTTCGGCCTTCGGTGTATGGTTTCTCTAACAGCCCCCCGCCGATGCGGGGATCGTCTATTATGGCGTCTGGACCGCGGTCACCTATCTGGGATGGAAGGTTGCCGAAATCCCCTATCAGGCATGGAGCTATGCGCTCACCCGCGACTATGAGGATCGTGCGCGGCTGCAGGCGTGGCGCGCGATGGCGCAGCTGCTCGGCGGTATGATCTTCTTCGCGACGCCCGCGCTTGCCAAGGCGCTCGGGACAACGCAGTCGGGCGATCTGGGTTTTCCGGCGTTGGGCGTAACGGCGGTTCTGTGCGCCGTTCTGGTACCGCTCACGGCCATCCTCGTCGTGTGGCGCGTGCCCGAAGGCGAGGCGCTTCCGCCGACATCCGAAGAACGGAAGAATTACGGCGTTGCGCGAACCTTCCGCGCGGTGCTCGATAACCGGCCGATGATGTGGCTGATCGGCGCGATGCTGCCGGTCGCGACCCTCACCGGCATCGCCACGGGGGTGATGTTTCTCTTCCTCGACGTCTATCTGCGGCTGGGCGAGTCCTATCCGACGATCCTGCTCGCGTCGGCGCCGATGGCGCTGATCGGCGTCCCGCTCTGGGGCTTCCTCGCGGTCAAGTTCGAACGCCACAAGGTCGTGTCCATCTCGCTCATCCTCGGCGCGATTTCCTATCTCGGCCTGTCCTTCGTCGCGCCGGGCCCCGGCGCCGCGACGCTGGTGCTGATCTTCTATCCACTGACGATCCTCGCGCTTCTCGGCATCGTCGTTCTTTTCCCGATGATCGGCGATATCGCCGACTATGGCCGGCTCCAGTCGGGCGAAGATCTGTCGGGTCTGTACACGGCGGTGTTCAACTTCGTGCAGGTATCGCTACGCACCGTGTCGAGTGCCGCCGGTATCGCGGTGGTCGGCTGGATGGGCTTCGATGCGACCGCGGCGACGCAGGGTTCCGATGGCGCGTTTGCTATCCGGCTGACCGCGGTCATCCTTCCTGCGATCGGGCTTGGCTTCGCGGGCGCGCTCTTCTGGGCCTTCCCGCTGACCCGCGCCCGCGTCGCCGAGGTAAACCTGCAACTGGCGGCGCAGCGCGAATCTGGTCGGGACAACGAAGGTCGTTCAGCTAACGCGTAGCTTTGTGACTGAGAAGTCACTGCAAACTGGCGGTCGCATTTTGAAAGAAATGGTGGACGCACTAGGGCTCGAACCTAGGACCCGCTGATTAAGAGTCAGCTGCTCTACCAACTGAGCTATGCGTCCACTGCCATTTCAGGCCTGCTTGGCTGCGAAGAGTTGCCCTCTTTGCTGCGAAGCGAGCGGCCCGCTATCATGGCTCTGGGGGGATGGCAATGCCCCCGATGTCTTTTTGCCAAGTTTTTTTCAATGAAAGCGGCGCGTGCCCGTTTTGCTGTCGTTTTCGATCGCGAGCATGATGCCGACGCAGGTCATGATCGTGAGCATCGACGAGCCGCCATAGGAAAAGAGCGGCAGCGGAATGCCGACGACTGGGGCGAGGCCCATCACCATCATCAGGTTGATCGCGATGTAGAAGAAGATCGTCATCGTGAGGCCGGCGGCGGTCAGCTGTCCGAAGCGCGTGCGGGCCTTCAATGCGACGCGCGTCGACCAGCGGAGCAGGAGGAAAAAGCCGAAGAGCAACGCGAGCCCGCCGATCAGCCCCCATTCCTCGGCCATCGTCGCGAAGATGAAGTCGGTATGCCCTTCGGGGAGATAGTCGAGGTGGCTTTGCGATCCGTTGAGGAAGCCCTTGCCGCCGATTCCGCCCGATCCGATCGCGATCTTCGACTGGCTGATATGATAGCCCGCGCCCAAGGGGTCGCTCTCGGGGTCGAGGAAGATCAGCACGCGCTTTTGCTGGTAATCGTGGAGGAAAGAAAAGAGCACGGGGAGCGCAGCGAGCCCGGCGGCCGCCGTGCTGCCGAACCACCAGAAGGGCAGGCCGGCGCAGAACATCACGACGACGCCGCCGATGCAGATGGCGAGCGCCGTGCCGAGGTCGGGTTGCAGCATGACGAGCGCGGCGGGGAGTCCGATCATCACCAGCGCGGGCCATAGCGCGGTGAATGTCCGCGTATTGCCGGGTGGAAGCTGTGTATAGAAGCGCGCGAGTGCGACGACGATCGCGACCTTCATCAACTCCGACGGCTGCAGGTTCATAAAGCCGAGGTTGAGCCATCGTTGGCTACCCCCGCCGACAAAGCCCAACAGCTCCACCGCGATCAGCAAGACCAGCACGCCGATATAGGCGATATACGCGAAATCCTCGAAGATACGGATCGGGAAGCGGCCGATTACCAGCGCGACGCTCAGGAAGACGAGAAAGCGGACGCCCTGATTGAGCGCCCACGGCGTCCAGCTGCCGCCCGCGGCAGAGTAAAGGACAAGCAGGCCGAAACCGGTAATGCCGCCAAGGATTGCGATCAGCTTCCACGGAATGCGCTGGATGGCTGGTGGGACGGGGATCATTGCGGCAACTCCGGATCGGGCTTCGATGCACCCGCTTTCCAGGCCGCATAGTCGCGGTCCATGCGTTCCTTGATCGTGCCGCCCCAGCCGGCCTCGAAGGTTTCGAGCGCCTCCATCGCCTTTTCGCGGTCGAACAGAAAGGTCATGAAGTCCTTGGCCACCGGCGCCGCTGCGCGGCTGCCGCCCATGCCATGCTCGATTACGACCGCAGTGGCATAGCGCGGATTATCGACCGGCGCGAAACCGACGAACAGGCCATGGTCGCGGAATTTCCATGTCCCGGCCTTGCCATTGCCGGTGTTGAGCCCGCGCACCTGCGCGGTGCCGGTCTTGCCCGCCATCGCGATGCCGTCGAGGGGCAGTTTGCTGCGCCCTGCGGTTCCGCCCGGCCCATTGACGACAAGGTCCATGCCGTGGCGCGCGGTCGCAAGCGCTTCGGCCGAGAAGGGCAGGGCCTCGTTCTTGAAGTGCCGGTTGACGAGGCGCGGATAGAGGCGGCGGCCCGAGGCGATGCGCGCCGTCATCACGGCGAGCTGGAGCGGGTTCACGCTGACATAGCCTTGGCCGATCACCGCGTTGAGCGAGTCCGAGGCCGACCATGGCTGGTCGTATTTCTTCATCTTCCACGCGCTGTCGGGTATGGTGCCGAACCGCTGATTGCTGCCCGCGAGCTGGAACTCTTCGCCAAGACCCATCAGCTTCGCGGTCGGCGCGATGGCATCATAGCCGAGCCGGTGCGCGACCCAGTAGAAATAGCTGTTGCAGCTTTTCATGATCGCGGTGGCCATGTCGACGCTGCCGTGCCGGCCGAGGCAGCGGAAGAAGCGGCTGCCGAGCCGGTAACCGCCGATGCAGGTGTGGCGTTCGCTCGGGTCGATGCCATGTTCGATCGCGGCGATCGCCGCCATCGGCTTCAGCGTTGAGCCCGGCGGGTAAAGGCCGCGCGTCGCTTTGTTGATCAGCGGCTGGTGATCGTCGGCGCGCAGCCAGGCATATTCGCTGCTGCTGATCCCGTCCGAAAAGCTGTTCGGATCGAAGCTTGGCATCGAGACGAAGGAGAGGATGTCGCCGTTCTGGCAGTCGATCACGACCGCCGCGCCGGACTCGCGCCCCATGCGCCGCGCGACAAATTCCTGCAGGTCGGCGTCGATCGTCAGATGGACGGTCTTGCCCTGCACATCGGCTTGCGTCGAAAGGTCGCGGACGACCTTGCCGCGCGCGGTCACCTCGACGCGCCGCGCGCCGGGCTGGCCCTTCAGCATGTCCTGGAAATATTTCTCCAGCCCGTCCTTGCCGATTTTGTACCCCGGCGTGATGTAGAGCGGGTCCTTGACCTTCTGATATTCCTCCGCATTCGGCGCGCCGACGTAGCCGATCAGATGGCCGACCGCCGCACCGGTCGGATAATTGCGGGCAAAGCCGCGCTGCGGCGCGATGCCGGGCAATTCGGGCAGGCGGACGAGGATCGAGCTATACTCGGCCTCGGTCATGTCTTCCTTGATCGCGACCGGCTGGAATCCCGACGCTGCCTTGAGGTCGCGGTTGATGCGTTCCATCGTGTCGCCGTCGAGCCGCAACAAGGTCTGGAGCTGCCCCAGCACCATTTCCTTGTTGTGGAGGCGGTCGGGAATGATGTCGATGCGCAGGGATACACGGTTGTTCGCGAGCGCCTTGCCGCTGCGATCGACGATCCAGCCACGGCGCGGCGGGATGAGCGTCAGATTGACGCGGTTGCTTTCCGATTCAAGGACATAGCGGTCATTGTCGATGACCGAGATATAGGCCATTCGTGCCGCGAGCGCGACGCCGACCGCCGCCTGCGCCCCGCCGACGACGAGCGCGCGGCGGGTGAAGGTAAGGCCCCTCCAGGCTTCGGTAATCGGCGGACTCTTCTTCTTCGGCATCGGGGGATTAGAACCAGTCTATCGGCGTTTCAGGCGGAAATTGTCAAACTTGCCGGTCAGGCGCATGAACAGCGGGACGAGCAGCGCCGAGATGATGATCTGCGGCACCACGAGGCCGAGGACGCGGCCCGTCGCGGCATGCGGATGGGTAATCAGCGCGGCGAGCGACTGGATGATCGCAACCGATGCCGCGGCAATGGCCCAGTCGTGGAAGAAGCCGCGCCAATAGATGCGCTGCGACGAATAGGCGATCGCGATGCTGGCGACGGTCCACAGCCCCATCGCCGTGCCGATCGGCGCCCCGCTGAACAAATCGTCCCACAGCCCGAGCGGCAGTCCGATCCACACCGGCCACATTTCGGAGCGAAGCAACTGCCAGCACAGGAAAAGCAGCAGCCCGAGCGGCGGCAGCACCGGCGAGTTGGCGATCAGCGGCAGCATCAACGGCAGCGCCGAGGCGAACATCACGCTCGCGATCGGAACGATGCGCATCCGCCACAGCGATGCCGGTTCGCCGAGGCGCGGGCCCTTCTGGTTCATGGCGCGCCGGTGGGGGCGGGCGGGGTGGCCGAGGGTGTCGCGGGGCCGGGGAGGCCCTGCGCTTCGATATTGTCGGGGGTATAGGGACGCAGCACCGATACCGCATCGACCTTGCCGGGGTCGGCGAGCGGGCGGGCGAGCGCGCCGTCGTCCTGACGCCGCACGACGATCGCGACCGGGATGTTGGGCGGATAGAGCCCGCCGGTGCCCGAGGTGACAAGGATATCGCCCGGCTTGAACGGATTGTTCGCGATGTTGAGCGTGCGCACGTCGAGGTCGCCGTTGCCGCGGCCGCTGGCGAGCGCGGGCAGGCCGTCGCGCGCGCGCCGGACGGGAACGATATTGTCGACGTCGGTCAGCAGTAGCACCTGCGACACCGAGGGCCCGGCGCCGAGCACGCGGCCGATCAGCCCGTCGGCGCCGCGCACCGGTTGGCCCGCGGCGACGCCGAGGTTGCGCCCGATGCTGAGCAGCGCGATGCGCTTGCTGCTCGTCGAGGTCGAGGTCAGCAGATAGCCGTTGGCGAGCGCGGTCTTGTCGGTTTCCTGCAGCTTGAGCAGCGCCTTCAATTGGCGATTCTCTTCCTGCAGCGAGCTCGTCGCGACAAGCTCGCGGCGTGTGTCGGCCAGTTCCTTGCGCAGCCGCCGGTTCTGGGTGCCCGCGCTGACATAGGCGCCGACGGTATCGTCGATGCCCGAAATCGACCCGATGATCGACCGCGATCCCCGCGCGATGGGCGCGGTGATTTCCTGGCTCGCCACACGCAATTGGGCGAAGCCGATGGGATCAACGACCGAAAGGATCGCCAGCAACAGCCCGGCCACCGCGCCGGTCACCGCAATGACATAGGCGACGAACAGGCTGTACTGAGCCTTTCGGGATTGCCCCGGACGTCGATGTGCCGGGCGGACCATAGTGAAGCGCTACCGTCCGATCAGGCTTGCTGGAGTACGCCGCGGAAAGCGGGGTCTTCCATCGCGCGGCCGGTGCCGATCGCGACGCAGGTCAGCGGGTCTTCGGCCACCGTGACCGGCAGGCCGGTCGCGTCGCGGAGCAGTTCGTCGAGCTCGGCGATCAGCGCGCCGCCGCCGGTGAGCACGATGCCCTGGTCGACGATGTCGGCCGCGAGTTCGGGCGCGGTGTTTTCGAGCGCGATGCGCACGCCTTCGACGATCGTGCCGATCGGTTCGGACAAAGCTTCGGCGATCTGCGCCTGGTTGATCGAGATTTCCTTGGGCACGCCGTTGACAAGGTCGCGGCCCTTGATGTGGATGGTCAGGCCAACACCGTCCGAGGGAATGCGCGCGATCCCGAAATCCTTCTTGATCCGCTCGGCGGTGGCTTCGCCGATCAGCAGATTATGGTGTCGGCGGACATAGGAGACGATTGCTTCGTCCATCTTGTCGCCGCCGGCGCGGACCGAGGTGGTGTAGGCGAGGCCGCGGAGCGAAAGCACCGCGACTTCGGTCGTGCCGCCGCCGATGTCGACGACCATCGAACCGATCGGTTCGGTGACGGGCATGTCGGCGCCGATCGCGGCCGCCATCGGTTCCTCGATCAGCCACACTTCGCTGGCGCCGGCGTTCGATGCGGCGTCGCGGATCGCGCGGCGTTCGACGCTCGTCGAGCCCGAGGGGACGCAGATCACGATTTCGGGGCTGCGGAACGCGTTGGGCTTGCCGCCGTGCACCTTGGTGATGAAGTGCTTGATCATCTGTTCGGCGACGTCGATGTCGGCGATGACGCCGTCACGCAGCGGGCGGATCGCCTCGATGCTGTCGGGGGTCTTGCCCATCATCAGCTTCGCGTCGTCGCCGACCGCCTTCACCCGCTTGATCCCGTTCAGCGTCTCGACCGCAACGACCGAGGGTTCGTTCAGGACGATGCCCTTGCCGCGCACATAGACCACCGTGTTTGCGGTGCCGAGGTCGATAGCCATGTCTTGGGAGTTGAATTTAAGCCAGCGAGAAAAGAAGGACATCGATACTGCTTCCTGTCATGAAGCCGCGCCCGTGACGGACACGCCCCTACCGTGATTTTACGCGTGCGCCCGGCCGGCGACAGCTACAATCAGGGGGAGATTCCGGCTCTTCCTTTTGGGGTGGCTGGACAAAATGATCAGGGCTGTGCGGATGGGTCGCGATTTGCGTTCGACTGCGCTAGGAGAGCGGCCATGTCAATACGTCGCCTGCCCGAAAAGCTCGTAAATCGGATCGCAGCCGGTGAAGTGGTTGAAAGACCTGCCGCGGCGCTCAAGGAACTGGTTGAAAATGCCATCGACGCCGGTTCGACTCGCATTTCGGTGCGAATCGCCGAGGGCGGGATTTCGCGGCTCGAGGTCGAGGATGACGGCTGCGGAATGACCGCCGCCGACATGGCTCTCGCGCTCGAGCGCCATGCGACGTCGAAGCTGCCGACCGATGCCATCGAAGACGTCACGACGATGGGCTTTCGCGGCGAGGCGCTGCCCTCGATCGCGAGTGTCGCGCGGCTGACGCTCGAAAGTCGCGTTGCCGACGGCGATGGCTGGAAGCGCGTGGTCGACAACGGCGCGGTCGTCGCCGAAGGGCCGGCGGCGCTGGCCAAAGGGACACGCGTGATGGTCGAAGACCTGTTCGCGCGCGTCCCTGCGCGGCGCAAATTCCTGCGCAGCGGCCGCAGCGAATATGCGGCGTGCCTCGATGTCGTGCGGCGGCTCGCGATGGCACGGCCCGATATCGGCTTCACCGTCGAGCACGACGGGCGCCGCGTGCTCGATGTGCAGGGCGGGCAGGACCAGCTTTCGCGCGTCGCGGCGCTGACGCAGCGCGATCTCGCCGCAAACAGCATCGGCGTCGATATCGATCGCGGCGAGGTGCATCTGGGCGGCGTCATCAGCCTGCCGACCTACAATCGCGGGATCGCCGACCATCAATATCTGTTCGTCAACGGCCGCCCGGTACAGGACCGGCTGCTCGTCGGCGCGCTGCGCGGTGCCTATGCCGACCTGCTCGCGCGCGATCGCCATCCGGTCGTCGCGCTGTTCCTCGACGTGCCGACGAGCGAGGTCGACGTGAACGTCCATCCCGCGAAGACCGAGGTGCGTTTCCGCGATCCGCAGCTCATCCGCGGCATGATTGTTGGGGGGCTCCGCCGCGCGCTCGACGAACATGGGTTCCGAAGCGTCCAGCGCCCCGCCGAGGCGGCGCTGGCGGCGTGGCAGCAGGAACCCGTCGCTCCGCAACCTCCGGCGCCGACTTTGTTTGCCGCGCACTATCCCTATCCCCATGCTCCGGCGACGCATCTCTTCGGCGCCGAGGGCGATGCCGCGACAACGGCGTTGCTGCACGACCGCATCGTCGATTTCACGCCGCCGCGCGATGCGCTCCCGATGGGCCGCGCCGAGCCTGCGACCGCGCCGGTGCCCGAGGCCGAGGCGCACCCGTTGGGGATCGCGCGCGGGCAGATCGCGAAAACCTATATCGTCGCCGAGGCCGAAGACGGCCTCGTCATCGTCGACCAGCATGCCGCGCACGAGCGGCTCGTGCTCGAACAACTCCGCCGCGGCATGGGCGGGCAAGCGGTGCCGTCGCAGGGCCTGCTGCTTCCCGAGGTCGTCGAAATCGACGAGCCCGCGTGCGACCGCCTCGAGGCGGCCGCGCCGCAGTTGGCGGCGCTGGGCGTCGAGATCGAACGTTTCGGCCCCGCCGCGGTGATGGTTCGCGCAACCCCCGCGATGCTGGGGGCGATCAACTGCCAGAAGCTCGTTACCGACATCGCCGACGATCTTGCGGGTTACGACGCCGCTTTGGGGCTCAGCGAGAAGCTCGAACTGGTCGCCGCGACGATGGCGTGCCATGGATCGGTGCGGGCAGGGCGTACGCTCAGTGTCGCCGAAATGAATGCGCTCTTGCGTACGATGGAGGTCACGCCGCATTCGGGGCAGTGCAATCACGGCCGCCCGACGTGGGTGAAACTCGCGATGGACGATGTCGAGAAATTGTTCGGGAGGAAATAGGATGAAGGTTCGGATCATCGCGATTTCGCTGGCTGCTATTCTGCCCGCGACGGTCGTTGCGGCGCCGGCCGAGAAGCCCGCGACCGCCTGTCCTGCAACGCCCGTATTGCCGCCCGAACTCGCCGATTGGTCGCGCGATGCGTCGAGCAAGACGATTTATGCCTATGGCGACGACCTCGGCGCCGACTGGTCGGCGTTGGGAGCGGCGCGGACGGCGCTGCCGCTGCACAAGTTCGAAAGCCTGCGCTATGGCGTCGCCCCCGAACGCAAGCCCGACGTCCATAAATTCGGCGGCATGATCCCGATCGAGGTGAAGAAGGCGGGGCGGCTCATCGTCGCACTCGACGCCGGCGCGTGGATCGATCTTGTACGCGACGGCGCGGCGGTGAAATCGGTCACCCACGGCCACGGGCCCGCCTGCTCTGGCATCCGCAAGATGGTCGAATTCGACGTGACGCAGGGGCGCTACCAGCTCCAGATCGTCAATGCGCCGACCGCGTCGATCCACGCGATGGCGGTGCTGCGCGACTGATCAGCGCAGGCGCCTGGCGAGTTCGCCGGTCGCGTCGCTCGGCAGCGGCGCAACGCCGATCAGCCGCATCAGCAGTGGGTAGACCTCGATATTGTCGACGATCCCAATATTGCCTTTGAGGCCGGTGCCGCTCGCCACGAACAGCGCGAGCATTTCGGGATCCTGATTGTCATAGCCGTGCGCACCGCCCTTGACGGGCCATGTCGGGGTGCCCGCGATGATCGACCAGCCGGGCTCGGCGATACAGATAATCGCGGCAACACGCGGGTTTTGGCCGTAGTGCAGCCGCTTCGGCAGCTCCTCGCGGCGGTTGCAAATCATATGATCGTGCGGTTTCAGCAGCGCCTTATACACCCGGTCGTCGGTGCCCGCGGCGGGTTCGATCGCGGCATAGGGGCCGGTTTCGACCGCGACGATGCTCGGCAGGTCGATCAGGTCGGCGAGCTGGATGACGCGGCTTTCGTCGATCGCGCGCATGCCATGATCGGCGACGACGATCATCCGCGCCGGCTGCCCCATCGCGGCCAACCCCGAAACAAGCTCGCCGACCCGTGCATCGACAGCGGTGATCGCGGCGTTGACCTCGGCACTGTCGGGGCCGAATTTATGGCCCGCATCGTCGACCGCCTCGAAATAGAGCGTCACGAAAGCTGGGCGAATATCGGCGGGGCGGCGCATCCAGTCGAGGACGGTATTCACGCGCTGCGCATAGCTGATGTCGGCATCGTAACGCAGCCAGTCGGGCGGCCGGCTGTCGTGGATCGCGACCTCGCTCCCGGGCCAGAACATCGTCGCGCTGCGCACGCCCGCCTTGCCCGCGGTGATCCATGCGGGTTCGGCCTGATCCCACCAGAAGGGATCGAGCGACTGTTTGGGATCGCCAAGGCTGAAGCGCACGTCGGGGCGACGCGGATCGATCATATTGTTGCCGACGATCCCGTTCGTATCGGGGCGCTTGCCGGTGACGATCGCATAATGGTTGGGGAAGGTCTTGGTCGGGAAGGACGGGCGCAGCTTGCCGTGCGCGCCCTCTGCCGCGAGCCGCGACAGGTTCGGCGTGATGCCGCGATCAAGATAATCGGCACGAAAACCGTCGATCGAGATCAGGATCGTGACGGGCTTGCGCGCGTCTCCCTCCTGCGCGTGGGCGGCGAGGGGAAGGAGGAAGGCGAGGATCAGCGAGAGGAAACGGGTCATGCGGGGTCCGCTATGGGCCTTATGTGACCGTCCGGCGACAGCTCACGCCATCTTGATCCCGGCGACGTCGCGCTCGACGACGCCCGTCGCGCGCTTCGACAGCGTGTTCACCGGCGTCGTCACCTTGTCGACGACCATGAAGTGCGTCTGCCATGCATCGCGATTGACCTCGCACACGACATAACCGCGCTGGTCGTTCGCGAATTTGAGTTCGGGATTCTGGCTCAGGAACACGTCGGTGCCGTTGCGCTTGTCGCTGCCATCGCCGCCCGACGAGATCGAGGTTGCGACGAACTCGGCGCCGACAACCTTGTCCCTGAGGACGAGGTCGCCGCAGAAATTCTGATGCTCGTCGCCGGTCAGCACGATATTGTTCTTGAGCCCCGCCATGCGCGACAGGATGCGCTCGCGCGGCGCCTCGTAACCCGCCCAGCTGTCGAGGTTGACGATCTTCTTGGGCTCGTCGGCTTTCCGCCGCCGGTCGAGCGACATCATCGTGATCTGCTGCGCAAAGGCGTTCCACGTCGCGCCGCCCTTCGCGAGGTTGCGGCCGAGCCATTCTTCCTGCGCCTTGCCGAGCACCTGCGCATTCTTGTCGTACACGCCGGGGCAGGCGGGTTTGAAACCGTCGTCGCACGGCTGGTCGTCGCGATATTGCCGCGTGTCGAGCAACTGCATCGCCATCAGGTCGCCGTATCGGAATTCGCGGTTCATCGCGACCATGCCGCCACGCGGCAGCAGCGCCTTGCGCACCGGCATATGCTCATACCACGCCTGCATCGCTGCCTGCTTCTTCAGCATGAAGACTTCGGGCGATGCGGCTTCGGGATCGTTGACGTCGAGCCCGAGCTTCCAATTGTCGATATCCGAGACCCAGTCGTTGCGGATCTCGTGATCGTCGAAGCTCGAGAGGAAAGCATGGGTACAGCGCGCCGCCTGCAAATCGATATCGCCGAGCTGCTGCGCATAGGCATTGCGGAAATCGGTGACGTCGACGAGCGCGCGGAAGGCGTGCTTGCGCACCGGGCGCGTCGGCAGCCCGGTGTTGAACAGATATTCCTCGCTATATTCGTAGATGAAGTCGCCATAATGATAGACGAAGGCGAGGTCTTCGCGCGCGAGGTGGCGATAGGCGCCAAAGAAACCCGCCTCGAAATGCTGGCATCCCGCGACGCCGAATTTCAGCGCATCGGCCTTGGCGCCCGGGGCAGGCAGGGTACGCGCGCGGCCGCGCAGGCTGCGCTCACCGCCGGCGGTGAAGCGGTAATAATAGGGGCGGTCGGGCTGGAGACCCGCGACCTCGACATGGACGCTGTGCGCAAGTTCGGGGCGCGCTAGTTCGGTGCCCTTGGCGACGACGTCGCGAAAGCCGCTGTCGCTTGCGACCTCCCAGTCGACGGGGAAATTCGCCAGCGGCATCCCGCCGTGGCGCTCCATCGGTTCGGGCGCAAGGCGCGTCCAGATGACGAAGCCGTCGCTCGCGGGATCGCCCGCCGCGACACCGAGGCTGAACGGAAATTCGCGAAAGATGCCGCCCTCGGCACGCAGGATCGCAGGGGCGGCTAGACCGGCGAGGGTGGCCCCGGCGAGGAAGTGGCGGCGATTGAACATGGCTGGGCTCCGTGGGGGCGAATCACCGCCTCTGATAGCCCAGCCATAGGTTTCATCAATGACGGATAAGAGCTGCCGTTACAGCCACATCGACGCCATCCACAGCGCCATCGCGACCATCATCACATTCTCGGTCAGCGAGACGAAGCCCAGCGGCACCTTGCTGCTGCCACCGACGCACGCGCATTTGATGTCGTGCTTGTCGACATAGACCGCCTTGAACACCGAGACCGCGCCGATGCCACCGATGAAAAGCGCAAGCGGGATCGACAGCCAGGGCAGCGCATGCGCGGTCATCAGCACGCCCGCGAGCCCCTCGGCAAAGGGGTAGATGCTCGCATAGGGCACCCAGCGTTTGGCGAGCAGGTCGTAATTCAGGAACATCGTCGCGAATTTGTCGACATCCTGCAGTTTCAGCAGCGCGAGGACGATCATGCTGAACGAGATGAACCATTCGGCGGCGCGCAGGGTGAAGGCATTGCCTTCGACCGCAAAGCTCGCGGCGAGCGCCATCAGCGCGGTCATCGCGAAGAGTGCGATCACAGGCGTGTAGCTCGTTGCATCGGGATCGGCGACCTTCAGCCCGAAATGGCGACGGAGGTCGTCATGGCCACCGATGCGCACGCCGTCGATGAAGGTCTGCGGTGTCGTTTTGACACCATGTTCGGCTTTGAACGCATCGGTTTCTTCGCGCGTCGTCAGCCAGCGGTCGTCGACCGTGAAGCCGCGGCTTTCGAGCAGATGTTTTGCCTTGAGGCCATAGGGGCAGGTGTGCCCCGGCATGACCATGCGATGGAGGGTTGCTTGGCGTTTCATGCACCCCATATGGCATCCGTACCATAGTACGGAGTCAAGCGATGCAGCTCACGATCGGAAAATTGGCGCGGGCAGGCGATGTCGGGGTCGAGACGATCCGCTATTACCAGCGCCGCGGCCTGCTCGACACACCCGCGCGCAGCGGCGGCGACGGCTGGGGCGGCGGCATCCGCCGCTATGGCGAGGATGACCTGCGGCGCTTGAAGTTCATCCGATCGGCGCAGGCATCGGGCTTCACGCTCGACGAGATTTCCGAACTGCTCGCGCTCGAGGCGAGCGACGACCGCGTCCGCGTGCGCACGCTGGCGCGCCAACGGATCGAAGTTCTCGACGAAAAAATCGCGCAGATGACCCAAACGCGCGCCGCGCTCGCGCGCCTCGCCGACCAATGCGCGGCGAGCGACAAGGGGCCGTGCCCCATATTGGCGGCATTCGAACCGAACTGACCCCTCCCGCGAGCGGGAGGGCAGATACTAGCTGTGCAGGAAGTGCATCACGTCGCCGTCGTGGACGACATAGGCCTTGCCTTCGGCGCGCAGCTTCCCCGCCTCGCGCGCCTTCGCTTCGCCGCCCAGCGTGACATAATCGTCGTAGGCGATGGTTTCGGCGCGGATGAAGCCCTTCTGGAAATCGCTGTGGATCTCGCCCGCGGCTTCGGGGGCGGTGGCGCCCGTGTGAACGGTCCAGGCGCGCGCTTCCTGCGGGCCGACGGTGAAGAAGGTGATCAGGTGGAGCAGCTCGTAACCGGCGCGGATGACGCGAGCGAGCCCGGTTTCGTGGAGGCCCATCTCTTCGAGGAACTCGAGCCGGTCGGCCATGTCCATCGTCACCAGCTCGCTTTCGATCGCGGCCGAGACAACGACGGCCTGCGCGCCCTCGGCGGCGGCCTTGGCGAAGACCTTTTCGGAGAAAGCGTTGCCATTGGCGGCGCTGCCTTCGTCGACGTTGCAGACGTAGAGGACGGGCTTCGAGGTCAAAAGCTGCGCGGTGCGCAGCACACGGGCTTCCTCGTCGTCCTTCGGTTCGACGAGCCGCGCGGGCTTGCCTTCGCGGAGCAGGTCGAGCGCCTGCCCGAGCACCGAGGCGGCGATCTTCGCTTCCTTGTCGCCCTGCGCCGCCTTCTTCGCAAAGGCAGGGACGCGCTTTTCGAGGCTTTCGAGGTCGGAGAGCAACAGCTCGGTCTCGACCGTCTCGGCATCGGCGACCGGATCGACCTTGTTCTCGACATGCTGGATGTCGTCATCCTCGAAGCAGCGCAGCACATGGACGATCGCGTCGACTTCGCGGATATTGCCGAGGAACTGGTTGCCGAGACCTTCGCCCTTCGACGCGCCGCGCACGAGTCCGGCGATGTCGACGAAGGCGAGCTGCGTCGCGATGATCTTTTTGCTGCTGGCGATGGCGGCGAGCTTTTCGAGCCGCGCGTCGGGCACCGCGACGTTGCCGATATTCGGCTCGATCGTGCAGAAAGGATAGTTTGCCGCCTGCGCCGCCGCGGTCTCGGTCAGCGCGTTGAAGAGGGTGGACTTGCCGACGTTGGGCAGGCCGACGATGCCGCATTTGAAACCCATAAAAACTCCGTGAGGTTCGGCGCGCGATTGAGTGGGCGCCGCTGTTGCAGCGCCCCTAGCGCCAAGTTGCGCCGGATGCCAGCCTTTGCCGTTGCGCGCGGTTCAGACTTGCGGCTTTATCGCACCGGCCATGACAAAGCCCCGCTTCCTTCTTGCCGCCGGCGTCTTGCTCACCATCGGCGCGACTGCCGCGATTGCGGCGCCGAGCCGTTTCGAGCAAGGGGTCTTCACCGAACTCAATCGCTTCCGCAGCGATCCGGCGGCCTATGCCGAATATCTGCGCGACTATCGCCCGCGCTTCGAGGGCAAGCTCCTCGTCAGCGACGACGATAGCGAGATCGACATCATGACGCGCGAGGGCGTCGCCGCGGTCGACGAGGCGATCCGCGACCTCCGCCGCGAAAAGCCGCTTACCGAACTCGAATGGAGCGACCCGCTGGCCCGCGCCGCCGCCGACCATGTCGCGGTCCAGTCGCGATCGGGTGCGGTCGGCCATTACACGAAGGGCAGCGGCCCCGGCGAACGAATGAAGGCGCGCGGTGGTGGGCCCTATGTGAACGAGGTCATCACCTATGGCCACCACACCCCCGAAGGCGTGGTCGACCAGCTGCTGATCGACGACGGCGTCCCCGACCGCGGACATCGCCATAGCCTGCTGCGCCCGACGCACCGTTATGCCGGAATCGCATGCGGCCGGCATCCGGTGCACAGAACGATGTGCGTGACGCTGATGTCGGAGACCCGCGACGGTTCGCCGCCACCGCCGCCACGGAGAAAAGCGCCCTGACCGCAAGAGCTTGCATGGTGTATTGCCATAGTATAGCAGTTGCCATATCTTGCATCGGGAGATGGTAATGCGTGCTGCGAAACTCGGTTGGCTGTTACCCTTGCTGATGGCGACGCCCGCTGCCGCCAAATCGCTGCCGGGCGAGGCGGCGATCGCCAAAACCGCAAAGCAGGCAATGAGCGCGACCGGCGCGCGCGGTCTGGCAATCGCGACGATCGACAAGGGTAAGGTCGTCTCGGTGCAGGCGTTCGGCGAGCGCAATGCCAAGGGCGATCCGCTGACGCCGCAGACGATCATGTATGGCGCGTCGCTGACCAAGGCGGTGTTCGCCTATACCGTGCTGCGGCTGGTCGACGAGGGCAAGGTCGATCTCGACAAGCCGATCGCGGCGATGCTCGCGAAGCCGCTGCCCGACTATGGCAATCTCGACGCCTATGGCAATTGGGGCGATCTGGCCGGTGACGAGCGTTGGCGGACGATCACCCCGCGTATGGTGCTGAACCACAGCACCGGCTTTGCGAATTTCGCTTTTCTCGAACCCGACGAAAAGCTGCGCATCCATTTCGATCCGGGCAGCCGTTACGGCTATTCGGGCGAGGGGATCAGCCTGCTTCAATTTGCTATCGATGAGGGGCTCGGTCTTGACGCCGGCAAGGAAATCCAGCGGCTCGTTTTCGATCCGCTGAAAATGCCGAATTCCAGCCTGATCTGGCGCCCCGATTTTGCGGCCAATCTGGCCGACGGCTGGGAAATCGACGGCAAGGCAGTGCCGCACGACGAGCGGAGCCGCGTGCGCGCGGCGGGGTCGATGGATACGACGATCACCGATCTCGCCAATTTCGCAGCAGCTCTCGTTTCAGGGGAGGGGCTGTCGAAGGCCGCGCGCGCCGAACTGCTGCGGCCGGGCCTTGCCATCCGGTCGCGCTCGCAATTTCCAACGCTGCAGGACGACGCGCCGGTGGCCGCGCAGTCGCCCGGTATTGCTGCGAGCGTTGGGTTGATCACCTTCACCGGGCCGCAGGGCGCCGCATTCTTCCGCGGCGGGCATAATGATTCGACCGGCAATACGCTCGTCTGCCTCGAAAAGGGCGAGCGCTGCGTTCTGATCATGTCGAACGATGTCCGCGCCGAGGCGGCGTTCCCGATGATCGTGCGCGACATCCTCGGCGAGACCGGTACGCCGTGGCGCTGGATTTTCGGCGATATGAAATTCGTGTGACGCCGCCGCCCGCTTCCCAATGAAAGCGGGCGGCGCGCGGCCTGTCAGTTCCCGACGGGCTGATTGTCGGTGCGGCGGACGACGATGGTCGACGAACGCGGCTGCTGCCCCGCGACCGGCCAGTTGCCGGTCGGGTGCTGGATGTTGACGAAGAAGGTGCGAAGGTCGGGCGTATAGGCGAGGCCCGTGATCTCGCAGCCCAGCGGGCCGACGAGGAAACGCTTCGACTGCTTCGACACCTGGTCGATGTAGAACATCGCATTATGACCAAAGGCCTGGTCGATCGTCCGGCCCGCGACGCCCGAGTTGCCGGGAACGCTATGGTCGGTCTGGACCCACATGCGGCCCTGCGGGTCGATGCGCAGCCCGTCGGGGCTCGAGAAGGTGTCGCCGACGATATTGCCGACGAGGTTGCTGCCGCCCGATGCCAGCGACGGGTCGCCGGCGGTCAGGAAGATTTCCCAGGTGAACGTTGTCGCCAGCGGCGAATCGCCTTGCTCGCGGAACTTCAGGATATGGCCGTGCAGGTTGGTGACGCGCGGGTTTGCCGCATCGACGACGCGGCGACCGCTGTTGTTCGTCAGCGTGCAGAACACGGCCTTGTTGTCGGGCGCGACGGTCAGCCATTCGGGGCGGTCCATCACGGTGCCGCCGGCGACGCGCGCCGCCGACTGGCAGTTGATCAGCACATCGGCCTGGTTGTTGAAGTTGACGATCGTGGGGGTCGGCGGCGTCGTGCTCTGGCTGACGTTGCCGGGGTCCGACGCGCCCGCAGTCAGGCCGTTCTGCCCAACGACCAGTGCGCGCCATTCGCCCGTGCCGTCGGCGTTGAAGCGCGCGACATAAAGCGTGCCATTGTCGAGCAGGTCGGTGTTCGCCGCGCGGTTCGTCGTGCTGTACGCCTGATTGGGGATGAATTTGTAGATACAGCCCGGCGTGTTGTCGTCGCCCATATAGAATGCGACGCGGTTGGCGCTGTTCGTCATATAGGCGACGTTTTCATGGTTGAAGCGGCCCATCGCGGTGCGTTTGGTCGGCACCGCCAGTTCGCGCCGCGGGTCGATCTCGACCACCCAGCCATAGTCATTGTCGGGCTGCGACAGGTCGAGATAATTGTTCATCGTCTCTTCGCAGGTCAGATAGGTATCCCACGGCGTGCGGCCGCTCGAACAATTGTTCAGCATGCCCTTGATAGTGCCCGTGGTCCGGCTGGCGGCGGGGCCGCTGGCGCGATAGCTGGTATTGCCGGTGTAGCGGCGATTGAAGGTCGATCCGGCCTGAACCGACCATTTGCCGTCGCTGCCCTTTGAAATCTCGACGACGCTGATGCCGACTGCCGACAGGGCAAGCGCCTTTTGGTCGGCGGTTGCGGTCGCTTCATTATAGGTGCCGGCCATCAGGATGTTGAAATCGGGCAGCTCATGGTTGAGCGCCAGCAGGCCGCGATTGTTGGCGTCGACGCCCGGAAATGCGAAATATTCCATGCCGTCGTGATTGCCGCCGGCCCATTTCTCGGCGACCGCGGGGGTCGGGAAGCTGCCGCTATACGGCGCGCCCGCTTCGACCGAATCGCCGGCTTTTAGGAGAACGTCGACGGTGTAGCCCGCGGGAACGGTGACCGCGTCATTTTGGTTCGCGGCGACCGCTGCAAAGCTGACCGCGAAGCTCGGCGCGGGTGTCGGGGTGGGGGTCGGCGTCGGGGTGGGGTTTGGCGGGAGTGTGACACTCGGGTCGCCGCTCGTATCGTCGCACGCAGCAAGGGCCATGACGGGGAGCACGGACAGGCCGAACAGGCCGTTTCTGAGCAGCGTGCGGCGCGTCGGATTTTGGGCGACAATCGCCTCCAGGCTGTCGGGCCCGGGAAGCCCGTCGGCCTCGCGGCGAAAGGGCGCGCGGGCTTCATCGGTAAGATAGGACAATGCAGTTCCCCTGTTTTCGGTTGAGCCCCGGACTCGCTGTCCGGGTGAGGTCGCGCACCGATTGCAGAGGGAGGTGTCAGCTACATGGCTTCACCAAGTCGGGAGCATATGATTCCTATGACGCTTCCGTGACATGGCGAACGGTCAGTCGTGCACGGCCTTGATCAGTGGGCCGAGCGGCGATCCGCCCAGCCATGCAAGCTGCACCTCCGCCGCGACCTTGTTGATCGCCTCCTGCGGCTTGTTGCCGGGGTGCACCGCGCGGCGGAGCGGCCGCGACCCTGCGGGCATCGCCATGATGTCGGCAATCGCGCGCGGCACGTCGGCAGGGTCGGCGCTGCGGCCTGTGCCGTCTTCGGTGCCCATGCCCTTGGTAAAGGGTTCGTAGGCGGCGAGCAGCGCGGCGTCGCTGCGCCCTTTCAATGCGCCGGTATAGACATTGCGATTCTGCCACACGCGCGTCGGATAGCCGCCGGGCTGGATGATCGTCACCTCGATCCCGTGCGGAACCAGCTCATAGGCGAGCTGTTCGGACAGCGCTTCGACCGCGAACTTCGTCGCCGAATAATGACCGCCGCCGGGCACGATAACGCGGCCGAGTTGCGACGAGATGTTGAAGATCTGCCCGCGCTTCGCCGCACGCATCTGCGGTAGCAACGCGCGAAGCATGCGCTGGATGCCCAGCACATTGGTTTCGAAGATCAGCCGCGTCGCTTCCATGTCCTGCACCTCGACCGGGCCGGTGATGCCGATGCCGGCATTGTTGACCAGCGTGTCGATACGCCCATTTGCGAGTTGCAGAGCCTTGGCGGTTCCCGCTGCAACCGAGCTGTCATCGGTCACGTCGATCTCGACGATGTGCAGGTCGAGCTTGTCCTTCGCGGCCTCGGCGGCAAGCGTTTCGGCTTCGGGGCGCGGAACACCCCGCATTGTCGCGATGACCTTCGCGCCGAGCCGGGCATAGTGGAGCGCACCCACGCGGCCGAAACCGCTCGATGCGCCGGTAATCAGCACGGTGCGGCCCTTCAGCGATGGAGCCTCCGGCGTGGCGGCGTGAAGCAGGCCGGGGGCTGCCGCGGTGAGGGCGGCGGCGCCAGCGATAAGCTCGCGGCGGCTCGGGCTATGGCGATCGGGCATGAGACGGCTCCTTTCGGACCCATCATGCCTTACTTCGGTCGCCCCGCCAAATTGACGTTTGAATGTCTGTTTTGGGGTGGGGAGCTGACGTTCAATTTTCGCCGAAGCGATCATTTCTTATCGCCGAGGTTTTGTCCCTCAAAAGTTGATAACGGCGTTCGAGGTCAATCATATGCGCCACTTCCAAGGGGCGCTCGCAATCGAACTCTTTGAGGATCGCAACCATAGTAGCAAAGTCACCGTCGCGACGCGCTTGCGACCATTCGTCAATCCGATCTGAATCCAGAATGCGGCCCCAAACACCTTCGTCATCTTGAGCGTTGGAATCCCAGTTTGCGTGGATGAGGGGGCGTTCCCAATGAGTATCGCGGCGCCACGCGTTTGAGATTCGTCCATCTTTCGTCCAAAACTCAAGCACGCGCATTTCAAGTGATGTCATGCAATAACCCCCGCTGCAGCGCGCGCCCATTTCGGCGCACGCAAATGGTGGGTCACCCACATTAAGACGGTTTTCGAAAGAGATTACGTCCCGAAGGGAAGCGAAGGATGGAGGTTGCGAGCCAATCGCAACGTCATAGCGAGTTCGACATTCCCGGCATTCAGTGTGAACCAACGCAATTTCAAATGATCCGACCATAGCTGGATCGAACGCGCTATAGCGAGGCACACCGTTGAACCACCAAGTGGGGCGGCCTGAAATCTGTGCGATTATGTCATCGTATCGAAAATGCATTCATTACTGATGCTCTTTCGGGGTTAGTATCCCGTGAATGCTAACGTCCACTATCGGTCGCTTCCGGTCATTGAGCGAATGGCCACAAAAGGGGGGGGCGGACGTTAAACTTCATCGCATACAACCGGATTATTCGTGCGCAAGGAAGTGGTTGATCCAAAGCTTGTGGCGTCCGTTGATCAGCACGTCGCAGAAGGAGAATGATTGCAATGCGCTGGCGCAGCTTATTGAATCTTCTAGCACTTGCCGTGATCCTCCCGGTCCTTTCGCTTCGCTATATCGGCACCGGTTCCGCTTATCGTTTTCGCATGAATGTGGAAGTCGATACGCCGTCCGGACCCTGGGCCGGCACGTCGGTGTACGAAGTGCGCGCGCGTTACCGGCTCGGAATAAATCCCGAAGGAAGGTATCATTCATGGGATGTACGCGGTGAAGCACTGATGGTCGATTTGCCGAACGGCGTGACGCTCTTTGCTCTCCTGAGGACCGGAAATATTCATGGCGACCTTGCGGGAATGTCGATGCTGGCACTCGATCCAGCTTTTCGGAACGATGTCGTCGAGAGCGCCCGAAGAATTGCCCGCCGAAAGAATGTTCTGGAGTCGGCTGAAATTGCTCCGGCCGAATATCCGATCATCGCGGTCTTTGGCGATACGGCGGATCCGAGCTCGATCCGGCGCGTGCTGCCTGTCGATTTCTCCGCGGCACTCGGTCCCGGGCACGCGGTTAAAAGCGTCGCAATCCATTTGACGAGGGACCGTGTGAGGAAAGGCATCGGCACGCGACTGCCGTGGCTGAACAATTTTCAGAAAATCAGCCGAAAACTTCGTTTCCGGGCCGAGGGCATACCGCTCGGCGATTTCAAACGACTCTTCTCGACGGAGATTCGGTAAAGGCGGCCGCCACGCACTTCAGAGAAGCCCACGCCTGCCGTTCGATCAATCCTTGCTTCCAAGTGGTGAGCCACCGCTGGTAGCGCATGGGCGGTGTGCTCATCACGTAGCGAGCAGGAACGTCTGCAATCGGTCGAAAGCGGCCGGCGTCGCCTCAACCCTGCAGGCGCAGCGCGAGGTCGCTCTGGAATCGCACATCGTCACCGTCGGCAAGCCATGTCGCTTCGGCCGCGATCGCGCCCAAAAGGTCGATCAGCGGTTCCATTTCACTCTTGTGATAATTGCCGAGGACGTGGCCGGTGACGCGGTCCTTGTGGCCGGGATGGCCGATGCCGATGCGTACGCGGCGGAAATCTTCGCCGATATGCTGGATCATCGACCGGATGCCATTGTGGCCGGCTGCACCGCCGCCTTGCTTGACCTTGACCTTCATCGGGGCAAGGTCGAGCTCGTCGTAGAAGGCGGTGACGTCCTGCGCGGTCAATTTGTAGAAATCGAGCGCGGCGCGTACGCTGCGGCCGCTTTCGTTCATGAAGGTGCCGGGTTTGAGCAGCAGGATGCGCTGCGATCCAATACGGCCTTCCTGGATCCAGCCCTGGAATTTCTTCGCGGGGGCAGGGAAGCCATAGAGATCGGCGATGACGTCGGCGGCCATGAAGCCGACATTGTGACGGTGCATCGCATATTTGGGCCCGGGATTGCCGAGGCCGACCCAGAGTTGCATGGAAGTGCCTTTCCCGGGGTCTGGTGGACACGCCCCTCCCGTTCGGGGAGGGGCGCTCCGAAATGCTTAGGCTTCGTCGCCGCCTTCGGCAGCTTCGCCTTCGTCCTTCGTCGTGTCGCCGTCGCTCGACTTGAGCGCCGACGGGGCGACGATGGTGGCGATGGTGAAGTCGCGATCGGTGATCGCGCTTGCGACGCCCTTGGGCAGGGTGACGTTGCTGATGTGGATCGAATCGCCGACATCAAAGCCGGTGACGTCGATCGCGATCTCGTCGGGGATCTTGTCCGCGTCGCAGACGAGTTCCAGCTCGTGACGAACGATGTTCAGCACGCCGCCACGCTTCAGGCCCGGCGAGGCGTCTTCGTTCGCGAACACGACCGGAACCGCGACCTGAACCGTCGCATCCTTCGAAATGCGCAGGAAGTCGGCGTGGATCGGACGATCCTTGACCGGGTGGAAAGCGACGTCCTTCGGCAGGGTCCGCACCTGCTTGCCACCGACTTCGATCATCACGACCGAGTTCATGAAGTGACCCGTCATCAGCTGCTTCATCAGCAGCTTTTCTTCGACGTGGATCATCAGGGGTTCTTCTTTGCCGCCATAGACAACGGCGGGGACGCGGCCATTACGACGCAGTTCACGCGAGGCTCCCTTGCCTCCGCGATCACGCGTCTCGGCCGACAGCACCAGCTGGTCGCTCATCATTTTTCTCCGAAACAGATTTCACAGTCCGCCACGCCTCCAGGGATGACCATGGACGGAAGCGGCGGCGCTTAGCGGGGAAGTGGCCGAAATGCAAGCGCCGCCGCGCTTATTGTACGCGGCGGACCTTGAGCCCCTCGGCTTCGAGCATCGCCGGCACGCCGTCGGGCCCGACCAGATGGCCGGCGCCGACCGCCATCAGCACCGTACCCGGTTGCTCCAGCCGCTTTTGCACCCATGCGCTCCAGCGCCTGTTGCGGTCGGTGATGATGGCCTTTCGTGCCGCGGGCACAGCGTCGACATCCTCGTTGATGACCTTTTCCAGCGCCGCGACGTCGCCGCGGCCCCACGCGGCAGTCAGCGCGCCGACCTCCTTCACGGCATCGGCGGAATTTTCGGCCGCGCGGGTCAGGAGTGTGCGCTGCGTCGCCGGATCGAGCGTTTCGAAGAACATCAGTTGTTCGCGCGCGGTCTCGAGACCGCGGATCGGCTTTCCGGCGTCCGCGAACCGCTGTGTCAGGCGCGTTTCGACACCGCCCGACGAATCCAGCGCCGCATTTTGCGCGACGCGCTGGCCCATCAGCACCATCACCGCCCAATCGTCGAGCGCGTCGCCGCCGAAATCGCCGCCGCTGGCCTCGAGCGCCCGATAGCCCGCGAGGGCGGGAGGCGGCAGCCGCTTCTCCATCGCGAGTGGCGCGGTCCGCGGCGCGAGCGCTTGGAAGACGCTGCCTGCCTCCGCCAGCTCCTCGGGCGACAATTCCATCACCAACTCGTCGGCGGACCCCACCGCCTCGGCGACCTTGCCGCCGTCCCAGTCGGTGCCGCGCGGCAGCGCATGCATCGCGCCCAGCATATAGATTTGCGTATCATCGTCGGCGACCAGCCACATCGCCGGCTTCGCCTGCCGTGCGGGCTCGGCAGTGCCACATGCGGCGAGCAGGCACGGCAAAAGGGCCGCCGCAAGGCGGCGACCCAAATGGCCGGAAGGGCGGGGCGCCCCGGTCAATATTTGACCCGTTTGGCGACGATGCCGCGTGCCTTCAGATAATCCTGCACGCTTTTTTCGCCTGCCAGATGGCCCGCGCCGACCGCAACGAACACCGTGCCGGGCTGGTCCATCCGTGCCTTCAATTGATCGGCCCAGCGGGCATTGCGATCCCAAAGCAGCACCTTCCCGAGTTCGGGCGTCTCGGCCAGGCTTTCGTTCATCGTTACGGCCAGCGCGTCGGGATCGCCCTTCGCCCACTGCGCGACCATCTTGTCGAGTTGCGGCCCCAGCTTGTCGAGATCCCTGACCACCGAATTCAGGAAACCGATCTGCTGGTTTTCGGGAAGCGTATCGAAATAGCCGAGCTGCTGGCCCAGCGTTTCGAGACCGGCAACCGGCTTCCCCGCCTTTTTGGCCGAGCTTGTCAGCAGTTTTTCGACGCCCTGTTCGGGATCGTAACCCAATTTGGTAAGCGGCAGCACCGACAGGGTCATGGCGGGAAACCACGGCTCGAACATATCGAACTGCGCCGGCGCGATGCCAAGGCTCGCCAGCGCGGCCTGATAGGCCTTGAGCTGCTCGGGATCGAGGCGTGACGAGAGCGTCTTGCCGCTCTGGTCCATCGCCAGCGGCATCATTTCCTTCGCCATCGCCGCCTGATCTTCGGGCATCACCATTTCGAGCATCAGCTCGTCGGACTTGTCGAACGCCGTCTTCACCGCCTCGTCGAACCAGCCGAGGCCGGGTTTCAGCACATGGACGGTGCCGAAGAGATAGATCGTCGTGTCCTTGTCCTTGACGACCCACAGCGCGGGGTCGGCGTCGGTCGTGGCGGGGGGCGCAGCGGCGGCAGGCTCGGCCGCGTGGACGGCGGGAAGCGCCGCAGTCGCCGAGAAGGCCACGATCGAGCAGGTGGTGGCAAGCTTCTTGAACCAGGTTTTCATCGGGAAATCACTTTCGTTACGGGCGCTTATGGCCGGATCGAACGGGGAAGGGGAGCGGAAAATACTCAGCGGTATTTGAGCCACAGCCAGACGATGGCGTTGACCGCGAGCGCGCCGAGGAACAGCAGCATGACATCGGGCGCGGGGGCAAGGCTGGCGCGGTGGAGCACCCACCAGGTCGGCGCCGCGAGCGTCAGCGTGTACCAGGCCGCGGTGCCCGCCCACAGATAGGCGCGCTCCTCATGATCGTCGACCGAGCGATGATAGAGGATCAGCGAGATGGCCATGCCGACGACCCACACCATCGACGCGCCGATCGCGAAATTGGCAGGCAAGGCGGAGTTGCTGAGCAATGCGAGGCCGATCGCCGGACCGTCGCTCTGCGCCATCTGCATCCACGCGCCCAATACGCCGCCGAACGCACCTGCCAAGCCGAGCGCAATCCAGTAACGTTTGCGGCGCGGCGACATCGGACGTTTCATATTCCGGGTCTCAGTCATTGCTATTTCCTTCGTGGCCGTCGTCGAAAATCTCTTCGATCGGCATTTCGAACAGCCGTGCGAGCTTGAAGGCGAGCGGTAGCGAGGGGTCGTATTTCCCCGTTTCGATCGCATTCACCGCCTGCCGTGAGACATCGAGCCGGTCGGCAAGTTCCGCCTGGCTCCAGTTCCGCATCGCGCGCAGCACTTTCAATTTATTGTTCATCGGCGCCTCGCCAGCATTTCCATCCGAAGGATCACGGCCTTCCCCATAGCGCACCGAAATGTCGGGGAAGGGAATTTTTGTCCGCGCCTTCGGGATGGTCGGGATTGGGGGCAGGACGGGACAGTCCTTCGCGAGGCAAGAGACTGGAGCGCCGTCATAGAGAGGGCGCTCCAGCCCAGGTCGCCAGCCGTCACCGGGGAGGTACGGCGCGAGCGAAGTCGTCCCGATCCCATGTTACCGCGCGGCGTCGATCATCAGCAGCGCGAGCTGCGTGCCGTTTTGTGCGCGGGCGATCGCCTGTTCGGCCTGGAATTCGACACTGGAAAGGACGTTTGAGACGCATGCCGACTGGCGGGCAGATTCGGCAGCACCGCGAAGACCAGTGCGGCAGACGCTGCGCGCTGCGCTTTTCAGCCGGGTGTCGAGGCGCTCGCGATCGGCCGTGCGGGTCAGGCTGAGATCATCGACGCGGACTTCGACGGCGCGATTTTCGGTCGCGACAGCCACGGCGGGGGCAGCAGTGAGCGAGAGGGCGAGGATCAGCGTGCGGGTCACCATGTCTATTCTCCTTGGATCGACGGGGTCTTGGTCAACTCAACCTGTCTTCATGTCAGGTATGCATGACCATATGTCGCGATTCGCTGACCATGTCAATAAAACCTTACAAAAAGTTTTGCACACCTGACCAAGTCGCGCATTTTCGCGCCGTGATGAAAGGCGGGGAGCCTTGACCGTGCGCCGCCGCTAGGCCAATGCGGCGGCGATTTTTGCACCTGCGAAGGAATTGCGGCTGTGGCCGACGGGGCGGACAAGACACCACTCAGCTTTCAGGACATGATCCTGACGCTGCATAATTACTGGAGCGCGCGCGGTTGCGCGATTTTGCAGCCCTATGACATGCGCGTGGGGGCGGGGACTTTTCACCCCGCGACGACGCTGCGCAGTCTCGGTCCCGAGCCGTGGAACGTCGCCTATGTCCAGCCGAGCCGCCGGCCCACAGATGGCCGCTATGGCGAGAACCCGAACCGGCTCCAGCATTATTACCAATATCAGGTGATCCTGAAGCCGTCGCCCGCCGACCTGCAGGAGCAGTATCTCGGCTCGCTGGCCGCGATCGGCATCGACCCGCTGCTCCACGACATCCGTTTTGTCGAGGATGACTGGGAATCGCCGACGCTCGGCGCGTGGGGGCTGGGCTGGGAAGTCTGGTGCGACGGAATGGAAGTCACCCAGTTCACTTATTTCCAGCAGATGGGCGGTTTCGACTGCAAGCCCGTCGCGGGTGAGCTCACCTACGGGCTCGAGCGCCTCGCCATGTATATCCAGAATGTCGACAATGTGTACGACCTGCGCTTTTCGGACGCGGTCGGCGATGTCGCTGCGGTCAGCTATGGCGACGTGTTCCTGGAAAACGAACGCCAGTTCTCGAAATGGAATTTCGAGGTCGCCGATACCGATACGCTTTTCGCGGGCTTCAAGGCCGCCGAGGAAGAGTGCAAGCGCGCGATCGCGGCGAATGTCCCGCTCGCCGCCTATGATCAGGCGATCGAAGCGAGCCATTTGTTCAATCTGCTCCAGGCGCGCGGCGTGATCAGCGTGCAGGAACGTGCCAACTATATGGCGCGCGTCCGCGACCTCGCGAAGGGCAGCTGCAAGGCGTGGATCGACAGCCAGTCCGAACGCTGGACCGCAAAATATCCGGGGTGGACGCTGTGACCGACTTTCTTCTCGAACTGCGCAGTGAGGAAATCCCGGCGCGGATGCAGGCCGGCGCACGCGCCGAGCTGGAAAAGCTGTTCCGCGCGCAACTGGGCGCCGCGGGCCTCGAAGCTGGCGACCTCACCATCTGGTCGACCCCGCGCCGCCTTGCGCTGATCGCCAAGGGGCTGCCCGAAGCGACCGCGGCCGTCAGCGAGGAGCTCAAGGGGCCGCGTAGCAGCGCGCCGCCGCAGGCGCTCGAAGGCTTCCTTCGCAAGACCGGCCTGACGCAAGAACAGCTCGAAGACCGCGATGGCGTGTATTTCGCCGTGATTGACAAGCCCGGCCGCGCGACCGTCGAAGTGCTTGCCGAGGCGATCCCCGCGATCGTTCGCGGCTTTTCGTGGCCCAAGTCGATGCGCTGGGGCAAGGAAAGCGCCAGCAGCGAAAGCCTGCGTTGGGTCCGCCCGTTGTCGGGGATCGTCGCGATCTTCGGCGAAGAGCTTGTGCCATGTGAAGTTAGCGGGATTTCTGCAGGTTTCGCGACGCGCGGCCACCGCTTCCATTGCCCGGGCGAGATCACGATCGGTTCAGCGTCCGATTACGCCGAGAAGCTGCGCGCGTGCCACGTCATTGTCGACCATGAGGAACGGCAGGCGATCGTCCGCGACGGCGCCGCCAAGGCCGCGGCCGACGCCGGGCTGACGCTCGTCGAGGACGAGGGGCTGGTAATCGAGAATGCCGGCCTCACCGAATGGCCGGTTCCGCTGCTCGGCCGCTTCGACGAAGCGTTCCTCGAAGTGCCGCCTGAGGTCATCCAGCTCACCGCGCGCGTGAACCAGAAATATTTTGTCGTGAACGGCGCCGACGGCAAGCTGGCGAACGGCTTCGTCTGCACCGCCAACATCGACGCGAAGGACGGCGGCGCGGAGATCGTCGCGGGCAATCGCAAGGTGCTCGCAGCGCGGCTGTCGGATGCGCGCTTCTTCTGGGAACAGGACCAGAAGAAGACGCTCGCGCAGCACGCCGAAAAGCTGGCGAACATCACCTTCCACGAAAAGCTGGGCACCGTCGCCGACAAGGTCGAACGCGTCGCGAAGCTGGCCGAATGGCTGGCGAGCGAAGGCATCGTCCCGAACTGCGAACCCGGGCTCGCGCGGCAGGCGGCCGAGCTGGCGAAAGCCGATCTCGTCACCGAAATGGTCGGCGAATTTCCCGAACTGCAGGGCCTGATGGGCGGCTATTACGCCCGCGCCGAGGGCTTGCCCGATGCGGTCGCTGATGCGATCCGCGACCATTACAAGCCGGTCGGGCAGGGCGATGACGTGCCGACTGCGCCGGTGACAGTGGCCGTAGCGCTGGCGGATAAGCTGGACAGCCTAATTGGCTTCTTTACCTTTGGAATGGTTCCGACCGGCTCGAAAGATCCATTTGCTTTAAGGCGAGCGGCGTTGGGTGTGCTCTCTTTGATTCAGGCGAACGGCGTTCGGCTTCATGTGCTCTCCGCCTTCAATGCGCTGGTCCAACAGTTGCCGATTAACGCGCAGGCGCTGAAGGACTATCCGCCGTTCGGTAGTGTCGATGTAAACTTCATCGCGCTTCTCGACTTCTTCGCCGATCGCCTCAAGGTCCAGCAACGCGAAGCCGGTGTCCGCCACGACCTGATCGACGCGGTGTTCGCGCTCGGCGGCGAGGATGATCTTGTTCGCCTGCTCGCCCGCGTGAAAGCGTTGCAGGCGTTCATGGCGACCGAGGACGGCACCAATTTGCTCGCGGGCTACAAGCGGGCGGCGAATATCCTGAAGCAGGCGGGCAAAGATACTGTCATCCCAGCGAAAGCTGGGATCAATGGCGATAGTGCGCCGACGATGGCGGCCCCAGCTTTCGCTGGGGCGACGGAAATGGATAAGGCGCTGCTCGCGGCGCTCGACGCCGCCGAGCCAGCGGCTTCTGTCGCCGTCGCCGACGAACGCTTCACCGACGCGATGGCCGCGCTCGCGTCGCTCCGCGCCCCGATCGACGCCTTTTTTGACGGCGTGATGGTCAACGACCCCGATGAAGCGGTCCGCGCCTATCGCCTCGGCCTGCTCGCGCGATTTACCGGCGCGGTGCATGGCGTCGCCGATTTCTCGAAAATCGAGGGCTGATCCTACGGCCCCTTTGAACGAACGAAGCAAAACTGAATCGACGAAGAGCGATTGCATACCTACCCAGCCGCAACCTCCTCCCCGGGGCAGCAGGAGCATATGATGACGAAGATGGTGCATTTGTTCGGCGGCGCGGCCACGACGGCCGAGCGTTCGAAGGAATTGCTGGGCGGCAAGGGGTCGAACCTCGCCGAAATGGCCTCGATCGGACTGCCGGTGCCCCCGGGCTTTACGATCACCACCGACGTCTGCACCGCTTATTATGCCAATGGCGAGCAATTCCCGGCCGGGCTGGTCGAGGATGTCGCCGCGGGCATCGCGCATATCGAGGGGATCACGGGCAAGAAATTCGGCGATGCGGCCGATCCTTTGCTCGTCTCGGTCCGTTCGGGCGCGCGCGTGTCGATGCCGGGGATGATGGATACCGTCCTCAACCTCGGGCTTAATGACAAGACCGTCGTCGGCCTGTCCGAAGCGTCGGGCGATCCGCGCTTCGCGTGGGACAGCTATCGCCGCTTCGTCCAGATGTACGCCGACGTCGTCATGGGGCTCGACCATGCCGAGTTCGAAGAAGCGCTGGAAATCGCGAAAGAAGACAAGGGCTTCTATCTCGATACCGAGATGTCGGCCGAAGACTGGCAGGCGCTGGTCAAGGAATATCAGGCGATCGTCGAGCGCGAGACCGGGGCGCCTTTCCCGCAGGAGCCGAACGACCAGCTGTGGGGCGCGGTCGGCGCGGTGTTCGCGAGCTGGGAAAGCGACCGTGCGAAAGTTTATCGCCGCCTGAACTCGATCCCCGCCGAATGGGGGACCGCAGTCAATGTGCAGGCGATGGTGTTCGGCAATATGGGCGACACCTCGGCCACCGGCGTCGCCTTCACGCGCGATCCCGCGACCGGCGAGCGCGCCTGGTACGGCGAATGGCTGATCAATGCGCAGGGCGAGGACGTTGTCGCGGGCATCCGGACGCCGCAATATCTCACGAAAATCGCGCGTGAAAAGGCGGGCGCCAAGCCGCTGTCGATGGAAGAGGCGATGCCCGAGACCTTCACCGAGCTCGGCGGCGTCTTCGACACGCTCGAAACGCACTATCGCGACATGCAGGACATCGAGTTCACTGTCGAACGCGGGACTTTGTGGATGCTGCAAACCCGTTCGGGCAAGCGCACCGCGAAGGCGGCGCTGCGCATCGCGGTCGAAATGGCCGCCGAGGGGTTGATTTCGGAAGAGGAAGCCGTTGGTCGCGTCGATCCGGGCGCGCTCGACCAGCTGCTCCACCCGACGCTCGACCCCGATGCGCCGCGCGATGTGCTCACCAAGGGGCTGCCAGCCAGCCCCGGCGCGGCGTCGGGCAAGATCATGTTCACCGCCGACGGCGCCGAAAAGGCGGCCGAAATGGGCGAGGCCGTGATCCTTGTCCGCGTCGAAACCTCGCCCGAAGACATCCATGGCATGCACGCCGCGAAGGGCATCCTGACCGCGCGTGGCGGCATGACGTCACACGCCGCCGTGGTGGCGCGCGGTATGGGCCGTCCGTGCGTCTCGGGCGCGGGCGGGCTGTCGATCGACGGCAATGCACGCGTGTTGCGTGTTGCGGGCCGTGAACTTCGCGAAGGCGACATATTGACCCTCGACGGCTCGACCGGCGAAGTGATGGCGGGCGAGGTCAAGACGTTGCTCCCCGAACTCGTCGGCGACTTCGGTACGCTGATGGTGTGGGCCGACAAGGTCCGCCGCATGAAGGTGCGCGCCAACGCCGAAACCCCCGCCGACGCGCAGGTCGCGCGCGACTTCGGTGCCGAGGGCATCGGGCTCTGCCGCACCGAGCATATGTTCTTCGACGCCGCGCGTATTACTGCGGTGCGCGAGATGATCCTCGCCGACAGCGAAGCTGGCCGCCGCGCCGCCCTCGCCAAGCTGTTGCCCGAACAGCGGGGCGATTTTGCCGCGATCTTCGGCGTGATGGCGGGACTTCCGGTGACGATCCGCCTGCTCGATCCGCCGCTCCACGAATTCCTGCCGACGCGCGAAGAGGATTTCGCCGATGTTGCCGCTGCGGCAGGCGTGGGTATCGAAGCGCTGAAGGCCCGCGCGAACGAACTGCACGAATTCAATCCGATGCTTGGCCATCGCGGCTGCCGTCTCGGCGTCACCTATCCCGAAATCTACGAGATGCAGGCGCGCGCGATTTTCGAGGCGGCGTGCGACGTCGCCGCCGAAACGGGCGCAGCGCCGATTCCCGAGGTGATGATCCCGCTGGTGGCGACGCGCCGCGAATTCGACCTGATGAAGGCGGTCGTGGATAGCCAGGCCAAGGCGGTGTTCGCCGAAAAGGGGCGCGAGATCGCCTATCTCGTCGGCACGATGATCGAGCTGCCGCGCGCCGCGCTGATGGCGGGCGAGATCGCCGAGAGCGCCGAATTCTTCAGCTTCGGCACCAACGACCTGACGCAGACGACGATCGGCATCAGCCGCGACGATGCGGGACGCTTCCTCACGCAATATGTCGACAAGGGCATTTTCCTGACCGACCCGTTCGTCAGCCTCGACGTTGAGGGTGTCGGCCAACTGATCGAGATCGCCGCTGACCGGGGTCGCAAGACGCGTTCCAACGTCAAGCTCGGCATCTGCGGCGAGCATGGCGGCGACGCGCCTAGCATCCATTTCTGCGAAAAGACGGGCCTCGACTATGTTAGCGCCTCGCCTTACCGTGTCCCCATCGCCCGGCTCGCCGCCGCCCAGGCTGCGTTGAAACAGGGCAAATAACCGGGGGCAACCGCATGAAGAGCTGGCACCGCTATACGATCACTTTGGTGGGCGGATTGGCGGTGGGGCTCGGCGCGGCATGGGCGCTCACCACCGGCGGGCTGCGCGACGGCGGGATCGAAAATGGTCCCTGGTCGACCTCGCTCGGCTATGGCACCAAGGCGACCGATCCGATCACGCGCGCCGCGGTGGCGCGCGGCGGGCTGCTGGCGCTCCCGGCGAAGGAAACGATCTATTGGTCGGCCAAGACCGACGCCGCTGGTGCGAAGCTCGACGGCAATTGCCGTTACAGCCTGTCGGGCACGCCGCTCGACGCGCGCTGGTGGAGCGTCACCATCTATGACGAGGCGGGCTATCTGGTCGTCAATCCGGCGAATATCTGGTCGGTGAACGGCGCCAACGTCGCGCTCGATGCCAAAGGCGAATGGCGCGTCACCATCTCGCCGTCGAAGCCCGCTGAGGGCGCGTGGCTGCCGGGGACGAAGGGGCAGCCCTTCCACCTGACCCTTCGCATGTACAATCCCGGAAAGGCCTTCCGCGCCAATCCCGAAAAGGCCGCGCTGCCGAAAATCGTGAAGGAGGGCTGCTGAGATGCGCAATTGGCTCGGCCCGCTCGCCTTTGGCCTCATCGTCGCCGCTGTTACAGCCTATGCCGCGATATGGGCGATTCCCTATGGCCTGATGAATGTCGCGATCGAGCGGCTGGGGCAGGGCGGTATCAACACCATGTCCTATGGCAATCTCGCGACGCCCGAGCGTCAGCCGGTCGTGCGACCGAGCCCCGATCTCGCTTATTCGAGCTGTCCGTATAATATTTCGAACGGCCCGATCGCCATCGACGTCACGCCGGTTCCCGGCCGCTACACCTCGCTCAGCATCTTCGACACCGCAACCGACGTGATTTTCGTGCGCAACGATGTCGAGGCAGGCGGCAAGCCGTTTCGAATCATCGTCGCGCGCGAGGGGCAGGCGGTCCCAAAAGGCGCCGAAGTCGCTCGCACGAACCATGATCATGGCATCGCGCTGATCCGCATTTTGCTGAAAGAGCCCGCGGAAATCGGCGCGCTCGACGCGATCCGCCGCCAATCGTCGTGCGGAACGGTCACAAAGCTGAAATAGGGGGTTGCGCCCCCGCACAACGGGTCTTAAAGGCGCCTCTCCACGCACCCGTAGCTCAGCTGGATAGAGCATCAGACTACGAATCTGAGGGTCGGACGTTCGAATCGTTCCGGGTGCGCCATTCCCCTTCTGTCATTGCCCAAAGGCGACCAGAACCGCGGGTTTTCCAAGCTATAGATTGTCTTCACCTGCCCGGTTGCGTCGGGTGGCGCTTTCAGCAGTCGCGCATCACGCGTCGGATAGCCTGCAGTCGATGCGCATGAGCATTTCAGCGCCACCGAACGCTTCTGGTGACTGTGAGCGACGCGATCTGAATGGTTCGGGAAATGGCGGAGCGGGAGGGATTCGAACCCTCGATACGCTTTTGGCGTATACTCACTTTCCAGGCGAGCGCCTTCGACCACTCGGCCACCGCTCCGCATGCACTGGAAGGGGCGCCCTAATCGCTTGGCGGGGCTTTCGCAAGCCGATTGGGCATGGCAGACAGATGGCATGAAACATCTGCTCCTGACGGCCGTTGCCGCCGCGTCGCTTGTCCTTCCCGCACTCGCCCAAGAGCCCGCACCGATCCCGTCGCCGGGCGAGATTGTGGCCTCTGCGCCGGCGAGCGACTGGATTGCCATCGCGCCATCGGACCTGCTCGTGATGGACCTCGCGCCCGATGCCAAAGGCAAGCCGCGCCGCGTGGTCATCCAGTTGATGCCCGCGCCGTTCAGCCAGGGATGGATCGGCAACATCCGCAAACTCGCCGCCGCGCACTGGTGGGACGGGACGAGCGTGAACCGCGTGCAGGATAATTATGTCGCGCAATGGGGTGATGCGACCGAGAAGAAGGCGCTTCCGAGAGGGTTGGCGACGGTGGCGGAGAGTGAATATCAAACGGTCGGCGATGGATCGATCAAGACGGTCTGGACGAGCAATGGCAAGCAACCCGCGCGAACAATGATGGTGGTCGTCCCGACACCGAAAACACCGCCGTCCAAGAAGGTCGCGGACCCCTATGCCAGCTCCTACGCATTTGTCGCGGGAATGCCGCTTGCGGTCCTGTCGAAGGTGGAGCGGGGCCAGGCAAAGACCAGTGCAGAGGGTGAACGCCTGCCGATTTGGGATTATGCAGTGATCGACAAGGCTTGGCCGGTGCATTGCTATGGCATGGTCGGGGTCGGTCGGAACCTGTCGCCCGACACGGGATCGGGCGCGGAACTTTATACGGTGATCGGCCACGCCCCGCGACACCTCGACCGCAACATAGCAGTCGTCGGCCGCGTGATCGGTGGAATCGAGCATTTGTCGAGCCTGCCGCGCGGCACCGGTGCGCTTGGTTTCTACGAAGACCCGGCCGAACGTGTGGCGATTGCCTCGATTCGCCTTGCGACCGAGCTGCCTGCAGCGCAGCAACCGCGCTTCGAATATTTGTCGACAGAAAGCGAAACCTTCGCGCGCTATGCCGATGCCCGCCAAAATCGCCGCGACCCCTTCTTCATCCTTCCGGCGGGCGGCGCCGATATCTGCAATATTCCGGTGCCGGTGCGTCCGGTCGTCGCGAAGTAGCATCTTGGAAGATTTCACCGTCACGACGCCGCTTTGGCGCTGGCAGTCGGCGACGGCGCCGGCGGCGTGGTTCTTCGTGACCATCGCGGGCGAGGCTGCCGACGGGATTCGCATGGCGGCGATCACGGGCCAATGGCTCGACGGGCGCAAGGGATTCGGATCGGCTCGCGTCGAGGCGAATATTGGCGATACGCACTGGAAGACTTCCGTTTTTCCGCACAAGGAAAGCGGCGGCTGGTTGTTGCCGGTCAAGGCAGCCGTCCGAAAGGCGGAAGGGTTGGCCGAAGGCGATCCGGTAACGGTGACCGTCAGTCTTTAGGCGGGGTTTCGGCCTTCGCATCGCGCGTCTGCGCCTTGCGTTTGCGCAGATTGGCGCGCAGCGCCTCGGCGAGGCGGCGCTCGCGTTCGATATCGGCGGGGGAGGGCGTCTTGCTCACCCGAAGCGCCATGCCCGCGAAATTGCCGCATCGTCAAGCCTCGCGGCTTGACAGGCGCAAGGCACCCCGCCATAGGCCGCGCCTGCCCAGCGAACATGTGTTTGCCGGCGCCCCGGTTGCTGCTGTAGCTCAGTGGTAGAGCGCGTCATTGGTAATGACGAGGTCGACAGTTCAATCCTGTCCAGCAGCACCATTTTCCAGATTTTGAGAACCGGCCCGAAGGGGCTCGCACGGTGCCTTGCCGGTCAGATTTTTGCCGCGAGCAGCCAGTCGTGGAACAATTTCACCGCCGGCTGGCGCAGCGCGCGCGGGCGGCACACGAACCAATAGCTGTACGGGCTGTCGACGTCGAAATCGAACAGGCGGACGAGGCGCGGATCGTGCGCGTCGTCGAAATGATGGCCGTGCATGAAGGCGACGCCGATCCCCTGCGCCGCGGCCTCCAGCATCAGTGGCCCCGAATCGAAATAATCGATCCCCGCCGGTTCCAGATAGGGCATGCCGATCGCCTTCTTCCATTCGGTAAAGGTCTCGGGCATCTCGCGGTGGAGCAGGATCGTCATCCGCTGCATCTGTTCGGGCACGGTGATCGCGCGGTCACCGTCGGTCAGCGTCCGCGACGCAATCGGGAACACCTTGTCCTGGTCGAGCCGTGCCGCATAGAGCACGGGGTCGATCGAGCGGGCGAGGGCGATTGCGGCGTCGATGCCGTCACCCAGCCGCGCTTCGGCATGCGACATGGTGTCGATGTCGATATGGAGTTCGGGATGTTTGCTGCGCAGTTCGGGAAGGCGCGGAAACAGGCGCTGCTGCGCAAAGAGCGGCAGGACGTTGAGGTGCAGGCGGAGCGAGGCGTCGGGGCTACCGACCTGTTCGATCACCGTGCGCAGTTCGTCGAGGATCGGCGACAATTGTTCGTGCAGCGCCCGGCCCGCTTCGGTCAGACTGAGCCCGTGATGATGGCGGTTGAACAGCGGCCGGCCGACGGCATGTTCGAGCGTCTGGATGCGGCGCGATAGCGCGGGCATCGACAAGCCGAGCTCGATTGCGGCCGCCTTGACCGTGCCGTGGCGGGCGACCTCCAGAAAGGCTTCCATGCTGCTGATGGGGGGAAGGCGTGGCATATCGGTTACCGATGATGGCATGACCTTGGCGGACAAGCCAGAATTTTGTGCAGTGCGTCATAAGTTGCTGCGGTGCCGGGGGTCGCAAATCGGGAACCACCATCCTATCTTCGCATTCTGACCATTTTGCGGGAGACACGCCTTGGCCGATGCAGCGGTAAAAGAAAAACAGGTGAAACTGCAGGTCGCGAATTCGCGTGCCGAGGAAAGCGGTGGCGGGATTGCGCGCATTCCACGCTCTGCGATGGCCGAACTCGGCGTGACGGAAGGCGATATCGTCCAGATCAGCGGCAAGCGGCAAACCGCCTCGCGTGTCGTGTTGCCCTATGCCGAAGATGAGGGGCTTGAAGTCATCCGTCTCGACGGCCTTCAGCGCGCCAATGCGGGCGCGGGCGCTGGCGATATGGTGGAACTGAGCCGCATTGAAGCGCGTCCGGCCACGCGGGTTGTTTTCGCGCCGGCGCAGGAGAATTTGCGCCTTCAGGGTTCGGCCAATGCGTTGAAGCGGAGCTTCTTCGGCCGTCCTGTGGTCGCCGGCGATACGGTCGCGACCGCGGGGCAACAGCGGGTGGAGTCGGGCGATATGCCGCCCCAGCTCCGCCAGATGCTCAACGCGCCGGCCTATGCGCTGGCCGAGGTGCGCCTGCTCGTCGTTTCCGCCACCCCCAAGGGGGTCGTCTTCATCGACGAGAATACCGAAATAGAACTGCTTCCCGAGTATCAGGAGCCGCAGGACGCCCGCCGTACCGACGTCACCTATGACGATCTCGGCGGGCTGGGCGAGACGATCGATCAGCTTCGCGAGATGGTCGAACTGCCGCTGCGCTATCCCGAACTCTTCCAGCGCCTCGGTGTCGATCCGCCGCGCGGGGTGTTGCTGCACGGCCCGCCGGGAACGGGCAAGACGCGCCTCGCGCGCGCCGTTGCCAATGAAAGCGACGCCCAATTCTTCCTGATCAACGGCCCGGAAATCATGGGTAGCGCTTACGGCGAGTCCGAGAAGCGGCTGCGCGATGTGTTCGAAGCTGCGGCAAAGGCTGCGCCGTCGATCCTGTTCATTGACGAAATCGATTCGATCGCGCCGAAGCGTGGGCAGGTGCAGGGCGAGGCTGAAAAGCGCCTCGTTGCGCAGCTGTTGACGCTGATGGACGGGCTGGAGCCGCGAACGAACCTTGTCGTGATCGCCGCGACCAATCGCCCCGATGCCATCGACGAGGCACTGCGTCGTCCCGGCCGTTTCGATCGAGAAATTGTGATCGGCGTTCCTGACGAGAGCGGGCGGCGCGAAATCCTTGGCATCCACACACGCGGCATGCCGCTGGCTGAGAATGTCGACCTAGCGGAACTCGCGCGCACGACCTTTGGCTTCGTCGGCGCTGACATGGCGGCTCTGACGCGTGAAGCTGCGATCGAGGCGGTGCGGCGGATCATGCCGAAGCTCGATTTGGCCGAAGGGACGATCCCGGCCGAGGTGCTCGAAGAACTGCGCGTGACACGCGAGGACTTCAATAACGCGCTGAAACGCGTGCAGCCGTCGGCTATGCGCGAAGTGATGGTGCAGGCGCCGAAAACGCGCTGGAGCGACATCGGCGGGCTCGATGCTGCACGCGACAAGCTGATCGAAGGGATCGAGCTGCCGCTGAAGAATCCCGAGGCATTCCGCCGGCTCGGTATTCGTGCGGCAAAAGGTTTTCTGCTCTACGGCCCGCCCGGAACCGGAAAAACCTTGCTCGCAAAGGCCGCGGCACGCGAATCTGATGCCAATTTCATTTCGATCAAATCGTCGGATCTGCTCTCGAAATGGTATGGCGAGAGCGAGCAGCAGATTGCGCGGCTTTTTGCGCGCGCGCGCGCGGTGGCGCCGACGATCATCTTCATCGACGAACTCGATAGCCTGGTGCCCGCGCGTGGCAGCGGGGCATCGGGCGAACCGCAGGTGACCGAACGTGTCGTCAACACGATCCTCGCCGAGATGGACGGGATTGAGGAGATGCAGTCGGTGGTCGTCATCGGCGCCACGAACCGCCCGAACCTGATCGATCCGGCGCTGCTTCGCCCGGGCCGGCTCGATGAGCTGATCTATGTGTCGGTGCCGAACGCGGAAGGCCGCAAGCGCATCCTTGAAATCCAGACGGGCAAGATGCCGCTGGCGAAAGATGTGGACCTTACGGTGCTAGCTGAAAAGTCGGATCGCTTTACCGGCGCTGACTTGGAGGATCTGACACGCCGCGCCGGTCTTGCTGCGCTCAAACGCTCGCTCGACAGCGACACGGTGACGATGGCGGATTTCGAAACCGCGCTGAAGGACACCCGCGCCTCGGTCACCGAGGCGATGGAAAAGGATTATGAAAAGATCCAGGGCGAGATCAAGCAGGCCGCGATGAGCGTCGATCCGATCGGCTTCTTCGCGCCCGGCATGCTCAAGCCCGTCCGCGAGCGCAAGCACGACGACGCGACCGACTAAGGCCGCTGTTCCGTGGGCTGGTTCGGTTTCAGCGCCGACCAGCCCCACAGGACCAGCCAGCCGCAAAAGCCCGCCATCAGGCCATACGCGACCATCGCGTGCCAATTATAGAGCAGCACACCGATCGCGGGCGACACAATATAGGCCGATCCGTTGATCGACGCGGTCATGCCTGCGACGCTTCCCTGATCGCGGCGCGGCACCGACAGCGATGCGCCCGCAGTGAAGCCCGGGCGGAAAAGCCCGAAGCCGAGCGACGCAAGCGCGAAGCCGATGATGATTCCGTGGAAGTCGTACGACAGGCCGGTCATCACTGTCCCGAGGCCGCCGAGGGTGGCGCCGCAGAGCACCGCCGTGCGCGGCGACATCTTAAGCAACGGGATCAAGCCCCATTGTGAGAGCAATGTTGCGAAGGCGCCCGCCATCAACACGATCCCCGTCATCGCGGCACCCTCGTCGGGGCGCAGCCGCAGATGCAGACGATCGAGAATCAGGAAACCAATGACGCCGAGCACCATCGCTTGCGCTTGTCCGCCGAACAGCCCGGCAAGGAGCCAAGGCCGCACGCGCTTGTCGGACCACTTAAGGGGAGGGTGGGGTTCGCTCGGATCGAGAACTTGCTCTTCGGCCTCTTCTGCCGCGGTTTGCGGCGAGGCCCCGGTCGTTGGATAGGATACGATCGCGCCGCGCGCAGCAAAGCGCGGAACATCGTCTGGCAGGCGCCATCGCAGAGCGATCAGGACGCCGAGTCCGATCAGTGCAAACACCAGCAACGGACCGGCGAGACCGACGAAGGGCAAGATAAAAAAAGGCGCGATAGCCGGGCCGATCACCGTACCCAAACCGAATGACGACGACACGAGCGATAACGCCTGCGTCCTCTGTTCGGGGTCTGTACGTGCAGCGACATAAGCTTGCACGGCGGGTGGGGCCGCCGATCCGAGCCCTCCGTAAAGGCTTCGAAAAAGCGCAAAAAGGATGAAGGTCGTGCCTGCGGCGAGCCAGCCCGACAGGCCCAGCCACAGCATGACGCCGCAAAGCGCCATCGACGAGAGAAAGCCGATCACGCCCAACGCCATAAGCGCCTTGCGGCCGCGCTTGTCCGACTGGCGCGCCCAATGCGGCGCGGTGAGTACCCAGAGGAGCGCCGACCAGCTGAATGCAAGGCTGACCCAGACGTCCGGAATATGCAGCTTCGCGCCGATTGCGGGCAGGATCGACTGCATTGCCGTGTTGCCGGCGGCGGCGACGAGCATCACGGCAAACAGCACCGCCATGCGATCGGAGGGGATGGAATGCGATGTCGTCGCCATGTTCGCCCCTCCTTGCGCGCGGTCGGTAACGCCGCCTCTCCCTACACGCGGAGGTCCGTCTGTCCAGAGTCAAGACAGACTCTTTCCTTGCGCCCCGGCGCCGATTTTGCCACGCCTTTGGCAACCGCAACAACGCGAAAGCCATCATGACCAATCCGCGGGCGCAGGCCCAAGAAAAGAAAGCTCCGCTAGGCCGTCGGCTGCGCGAGGGCCTCAAACGCTTTTTCGGGCCGTGGGGCATGTTCGTCCGCGGCTTTATCAAGCATCCGGTGATGGTCGGGTCGATCGTGCCGTCGTCACCGACACTGATCCGCCACATGCTGAAGCCCGTCGACTGGAAGAACACGAAATTGTTCGTCGAATATGGCCCCGGGGTCGGCACCTTCTGCCGCCCCGTACTTGAGCGTATGTCGGGCGACGCGACGCTGATCGCGATCGACACCAACGAGGATTTTATCGACTATCTCCGGAAGGACATCCGCGACAGCCGTTTCATCGCGGTCCACGGCTCCGCCGCCGACGTCGAGGAAATCGTGCGCGCGCACGGCTTCGAACAGGCCGATTATGTGCTCTCGGGGCTGCCGTTCTCGACGCTGCCCGCGGGTGTCGGTCCGGCGATTGCCGCCGCGACGCACCGTGTGCTTCGCCCCGGCGGCGCTTTTCTCGTCTATCAGTTCCGCGCCCGCGCGCGGGATTTCCTCGCGGCGCATTTCAGCCGCATCGACAATGCGTTCGAATGGGTCAACGTCCCGCCCTGTTTCCTGTTCTGGGGCTGGAAGGACTAAACTTCCGGGTCGGGGTCGCCGAGCCCGAAGTTCAATTTTCGCGATACCGTATAGTCGACGACGCCGACGACGAACCATGCGAGCGTCCAGCGAAGCCGCGTCAGCCAGCTGGCGCGCGCCTTGTGCGAATCCGGCGTAACGACCTCGCAATCGGGTCGCAACTGGCCGAGGAAATTGCGCATCTTTTCGGCGAAGCCCGCGTCGGCGATGCGAACCATCACCTCGACATTCACGAACAGGCTACGGACGTCGAAATTGGCGGATCCGATATAGACGACATCGTCGATGACGATCAGCTTCATATGCAATTTGCACGGCTGATATTCCCAGACAGCGGCGGTCTTGCGCAGCAAATAGCCATAGAGCAGCCGCGATGCGCCGATCGTCGCGGGATTGTCCGACTTGCCCGCCATGACAAATCGCGCGCGCCCGCGTTGCGCGACGCGCGCGAGCCGGCGAAGCATGCCTTGGCCGGGCGAAAAATAGGCCATCGCCATGTCGAGTTGCCGCGCGTCTTCGAGATCGGCGCGCACCGCGCGCGCCCATGGCGACAGCCGCTGGGTCGGCCCGCCGACCAGCCACGACACCGCGCCGCCGTCGACCGGCCATTCGCGTATCAGCCGCCGCAGCATCAACAGCTTGCCGTCGTCGTTGACGGTGTAATCGTGGATTTCGGCGAACCATTGCGTCGCGCGCGCGACGGTCGGTCCCCTGACGATCATGCCGATATCGAACCAGCAGTCGCCGCGCGGCGGGCTGAGATAGGCGTTGGCGATGTTAAACCCGCCGGTGATAGCGATATATTCGTCGATCAGGATCAGCTTCTGATGGTTGCGGATCAAATAGGTCGAGCGCCAGCGCCGCGAAAAGAAGGTGACGCTGCCGCCCGCTTCGCGCAGCGGTGCGAACAGGCCGTCGGGCGTGTCGCCCGACCCAAAGCTGTCGATGACGGCGCGCACGCGAACGCCGCGCTTCGCGGCAAGCAGCAAGGCATCGACGATGCGGGTGCCCGCCGCATCGGCCTCGAAAATATACATGATGATGTCGATGCTGTGCGCCGCGCCGTTGATGAGTTCGAGCAGGCGCGCAAGTCGCTCTTCGCCGTCGAAAATCAGCGCGACCCGGTGCCCGGCCACGTCGGCTGTCAATCGCTGCGACAAATCGACATTGCTATGGGCCTCGGTCATCATCCCGGTCATAGGCCGGTGTCCGCAAAGCCCGCAAGGGTAGCGCTTTGATTGACATTGCGCGGCCGGGCTGCTAGCGCGCAGCGCTTGCCGCCATGCCCCCTAAAAGGGCTGGCCTCTCCTATACCTAAGGAAACAATATGGCCCGCGTTACCGTCGAGGATTGCGTCGACAAAGTTCCCAACCGTTTCGACCTGGTTCTGCTGTCGGCGCACCGCGCCCGCGAAATCTCGGGTGGTTCGGAGCTGACCGTCGATCGCGACCGCGACAAGAACCCCGTCGTGGCGCTGCGCGAGATCGCCGAGCAGACGATCCGTCCGAAGGATCTCAAGGAAACGCTCGTCGGCTCGATGCAGAAGGTCGTCGTCGACGACGACGATACGCCCGATGAAATCAGCTCGATCAGCCGCTCGGCCGAAGCGCTTCGCCTGACCGCCGCTGCGCCGCCGCGCAGCCCCGCGGGCGGTGGCAGCGACTTCGAATAAGCGCTGCATCAATCGATCACCAAGGGGGCCGCAGGAAACTGCGGCCCTTTTGTCATGGCAGGTGGGTCAGCTCGGCGATGCGGATCGCCTTCGATGCCAGCATGGGTTCCAGTATCCGCTGGATACGATAGGCGCGCGGCGAGCCGACCTTGATATTGAACAGGCTGTTCGCGATCACGTCGGCGATCTGGACGCCGTCGCTGCGCTTGCTGTCGGCCAGCGATGCGCGGCCCCATTGGCCGAGCCCCGCCTGTATCTCTTCGCGCACATGCGACAATATCTTCGGGTCATAGCGCCCGTCGTCGATCACGACGTCGGTGCAGACGCCTCCCGTTTCGGGCAGCCAGTGACCCACGGCGCTGTTGAGCAATGCGCCGTAAAGCGCGAGGTCGCTGGGCAGGGTGCCGCCTGGGTTCTGTACGAGCTTGTCGCGCTCGGCGACGGCGACCCAAGCGCGGCCGCCCGCGCGGTCGAAGAGCTCGAGCAGATAGGCGCGCTCGACGATGCTGATCCGGCTGCCTTTCAGCTCACCGCGGAGCCCGGTCACGCTGCGAAAGCGTGCGTGGATGTCGGCGGCCGCCTTGGGCGTCAGCATCACGGCCGAAAAGGTCATCACGCCAGTGTTGAGGCCGCCCGATTCATCGCAATAGATGGTCATTCGAAGTTACCGTACGCGCCCGAAAAAGGCGACCGACCGGCTCTGCCCCGGTGCAATCGCGTCGGACCATTGCCAGCGGACGTGGGTGACGTCGGAAGCGGTCGCAGGGCGGGGCGGGGCGCCTTCGACCGGAACGGTCAGCGAGGCCAAAGCGCCAAAACTCTTGCCACCGTCGGTGGAGACGCCGAAGCCCGCTTGATCGGTCGTGCCGTCGAACATCAGCGCTTGCGGGATCGGATTGGCGATGACGACACCCGACGCGGCCTTTGTGCCGTTGTTCGTGAAGATAACCGAGATGCGTACCCTGTCGCCCGGAACAACGACGTCGGGCGTGACATAAGTTTTGGTCGCAGGCTGCCCGTCTTGACCTGGGGTCGATTTTTCCAGTTCGACCTTGCTTGTCAGCTCCCCGCCATTCTGCGCGAGCGCCGGTTGCGCGCCGATCGCGACGAGCGCAGCCGCAGCCAGAATATCCCACTTCTTGCCTATCATCTCGCTCTCCCTTGGTCCTCGTCGTACCATTGGCGCATCAGGCGGGGCAGGGATAGCGTTTCTTCATCAGCGCATCGAATGCCGAATAAACGCTCACCGATTTGCGGACCTGCACCGGATAGCGGCGCAAATGCGCGAGCCATTCCTCGGGCGACAGCGACCCGGATTCGGGAGGGCAACTGGTGGTCTTGCGACCTGCCTTACGGTCGGCGTCGATCCGCGCCTTGTAACGTTTACCCGCCGCGATCACTTCGCCCTTGAGCTGGTTCCCTTGCGGCGTCGCAAGGGCAAGCGGGCCCAGTCGCGAAATAGAGTCAGCGCGGGTCAGAAAGGCGGCGACGCTCATGTCCCCCGGCGCCATAGCGCACAGGAAGGGAGCGGCGAGCAGGGCGGGCAAGATACGTGCATATGTCCCGTTGGTCATATGCCGCAACTTGCCCCCAGCCAATGAATAGTCCCTGAATCGAAGGGGCTAGGCCTGGAGCCTAGACTCCCTGCGGGTTGGCGTCGCCGAACGGACGAGGTTTGCGCTTGATCTGCGGGATGCCGCCGGCGTGTCCCGACACCGGGGTGCCGCGCTTGCTGGCGTCGTCTTCGCGGCCGATGTCTTCGCCCTTGATCGCGCGCTTTGCTTCTTCGCCCGACAGCGTCTCATATTCGAGCAGCGCACCGGCGAGCAGGTGGAGCTCGTCGAGATTGTCGGTCAGCACCTTGCGCGCGACTTTCTCGCCTTCTTCGACCAGACGGCGGACTTCGGCGTCGATCAGCTTGGCCGTTTCTTCCGACATATTCTGCGCGCGCGACACGCTGTGGCCGAGGAAGACCTCGTCCTGATTGTCGCGATAGCGCAACCAGCCGAGCTTTTCCGACATGCCATATTCCATGACCATGGCGCGCGCCATGTCGGTCGCCTGCTGGATGTCGTTCGACGCGCCGGTGTTGAGCTCGTCCTTGCCGTAGATCAGCTGTTCAGCGATGCGCCCGCCGAAGCAGAGCGCGAGGCGCGCCTTCATCTGCTTCATATTCTGCGAATAGCGGTCGCGTTCGGGCAGGTTCCACGTCACGCCCAGCGCGCGGCCGCGCGGGATGATGGTCACCTTGTGCAGCGGGTCGTTGTGCTCGACGTGGAGCGACACGAGCGCGTGGCCGGCTTCGTGATAGGCGGTTGCCTTCTTCTCGTCCTCGGTCATGACCATCGAGCGGCGTTCGGCGCCCATCATGACCTTGTCCTTCGCCTCTTCGAACTCGTCGTTGGCGATCAGGCGCTTGCCCTTGCGCGCGGCAAGCAGCGCCGCTTCGTTGCAAAGATTAGCCAGATCGGCGCCCGAGAATCCCGGGGTTCCGCGCGCGACACGGCGGAGGTCGACGTCGGGTGCGAGCGGCTTCTTGCGCGTGTGGACTTCGAGGATCTTCTGGCGGCCCTCGATGTCGGGGCGCGGCACGACGACCTGACGGTCGAAGCGGCCCGGACGCAGCAGCGCGGGATCGAGCACGTCGGGGCGGTTCGTCGCCGCAACGATGATGATGCCCTCATTCGCTTCGAAGCCGTCCATTTCGACGAGCAGCTGGTTGAGCGTTTGTTCGCGCTCGTCATTGCCATTGCCGAGACCGGCGCCGCGATGGCGGCCGACCGCGTCGATTTCGTCGATGAACACAATGCACGGCGCGTTGCGCTTTGCCTGTTCGAACATGTCACGGACGCGCGAAGCGCCGACGCCGACGAACATTTCGACGAAGTCCGAACCCGAAATGGTGAAGAAGGGAACGCCCGCTTCACCCGCGATCGCGCGGGCGAGCAGCGTCTTACCCGTGCCCGGCGAACCGACGAGCAATGCGCCCTTGGGAATCTGGCCACCGAGCTTGGAGAATTTGGTCGGATCGCGCAGGAATTCCACGATTTCTTCGAGCTCTTCGCGCGCTTCGTCGATGCCGGCGACGTCGTCGAAGGTCACGCGACCCTGTTTCTCGGTGAGCATTTTCGCGCGCGACTTGCCAAAGCCCATCGCGCCCGAGCCATTGTTCTTCTGAACCTGACGGAACACGAAGAAAGCGATGCCGAGGATCAGGATGAACGGCAGCGACTGCATGAGCAGATAGACCCACAGGTTCCCAGTGTCGGGCGCCTTGCCGTCATATTTGACGCCATTGTCGTTGAGCAGTTTCAGCAGTTCGGGATCGCGCACGATGTTCGCGCTGAAACGGTCGCCGTTCGACAGCGTACCCGTCGCCTTGTCTTCGGACAGGACCACGTCCTTGACGCTGCCTTCCTGGATCTTTTGGCGGAACTCGGAATAGGCAAGCGGACTGCCGACAGGCTGCGAGGCGCCGCCGAACATCGAGGCGACGAGGAGCATGGCAAGCAGGATGCCGCTCCAGATCATCACGCTCTTCATCCAGGGATTGCCCTGCGGTTCCTTGTCGTCCTGCATGCGGATACTTTCCTAAACGGCGCGGCACTGCGCTCCTATCCCGAACAAGATAGGATAATCGGGTTAAATGACAATGAGGCAATCAGGCCTTTTTAGCGGCTTTCCGTCGCGGCGCCGCAGAAATGCGCCAAATCGTCCCCTCAAGACCGCGAACCGCGTCGATCAGCAGCGCGCCGACCATCGCGCGGCGTCCTTCATGCATCGCCGCGATCACGCCGTCGAGCGCGGCGCCGCGCAATACGAGCTGCGGCGTATTGGCGCGTAGCCGCTGCGCGACGATGCGGCGGAACATCTCGGGCGGATAGCCGTCGTCGCGGATCACCGCGACATCCGAGGCATCCGGCCAGGATGCGATCAGCCGCTCGACCGCCCAATCGAGCGCCTCGTCCGCCTCGGCGAGCCACGCCGCCGATTTCACCGCAGCGACGGGATCGAGCGCGGTCTGGGCACGCAGCGCATGGCGCAGCCGTGCGCGATCGAAGCGATTGTCGCTGTTCGACGGATCGTCGACGAAGGGCAGGTCATGGTCGAGCGCGAGGTCGACGAGTTCGCTGCGTCGCCAATGAAGCAAGGGGCGCACGATGAGACCGTTCCTCGCTCGGATCGCCGCAAGTCCACCGACGCCGCTGCTGCGGTTGAGCCGCATCACCATCGTCTCCAGCTGGTCATCGGCATGGTGTGCGGTCACGATGTGCCCCAGCGCATTGGCTTCACGCCATTGCTCAAGCAAACGATAACGTTCGGTGCGCGCCGCCGCCTGCTGCGACCCCTTGATCGGGGCGGGGGGACGCAAGGTCGAATGCGGGATATGTTCGCGGTCGCAAAAGCCCGCGACCATGCGTGCCTCTTCGTCCGACCCCTTGCGTAGCCCATGATCGACCGTCGCGGCCCAGACCTGCCCGGGCAGCAGCGAGGCCATCAGCCAGAGCAAAGCCATGCTGTCGGGGCCGCCGGACACGGCGACGCCATAATGGAGGCGGTGCCAGTCGGACCCGACGAGCTGAGCGAGATCGCCCGCCAGCCGGTCCGCGGCGTCCCGGTCAGCAGCCTGCTTTTGTTTTTGCGGCGGCAGCATCTGTCCGGACATCCTGTGGCGCCTTGTCGCCATAGACTTCATCAAGTTCGCGGAACGCCTTGCATGCGTCGGCCTTGCGGCCGAGCTTGTCGAGCGCGACGCCCATATACATCAGGCTGTGCGGAGCCCGCGCGCCGCTCGGGCGATCCTTGTAATTATTGTAAAAAGCGACCGCGGCGAGGCTCGGCTTGCCTTCGTCGAGATAGGAGCGGCCGAGCAAATTCTGCGCGAAGCTCGCCTGGCTGCTCTTCGGCCATTTGGCCACGACCGTCTTCAGCTGTGCCTGCGCTTCGGGGTAGAGCTTGGCTTCCCACAGGCGGTAGCCATAGTCGTATGCATCCTTGGTCTCGTTGCCGCTCGCCGGAACCTCGACCTTCTTGACGAGCGCGAGCCGCGCGGCGTCGGTGGTGGCGGGCTTCGCCGCGGGTTTGTCGGCGGGCTTCTTCACCGGCGTTGCGGCGACGGTGGTCGCGGCCGCCGGCGGCTTCACTGTCGGGGCAAGGCTCGCGGGCGTCGCGGTGGGCGCGGCCTCCACGGCGGGATCTGCGAAACGCTTGTCCATTTCAGCCTTATAGGCGGTGAACTGCTTTTCGAGTTCGCGCAGCTGGAAAGCATTTTGTTCGGTCTGGCCGGTCAGCGCCTGCAATTGCGATTCGAGCGCATCGACGCGCGCGGTCAGGTCGATGACCGGGGCGTTGGTACGCGCCCGTTCGCCGGGGGTGTTGTCGGGCGCAATCTCGCCTTCGAAGAAGGTCGGGCTGCCGCCGGGGAAGACCGACCGCTGAACTGCGCGCATTTCCTTTTCGAGCCGTTCGACTCGCTTGACGACCGTATTGTCCTGTGCCGTCGCGGGCATGGCCGCAACTAGCGCAACCGTTGCCGCTCCAAGGAAGGTAATCTGACGCATCATCATCTGCCGTTAGGTCCTCGACTATTAACCAGTTTTGCCATCCATAACGTGCCAAAGCGCCGCAGCGCAAACCCAATTCGGCGCGCTGCAGCTTCGACCGGCCCGAATGATATGGGCGTCAACCCTTAGGGCGGGGTACCACTGGCGGCACGGCAGCCGCGGTGCCGCTGGCATCGGTACGCGCGACGAGGTCGGCGGGCTTCAGCGAGACGCCCTTCACCAGCGTGTCCGCGGCGCCGATCGGGCCGACGTCGCGGCCGCCGACGGTGACCTTCAGCGCCTGCGGAATGCTCGTGCGAAGCGTAAATTGCTCGATATATTCGGGCGGGACCTGATAGGTTTCGCCCGCATCGAGCGTCCGCCAATTCTCCGTCTTGCCCTTCGCATCGTCGAAGCCGATCCACACTTCAGAGAGGCCGGTCAGCACAACGGGTGCGTTCGCGGCCACTCCGGTCGTGCCAGCTTTGACCGCGGGCGCGGCGGCGGCGTTATTTTGCGGCGCCTCCGACGCATCGGCCGCCCGGTTTTGTGCGGCGATCAGCGCCTCATCGGGCTCGACCGACAGGAAGCGCCAAACGCCATAAGCAGACACGAGGATCAGTGCGATGACGACGAGCGTCCAGGTCAGCCTCGCGGTGGGCAAGCGGGCCGGATCGGTCGGCTCATAGGCTTCATAAAGCGGGCGCGAACCATAAGCGTCCTCTTCGAGTTCCTGACGGATTGCGGCGCCGATTTCGGCCTCGGGTAGGTCGACCGCGCGAGCGTAGGCACGGGCGAAGCCGGTGACATAAGTACGGCCCGGAAGTTCCGAATAATCGGACTTTTCTATCGCGGCGAGATGACGCTGGGTAATCCGCGTCCGCGTCGCCACGTCGGCAAGCGACAGCCCTGCAGCTTCCCGCGCCAGCCGGAGCCGATCGCCGGTACGCGTGATCGCCAACTCGCCCTGTTCCGGGGCGACGTCTTCATCTGCCATTACTGTCTCCGTGCCGGTCGTTTGACCCAGATCGACCGTGTCGTCCGTTCATCGCATTGACGACGCGCGAAAGTCAAATGAAGTTCGGTAAACGGACGGCTGAAAAGATGCAGATTCAGGACTGTTGGATAAGGATGGATTTTGCGTCGGCACGATCCCTCCCGCGCCGGGGACGCGGGAGGAATTGCCGGATCAAAGAACGTATTTGCTGAGGTCGGTGTCCCCGACGATCTCCGAAAGCTGGCGCTCGACATAGGCCGCGTCGATATCGAGCGTCGTGCCGCCGACATCCTCGGCGGTGAAGCTGATTTCCTCGACCAGCCGCTCCATGATCGTCTGCAAGCGGCGGGCGCCGATATTCTCGACCTTCTCGTTGACCTCGGCCGCGAGCTTCGCGACGCGCGCGATCGCTTCCGGCGTGAAGTTCAGCGTCACGCCTTCGGTGCCGAGCAGAGCGACATATTGCTCGGGCAGGCCAGCCTTGGTCTCGCTGAGGATGCGGACGAAATCCGCCTCGGTCAGCGCGCCAAGTTCGACGCGGATCGGCAGGCGGCCCTGGAGTTCGGGGAGCAGGTCGCTGGGTTTCGCGACATGGAACGCGCCCGATGCGATGAAGAGGATATGGTCGGTCTTCATCGGGCCATATTTGGTCGCGACGGTCGTACCCTCGATCAGCGGCAGCAGGTCGCGCTGGACGCCTTCGCGGCTGACCGAGCCGCCGCGCACGTCGCTGACCGCGATCTTGTCGATCTCGTCGAGGAAGACGATGCCATTGGCCTCGGCATCGGCGAGCGCGATGCGCGCGACATCGTCCTGATCGAGGCGCTTGTCCTGCTCCTCTTCGATAAGGCGCGTCGCGGCGTCGATGACCTTGAGCTTGCGGCGCTTCTTGGGCGCACCGCCCATCGCCTTGCCGAGCATGTCGGACAGGTTGATCATGCTCATCTGGCCCGGCTGACCGGGTAGTTCGAACGGCATGCCCGGCGCGTCGGCGATCTCGATCTCGACCTCGCTATCGTCGAGATGGCCCTCGCGGATGCGCTGGCGGAAGCTCTGGCGCGTTGCCTCGCTCGCGCCCTTGCCGGTGAGGGCATCGAGCAGGCGCTCCATCGCGGCTTCCTCTGCGGTGGCGCGCACCGCCTCGCGGCGGCGATCCTTTTCGAGCCGCACCGCTTCTTCGACCAGGTCGCGCGCGATCTGTTCGACGTCGCGGCCGACATAGCCGACCTCGGTGAATTTGGTCGCCTCGACCTTGATGAAGGGCGCGTCGGCGAGCTTGGCTAAGCGGCGCGAAATTTCGGTCTTGCCGCAGCCGGTGGGGCCGATCATCAAGATATTCTTGGGGCTCACCTCGTCGCGGAGGTCGGCCGAGAGCTGCTGGCGGCGCCAGCGGTTGCGGAGGGCGACGGCGACCGCGCGCTTGGCGGCGTCCTGGCCGATGATGTGCGTGTCGAGGGCAGCGACAATCGCCTTGGGCGTCAGATCCTTGTTCATGTGATTATGCCTGAATTTCGATGATTTCTTGGGTGAACTGGTCGTTGGTGTAGACGCAGATATCGGCGGCGACCTCCATCGCCTTGCGTACCAGCACCGCGGGGTCCTTTTCATAGTCGACGAGCGCGCGCGCCGCCGAGAGGGCAAAATTGCCGCCCGATCCGATCGCGGCGATGCCGCCCTTCGGCTCGAGCACGTCGCCGTTGCCGGTGATGACGAGCGTCACCTCCTTGTCGGCGACAATCATCATCGCCTCCAGATTGCGGAGATATTTGTCGGTGCGCCAGTCTTTCGCGAGCTCGACCGCAGCGCGGAGCAGCTGGCCGTTATGGCGTTCGAGCTTGGCTTCGAGCCGCTCGAAGAGGGTGAAGGCGTCGGCCGTCGCGCCGGCGAAGCCGCCGATCACGCTGCCGTCGTGGAGGCGGCGGACCTTGCGGGCGTTAGGCTTCATCACCGTCTGGCCCATCGACACCTGGCCGTCGCCGATGATGACGACCTTGTCGGCGCTGCGGGCGGAAAGGATGGTGGTTCCGTGCCAAGGCGCGGCACTTTGCGCATGGGGATTGGTCATGCGGCGGGATATGGGCGATGGCCCCGCGCGCCGCAAGGGGAGGGGGCGGCCGCTCCGTTAGCGCGAAGGGTTTGCCGCCAGATATTCGACGATCGCCTTGACCTCCTGTGCGCGCTCGCGCGGAATGATCAGGATATCGTCGCCATGCGTGACGACGATGATGTCCGAAACGCCGACGACGGCTACACGCTTTCCGTCGCAGGCGCGGAGGTAGTTGTTCGCGGCATCGATCGCGATGACGTCGCCGATACGGACATTGCCGCTTTCGTCCTTGTCGCCGAGTTCGTGCAGCGCCGCCCAGCCGCCGACGTCGGACCAGCCGGGATCGACCGGGGCGACGACCACCTGTTCGGCGCCCTCCATCACGGCATAGTCGATCGAATCCGACGGGCTGGAAAGAAAGGCATCGGTTTCGGGATGGATCCGGGCGCCGTCCTCGCGTGCCTTCGCCATCGCAGCTGCGCAGGACGCGGCGATCGCCGGCTGCTGTCGTTCGAGTTCGGCGAGGAACCGATCGGCGCGCATCAGAAAGATGCCGGCATTCCAATAATGGCCGCCTTCGGCAAGCATGGCCTCCGCCCTGTCGCGCGGGGGCTTTTCGACGAAGCGCCGGACCTCATAGATATCCGGCGTCGCGGTGAGCGGCGCACCCGCGGCGATGTAGCCATAACCGGTTTCGGGATGCGACGGCGCAATCCCGAAGGTCGCGAGCGCACCGGCCTCGACCGCCGGCATCGCGGCTTCGATAGCGCCCAGAAAAGCGGGTACATCGGTCATGACGTGATCGGCGGGCATGACGAGGATCGTCGCGTCGGGATCTTCGGCGAGCGCCGCGCACGCGGCAAGCGCGATCGCGGGGGCAGTATTGCGCGCGGCGGGCTCGACGACGATGCGGGCGTCGGCGACACCCGCCGCCAGCAGATCGGCCTCGACATGTGCAACGTGCGCCGGGCCGCAGACGATCATCGGCGCGGCGAAGCGGCTCCGGTCGATCGCGCGGTCGAGCGTTTGCAGGAACATGCTGTCTTTGCCGGTCAGCGGCTGGAACTGTTTGGGCGCACTATTGGTCGAAACGGGCCAGAGCCGCGTGCCCGACCCCCCCGATAATATGATTGGGATAATCATCTATGGTCTCGATTTTCGGGGGGGGGTCAGGCGGGCCAGCACAGCAGCGCGCGTGCCCCCGGGGCCAGCGCAATGCCGTCGGCGCGGTCGGTCGCGACGCATTCGCCGAGTTTCACCTCTTCGCCCGATATGCTGCATCCCGGTGACAAGGGGGTGAAGGTGAAGTCGGCGCCATGTTGCGGCAACAACTCCGCGGCGTCGGATCCCGACAGATGGAGAAGGCGGAAATGCGGCCCGTCGACGAGCAGGCGGTTGTCGTTCGCCGCGACACGCCCGTCGCGCGGATCGGGGCGACGGGCGGTTTCCGATACGGCGAGCCCCGCTTCGAGATGCAATTCGCGCGGACGGCCATAATCATAGAGGCGATAGGTGCAGTCGACATTCTGTTGCACTTCGACGACGGTCAGCCCGGCGCCGATGGCGTGAATGGTGCCCGCCTGATTATAGACGAAATCGTCGGCGCGTGCGCGGCGCCAGTCGACCATGTCCACGATCGTTCCGTCGAGCGCCGCATCGTGAAGCGCTTCGCGCGTCGTTTCGGCGATCAGGCCGACGCCGAGTTCGGCGTCCGGTTTGGCGTCGAGCACCAGCCAGCACTCCTCCTTGCCGCGCGGATAGCCTGCTGCTTGCGCGGCCTCATCGTCGGGGTGAACCTGGATCGACAGGCGTTCGGACGTGAAGAGGAATTTCACCATGATCTGCGCGTCGTCCCCAACGGGATGGGCAAACCAAATCTCGCCGATGCGGCGGTCACCGAAGTCGCCGAAATCGCTGGGAATATCGGTGCGCCCCCAGGGTTTTTCCACAACAAGTGTTTGAAGGCGTGTGAACATGCGCGGTTCATGTCTGCCCGCGGTTCGATCGTCAAGTCGGCGGAGTCAGGCGGCCCGATTAAAGTGGCCGCCTTCTCCCGCCTTTGGTTGGTCGAGCCAGAGGCCACGGGTGTCGTAGACGATTTTACCGCCACGCTCTTCGAGCGGGATCGATTTGAAGAGGTCGTGATCGACCAGAACGATGAGCAGGTCGCACGACGCAAGGGCGGTATCGAGGTCGGTCAACGAAGCGCCCGTTCCGGCAAACTCCATCGGCAGGCCGCGCGCATAAGGTTCGACGATCTCGATCTGTTTGCCGAAGCGGCGCGCGAGTGCGGCGGCGATTTCAACCGCCGGGCTTTCGCGGAAATCGTCGATATTCGGCTTGAAGGCGAGGCCGAGGCACGCGACGCGGGCCTGCGGATGTTGCGAGACGAGCATTTCGGCGGCGCCGATGACATGCGCGGTCTTGGCCAGATTGACCTCGCGTGCGGTGCGGATCAGGCGGCTGTGATCGGGGGCGCCATGGACGAGGAACCACGGATCGACCGCGATGCAATGGCCACCGACGCCGGGCCCCGGCTGGAGGATGTTGACGCGCGGGTGGAGGTTGGCGAGGCGGATCACCTCCCACACGTCGACGCCCATATGTTCGGCCATCATCGACAACTCGTTGGCAAAGGCGATGTTGACGTCGCGGTAGCTGTTCTCGACGAGCTTCACCATTTCGGCGGCGCGCGCCGAAGTGGTGACACAGGCGCCGCGCACGAACTGACGGTAGAAGGTCATCGCGCGGCGGGCGCAACGCGGCGTGATGCCGCCGATGCAGCGGTCGTTGTCGACGAGTTCGACGAGGATGCGGCCGGGCAGCACGCGTTCGGGGCAATAGGCGACGAAGATGTCAGCGGCGCCGATACAGGCGCCCGGAACCTTGAGGTCGGGGCGGAGTTCGGCGAGCAACGCGGCGACCTTTTCGGTCGTGCCAACGGGCGAGGTCGATTCGAGGATGACGAGGTTGCCCGCCTGAAGCTTTGGCGCGATGGCCCGCGCGGCCGAGAGGACATAGGCGATGTCGGGGCGATGCCCGTCGTCATGCGGGGTCGGCACCGCGATGACAAAGACGTCGGCAGGCGCGACCTCGGTCGATGCAACGAGGTTGCCGCGCGCAACGACGCCCTGGACGAGGCCGTCGAGATCGACTTCCTCGATATGGACCTTGCCGTTGTTGACGGTGTCGACGACATGCTGACTGACGTCGACGCCGGTCACGCGGTTGCCCGAACGCGCGATGAGCGCTGCGGTCGGCAGGCCGATATAACCAAGCCCGAGGACCGTGACTTTCTGTTCGCTATCAATGGGCACGCGCAATAATCTCCGCAATTCTTTCCGCCGCCTTGCCGTCGCCGAACGGATTGTGGGCGCGGGCCATGGCCTCATAGGCGCCTTCATCGTCCAAAAGGCTGAAAATTTCTGAAACGATGCGATTTTTATCGGTTCCGACAAGCCGCGCGGTGCCCGCCGCGATGCCTTCGGGGCGCTCGGTCGTCTCGCGCATCACCAGTACGGGCTTGCCCAGTGAAGGCGCTTCTTCCTGCACCCCGCCGCTGTCGGTAAGGACAAGGCTGCTCGCGCCGAGCAGGCGGACGAAATGGGGATAATCGAGCGGATCGATCAGGGCGACATTGGAAAGGCCGCCGAGAATGGGCTCCATCGCGCTGCGCACATGCGGGTTGGGATGGACGGGAAAGATCACCGCGACGTCGGGACGCGCACTAATGCCGGCGATGGCATCGGCTATGGCTTTCATCCCGTCGCCGAAATTTTCACGCCGGTGCGAAGTGACCGCGATTAGGCGCTTGCCCGTGAAGCGATCCAGCAGTGGATCGAGACCGGCGGCGAGCGCCGGCTCCTCGCCGATCCGCGCCTGGGTCGCCAGCAGGGCGTCGATCACCGTGTTTCCCGTGACGTGAATATGGTTTGCCGACACATTTTCGGCGCGCAGTGCGGCCGCGGCGGTCTCGGTCGGCGCGAAATGCAGATCGGCGACGACGCCGGTGACCTTTCGATTCACCTCTTCGGGCCAGGGGTGATAGATATTGCCGCTGCGCAAACCCGCCTCGACATGTCCGACCGGGATCTTGCGAAAATAGGCGGCGAGCGTCGCGGCCATCGTCGTCAGTGTGTCGCCGTGGACAAGAACGCGGTCCGGCTTTTCGGCATCGAAGGCCTCGCCAAGGCCCGTGACCAGACGCGCGAGCAGCGCGTCAAGCGACTGGTTCGGCGTCATTACGTCCAGATCGATATCGGGGACAAGCTGTGCGATATCGAGGACCTGATCGAGCATTTCGCGATGCTGGGCGGTGACACAGAGCCGCGCGTCGATGTTGGGTTGCGCACGCAGCGCGTGAACGACGGGGAACATTTTGATCGCCTCGGGGCGGGTGCCGAATACGGTTATGATCTTGGACGGCACGTCGGTCTCGCTCGCAAATGGGTTCGTTTGCCGGCCTGTCGCGAAATTGGCCAGCATCGGCCGCGCAATAGCGCGAAACTGTTGTAATAGCTTTAACTATGCATAGCGCGTCGGTCACGGCGATTCAGCGCCGTTCATGCCTCTGCAAGGCCGGACCTGCAGGAAGGGCGCGGAAAGTGTGGCAACCGCGGGCCGCGATTGCTATGGGCCGGCGCCTTTTGTGACGTCTGCTCGGGATCGGACCGGCAGGATAGGGATTATCATCGGGTCATGAGTTTTTTTTCGCGCTTTGCCAGAACGCGCGCCGCGCCGCCGGCCTTGCGTGCCGTTCCCGACGGTTCGCTGATCTATGCTATCGGCGATATTCACGGGCGCGACGACCTGTTTGCGGCGTTGCTGGACGAAATCGATGCGGATCGCAGTCGGCGCCCGCACGAGCGTTGCATATTGATTCTGCTCGGCGACCTAGTCGATCGCGGCCCCGATTCGGACAAGGTGATCGACCGCGCGATCGGGCTTCGCGACCGGTTCGACCGGACGCATCACCTGATCGGAAATCACGAGGAATGTATGCTGGCGGCGCTGACCGGAGAGGTCCGGGCGCTGCGCTATTTTATCCGCATCGGCGGTGACGCGACCGTGCGCAGCTACCTGCGCGACGACGCGCGATATGACGCGACCAGCTTTGAAGAATTGGCGGAAATATTTCCCCGGTGCGTCCCGCAGTCGCATGTCGATTTTCTGGGCCGCGGTGAGGATCTGGTCGAATATGGCGATTATGTCTTTGTTCATGCGGGCGTCCGGCCGGGCGTTGCACTCGACCGGCAAAAGACAAGCGACCTCCGCTGGATTCGCGAAGATTTCCTTGGCAGCGAATCCGAGCATGGCCGGATGGTCGTACACGGCCATACCATTAGCGAAGATGTCGAACGCAGGGCAAACCGGATCGGCATCGATACCGGCGCCTATGCCACCGGCAAACTGACAGCCATCGGGCTCGACAAGTCTGACCATTGGTTTGTGCAGGTCCGACACGAAGCGGCGTAGCGAGCGGCAATACCGGCTGACCGAATAACCGGTGTTTTTGGCCGCACGCGCCCATAATTCGGACTTGACCGAAATGCCGTGCAAGCTAGTGGACTCTTTATCAGCGGCCGATGGCGGATATTTCCGGATAACGTCGATCGCGATATTATTTATTTGAATCAGAGAGAAGAGCTACCACGCTATGAAGCCGAATTCGACATGGACCCCGGCTAAGGCTCTTCGTGTGATGGTGCTGTCGGCTGCAATGATGGCTGTTGCTGCGTGTGGCGGCAAGCCTGCGGTCGGGAATGCCGGCGGCACGATGACCGTCATCGATTCCCTGCCCGAACCCGTGGCGCGGCTCGAATCGGGCCAATCTGCGCCCTTCAAGCTCGGCGCCGATGATGTTGTGGCGGTGCGCGTGTTTGGAAGCCCGGACGCAAGCATTGAGAGCGTCCGGATTGACAAGAGCGGACGATTGTCGGTGCCGGTTGCTGGCGTAATCAATGCGGGCGGCCTGTCGATCGAGGAGCTGGAAGCGCAGATTGTCGCACGCCTTCGCGCCAATTACTTTCGTAACCCCCAGGTTTCTGTCAGCCTGTTGGAAGTCGAAAGCGCGAAACTGACCGTTGATGGCCAGGTCGGAAAACCCGGTCTTCATCCGGTTGTGCCGAATATGACGCTGATCCAAGCGATTGCGACCGCCGAGGGGACGACCGAGAACGCGCGCTTGAGCGAGGTTGTGATCTTTCGGACGGTCAATGACCAGAAATACGCCGCACTCTATAATCTGCAGGCGATCCGGCGCGGAAATTACGCTGACCCGGCGGTGTTTGCGAACGACACGATCGTGGTGGGCGATTCGTCGGCACGGCGCTTGTTCCGCGATTTTATCCAGATCATTCCGTTGCTGACAACGCCGATCATCGTGGCATTCCAGAAATGAGGATCGGCCTTTCATTCAAGCCTGATGCCCGGAGCGCCTAGGAGGCGATCCGTTTCGGCTTACCCAAAGCCAAGTATCGAACTTTGAAATGGATTTGTCGCTTGCAGTCTCCTTCTTATTCGCGTGCCCCCCTGACGCCTCAGTTCTGGTTGCTGGCGTTCTTCCTGGGTATGGTGTTCCTTATGGGCGGCGCGTCGCGGGTCGACGCCGCGTCGCTCGTCGCCCTGCGCCCGGTTTCGGTATTGATCTCTGCCGCAGCTCTCTTCACTTTCCGCCGTGAGCATTGGCAGGGCCGCGGCTGGCTCCTCGCGCTAATGGGTGCGATATTTGCATTGAGCCTGTCCCACGTTGTCCCTTTGCCGCCTGCTGTTTGGCAGGCTCTTCCTGGCCGCGCAGAGGTTGCCGAGCTCGACCGTCTGGCTGGCCTGGGTGACATCTGGCGGCCGCTCAGCCTGACTCCCATGAATGGCTGGCACGCGTTCATCTCTTTATTCGCGCCGCTTGCGGTGATCCTCCTCGGACTGCAACTGCGCCGGAACGAGAGTCATCTCTTGCTGATTATTTTGATCGGACTTGGCGTTTTTTCCGGCCTGCTCGGACTGTTACAGGTTATCGGTGATCCGAACGGTCCCCTTTATCTGTACCGGATCACAAACAATGGTTCGGCGGTCGGTTTTTTTGCGAACCGTAACCACGGCGCGCTGATGCTGGCCATGCTTTTTCCGATGCTCGCCATTTTTGCTTCAAATCCCGAGGGAACTATCGACGCTCAGCAGTGGCGCCGGCTGTTCGCGATCTCGCTGGGCGTGGTGCTGCTGCCGTTGATTTTGGTGAGCGGATCGCGTGCAGGGCTGATTTTGACACTGATCGGATTATTGTCGATCCCGGCGTTGTATCGTCGCCCTGCCGACGGCCGTCACGTCCGCCGTGGCGGAAAGCGGTTCCAGATCAAGCCGCTTCCCTTGATCGGCGGGCTGACGGTTCTGGCCCTTGCGATGCTCACCATTGTTTTTTCGCGCGCGCAGTCGATCGAGCGCCTCATGAATCGTGACAGTGCCGACGATGCCCGCATGGATTTCTGGAAAACCTCGATCGAACTTTTCTGGAAATATTTCCCGGTGGGATCGGGCTCCGGGTCGTTCGCCAGCGCGTATCAAGTCGTCGAGCCTAACCGCATGTTGGGCCACTTCTTTGTCAACCATGCCCATAATGACTGGCTGGAAGTGGCTATGACCTTCGGACTGCCCGCAGTCCTGTTGATGGCCATTTGCCTGTTTGCCTTTTTCCGCACCACTCTCTCGATATGGCGCCGCCAGCAGGCGACCAGTCGCACGACCCAGTTCGCCCGTCTGGGGTCGGTCATGGTGGCCATGCTCGCCCTCGCCAGCGTCCCTGATTATCCCGTTCGAATCCCGATCATGATGTGTGTCGCCGCCGTGGCGGGCCTCTGGCTCGCCGGGGGCGGAGCAGCGGGCGACGGCGCAAAAGACGCTGCGTGGCAGGGGGGCAAGCGATGATCCAATTTCAAAGAAAACGCCGCCAAAAACTGGTCGCCAATATTGCGCAGCGGCTTCCCGATCGTCGTGGTGTTGCCAAATTCGTTGTCTTGGCCGGGGTAGGGCTCGCTGGTGCAGCCGGGGCTTTCGCGCTCGCCGTGTCGGGCGCCGCGCGTCTGAAAGGCCCGGACCGGGCACTTGCGTTCATTCCTTGGGAAGGCGACGCGCTCACCGCAAAAACCGATGCGCTTGTAATGTCTGGCAAGAAGCTGCCGCCCGAGACGATCACCGCATGGAGCCTCGCGGCGAGGCGCAACGCTCCCCTCAACGCCAAAGCGGTCCGGCTGTTGGCAATGGCGGCCGGGCTTCAGAACAAAGAGGCGAGGGCAGAGGCGTTGATGGCCAAAGCCGCCAGCTTGTCTCGGCGCGATGTAATCACGCAGGTATTCCTGGTCGAAATTGCCGCTAAAAATGACGATCTGGGAGGCGCGCTCGCCCATTATGACACGGCGCTACGCACGAGTTCCTCTGCGCCGCAGATCCTTTACCCGCGCTTAGTGAAGGCGATCAAGGATCCGCGAATTCGGGACGCACTGAAGCCCTACTTCAAGAGCGGCGCTGCGTGGCCGGTGAGCTTCGTGAATTTCGCCAAGGACAGCGCCGAAGCGGATATGGGGTCGCTCGTTGATCTGGTTTTGGAAAGCGGCGGTTCACCCGATCCCCGAATGCACCGGGAGCAGACCGAGGCGCTGCTCTGGGTGTTGTTTCACCAGCGTAAATATGCTGATCTCGATCGCCTCTTGCGCAGTGTTCCAGGGGTGTCGGCCAATCTCTTGACCCAGGTTAACCTGGCGTCGCTGGAACAGCGCGACAGTTTCGGCCCGGCGGCGTGGCAATTATTGGACGACGCGGAAGCAGGGGCGAATGTCGTTCGTGATGATAACACGAAGCACGCATCGCTCGCTATCTACGCGAATGCAGGTACGACCCGCCCGGTCGCGCAAAAGCTCCTGTTTCTTGCGCCGGGGCGATATCGCCTGTCGTTCAAGGTCGCTTCGACGACGCCAGGTGAGGGGCGGTCGGTTGGCTGGTGGCTTCGGTGCATGGAACCCGTGGTTGCACAGCCGCTGTGGCGTCTGGACGCGGCACGCGGCGGTAAGGGCTCGGATATCGTGATAGGTGCGGGATGCCGCGTGCAGCTTCTCCAGCTTCTGGCATCGGGTGGTGGCGGCCAGACTGGTCTTGAGGCAGAGATTTCGGGCGTTGCGCTGACCTCGGCAGGCGGAGGAAAGACATTGACCTCAAGCAAGCCCGAAAGGCGTCCCAATGCGTTGGATTCCGGCGAATAGAGCGTCGGAAATGCGATGAGGTCGGGATACCGCAAGTGCGAAGAAGAATCAGGAAAATGGTAGCAATGATGTTGGTTATCAGCTAGCGGAAGCGCCGATATGCGGGTGGCGGACCTGTGTCGTTAGTCGCCTCCCGATCGGTCTATTTCGACCAATATATTAGTTTTGGCCTTCGAGGCAGGGAATAGCATGTTGCAAACAATTAACCCGATGGCTTCCGGGGCGATCGGCGATATTTCGGACAATCACGGGGATCAGGTCAGCCTCGCCCCGCCGATCCTTCTTCAATACTGGCAGGTGGTCCTTCGCTGGAAGTGGGTGATCGCGGGTGTCGTGCTTGCCGCGCTGGCAACCGGCTTGATTGTGACCTTGCTCGCGACGCCGCAATATACGGCGATGTCGCGAATCGAGATCAGTCGCGACCAGAAGAAGGTGACCAACGTTGAAGGTCTGGAATCGGCGGATGCTGGGCGCGACATCGAATTCTACCAGACCCAATATTCGCTGCTGAAAGCGCGTTCGCTTGCCGAGCGTGTTGCGCGACAATTGCGCCTTGCGTCGAACGATGCCTTTTTTGCTGCGCACGACATCAGCCCGGACGAAGGCACACTTTTTTCTGGCGCCAGCGGTCGCGGGTTGAGTGCCAGCGAACGGCAACGGCGTGAAAAGCTCGCCGTAGACCTGCTGCTCGACCATGTTGCCGTTGCACCTATCCGCGGCTCGGCGCTGGTTGATATCAGCTATACCAGCGCATCGCCTGACCTGTCGGCGAAGGTCGCGAACATGTGGACACAACAATTCATCGTTCAAAGCATGGATCGTCGTTTCGCCTCCACGGCGGACGCGCGTCAGTTTCTCGAGGGACGGCTCGCCGATCTTCGCCTCCGTCTCGAGACCTCAGAACGCCAGCTCGTAAACTATGCTGCCGAAAAGGGCATCGTGGCGCTGGGCAAGAGTAAGAGTGCCGATGGCCGCACGGAAGTTGACCGCACGCTGGTTTCGAGCGATCTCGAAGCGCTGAACGAAGCGCTTGCGAAGTCGACGGCGGATCGTATCGCCGCCGAGAGCCGCGCGCGCAGCGGCGGCGGTGTGACGGCTGAGGCGCTGGCGAATACTGGGATCAACCAGATTCGCCAGAAGCGTGCGGAAGCGGCGGCAGAGTATGCCAAGATGCTAGTTCAGTTTGAGCCTGACTATCCGCCGGCGAAGGCGCTTGCAGAAGAGATCCGGGCGCTCGATTCGAGTATCGCGCGGGAGGAAGGGCGTGTCTTTTCGAGCCGGTCGAGCGAATATCGTGAAGCGGCGGCGCGCGAGAACGACTTGCGCGCGCGGGTGGAGCAGCTGAAAGGGCGTATGAGCCAGCAGCAGCGCGACAACATCCAGTATAATATCGTCCAGCGCGAGGTCGACACCAACCGCGAACTCTATGATGGTCTTCTTCAGCGTTACAAGGAAATCGGTGTCGCCGGTATCGGCGCGAATAATATCTCGGTGGTTGATGCTGCGAAGACGCCGGACCGGCCTTCGTCGCCGCACTTGCTGCTCAATCTTGCGCTGGCGCTCCTCGCGGGTCTCGGCCTCGCTGCGATCGCAACCATTGCGCTCGACCAGATCGACGAAGGGCTCCGCGATCCGAGCCAGGTTAACCGCCTGCTGCAGGTTCCCTTGCTCGGCAGTGTTCCGGAGGCAGGAGAGGGCGACGCGCTCGACCTGCTTCGCGACGCCAAGTCGCCCCTGTCCGAATCCTATCTTAGTATCCGGTCAAACCTCGCATTCTCCACCGATCATGGCGTCCCCAAATCGCTCATGGTCACCAGTACCCGGCCTGCCGAAGGCAAGAGCACGACCAGCCTCGCGTTGGCCACCGTTCTGGGCCGGACCGGCAAGAATGTCTTGCTGATCGATGCGGATATGCGATCGCCTTCGATGCATCAGTTTACGGGGCAGGCGAACAAGGCCGGCCTCAGCAACTTCCTTGCCGGCGACAACGACTGGCAGCAGCTTATCATCAACACCGATGCAAAGGGGCTGAGCCTGCTGCCGGCAGGACCGATGCCGCCTAGCGCCGCCGAACTGTTGAGCAGCGACCGCATGCTCCTCCTCGTCGATCACGCGCTCAAGCATTACGACCATGTCGTGATCGATTCTCCGCCGATCCTCGGTCTGGCTGACGCGCCGCTGCTGGCGCGCGCCGTCGAAGGCTGCATTTTCGTGGCCGAAGCCGAAGGCGTTGCGGTTCGGGGGATCAAGGCGTCGCTGGGAAGGCTGCAGGCAGTGCACGCCCATGTCTTTGGTCTTATCCTGACCAAGCTGAGGCATCGTCAGGCGGGCTACGGCTACGGCTATGGCTATGGCTATGGCTATGGTGCGGATGCGGCAGAGAGCTGAGAGAGGGCGACCGGCGATCAATCGCGGGCGCACTCATCTATCAGATCGCGAAGTCAGCGGTGAGTCTTCGACACAAGATGGCGATTTCGCCTTTTTGGCATATCCCATTGAAATCACTAAAGGTTGACGATGATTAAATTTGCGTTGGTTGGTTGCGGTCGGATCGCAAAGCGGCATTCGGAATTGCTCGGCAATCAGCAGATCGAGAATGCCGAGCTCGCGGCGGTCTGCGACATTGTCGAGGCAAAGGCGCGGGCGATCGGCGAGCAATTCGGCGTGCCTTGGTTCACGGACATGCACAAAATGGCGCGTGAAGCGGACATCGATGCGTTCGTGGTGCTGACCGAGAGCGGCAATCATGCGTCGAATGTCATCGAATTGGCGCCCTATGGTAAACATATCATCGTCGAAAAGCCGATGGCGCTGACCCTGACGGACGCCGATCATATGATCGCGGCTTGCGATGAAGCCGGGGTGAAGTTGTTTGTGGTCAAGCAGAACCGTTTCAACGTTCCCGTGGTCAAGCTACGTGAAGCGCTGAAAGCTGGCAGGTTCGGCAAGCTTGTCATGGGAACGGTGCGCGTGCGCTGGTGCCGTCCGCAGGCCTATTATGATCAGGATGCCTGGCGCGGCACCTGGGCGCTCGATGGCGGCGTCCTGACCAATCAGGCCAGTCACCATGTCGATCTGCTCGAATGGATGATGGGCGATGTTGTGTCGGTGTCGGCTATGAGCGCGACGCGCCTTGTCGACATCGAGGCCGAAGACACGGCTGCGGTGATCCTGACCTTCGCCAACGGCGCGCTCGGCATCATAGAGGCGACCGGCGGGACGCGTCCCAAGGATCTCGAGGGGTCGATTTCTATCCTTGGCGAGGGCGGTACGGTCGTGATCGGGGGCTTCGCGGTGAACAAGCTCGAGACCTGGAATTTCCTCGACGCCGGCCCTGAAGACGGCGACGTGATCGAGAAATATTCGGTCAATCCCCCCAGTGTGTACGGGTTTGGGCATCAGGCCTATTACGAACATATCGTCGATGTTATCCGCAATGGCGGCCCCCAACTGGTCGACGGGATCCAGGGACGCCGAAGCCTCGAACTGATCTCCGCCATCTATGAATCGATCGAAACCGGACGGCGCGTCGATCTTCGGTTCAATCCCAAGGTGGCCAAGCTCGGCCGCGGCTGAGACGGGTGGAGTTTGAGAATGACCGATAGCGTCGATCGGAAGGCCGTTGGCATCGTCAATGTGATCTTCGGTGCCAATGTCACGGTCGTCGAGCCGTCGAACGTCTATGGCTGTACCGTCGGCGACGATGTTTTCATTGGTCCCTTTGTCGAGATCCAGAAGGGTGTTACGATTGGCGCCCGAACCCGGGTTCAAAGCCACAGCTTCATTTGCGAACTGGTCAAGATCGGCGCCGACTGTTTCGTCGGTCATGGCGTGATGTTTGTAAACGACCGTTTCGCAAGCGGAGGCCCCGCGAGGGGCGACAAGAGCAAATGGGAAACCACCTCGATCGGCGATCGCGTGTCGATCGGTTCGAACGCGACGATCATGCCTGTGACGATTTGCGACGATGTCGTGATCGGCGCTGGATCGGTCGTCACAAAATCTATCGTCCAGCCCGGTACCTACGCGGGCAATCCGGCGCGCCTCCTGCGCCACCACAGCTAAAGTGCCGACTGGAGAAAACATGTCTATTCCTTTCGTTGACCTCCATGCGCAATATCTGTCGCTCAAGGACGAGATCGACGGCGCCATCGCGCGGGTGATCGCGGCGAGCAGCTTTGTCCGCGGTCCCGATGTCGAACTGTTCGAAAGCGAATATTCGGCGTTGATGGGGGCAAACCATACCGTTTCGTGCGCGAACGGAACCGACGCGATCTATATCGCGATGAAGGCGCTCGGCATCAAACCCGGCGATGAGGTGATCACGACCGCGCAGTCATGGATATCGACGTCCGAAACGATCGGGCAGCACGGCGCAAAACCGATTTTCGTCGATATCGATCCGGTCACATCAACGATCGATGTGTCGAAAATAGCGGAGAAGATCACGAGCCGCACCGTCGGCATGATTCCGGTGCACCTTTATGGCCAGATGGCCGACATGCCTGCGATTATGGCAATTGCCGAAAAACACGGTCTGTGGGTGATCGAGGATTGCGCGCAGGCGCACCTGGCCACGATCGACGGCCGCAAGGCCGGCAGCTTCGGCCAGATCGCGACCTGGTCCTTCTACCCGGGCAAGAATCTCGGCGCGATGGGCGATGCCGGGGCGATCACGACCAACGACGCCGCGCTGGCGCGCCACATGGCCTGCTTTGCGCGTCATGGCGGGCTGGTGAAGGGCGATCATGAAATGGAGGGCATCAACTCGCGGCTCGACGGAATCCAGGCCGCCATCCTCAACGTCAAGTTGCCGCATCTGGCTAGCTGGACCGAACGCCGCCGTGCAGTGGCAAAGCGGTACGACAAATTGCTCGCAGACGTTCCGGGCATCGTCAGGCCCACCGAAGTCGCCGGGCGCGAACATGTCTATCACCTCTATGTCATCGAGGCCCACGACCGCGACGGCCTTGCCGTTGCGCTGAAGGATCGCGGTGTTCCCACCGTCGTTAACTACAAGCGGGCGCTGCCCTTTCTTCCTTGCTACGCGCATATGGGGCACCGTCCGGAGGACTTCCCCGTCGCGCACCGGCTGCAAGGCCGCATCCTTTCGCTTCCGATCTATGCCGAACTAACCGTGGCTCAGCAGGATCAGGTCGCGGCCGCTTTGCACGAGGTGGCGGCCGCCGTTGCATGAGTGACCGGCGTGTCCACGCGATCCCCGTCCTCGGGCGATATGGTCTGACGCACGGGCTGCTGGCCTGGGCGCGTTGCCGCTTGTGGTGCGAACAGAATGACGCCACGATGCTCGCGCCTTTCTGGCTCAAGCTGCGCGTCGGCCCCTATCTTCGCCGCGAGCGCGACAAGCGGAATTACTTTCTGTTGTTCAATCGCGGCACGGCGATCGGCGGACTGCGGCGCCTGTTTGCGTTGGCAAACGCGAAAAAGGTCGACGTCGGTACCGAATGGCCTGCTAAGCCTGTCGCCACGGAAAGACAGGTCCTGCGCTTCCACAACGCGCTGAAGGACAATGAAAAGAAATCCTTCGCGCAGGTCGTCGGTCATGGGCCTTTCCTGCGCCGTGAGCTGCTGGCAATGACCCGCCCGCGCTACCATCCCGCACCGTCGGTCACGCCCTTTGTCGCGATCCATGTCCGGTTGGGCGACTTTGCCAAGCCGGTGGCGGGGAATGCGGTTTCCGAAGAATCCACCAACACCCGCCTTCCACTCGACTGGTATGGCGACCGCCTCGATGCGCTTCGCCGCGCCTTGGGCGAGGATTTGCCGGCGGTCCTGTTCTCGGACGGCTCCGATGAAGAACTCGCCGCGCTGCTGGCGCGGCCAGGTCTCGAGCGGGCGCCGAGGCAACAATCGGTTACAGACCTGCTGCACATGGGCCAGGGCGCGGCGCTGATCGCATCAGGGTCGGGCTTCAGCCTGTGGGGCGCCTTTTTGGGCTCGGTCCCGCGTATCGCGCACCTCGGGCAGTCGATCGTCCCGATCGATGCAGAGCCGACGCGCGACATCGAATCGGATTTTGGTGCCGATATTCCGGCCTCTTTCGTCGCGCATGTGCGAGAGCGACTAGGCCACTGATCGATGCTCCGCTCGGTCCTGACCATAATGAAGGGGAGCGCGCTGGCGCAGTTGATCGGCTTTCTGATCCTACCGCTCCTGTCGCGCTCGTTCGGGCCTGAGGTTTTCGGGCATTTTCAGGCATTCCAGTCGATCATGATGCTGGTCATCGTCGTTGTGATGCTGCGCTATGAAATCGCGATACTGCGCGCAAGCGACGGCCCCGAGTTGACGTATGTCATCGCACTTTGCGGATTACTGATATTGGTCACGACGGTCGTCTTCACCGGCATCCTGCTTGCCGCGCTAGCGATGGGGTGGCCCCGTTTTCTCGCCGATCTTGGTTTTGGCTGGTGGTGGCTTTCCCTGTCGGCGCTTGCTGTCGGGTGGGCGCAGATATTCTCCTATCTCGGGACCCGCGACGCGGCGTACGGTACTATCGCCAGCGCCAAGATCGCGCAGGGGCTGACCAACGCGGGAACCAGCGCGGGTCTCGCGATTGTCGCACCGATCGGCAGCAGCCTGATCCTGGCCGACCTCGCCGGTCGTCTGCTCAATGGATATTGGCTCGCGCGGGGCCGACTTCATGCCCTCCGCGGTATTTTCGGAACGAGCTGGTCGGATCTTCGCACGGTTGCGCGGCAGTTCAGTGACCTGTCGCTGATTTCGCTGCCAGGGGCGGTGTTAAGTACGGCGGGCAGCATCATGACGCCGCTGTTCATATACGCCAGCTTCGATGCGTCGACCGCAGGACAGTTCGGGCTGGTCGATCGGGCCGTGGGTCTGCCGGTCGCGCTGATAGTCGGCGCGGTGTCGCAGGTTCATATGGGAAATCTGGCGGAGGATCTGCGACTGGGAACCGGCACCGCACGTCGCAGTTTTCGGCGCCTGTCCTTGCTCCTTGCCGGCGCGGCATTGTTTCCGACAATCGCCTGTGTGATTTTTGCCCCGATGCTTTTCCAGTTGGTATTCGGGCCGGGGTGGAACGAGGCGGCCAAATTCGCCCAGATTTTGGCGCCTGCCTATTTCCTCGGGCTGGTGTCGGGGGGCATTAACATGACCCTTACGATCATGGGGCGGCAAATTACCCAGCTTGGCTGGGACATCAGCCGGTTTGCAGCGATGGCGCTGCTCTGGCTCTACGCGCCGGGCGCCGACTGGGCGGTCGAGAAGATTGTCGTGGTCCACAGCATATTGCTGTGCCTGTTTTCGCTCGTGCAGCTTTTCCTATGTTATCATGCGTTGCCGAGACCGCATGTCGAAGGCGCGGAAGCGAGGCCTGCATCATGATCACGATCGTCAATTATGGCGTCGGAAATATCGCGTCGCTCGCCAATATGTTCGATCATGTCGGCGCCGATACGCATCTGAGCGGCGACCCCGACGTCATTGCCGATGCCCGCCATCTCGTTCTTCCCGGTGTCGGAGCATTCGGGCACGCCATGGCAGTGCTGAACGCCGGGGGGCTGTCCGACGCGATCCGGACGGCGGTCGACCGCGGGGCTGTCTTGCTTGGCGTCTGTCTGGGCATGCAGTTGCTGGCGCGAACGAGCGAAGAAGGCGGTGCCGAAGGGCTTGGCCTTATCGCCGCGGATGTCAGACGGATCGTGCCGTCTCTCCCGGGCGTCAAGGTGCCCAACATGGGCTGGCGCGACGTCGTATATGTGCGTGATACATGGATGGCGCCGTCCAGCGCAGCTTCAGAGCGTTTTTACTTCGCGCATAGCTATCACATGGTCTGCGACAGCGACGCCGACGTCGCGGCGGTCGTCGACTATGACGGTCAAAAGGCAATTGCGGTGGCGCACGGAGCGGTGCATGGAGTTCAATTCCATCCCGAAAAAAGCCACCGTTTTGGCATGCGATTGCTCGCCGATTTCGCGCGGCTCGAGCGCGGTCCAGTCTGAAAGAAAGTTTTTTGTAATGCAGGAAAATGCCGTGAATAATCAAAACGATCTGCGATTTCCGGTTCGCGACGCAGTCCAACGGGCCGGTTTGTTGACTATCGTGCGCAATTTGCGAGCCGTCGTTCGCCGGGATATCGGCACATGGGTTTCGCGCGGTTGCCCGTCACCGGCGCCGAACGTCGTGAAGATGGCGGTGGTCCGCCACTATGTCGAAACCAGCGGTGCGAAATATTTCGTCGAAACCGGCACATATCTCGGCAGCATGGTCGAACATATCGCCGAGACCGGCGTAGACTGCATAACGATCGAGATCGATGATGAAATTCACCGTCGTGCGGTCGACATGCTGAAGCGGAAGAAGAACATCAGCTGCCTCAAGGGCGATAGCGCGGTCGTCCTGCCCGAAGTGCTGAAGACGATCGACCGTCCTGCGGTCTTCTGGCTCGACGGCCATTACAGCGGCGGTTTTACCGGCAAGGCCGAAATCGACACACCGGTGTCGGCGGAATTGCAGATGGTCCTCGATCATAACGTAAAGGGGCATATCATCCTGATCGACGACGCCCGGGATTTCACCGGACAGGACGGCTATCCGCGTCTTTCGACGCTGCTGTCGCATTTCGAGGACGATCCCGATTATCGCGCCGAGGTCTCGGCCGACATCATCCGTATCGTTCCGCGCGCCGCCTGAGCGGCAGCGCGTCTCTCTAACGTCGGATTTTCCACGTGGTATTGCCCCGCCTCATTGTCGTGATGCTGATCGATCGATCGCGGCGGGTCGTGAAAACGGTCAGCTTTGGCGAGCGCACATATGTGGGTGATCCTTTTAATATCATCCGCCTGTTCAACGAGAAGGAAGTCGACGAAATCTGTGTGCTCGACATCGACGCCAGCGCCGATGGTCGCGAGCCGGATTTCGATTTCGTCGCCAGTCTCGCGTCCGAGTGTTTCATGCCGCTCAGCTATGGCGGCGGGATATCGACGATCCAGCATGCGCGCCGGCTGGTTGCAGACGGTGTCGAGAAACTGGTGCTCCGTTCGCAAACGTCCGAGCAGCTGATTGGGGAAATAGCGGGTGCGTTCGGCGTTCAGGCCCTAGTCGGCTGCCTCGACTATCGCGTCGACGGCGCCAGCCGGACGACCTCGACCGGCAAGCCTCTGGAACAGGAAGCGGCGCGGCTTGCCAAGGCCGGGGTCGGCGAGATCATCCTACAGTCGATCGACCGCGACGGATTGCGCACGGGGATGGATATCGAGGGTATCGCGGCGATTGCACCTAGCCTTGAGGTTCCCGTCATCGCGCTGGGCGGCGCGGGCGAGGTCTCGCACCTCGACGCCGCGCTTGGCGCCGGAGCCGATGCTGCGGCGTCAGGAAGCGCCTTTTCCTTCATCGGGCGACTGCGCGCGGTGCTGATTACCTATCCCGATTATGAGACACGGCAGCAGGCGATGAACCGATGATCGCCGGAACAAACGCCAGAATCTGCACGGTCTGTGTGATGCCCGAGGATGTCGAAGGGGTCGAGATCGGCCCTGACGGTCAGTGCAACTGCTGCAAGGATGCCTTCGCCCGCAGTCCGCACGAATGGTGGCCGGGCGAAGAAGGCGGGCGCCGGATGGCATCCCTTGTCGCAACGCTGAAGGAAGAGGGCAGGGGCAAGCCCTATGATGCGCTCGTTGGCCTCAGCGGAGGGGTCGACAGCGCCTATCTTGCGCATCTGATGGCCGCGAAGCACGACCTGCGCCTGCTTGCCGTGCATGTCGATGCTGGCTGGAACAGCGAGCCCGCGGTCCATAATATCGAAAAGCTTGTTCGCAGCCTCGACCTCGACCTCGTCACCTGCGTGGTCGAATGGGACGAGGTCCGCGATGTCCAGCGGGCTTTTCTGCGCGCGAATGTGCTCAATCAGGACTTCCCGCAGGATCATGCCTTTTTCGCGACGCTGTTGCGGCTGGCGCGCAAGCACGGCGTTCGATCTTTCCTGTCTGGGGTCAATTTCGCGTCGGAAAATCTCCATATTCCGCACGACGGACCGAGTTCGAGCGACGGCAAGCATGTGCGCGCGGTGCACAAGGCGTATGGCGAAAAATCGCTTCACGCCTATCCGATCATGACGATGGCCGAATATCTCTGGACGACGCGGGTGCGCGGCCTGCCGAAACGTTATCGGCCGCTCGACTTCACCAATTACGACAAGGAAGCGGCGCAGGAAGAATTGCGCGCCGTCTATGGCTGGCGTGATTATGGCCCGAAGCATTCCGAAAGTCGCTTCACGAAATTCTATCAGGACGTCTATCTTCCGCGCAAGCTGCGCTTCGACAAGCGGCGGCTGCACCTGTCGTCGCTGATCGTTGCCGGGCAGTTGACACGCGATGCGGCGCTGGAGGAATTGCGCGTTCCGATCACGACCGAGGCGCAAGCAGAACGCGACACGCGTTTCGTCGCAAAGAAGCTGGGAATGCCGACCGACGAGTTAAAAGCGCTGATCGATGCCCCCATTGTCTCGCACAATCTGTTCGATAGCGATAAGGCGTTGACGGACAGATTATTAAAAGGACGGGCGGTAATGCGCCGCCTGATCACGAGGAAATGATGGTGCAAGAGCAAGCTCGAACGGAAAAGGCCGGAGCGTCGAAGGCGGCGCTTCACCTTGTGACGGCTTTGATGGGCGGCATCTATGCTTGGTTTCTTATCACGACATATGCCGAGCTATCTACCCAGTGGAGCTATCTGGGCTTCTGGTATCAGCCACCGTCGCCGTTTCTGACCGGCGCGACGATCGGCCTGTCCGCCCTGCTCGGCATGTTCTTGCCGATGCATAGCTGGACAATTGTGGGCTTTGCCAAATGGGCGCTCTATTTCCTTCTCTTCATTCCTTCGGTGATCATCCCGCCGCAACAGGGCATTTTGCCCATGGGCGACCTCATCTTTCTTTTGGCCGTCATATGGTCTTCGGCGGCGGCATTCATTCTTCTGCTGAGCGATGGGAAGCCCTTTGCAAAATTGAGACTGGCGCCGCGCACGTTCTGGGCCGGCGTTCTGGGCGTGTGGGGGGTCGGGAATGTCGGGATTTTCGTAATTTTTGGTGAGACGCTCAACATTGTAGGCCTTGAGCAGGTTTATGAGCAGCGTGCGGCCGCGACCACCCTTGGCGGTGCGCTCATGGGCTATGTGATGGGTACGCTCAGCGGTGCGGTTAACCCCTTTCTGCTGGTTGCCGGCATCACGCGCCGCCAGCCCGTGCTGATTGCCGCCGGCCTCATTGGCCAGTTGCTGATTTATTCGACTCTCGCCGGTAAGGTGGTTCTGGGATCGACGCTGCTCACGATCGGGGTCTTCTTTGTCTTCCGCAACGGCCGGGTCATGTTCGGCCGTATCTATGCGGCTGTCCTGTTCTTTGCCGTGCTTGGCCCAATCGTATCGGTCTACCGGGCTGGCACAGGAGTGTTCAGCAATATTTCAGATCTGGTTTACATGCGAATTCTGGCGCTCCCGGGTGTTCTCGTCGGTGTGTACAGCGACTTTTTTCTGAATTATCCGGTCACCTATCTGTCGCATTCGCTCGTTGGGCGGCCTTTCTCCGAATATCCCTATGGGGTGGAATCGGTCGGTCAGGTCATTGGCCGCTATGTCACGCCGACAGCGGCGGTCGCCGAAATCAACAATTATAACGCGAATTTCATTGCTGCGGATGGCATTGCCGGCTTTGGTACCCTCGGTGTGCCACTGATCCTTTTTCTGGCGGGTCTCTGGCTCTGGATATCCTCGCGGCTTATCGGTGAGATCGATCGCCGCATTGCATGCGCGGTTCTGATGCCATTCGTGGTTTCGCTCGCCGACGCGTCGCTGTTCACGGCCATTCTGACTGGCGGTGGCGGCATGGCTGCGTTGTTGCTCTATCTCTATCGCTCTACCGAGGAATTCGGAAAAATAACTGCGCCGACGCGCCTCAAGGCGCAATCTGCCGGCACTGTCCCCGGCGTCCGGGTCAGATGATTCTCCTCTACATTCCCCTTCTTTTCTGCGGCTAATTCCCTCCATGACTGCGGTCTTCCAGAATTTCGACATCTACCCCACCTATATGGACGGGGTGCATGCGCGCGCACGTTTGGCGGATTATCGCGATGTCCTGCAGGAACTCCTCGATGATCGCTTTGTCGCACTTCATATGCTTCAACCGGTGCTCGACGGCACCGGGGGCAGCTTTGCAGTCGGAGGCGACGCGCGATCGCAGCGGGCGTGGGCGGATGCCCACGGGTTGGCGAAGGACGCTACACCAGAAGCCATATTGTTGGCGCAGATCGAGGCTTCGGGCGCCGACATTTTCTACAACATGGACCCGCTACGGTTCGGCAGCGATTTTGTTCGCAAGCTGCCGGGGAGCGTGAAAAAGGCGATCGCTTGGCGCGCTGCGCCGAGCCCCGGCGCCGATTTTGCTGCCTATGACCTTATCGTCTGCAATTTTGAATCGATCCTGCAATCCTATCGCGAAAGCGGATGGAATGCCGCCTGGTTCTATCCGGCGTTCGACCCGGTGATGGCCGATTACCGGCAGGCGGATCGTGCCGTCGATATCGTCTTCGTCGGGTCCTATAGCCGCCATCACCGCAACCGCGCGCAGGTCATCGAGGCACTGGCGAAGCTGCAGGACCGCCGCAGCGTGCGGATTCATTTGCAGCAGTCGCGAATGACGCGGCTGGCGGGCACGCCGCTGGGTCTGCTGCCGCCGCTTCGGGGACATCGCCTGCCGCGGCCGGTCGCGAAAGTTGCGCGGCCACCCGTGTTCGGGCGCGGGCTTTATGCTGCCTTTGGCGGCGCAAAGATTGTTCTCAACGGCGCGATCGACATGTCGGGCAATGACCGGGGCAACATGCGTTGCTGGGAAGCACTTGGCTGCGGCGCGCTGATGTTGTCCGATGCCGGGACCTATCCGCCCGGGATGGAGGACGGCGTGACGATGAGCAGTTACCGCGATGTCGACGATATGCTGGATCAATTGGACCGCCTGCTCGACGACGAGGATCGGCGCCGCAGCATAGCGGATGCGGGCGCGGCCATGATTGCCGACCGGTACAGCAAGTCGCGCCAATGGGAAGATTTCGTCAGGCTGCTTTGATTGCAGGCGCGAAAGAGAAGGAACGAGCAAGACATGCGTATTTTCGTGACCGGCGGGGCGGGCTTTATCGGTTCGGCGCTCGTCCGCCATCTGGTGGCGGAGGGGAATTACGAGGTCCTGAATTTCGACAAGCTGACCTATGCTGGCAATCCCTCGACGGTCGCCTCGGTCGCCGACAGCCCGCGATACCGCTTTGTTCAGGGCGATATTTGCGATGCAGATGCGGTACGCGCGGCGATCGCCTCCTTCCAGCCCGACATCGTCACGCACCTTGCCGCCGAAAGCCATGTCGATCGCTCGATCGACGGCCCGGGAGCCTTCATCCAGACAAACCTCGTGGGCACATTTGTACTGCTGTCCGAAGCGCGCACCTATTATGAAGGCTTGCCGGACGATGTGCGCGCGCGGTTCCGTTTCCATCATATTTCCACCGACGAAGTTTACGGTTCGCTGGGCGCTGACGGCCTGTTCAGCGAAGAGACGCCCTATGATCCCCGCTCGCCCTATTCGGCGTCAAAGGCGGGGTCGGACCATCTGGTCAGTGCCTGGGGCCACACCTTCGGCTTGCCGGTGCTGATCACCAATTGCTCGAACAACTATGGTCCATACCATTTCCCGGAAAAGCTTATCCCGCTGATGATCGCGCAGGCGCTCGCGGGCCGTCCGCTACCCGTCTATGGCAAGGGCGATCAGGTGCGCGACTGGCTTTATGTCGACGATCATGTCCGCGCCTTGCAGTGTGTGTTCGAACGTGGGGTGCCCGGTCGGACGTACAATGTCGGCGGCGGCAACGAGAAGCAGAACGTCGAGGTCGTGCGCGCGTTATGTGCGCTGCTAGACGCGCGGCGTCCGCGGGCAGACGGGCGGAGCTATGCCGACCAGATCAGCTTCGTCGCAGACAGGCCGGGGCACGACAAGCGCTATGCGATCGACGCTTCGCGGATCCGCAGCGAGTTGGGCTGGGATCCGCGCGAAACATTCGAGACCGGTCTTGCCGCAACGGTTGACTGGTATCTGGCAAACGAGGATTGGTGGCAGACGCTGATCCGCGAGCGCGACGCCGTGGCTCGGCGCGGGATCGCGAGCTGATCGGCGTCGCCGGCGACGATCCATCTTCGCTTCATTTTCGAGAGGACGGCATGAAGGGTATCATCTTGGCAGGCGGGTCGGGCACGCGCCTCTATCCCGCGACGCTCGCGATCAACAAGCAGCTGCTGCCCGTCTATGACAAGCCGATGATCTATTATCCGCTCTCGGTGCTGATGCTTGCCGGGATCCGGGAGATATTGCTCATTTCCTCGCCCGAATATCTGGGGAATTATCAGCGGCTGCTCGGCGACGGCTCTGAATTCGGGATCGAGATTTCCTACATCGAACAGCCGCGTCCCGAAGGGTTGGCGCAGGCCTTTACGCTCGGGCGCGAGTTTATCGGCGACAGCCCGGCCGCGCTGGTCCTCGGCGACAACATCTTTTTCGGCGCGCAGTTGATCCAGTTGCTTCGCTCGGCGGCCGGCCGCGAAAGCGGGGCGACGGTATTCAGCTATCGCGTCGCCGATCCTGAACGCTATGGCGTGATCGAACTCGACGCGCGCGGGCAAGCCGTAAGCCTTGAGGAGAAGCCGGCGCAGCCCAAATCGCATCTGGCGGTGACCGGACTCTATTTCTTCGACAATCGGGTCGTGCGTTTCGCGGAAGGGCTGAAACCGTCGGCGCGCGGCGAACTCGAAATAACCGACCTGATCCAGTGCTACATCGACAGCGACGAATTGTTCGTCGAGCAGATGGGGCGCGGTTATGCCTGGCTCGACACCGGCACGCACGACAGCCTGATGGAAGCGGGTGAGTTCGTTCGCACGATGCAGCATCGGCAGGGCATTCAGATCGCGTGCCTGGAGGAAATCGCGTTGATGCAAGGCTGGATCAGCATCGAGACCGCCCGCGCCAAGGGCGAGCAGTTGTCAAAGACCGAATATGGCCGCGCGATCCTGCAGCGGATCGAGGAAATGATTTGAACGACTCGCCCGCTATGATTGCGGCTGGGTCGCGCGTACTTCACCTGGCGGCGGTCGACCATGGAGGCGCCGGCACCGCGGCGTTGCGGCTGCATCTGGCCATGCGGGAGCGTGGGGTGGCTTCGCACATGCTCGTCTGGGAATCGCGGAGCGGGGCCACGGACGTGCAGGCGGTGGGCGGTCGTGGATGGGCGGCGCTACGACGCTTTGCAGGGCGCGCCTGGTACCGCATCGCAAGTCGTCGCCGCTATGTTTTCCGCGACCAGCGGATGAACAGCCTCTCGCGCCGCCGGCTGGCGGCTATCGCGGCAGAGACGCGGCCCGATCTGATCGTTGTCCATTATATTTCCGATTTTCTGGATTTCGACGATGTCGCGGCGCTCCAGACGCTGACCGGCGCGCGCGTTGCTTTCCATCCGGTCGACATGGGCCTTTTGACCGGTGGATGCCATTACTCCTGGGGCTGCCGACGCTATCGTGACGGCTGCGGCTCGTGTCCCGCGCTGCCTGCGCGTATCGGCCGCGACGTTTCGGCGCGCACGCTGGCGCAAAAGGTCGCCGCGACCCGCGCGCTCGACCATGTTGTGGTGGTGCCGTCAGCGCAGTTGGCGAAGGATGCCGAAGGTGCGGCGCCCTTCGCGAATTCGACGTTTCGCCGGATTTTGATCGGAGTTGATCCCGCCCGGCTTGGCCGGCTCGATCGTGCGGCCGCGCGCGAGGCGTTGGGCATTCCGCGCGAAGGAATCTATCTTCTTTTCGGCGCGCAGGAACTGACCGATCCGCGCAAGGGCATGGCACTGCTCGTCGACGCGCTCGCCTCGCTCGCGGCCGACGGAGCGCTCGACGGGCGACGGGTCGCGCTACTTCTTGTCGGTCATTCCGGTGGCCTTGGTGCGCTCGATGCACTCGGGCTGCCGATGCACCGCCTTGGCTATGTGGGAGCCGATACGCTGGCGCAGGCCTATTGCGCCGCGGACTTCTTCGTCTGCCCGTCGATCGAGGATTCGGGGCCTATGATGGTCAACGAGGCGATGATGTCGGGTACGCCGGTGGTCGGTTTTCAGATCGGTGTGCTGCCCGACCTTGTCGTCGAGGGCAAGACCGGGGCGTTGGCAGATACGATCGACTGCACGGGGCTCACCGCCGCATTGTCGCGCGTGCTGGCCTGGGATGACGCCCGCCGGGCCGAATCGCGTGAAACTTGCCGGACGCACGCGATCAGACATTGTTCGGTCGACGAGCAGGTGCGCGCCTTTGTCAACCTGTCGGCGAACTGCTCATGACGCATATTCACCCGCTTGCATGGGACAGCGAAGCGTTCGGCTTCGCGGTCGCGCGGATCGAGAATATCGATGATCCGGTCGCCCAGTTGCCGGCCATACGGGCCCAATTGATCGCGGACGGCATCGCGCTCGCATATTGGGAGGCGCCGCACGGCGACGAGCCAAGCCAGCTGGCGGCGTTGCGCAACGGGGGCGAGCTCATCAACAGCCGCGTGCTCCTTGATATGAGCTTGGCAGGGCAGGGGGCCAGCGAACCGCGGACGATTGCCGATCCCGATCCTGCGCAACGACGCGTGCTCGAAGAACTTGCACTGGCGAGCGGCTGGTCCTCGCGCTTCGCGCTCGACCGTCGCTTTCCGCGCCCGGTTTTCGAGCGGCTCTATCGGATTTGGATGGAGAACAGCCTGAGTGGCAGCTTTGCCGACGCAGTGATCATCGCCGGGGAGGGCGATGCGATCGATGGTATGGTGACCGTATCGGCGAAGGGTGAGCAGGGGCAGATCGGGCTGTTCGGCGTCGCCGCTGCGGCGCGCGGCAAGGGTGTTGGTAAAAAGCTGCTGCGTGAAGCTCTTGGCTGGTTCGCACGCGAAGGCTGCGCTAGGGCGAGCGTCGTCACGCAGGGCGAGAATGAAGTCGCCCTCGCAATCTATCAATCATGCGGTTTCGCGATCAGCGCGCATTCCGACGTTTTTCATTTCTGGAACCAGCAATCGTGATCCCCTTCAACAAACCCCATCTCGTCGGAACCGAAAATCTCTATATCGGTGAAGCGCTCGCGAGCCGCAAACTGTCGGGCGACGGCAGCTTTACCAAGCGCGCTCAGGCGTTGATCGAAGCGCAGCTTGGATCGGGCAAGTCGCTTTTGACGACGTCGTGCACCGACGCGCTGGAGGCCGCGGCATTGCTATGCGATCTCAAACCCGGCGACGAGGTGATCGTCCCGAGCTACACCTTTGTCTCGACAGCGAATGCTTTTGCGCTGCGTGGGGCGACGATCCGTTTTGCCGACAGCGGAGCCGACAATCCGAATATCGATCCGGCCTCGGTTGCATCGCTGGTCAATGAGCGGACACGCGCGATCGTGCCGGTCCATTATGCTGGCGTTGCGTGCGATATGGATGCCCTGCAGGCGATCGCCGATGGCGTCGGCGCGACGATCGTCGAAGATGCGGCGCAGGCGATCTCGTCCTTTTACAAGGGCAAACCGCTCGGAACGCTTGGGACTTTCTCGGCCTTCTCCTTTCACGAGACGAAAAATATTGTGTGCGGTGAAGGCGGGTCGCTTCATGTCAACGATCCGGCGCGTGCGCTCGACGCTGAAATCGTCCGCGAAAAGGGAACCAACCGGTCGGCCTTCTTCCGCGGCGAAGTCGACAAATATAATTGGGTCGGGCTGGGTTCATCCTATCTGCCGTCCGAACTCGTCGCGGCCTTTCTGACGGCGCAGCTGGAAGCGGTCGACGCGATCCAGGCGCGGAGGATCGCGGTGTGGGATCGCTATGCCGAACGGCTGGCGCATCTCACGCAGCGCAACGATATCAGCCTGCCCGTGATTCCGGATTATGCGACCAATAATGCGCATATGTTCTATCTGGTATGCGATGCACTCGAAACGCGCACCAGGCTGATCGAGCATCTGAAGGCGAGCGGCGTGATGGCAGTGTTCCATTATCAGGCGCTCCATGCGAGCCCCTATTTTGCGGCGAACAACGCGACGCAGCCGCTTGCGCAGGCGACGCGCTATACGGACTGCCTTGTGCGGCTGCCGCTGTATGCCGACATGGACATGGACGACGCCGACCGGGTCGCCGATGCGGTCTGCGCCTTCTTCGGCTGACGCCGGTTCAGCGCAGGGTTTCGCGAAACCCTTCGAGAACGGACGCCAGCGTGTAACTTCTGCTGACCGCGGCGCGGCCATTCGCCCCGAACTGTCGCGCCTCTTCGGCTCCGGCAGGCGCTGCCAATCGCTCGACAAGCGCGACGAGCGCGTCGGTATCGCCGGGTGCGAGGACCCAGCCCGAGTGTTCCTCTGCGATCGTCAACGAGAGTTCTGAATCAGCGTCGGCGATGGCGATGATCGGCGTGCCCGCTGCCAACACATTGTACATGCGGCTAGGGACCGAAAGCCCCTTCATTTCATCGACGAACGAGATGATCGTGGCCGTCGCGCTGGCGAGCATGGGGCCAAGCAATTCGCGCGGCTGCCGCGGCAGCAGGCGGACATTCGGCAGTTCGCCCGATGCAACGGCCTGACTGATAAAATCGGTTTTCCCGCCATAGCCCGCAAAGACGAACAATATGTCGCTTCGCGACTTTAGTTGATGCGCGGCAGCGATAATTGTCTCGACATCGTGCGTGCGGCCGATGTTGCCCGAAAACTGGATCACATAGGGGGCATCGATCTGGTTCAGGGCGAAGAAGGGGTTCGCATCGCGAGCGAGCGGCGCGATCTCGTCGACATCGCCCCAATTGGGAATGATGGTAACCCGCCGTTCGGCGCCGCGCAGCTTGACGCGGACAAGGTCGGCCATGTCGCGCCCGAGCACGATGATCGATCCGTAGAGCGCAAAGGTCGCCGAAAAAAGGCGTTCGAGGAGCCGATAGGGCAGGCTCTGGCGGCGCATGAACCCCGTTGCTGCCAAGACCTCGGGGTAGACGTCATGAACGAGAAGATGGGCATCCATCCGTTTCCAGCGTGCGATCAGCCCAACCAGCGGCGGCAGCGTCGGCGGATTGGTTACGATCAACAGGCGGTCGCCACGTGCGAAATTGAAAAGAGCGAACCATGCGACGGACAGCGTGAGCGTCAGGATGTTGATCGCGCGCAGCAGCAGCCGGTCCTTGCCGAAATGCGTCGCAGGCACGCGGTTGATGCGTACACCTCCGCGATCCTCGCGCGCCGGCGCGCGCACGCCATGCTCGCTGTAAGTCGGCTGACCGCAAACGACCTCGACCGGCATCGACGAGGCGAGCCCTTCGGCGATGCGCGTCAGGAAATAACCGGTCGATGTCTGCTCGGGATAATAGAGTTCGGATACGACCCAGAGGCGGCGTTCAGGCTTCATATCTTCTTTCGGCAATTAACGGAGAACAGCGTGAGCAATGTCGCGGTACAGCTGTGACGCGAAGCCATAGCCGATTGCAAGATTGTCCGCGTCGGCAAGGTGGCTGTCGGCGAATAGCCGCGCGGCGATAGCGGGCGCAACCCGTTCGGCCGTGCGGATTGCCACGGCCGGCAGCGGGAGCCGGAAGAGCGTTTCCGATCGCGCGGCGGCCGCCTGCACATAAGTGAAAGGCATCGGGTCCGCGGCGAATTGGACGCCCGGGCGGAAGTCTTCGCACAGCCGCGCGACGACCGAAGCCGACAGGTCCGCGCTGATCATCGCGCGCGAAACATCGGCGGCGGGAACCGGCAGCAAGCGCAGGCGCGTCCATAGTTTGAGAAGCTGGCCCAGCTTGCCGAGCGAATCCGGGGCGTAGATCAGTGGAAGCCGCAGCGTCGTTATAGCGAACCGGTCGTCCGCCAGCGCGAGCAGGCGTGTGTCGGCAGTGAGCTTCGAGCGACCATAATCGCTTGTCGGCCCGGCGGGCGTCCGTTCGTCGATCAGACGTGCTGCCCCATAGACCGAGAAGGACGAAATATGGATCATCCTGCGCGCGCCCGCTGCGCGGGCGGATCGAGCCAGCGCGAGCGGCATGTCGACATTGACCCGCTGCATCAGCGCCGCGTCGCCGGAACTGACGCCGACGCAATTGACCACATATTCGATGCCGTCGAACATCTGCTGCGAAAGCATGTCGTAATTCTCGACCGCTATTTCCCTCGGCAATCCCGAGGGCCGGCGCGAAATGAAGCGGGCGCGCTCTCCCAGCAATGGAGCGAGCGATGTCGCGATGCGGCTGCCTCCTCCGACTACCAGGATATTGTCGCGCCGCGCCGCCATGGCGGCCGCTATACACAGCCGGCATGACAAAAACAGCCCTTCCCCGGCAGGTGGGAAGCGCGTATGCGGTCGCCCGTTCGATACCGATATCGTGGGGTTGGAGTGAAACGCGTAACCGATTTGGTGCTGACGATAGCAGGTGGCATCTTGTTGTTGCCGGTCGCGCTCGGTGTCGCCTTGGCGGTTAAATTCACCTCGCCGGGCCCCGCGCTTTACTGGTCCGACCGAGTGGGGCGGGGCGGGGCGATCTTTCGCATGCCTAAATTCCGCACGATGAAAGTCGGAACCCCCGCGGTGGCGACGCATCTCATTGTCGATCCAGCCTCTGCCTTGACGCCGATCGGCGGTTTCCTCCGCCGTACGAGCCTCGATGAAGTTCCACAGCTGTGGAGCGTGTTTATCGGCGACATGAGTATCGTCGGGCCACGCCCCGCGTTGTTCAATCAGGATGACCTGATCGCGCTACGCCAGCAGCAGGGAGTGGACGTCCTGCGCCCGGGGCTCACCGGCTGGGCGCAAGTAAACGGCCGCGACGAGCTTCCGATCCCGGAGAAAGTGGCATTCGATCGCGAGTATCTGGAGCGGCGGTCGTCGCTTTTCGACCTCCTCATCATCCTGCGCACGGCGGGGAAGTTGCTTGGCGATAAGTCCGTAGCGCACTAGAAGGTGCAGTTCGGTTGCATAAATATTTGGAAATGCGCTGGTCGGAAGGACGGATCTTTTTCCTGTGGTAGCTATATTATCTGAAAAAGTCCTCGGCCTGTCGCGGCCCGTCAAGCGGGCGATCGCGCTCGCAGCGGATGCACTGCTTTGCGTAATCAGCGTTCATGTCGCCTATTATCTTCGCACCAACGAGTGGGCCGACCTTCAGGGCCCGATGCTGTATCCGGCAATCACCGCCGTATTTCTGGCGCTTCCGATTTTTGCGATTTCGGGTCTTTACCGCGCAATTTTCCGTTATAGCGGCGGCGCGGCGCTTCTTGCGATTGTCAAGGCCGTAGCAATCTATGCGATCCCGTTCGCAATCGTCTACACCTTCATCGGCATGCCGCCGGTGCCGCGGACGATCGGTCTGATCCAGCCCATATTGCTGGTGCTTTTTGTCGTTGGGTCGCGCGGGATCGTCAGTGGTTGGCTCGGCGGGATCTACCTCAATGCGGTCGCCGCCGCCGACAAGCCACAGGCAATCATTTATGGTGCGGGCGCGTCAGGTCGCCAGCTGGCGTCGGCGCTGCAAGTCAGCGGACAGGTGCGCGTGGTCGGTTTCCTCGACGATGATCCGACATTGTGGAAAGCGACGATCAACGGTCTGAACGTACATTCGCCCGACAAGCTGGCGACTCTTATCGCGCGGCATCGTATCACCGACGTGCTGCTCGCGATCAATCAGGCCAGCCGCGCGCAGCGAGCGTCGATCATTGCCCGGCTGAAAGGATCGGGCCTGCACATCCGCACGATGCCGGGAGTCGACCAGCTTGCGCGCGGTATCGTATCCTTTGGCGACCTGCGCGATCTCGACATCGAGGATTTGCTGGGGCGCGCGCCGATTCCGCCCGATGTTGAGCTGTTGCACAAGAATGTTACCGGCAAGGTCGTGATGGTGACCGGCGCAGGCGGATCGATCGGCAGCGAGATTTGCCGGCAGATCGCCCGGCTGGCGCCCGATATCCTGCTCCTCGTCGATTCGAGCGAATATAACCTCTATGCGATGCACCAGGAACTCGTGCGCGACATGGAAAGCGGCCTCGTCAACGCACGGTCGGTCGTGCCCCTGCTCGCCACCGTGCGCGACCGAAGCCGGCTCGACGAGATCATCGGCACGTGGCGCCCGCATACCATCTATCACGCCGCCGCTTACAAGCATGTGCCGCTGGTCGAGCATAATTTGCTCGAAGGCGTGGCGAACAATGTGTTCGGAACGCTAAATTGCGCCCTTGCCGCGCGCGAGCATGGCGTGTCTGCCTTTGTGCTGATCAGCACCGACAAAGCGGTGCGCCCGACGAACGTCATGGGCGCGACAAAACGACTTGCGGAAATCACCCTGCAAGCGCTGAATGCGGACGGCCTGCCCACGAAATTCTCGATGGTCCGTTTCGGCAATGTGCTGGGATCGAGTGGCTCGGTGGTGCCGCTGTTTCGCAATCAGATTGCGGCCGGTGGCCCGATTACGATTACCGATCGCGAGATCACCCGTTATTTCATGACCATTCCCGAAGCCGCGCAATTGGTCATCCAGGCGGGCGCGATGGCGAATGGTGGCGACGTGTTCGTGCTGGATATGGGCGAGCCTGTGAAGATCGTCGATCTTGCCCGCGCCATGATCGAGCTTTCGGGCCTCAGCGTCCGCGAAGAGCATAACGGCGACGGCGACATCGCGATCGAATATGTCGGGTTGCGGCCGGGCGAAAAGCTTTATGAAGAGCTTCTGATCGGCAATGATCCGATGCCTTCGGCGCATCCGCGTATCCTGCGTGCCAACGAACCCTTCATCGCATGGGCGGAGCTTCGCGTCGCGCTGGAGCAGCTCAATGCGATGATCGCCGAGCGCAAATCGCTGGCCGCACGCGAGCTTCTGCGAAAGCTTGTCGTGGAATTCGAGCATAATGGCGATCTGGTCGATTTCGTCGCACTCCGCCGTGACGAAGGGGTGGTTAGCAGCTAGACCTCTCGTCGACGCCTGTGCTAGCGCGCGCCCGAAACCCCTATACAGTACCGAAAATCAGGAAAGTCACATGACCAAAACCGCACTCATTACCGGTGTCACAGGCCAGGATGGTGCCTATCTGGCCGAGCTGCTGCTCGCCAAGGGATATCAAGTTCACGGGGTCAAGCGGCGATCCTCGTCCTTTAACACCGGCCGTATTGATCACATCTATCAGGACCCGCACGAAAGTGCGGCTAAGTTACATCTGCATTACGGCGACATGACCGATTCGACCAATTTGATCCGGATTGTCCAGGAAGTCGCGCCGGACGAAATTTACAATCTGGCGGCGCAAAGCCATGTCCAGGTCAGTTTCGATACGCCCGAATATACTGCGAATGCCGACGCAATCGGGACGCTGCGGCTGCTCGAAGCGATCAAGATCCTCGGGCTGACGCAGAAGACCCGCTTCTATCAGGCCTCGACGTCCGAACTCTATGGCTTGGTGCAAGAAGTGCCGCAGCGCGAGACGACGCCCTTTTATCCGCGTTCACCTTACGCCGCGGCAAAGCTTTACGCCTATTGGATCACCGTCAATTATCGCGAGGCCTACGACATGTTCGCCTCGAACGGCATCCTCTTCAATCACGAAAGTCCGATCCGCGGCGAAACCTTTGTGACGCGCAAGATCACGCGCGCGGTATCCGCGATCCACCTCGGCATTCAGGAAAAGCTGTGGCTCGGCAATCTCGACGCCAAGCGCGACTGGGGTCATGCCCGCGATTATGTCGAGGGGATGTGGCGCATTTTGCAGCACGATCGGGCCGACGACTTCGTGCTTGCGACCGGGCAAACGCAGACCGTCCGGCATTTCGTCGAGCGCGCCTTCGCGCACGTCGATATCACCCTCGACTGGCAGGGCACCGGCGTCGATGAGCGCGGCGTGTGCGCCAAGACGGGGACGGTTCTGGTCGAAGTCGACCCGCGCTATTTCCGCCCGACCGAAGTCGAACTGCTGATCGGCGATCCCGCGAAGGCCAAGGCCGAACTCGGCTGGGTCGCCGAGACGAGCTTTGAACAGCTGGTTACCGACATGATGGAGGCAGACCTCAAGGCTGTCGCGCGCGAAGCCGAGCATCGCCGTGTCGACGAAGAACAGTCGCTGCTTCCGCGTTCGGCGGCCTGAGGCCGTGTCGACGTTTGATCTGACGGGCCGCCGCATCTGGGTTGCTGGGCATCGCGGCATGGTCGGCCAGGCGCTCGTGCGCCGGCTAGCGCGCGAGGGATGCGAGCTGATCGAGGCACCGCGCGAGCGGGTCGATCTGCGCCGGCAGGCCGCGGTCGAAGCGTGGATGGAAGAGGCGCGGCCCGACCTCGTCTTTGTCGCCGCGGCAAAAGTCGGGGGCATCCACGCCAACGACACGCGCCCGGCCGAATTCCTCTATGACAATCTGATGATCGAGGCGAACATCATCGAGGCTGCCCGCCACGTCGGTACCTCGAAGCTCGTCTTCCTCGGTTCGTCGTGCATCTATCCCAAGTTCGCGCCGCAGCCGATCAACGAGGATGCGCTGCTGACCGGGCCGCTCGAGCCGACGAACGAGTGGTATGCGATTGCCAAAATCGCGGGCATCAAGCTGTGCCAGGCCTATCGTCATCAATATGGCCTCGATTTCATTTCGGCGCAGCCGACAAATCTTTACGGCCCGTTCGACAATTTCGACCTGACGTCCAGCCATGTACTTCCGGCGCTGATCCGCAAGGCGCACGAAGCGAAGCAGGCGGGCGCCCAGGATTTTACCATCTGGGGTAGCGGCAAGCCGCTCCGCGAATTCCTGCACGTCGACGATCTCGCCGACGCGTTGGTCTTCCTGGCACAAAATTATTCGGCGCCCGAAATCGTCAACATCGGCAGCGGCGACGAGATTGCGATCGGTGATCTGGCCGAGATGATCGGCCGTGTCGTCGGCTTCGAAGGAGCGATCCTGCGCGACGCGTCGAAGCCCGACGGTACGCCGCGCAAACGGCTCGATACGTCGAAGCTTGAGGGACTCGGCTGGCGCGCCGCGATCGACCTCAACGATGGCATAGACGGGGTCTATCGCTGGTACCTAGAAAACCGAGCCTGACGCACGGAGCGCGCCGTCTCAGGCATAACTGCTTCCGACCGCCTGAACCGTCGACAAGTTCGGGGACGCCGACCGCAATCGCTGTGCTGGGCGGTTTCGCCGCCCACCAGCTAGTGGGCTGCCGCGTGCATTCCTATGAAACCGGCAACGCGCGTTGCCCGTCTGCATCTCGTATAGCCGCAGCCCGAGCCGCGCGTGCAGCGCCGTCCACCGTTACAAGGTCGAAGATTCGGTTGCCACGCGCCTATTTTTTGGCGCCCTGTCTGGCCAGCGCGGCGACAAATTCCGGTTCGAATACAGTAAGCGCAGGCGCCGCGATATGGTTGCTGTCGGAAAACAGGCTGAGCCCACCGCGCACAAAATAACAATGTTCAGCGTCGCACTGGCGCAGGTCGGGCCGGATGAGCGTGATACGCGGGTTTGCTTCCAAAACCGACAGGGCAGGCGCGAATTGTGCGTGGAAGGGCTTTGCCGCTGTACTCGACGCCACCTGCGGGTGTTTTCCAAAGGCGATCTGGCGGCTGAGGATTGAAGCGATATCGAAGCCCGGCTGCGCGATCGGGCCGACGACGATGATCTTTCGGCCGGGCAGTTTTGCGGCGAGGTCTTCAACCCCATGCGCCATCGCCAGCGCCCGAACGCCTTCGACGCGCCGCCCGTCCGCTGTGACCAGCGCCTTGTCGATCGGCCAGTTGAACGCGATGATAACCGTTTTGACATGCGGTAACGCCGTGAGCGCATCGAGATTGGCTTGCGCCGCGCCGAAGCAGTCCTTCGTGACATTCACCGACACAGTGGGAAGGCAGCTGTTGATCGGGATCAACAGGCCGGCTTGCCCCGTCTTGCGGAGCTGTCGTTCCACTATCGGGGCATACATTTGGGCGTGGGAATTGCCGATGAGCGCGACCTCAGCCGCGCTGCTGTCCTTGCCGTCGAGGCTGAGGTCACAGGCGCGCGACGCGCCAAAAGACATCAGCTTGGAGACGGGGCAACGATAGTGTGTGTCGACCGACCGGTTGATCGACGCCGCATGGGTATCCAGTCGATCCGGTAAGCCGCGGGTGACAGTAAATAGAGCTCCGGCAGCGAGCAGGAGGAGCGCGCCGGCAAGGGCATAGCTTCCGACCTTGCGGAATGGCATAGTCGAGGCACGAAAAGGGCTTTCGACATATTTATAGCTGAGAAACGCTGCGACAAAGGCGGCGGCGCCCACCGCGAAGCCTTCAATCAGGCCAAAGTCGCGGACCAGATAATATTTGAGCAAAACGATCAGCGGCCAGTGCCAGAGATAGAGCGAATAGGAGATACGCCCCGTCAGGTTGACGGGCGGCAATCCCAGTAGTCGGCCGGTTGCACTCTGTTGCGGCGAGCCGACCCATATCAGCAGCGCGGCGCCCAGCACTGCGGGAATCGCAACGGGAAACCAGGACGGCCATTCTCCTCCATAAAGGAGACCCGCGGCCATCAGCAAGAAGGCGCCTGCGCGCACTCCCGAGGCGGTTCTTGCCGCCAGCATGGCGGGGCCGTGCAGGGCGATGAGCGCCCCCGCGCCTAATTCCCATGCCCGCGTCGGAAGGAGGTAGAAGGCGGGAATGCCGCCGCCGATCTTCAGCAATGCGATGTTGAGCGCCAGCGACCCGATTGTCAGCGCCCAGATGGTTGGCAGTAGAAACGAGCGGTGCCGCGCGAGGAAAAACAGGATCAGCGGGAAAAAGATGTAGAACTGCTCTTCGATCCCGAGCGACCAAAGGTGGAGCAGTGGCTTGTTTTCGGCTGCGCGCGAGAAATAATCTGTATCGCGCCAAAAATAGATGTTCGCGACGAAGAAGATCGCAGCGATCAAGCTTTTCCCATATCCTTCGAGGTCGGCCGGCAGCAGAATGATCGCCCCTGCGATGCTCGTCACGATCAGGACGATCGTAAGCGCGGGCATCAATCGACGAATGCGCCGCTGGTAAAAGACCGATATCGAAAAGCGGCTCCTTTCGACATCGCGCATGATAATGCCCGAAATCAGAAAGCCCGAAATCACGAAGAAAATATCGACGCCCAGATAGCCGCCAGGCAGAACATTGTGGAACAGGTGGAAAATGACCACCGATGCGACTGCCAGAGCGCGAAGCCCATCGATGTCATATCGATACGCAGGCAAGGGCGGTCGTTCCATTTTTCGCTTTCGGGTGTTGCTGGGAGAGAACAAAGGGGCGCAGAGGCCCGAGGCGGTGCGCGTTTCGCACTAAAGATCTAGACGTGAGGGTCCTTCCGTTGTCAATAGAAAGCGGGGTGCCGCAACCCGCTGACTGTTGCATTCATGCCATCGGCACTCAAGATATGGTGCCTAGGAGTCGCGATGGATTTCGCTTTTAACAATACTTTTCACGATGAGATGGAGGGCTTCTACGCTCCCGCCGAAGCCGCGAAACCATCGGCGCCGAAACTCCTGGCTTTCAATCATGGCTTGGCGCAGCGGTTGGGGATCGACGACGCCGACGTCGATGAAGGGCAACTGGCGCAATTGTTTTCGGGACTGGCGCTTCCCGCGGGAGCCGATCCTCTCGCGCTAGCCTACGCCGGGCATCAGTTCGGGCATTTTTCGCCGCAGCTGGGCGATGGCCGCGCGTTGCTGCTGGGCGAAATCGTGGCGCCCGATGGTGCGCGATTCGATATCCAGCTCAAGGGATCGGGCCCGACCGCCTTTTCGCGCAACGGAGACGGCAAGGCCGCGATCGGGCCGGTGTTGCGGGAGTTTCTGGTGTCGGAGGCGATGGCCGCGATGGGCATCCCGACAACGCGTGCGCTTGCTGCGGTCGCGACGGGGGATCGGGTCCAGCGTGAACGCGCGCATCCCGGTGCGGTGCTGACGCGCGTTGCAAGCAGCCATATCCGCGTCGGAACCTTCCAATTCTTTGCCGCCCATTTCGGCGCCGACCATGTCGTCCAACTCGCCGATTACAGCATTCGTCGACATTTTCCCGACTTGGCCGAAGCCGACAACCCGTCGCTCGCACTGCTCGACCGCGTTGTCGGCCTGCAATGCGAACTGATCGCCAATTGGCTTGGCGTCGGTTTTATCCATGGGGTGATGAATACCGACAATGTTGCGATCAGCGGCGAGACGATCGACTATGGCCCCTGTGCCTTCATGGATCGCTTTTCGGTGAACACGGTCTTCAGCTCGATCGACGAAAATGGTCGCTATGCCTACGGCCGCCAACCGCAGGTTTTGCACTGGAACATGGCGCGGTTCGCCGAGGCGCTGCTTCCCGCGATCCATCGGGTATCGCCTGCCGATGTCGACGCGGCAAAGGCGCTGGTGGATGCGATCCCCAACCGATTTCGTGCGGTTTGGCATGCACGGGTCAGGGAAAAGCTGGGCCTGCTTGTCCACGACGATGACGACAGCGAGCTGATCGATTCTCTCTTTGATGACCTCGAAGAATATGACGTCGATTTCACCTCCTTCTTCCGCGCGCTGGCAATGCTGCTGCGCGGCGACGGTGCGCTGTTTGAAAGCTTGCTTCCGGCGCCCGATGCGATGGCGCCATGGATCGCCGACTGGTGGGAGAGGATCGCGCGGGAGCCGACGGGGCCGCTGGAACATGCGGCTGCGATGGATGCCGTGAACCCGCTCTATATCCCGCGCAACCATCTGGTCGAAGCCGCTTTGGTCGCTGCGGAGGCGGGCGATCTCGCGCCGTGGCTCGAGCTGCTTGAGGTTGTGCGCCATCCCTACATCATTCGCCCAGGATTCGAGCGTTTTGCTGAGCCGGCCGCGGCCGACGCCGGCCCCTACAAGACCTTCTGCGGCACCTGACGCTGGCTGCGGTTGAGCCGGTGCGCCGCAGTTGCTAGGGGCGGTGCCATATTGATCAGAGGATAAGTCATTGCCCCCAGCAAATTCGCCGCATGCGCCGTCCGTCAAAATCACTGTCGTTGGTACGGGCTATGTGGGTATTTCCAACGCCATTTTGCTGGCGCAGCGTAATGAGGTGGTCGCGCTCGACATCGATGCCGGCAAGGTGGAACAGATCAACGCAAAGCGATCGCCGATCGCCGATCCGGAGATCGAGGATTATCTCGCCAACAAGCCGCTGAACCTGATCGCGACGACCGACCGCGATGCGGCCTATTCGGGCGCGGCCTTTGTCATCGTCGCAACGCCCACCGACTATGATCCCGACACCAATTATTTCAACACCAGCACAGTCGAGAGCGTGATCGCCGATGCGCTAGTGAAGGCGCCGGATGCGCTGATCATCGTCAAATCGACCGTCCCGGTGGGCTTCACCGAACGGATGCGCGCGGAGCTTGGCACCGATGCCATCGTCTTCTCGCCCGAATTCCTTCGCGAAGGGCGCGCGCTGTACGACAATCTCCATCCCTCGCGGATCATCGTCGGCAACACCCACCCGCGCGCGGCCGCGTTTGCGCAGCTGCTTCTCGAAGGGTCGCTGAAGCCCGAAGCCGCGATCCTGCAGACGGGCAATACCGAGGCCGAGGCGATCAAGCTGTTCGCCAACACCTATCTTGCAATGCGCGTCGCCTTCTTCAACGAGCTCGATACCTATGCCGCGGCGCATAGTGTGGATTCGCGCCAGGTGATCGAGGGCGTGTGTCTCGATCCGCGGATCGGGCAATTCTACAACAACCCGTCCTTCGGCTACGGCGGATATTGCCTGCCCAAGGACACCAAGCAGATGCTCGCGAATTACAGCGAAGTGCCGCAGAACCTGATCCAGGCGATCGTGTCGTCGAACACGACGCGCAAGGATTTCATCGCGTCAGAAATCATCAAGCGCGCGCCGCGCATCGTCGGCATCCACCGGCTCGCAATGAAGGCAGGCTCGGACAATTTCCGCGCCAGCAGCATCCTTGGCGTGATGAAACGGGTGAAGGCGAAGGGCATCGAGGTGATCGTCTATGAACCGCTCGTCGAGGAGGACCGCCTGTTCAACTCGCGCGTGATCCGCGATCTCGACGCGTTCAAGGCCGAGGCCGACGTCATCATCGCGAACCGCGTGACCGACGATCTCGCCGATGTCGCGGACAAGGTCTACAGCCGCGATCTTTTCGGCGCCGATTCCTAAACGTCCCTACTGGCGCAACTCGCCGCATCGCCGGGAACTGTCCCATTGTCGGAGAGTTAGCTTGTCGAACGGGGAGAAACGGGTTGCACAGCCATATCTCGCAAGCCACAAGTGCGCATCGGTGGCCAGCAGATGAAAAAGTCTGAAATTTCGCGTGAATGCTCAGGTCGCCGATCCTCGCGGGTCCGGCGGTTGCTGATCGGCGCGTCCTCCATTCTTTGCCTAGCGTGGGCCGGCGCCGCCAGTGCGCAGCAAGTCGAACCGCCGAAGGTGGTGTCGACGGTTGCCGTCAGCGAAACGATAGCCGCCCCTTCGCCGCCACCGCCCGATGTACAATTGCCAGCAGTCGAACCGATTATCAGCGACGAGGAGTTCGAGAAGGCGATCCCGCCAATCCGCGCCGAAGATGACGCCGAACTCGACCGCCCGCTGGAATCGATCGCCGATTTCGAAAAGCGCCAAGCTGCTGAGGCTGCGAAACGTGGCAAGCCGGAGGCCGAGGGCAGCGCCGATGCGACCGTCGAAACGCAGCCACCAGCAGTAGACGGCGTCCCGGTTCCTGCGCTCGCCGACGGCGATGCGGTCGAAGTGATCGGCGACGCCCCGATCACCGACAGCGAGCTCGCCGCACCGCTGCCGCCGCTCGAAAGCTTTAACGTCGAACCCGTTCAGTTCGCCGAACCCGAAGATGACAAGGACAATGTGGAGATCGCCTATTCGGTGAAGGTCAACGGCCTCGATGCAGCCGACGACAGCACCGACGTCGATCTCGCCGACCTGTTCGGCGACCTGTCGGCGCTGTACGACGGCGACGGCAAGGCCGACAATGCCGCGATGATCCGCGCCCGGCTCTCGGCCGATGGCGAGTTGATGCAGCGGGTCCTCGCGTCCGAAGGCTATTATGACGCGATTGTCGATACCCGCATCGACCGCGGCGAGCGCGAGGAAGGGGCGGAAGCGCAGGAGGGGCAGCCACGCCCGCGCCGGTCGATCACCGCCGTGATCGATGTGAAGCCCGGCAAACGCTACACGCTCGCCGACATCATCATCGACGCCGCGCCGACGATTCCGCCGACCTTGATCGCCGACAATTTCCCGCTCGCGGTTGGCGAGCCGATCGTCGCGCAGCGAATCCAGGGCGCCGAAGCCGCGATTGCGCTCAAGCTGCCGCAGGAAGGCTATCCTTTCGCCAAGGTCGGACAGCGCGACATATTGCTCGACGGTGCGACGGGCGATGGCGTCTATACGCTGCCTGTCGATATCGGGAAACGCTCGCGCTTCGGAGGGATCGAGACAACGGGCGACCTCGCGTTCGATGCCGAGCATGTCGAGGTGCTGGCGCGTTTCAAGCGCGGCGACCTCTACGACAGCCGCATGGTCGACGACCTTCGGCAGGCGCTCGTCGCCACCGGCCTGTTCTCGAGCGTCGCCGCCGAGCCGCAAGCGACCGGAGAAAGTGCGGGCGACGACACCGAATATGTGACGATGCTTGTGACGCAGCAGGCGGGGCCGCCGCGAACGCTCGCCGCCAGCGCGGGTTATGGCACCGGCGAAGGTATCCGGCTGGAAGGGAGCTGGACGCACCGCAATCTGTTCCCGCCAGAAGGCGCGCTGACCTTCCGCGGGGTGCTAGGTACGCAGGAGCAGGGGATCGGGGCGACGTTGCGCCGCTCGAACGCCGGCCGCCGCGACCGCACCATGGAACTCGTTACCGAGGTCACGCGGAGCAATTATGACGCGTTCAACGCGATCACCGGCCGCGTCGGGGTGCGTGTCAGCTATGATTCGACGCCGATCTGGCAGAAGAAGTTCACCTATGCCTATGGCGCCGAGCTGATCGCGACGCGTGAGGATGATTATGATTTCGACAAGGGCGAACGGTCCTACGATTTTTACACCATCCTCGGGCTGACCGGACAGGTCGGGATGGATCGCACCGATAGCTTGCTGAACCCGACCAAGGGCTTTCGCATTACCAGCCTGATCCAGCCCGAAGGCTCGCTCGCCGGTCGCTTCTCTCCTTATGCGCGGCTCCGTACCGACGTCAGCGGCTATTATCCCGTAACCGACAGCATCGTGCTCGCGGGACGCGTGCGCGTCGGATCGATCCTTGGTGCGGCGCGCGAGCGGCTGGCGCCGTCACGGCGCTTTTATGCGGGCGGCGGCGGATCGGTGCGCGGCTTCGGTTATCAGGAATTAGGCCCCAAGGATCCGAACAACGACCCGATCGGGGGCCGCAGCGTCGCGGAGGCGGCGTTCGAGACGCGCTATCGCTTCGGCAATTTCGGTGTCGTCGGCTTTGTCGATGCCGGACAGGTCTATCGTTCGTCGGCGCCGACCTTCCAGAATTTGCGCTTTGGCGCCGGCATCGGCGCGCGTTATTATACGAACTTCGGTCCGATGCGCTTCGACATCGCGACCCCGATCGGCCGCAAGCCGGGTGAGGCACGCGTCAGCGTCTATGTGTCGATCGGGCAGGCCTTCTGATGGCCGACGACGCCGCCTTCGCCGAAGACGAAGCCGTGCCGGCAAAGGCGCCGCGTTCGTGGCCGTTCACGATCCTGCGCTGGATCGGGCTGAGCCTGCTCGGGCTGGTGCTGCTCTTCGCGCTGTTCCTCGTCGGGCTCAACAGCGACGCGGGACGGCGGTTCGTCGTCACCCAGATCGAGAAATATGAGTTCGAAAACGGGATGAAGATCGGCATCGGCCGGCTCGACGGATCGCTCTATGGCCAGATGGTCATTCGCGATTTTACGTTGTCGGACCCCAAAGGTGTGTTCCTGGCATCGCCCGAGGTCAGGGTCGACTGGCGGCCGATCCGTTATCTGGCAAACCACATCGACGTCCGATCGGCGACCGCCGCGACGATGACGATGCGGAAACTGCCCGAATTCAAGGTCGTTCCTGACACGGGCGAGCCATTGCTGCCCGACCTAGATATCGACGTCGGGCTGGTGCGCGTCGACCGTTTCGTCTTTGAACCGCCGGTCGCCGGCGAGCGCCAGGTCGCAAAACTGAACGGCAAGATCGCGATTGCCGACCGCCGCGCACAAGTCACCGCCAATGCCGAGGCGATCGCGGGCGGCGGCGGGCAGGGCGATGTGTTGAAACTCGTGCTCGATGCGGTGCCTGAGGCGAACCGGCTCGCGGTCAAGCTCGATCTTTCCGCGCCGAAGGGCGGCGTGCTCGCCGCGATGGGCGGGTTTGAGGAAACGCTGACCGCCAAGCTCGACGGACGCGGTGATTGGAAGCTGTGGAACGGCAATCTGACGGCGAACCTCGGCGCCGCGCCGCTCGCGCGCATCGCGCTGACGGGGCGGGACGGCACCTTTACAGCCAAGGGCACGGCGCAGGCGTCGCGGATGCTGGCCGACGGACCGGTCGCGGCATTGCTGGGGACCGAAACCGCGATCGACCTCACCGCGCGGCTGAACGAGCGCAAGGCCGCCATCGACGGGCGACTGTCGTCGGACGCGGCGCAGCTCGGCATCAGTGGCGGGATCGACCTTGGCGCCAATCGCTACGAGGGTCTGAAGCTGGCGGCCAATATCCTCCGCCCGAGCGCGATCGCGCCTGCGATGCGGGCCAATGGCCTTCGCGCCACCGCGACGCTCGACGGCGCCTTCGCGCTCCCGACGGTCGATTATCAGGCGAATGCCAACAGCCTCGCGGTGAACGACATCATCGTCGAGGGGATCGTCCTTGCGGGCAAGGCGCGCGTCGACGCCGATCAGATCGTCATTCCCGTCGCGGGCAAGGCCACGCGTATCCGCGGGCTTGATACCGTTGCGGGCGGGACGCTGGTTCAGGTGCGGCTCGACGGCGACCTTGCCTACAGCAATGGTCGAATCCTCAGCGACAATCTGCGGCTGCGCTCGCCGCGCATCGATGCGAAGGTGATCCTCATCGCCGATCTCAACAAGGGCTTTTACACCGGCGCAATCGACGGGCGGATCAACGATTACCGGATCGAAAGCGTCGGCATCTTCGACATCGACACCGACGCCGACCTCAAGACTGCGCCACGCGGCGGGTTCGAGATCGTCGGCAATGTGCGCGCGCGCTCGACGCGCCTGTTCAATTCGGGAGTGCGCGATTTCCTCGGCGGCAATGCGACGGCCTCGAGCGCGGTGCGTTACGGCACGGACGGGATCATCCGCTTCTCGGGCCTCCGCCTGTCGGCGCCGCGCCTGCGGGTAACAGGCGGGCAGGGAAGCTATGCGCCGAATGGCCAGATTCGCCTGACCGCGCAGGCCCATTCGACCGACTATGGGCCCGTTGGCGTGCAACTCGCCGGAACGATCAGCGATCCGCGGGCTGTGGTCACGGCCGCGCGCCCCGGGCTCGGGATCGGGCTCGCCAATCTGGTCGCAAATATCAACGGCGCGCCGAACGGCTATCGCCTCGCGGCGACGGGCGACACCGATTATGGCCCGCTGTCGGCCGATGTCGTGCTGCTGACCGCCAAGGGCCCGCTGACAATCGATGTCGAGCGCGGCGACCTGTCGGGCATTGGCTTCAACGGGCGGCTGGTGAAGAGCGATGCCGGGCCCTTTGTCGGCCAACTCAACGCGTCGGGGCAGGGGCTCGGCGGTCTCGTCCGGCTGACCGCGGCGGGGCAATATCAGGCCGCGGCGATCAACGTCCGCGCCAACGATGTCGTGCTCCCCGGCGCCGCCAAGCTCGCGGTCGGTTCGGCGATCGTCGACGCCGATGTGACGCTCTACGACACGCCGCATATCGTCGCCGACATACAGATCGCCGACACGCAGATCCGCGAATATGACATTGCGGTCGGCCGTGCGAAGATCGACTATCGCAACGGAACCGGCAAGGCGCAGGCGCTGGTCGAGGGTACCAGCGGGGTGCCGTTCCGCATTGCCGCCAACGCCGACCTCCAGCCCAAGCTATGGCGCGCGTCGGTGCAGGGCCGCGCGACGGGCATCAATTTCCGCACGACGTCGCCCGCGCGCATCATTCCCGGCGCTGACGGCTATGAATTGCTGCCGACCAACATCAACCTCGGTCGCGGCAGCAACGCACGCGTCGCGGGACGCTTCGGCGACGGCATCATGATCCAGAGCCGGCTCGAACGCGTCAACATTGCGATCCTCAACGCTGTCTATCCCGACATGGGGCTCGGCGGCCGTGCGACGGGCAGTCTCGATTTCGAGCAAAGGAACTCGGAGAGCTTCCCGCGCGCCGATGCGCGGCTGACGATCACCGATTTTACGCGCACGACCGCTGCGTCCGTGAGCCAGCCGGTCGACGTCAATTTTGCGGGCAAGCTGCTCGCCGACGGCGGCGAGGCGCGCGCCGTGATGCGCAAGCGCGGCAGCGTGATCGGGCGGTTGCAGGCGTCGCTGCGCCCGCTGGGTGCAGGTGCGGGCACTTGGACCGAACGGTTGATGGCGGCGCCGCTCGGCGGCGGCATCCGCTACAATGGCCCTGCCGATACGCTCTATTCCTTCTTCGGTCCCGCGACGCAGCACGTGTCTGGTCCGATCGCGGTCGCGGCCGATTTCAGTTGCAGCGTCTCCGATCCGTGTCTGGAGGGTGTCATCCGCGGCAAGGACATGGTCTATGAAAACCAGACCTATGGCACGCGGCTCACCAATATGGTCGTGAACGGCCGCTTCACCGGCAACCGGCTCGAGATCGAGCAACTGACCGCGTCTGCTGGCGACGGTACGATCCAAGCGAAGGGCTTTATCAGCCTCGCGTCCGCCGATGGTTATCCGATGAATATTTCGGCGACGCTCGACAATGCGCGGCTCGCCAAGAGCGAGAATATCGCGGCGCGCGCGACGGGCAATCTGACGCTCGAAAAGGTGGCGGGACAGACCGCGCTGCTCTCGGGCAGCCTGCGCCTTCCCGAAACGCGCTATCGCATCATCCGCGAGGGTGCGGCGCAGGTTCCGGTGCTCACCGGGGTACGGCGCAAGCCGCCCGCTGGACGCCAGCGGATCAGCGGCGACGGGCTCCAGGCGGTCGGCGGCAGCCTGTTCGACCTCATTCGCCTCGACATTGCGCTGAAGGCGCCCGACGAAATCTATGTCAGCGGCATGGGGCTCGAATCGGAATGGAAAGCCGACGTCGTGCTGCGTGGCACGACGCAGGATCCGCGCGTTACCGGCGAGATCGAGTTGGTGCGCGGTACGCTCGGTTTTGCCGGCCGCTCGTTCGAGCTTCAGGAGGGCAGGGTAACCTTCCCGACCGGCGAGGCCTTCGACCCGGCGATCCGCCTACTTGCGAGCGATACCATCGAGACGGTCACCGTCAGCATCAGCGTCACCGGCCGCGCGAGCAATCCGCAGATCGCTTTCTCGAGCGTCCCCGGCCTGCCGCAGGACGAAATCGTCTCGCGCATCCTCTTCGGCGATTCGATTACGACGCTGTCGCCGCTGCAGGCGGTGCAACTCGCCTCGTCGCTCAACACGCTGAGCAGCGGGGGCGGGGGATTGAGCCCGCTCGGCTCGCTCCAGTCGGCGACGGGGATCGACCGGCTGCGCGTACTCGGCCCCGACGATACGGTTGGGCGCGGTGCAGCGCTTGCGGCGGGGCAATATATCACCAAGGATATTTATCTGGAGGTGATTACCGATGCGCGCGGCTATACCGCGACGCAGCTCGAGATCAGCCTGACTCCCGCGCTGTCGCTGCTCAGCCAGGCGGGCGGTTCGGGCGGATCGAACCTCAGCATCCGGTACCGCAAGGATTATTGATGCGCGCCGTCGTTCTCCTCGTGCCGTTGCTGCTGCTTGCGGCGTGCAAGGACGAGCCGCGCTTCGAGGAGCGCTATGACAAGGCGGCCAAGGAGATCGAGGCGCGCGCCAAGGCGATGGACGCCGATATTACCAAATCGGACGAGGCGGCCGCCGCCGTATCGGAAGACTTGCCAGAGCCCGCCAAGCCGTCTAACGGACCCACGTCATCTGGGGAGTAGCCAGCCGTCCTTCGGGACGGGCCACCGTGTCAACATACTCGGCCGAGAGGTCGTGGTGCGGTGGAAGCGGGAGACCGCTTGGGCGAGACCAATGGCATCGACCTTCGTCCGGGCCGGGCGGCGGGTTTGATGTCTATTGGAATCGCGAAGCCGCTCGGCCCCGGAGTACCCCATGGAAGCCCTGTTCACCTCGACCGCCGTCGTTGCGCTCGCCGAAATCGGCGACAAGACGCAATTGCTCGCGATCCTGCTCGCGACGCGGTTCAACCGTCCGGTGCCGATCATCCTCGGCATTTTGGCCGCGACGCTCGCGAACCATGCGCTCGCGGCGTTGCTGGGTGCACAAGCGGCGGCCTTCCTCGACAGCCCAGTCTTTCGCTACGCCATCGGTCTTTCCTTTGTCGCTATGGCAGCATGGACGCTGATTCCCGACAAGTTCGACGACGATGATGCGCCGAAACCGCGGTTCGGGGCCTTCCTGACGACACTTGTCGCCTTCTTCCTCGTCGAGATGGGCGACAAGACGCAGGTCGCGACGATCGCGCTCGGGGCGCAATATCAGGACGTCATCGCGGTGACTGCAGGCACCACGCTCGGCATGATGATCGCCAATGTCCCCGCGATCTTCCTCGGCCACGAACTGCTCAAGCGCGTCGACCTTGCGAAGGTTCGCATGGTCGCAGCGGCGCTGTTCTTGGTGATCGGCCTGTGGGTGCTGGTGCAGACCGCGGGCTGGCTCGGCTAGTCGGCGTTTCGTCCCGCAAGGGTGCGTTCGAAATTCCAGCTCGACGAGCACATCGCGTCGAGGTCGCGCTCCGCCGTCCAGCCGAGCTCGGCCGCGGCGCGTTCGGGGCTGGCAAAGCAGCTTGCGACATCGCCGTCGCGGCGCGGGGCGATGCGATAGGGAATGCGCACGCCGTTCACGCGCTCGAACGCCTCGACCATGTCGAGCACCGAATAGCCCTGGCCGGTGCCGAGGTTCCAGATCGACAGGGACTGGTCGGTCTTGCCGATCGCATCGAGCGCGGCGACATGGCCGTCGGCGAGGTCGACGACATGGATATAGTCGCGCACGCCGGTGCCGTCGGGGGTGTCATAATCATTGCCGAACACAGATAGCTCGGCGAGCCGCCCGGCGGCGACGCGGCTGACGAAGGGCATCAGATTGTTCGGGATGCCGTTCGGATTCTCGCCGATCAGCCCGCTATCGTGTGCGCCGACCGGGTTGAAATAGCGCAGGATCGCGATGCGCCATTCGGGATCGGCGGCGGCGACATCGGCCAGCATTTCCTCGATCATCAGTTTGGTGCGGCCATAAGGGTTTGTTGCCGAGGTAGGATGATTTTCGTCGAGCGGCAGATATTGGGGCTGGCCGTAGACCGTGGCGCTCGACGAGAAGACGAGGGTCTTGGCACCGCAATCCGCCATTGCCTCGAGCAGCGACAGGGTGCCGCGGACATTGTTGTCGTAATATTTCATCGGTTCGGCGACCGATTCCCCGACGGCTTTGAGGCCCGCGAAATGAATGACCGCCTCGATCGCATGATCACGAAGGACCTGGCGCAAGGCATCGCCGTCGCGAATGTCGCCGGTGACGAGCGGAACCGCCTGGCCCGTGATCGCTTCGAGCCTCTCCATTACCGACGGATCGCTGTTCGACAGATTGTCGAAGCACACCACATTGTGGCCGGCCGACACGAGCGGCGCCGCAACATGGCTGCCGATATATCCCGCACCACCCGTCAGTAATATATTCATTGCTCGATCATCTCCATAGGCGCGCAGCGACCGTCGCGGACGGACCTATTCTATCCGCGACATCCTGCCAAATATTTGTCCGTCGGCCATGTGCCGGTTTTCGTGTAACCTTCGCGGCGATATCGGCGAACAGGTCATCAAACGCCGTCATCTGCGTCGCCGGCTCCGGTGCGCTTCGTCAGGACATACGCCAAATGAGCATCGACGAACCTTCGCTCGCACGGCTGATGGCCGCATCGCAGCGGGGGGATCGTGCCGCCTATCGCGCGTTGCTGGGTGACAGCCGCAAATGGCTCACCCGCTATTTCGCGCGTCGGATCGCGCCGCACCATATCGACGACCTTGTTCAGGAAACGCTCGTATCGATGCATCGCAAGCTCGCGACATGGGATAGCAGCCGCGCTTTCCTGCCGTGGCTCGCGGCCATCGCCCGCTATCGCTGGATCGACATGCTACGCCGCCAGCGCGACGAGGCCGAGCTCGGCGACAATGACGCCGCGGTCGGCGCCGAGGACGAGGCGGTGCACGCCAAGCTCAGCATCGACCATCTGCTGACATTGCTCCCGCCGGGACAGGCGCAGGCGATCACATTGGTCAAGATCGAAGGCGCCTCGATCGCCGAGGCCTCCGAGATCAGCGGCCAGAGCGAATCGCTCGTCAAAGTGAATATCCATCGCGGGCTCAAGAAGCTCGCCGAACTGATTGAGAGTGAATGAGATGAAGGACGCATCGATCGACGATCTGATCGACGGTTTGGCAGGTGATCTGAAGCCGGTACGCCCGCGGCGTGTTGCGCGTGGATCGCTATGGGTGGCAGCCGGGTGGCTGGGCGTCGGGGCGGCGCTGATCGGCCTGTTCGGCGCGCGGCATGATATTGCCGAGGGCGCCATGCCGCCGATTTCGATGCTCAGCTTCTGGCTGATCGCCGCCGCGGGTGTCGCGGCGGCATGGAGCGCGCTCCGCATGGGTTTGCCCGGCGTCGGCCGCGACTATGGCGGCTGGCGCTGGGCGGTCGGCGCGCTGCTGGCGTTGCCGCTCGCGGCGCTATTCGTGTTTTTCGGCGATGGGCATACCGCCGCCGAGGCGGCACATGGCGGCTTCGAGGGGCAATGCCTTGTGCAGGGCGTCGTGGCGGGGCTGGGCGTCGGGGCAGCGCTGTTCCTCTGGCTGAAGGCGAGCGCGCCCACTTCGCCGACGCGGGCCGGCTGGGTGATCGGGATCGCCGCGGGGGCGGCCGGGGCGACCATCGTTGCACTGCTCTGCTCGAGCGACGACCTTGTTCATATCACGCTCTGGCACGCATCGGCAGTGCCCGTTTCGGGGATCGTAGGCCGCCTACTCTTGCCGCGCTTCTTGCGCTGGTAAGCGCGGCGCGAACACGATGGTATAGTCGCTTCCCCAATAATCGGGTCTTCAATCGCCACCCCCAAATAAGCAGTCTCCACGCCGAACCATTCCGGTGGGTAGGAGCGATAAGCCTATTCGCCCCGCCGGAGTGCCTTTCGACGAAGGGCAGGCGACATGTGCGTTGGCGGTAGATTTTCGATTGACCTAGCGGCCCCGCGCCGTGTCTCGATATTCGGCGCCGTCGAGGAAAATGTCGACGACCGACGCTACGAGTGCCTCACGTTCTGCCGCATCCGGCGGCTCGCGCAGTCCCAGCATGACCTGCAGATGCAGGTTGCCGCGGATCATTCCAACAAAATGATCGCCCGCCATCGCGCAATCGCCGGTGCGGATCTCGTCGCGGTCCTGCGCCGCAACGAGCACCTCTGCAAGAGTCGCGCCCGCGCGACCCGGACCGAGATCGTAGAAGCGGCGGACCAGATCGGGGAAGCGCGCGCATTCGGTGATGGCGATGCGGTAAACGCCGAGCAGGGCGGGCGACATATAGATGTCGATCAGCCGGTGGCCGAAAGTGGTGAGCGTTTCACGGAGGCTCTGGCCGGCCAGATTGTCGATCGCCAGCGCGGACAGCGCACGGCCTGCGTGCTGCGACACGATCGCCGCGAACAGCCCCTCCTTGTTGCCGAACTCGCTGTAGATATTGCGTTTCGATCCACCCGTGCGCTCGATGATGTCGTCGATACGCGTGGCCGCATAGCCCTGTTCGAAGAAGATGGCGGCAGCGACCTCGAGAAGCTGTTCGCGCCCGACCTTGGTACGGGCCCCGCCCGATGCGTCGTTCATCCCAATTTCTCCATCCATCGTCCTCTACCATTGACCGGTAACGATGATTACCGTATGGGTCAATGGTAATGATCATTACCGGAGGTGCTCGTGGCCAGTGCAGCTAAGAAAAAGAAGATCGGCATCCTGTTGTGCGTCACGGCACTTGTCGTGGCGCTCGGCGGCTGGGCGTGGTCGGATGGCGAGGCTGCGGAAACCGATAATGCCTATGTGCGCGGTGACGTGACCTCGATGGCGCCAAAGGTCGGCGGATATGTCGTTTCGGTCGCGGTGAAGGATAATCAGGCCGTCCGTCCGGGCGACATATTGTTCCGTATCGACGACCGCGACTATCGCGCCAAGCTGGCGCAGGCCGAAGCCAATGTGAAAGCCGCAGAAGCACGCCTTGCGAACAGCGGCGAAGACATCCGGCTCCAGCACATCTTGGTGCGGCAGGCGGCGGCGCAGCGCAGCGCAGCAGTCGCCGACCTCGGCCTCGCGCGCAAGACGAGCAATCGCCGCAACGAGCTCATCGACGGCGGCGCGGTCAGCCAGGCGCAACTCGACGAAAGCGAGACCGCGCGCTCGCGCGCCGAAGCCGGCGTGTCGGTCTCGACCGCCTCGATCGAAGCCCAGCGTCAGCGCGTCGAACTGCTCGGCACCCAGCGCGAAGCCGCCGTTGCGGCGCTGGCGCAGGCCGTTGCGGCGCGCGACCTCGCGCGGATCGATCTGGAGAATACCGTGGTCCGTGCGCCGATCGCCGGCGTCGTCGGCAACCGGCAGGTTCGCGTCGGCCGGCTTGTTGTCCCCGGCGCATCGCTGCTCGATATCGTTCCGGTTGCCGATCTGTATGTCGTCGCGAACTTCAAGGAAACGCAGCTCGAACATATCCGCCCCGGACAAGGCGCGACGATCCGCGTCGACGGTTATCCCGACGTCGTGATCAAGGGTGTCGTCGACAGCCTTGCGCCCGGTAGCGGATCGGCCTTTGCCCTGATTCCCGCGGACAACGCGACGGGCAATTTTGTCCGCGTCGTGCAGCGCGTGCCGGTCAAGATCCGGATCCAGCGCAACCCGCTTCCCGGGCGGCTGGTCCCCGGCCTGTCGGCACGCGTCGAAGTCGAGCGCGGCGCCCGGTCATGACCGCCGTCGCTGCCCCGGCGACGGCGGCGCCTACAAAGGCTGCGACCGGATGGCTCCTCGTAACCGGCATCGTCCTTGCGAGCCTGACCGAAGCGCTCGCGGGCACCTTGCTGTCGCTGGGCCGTGCCGACATCATCGGAGACACCGCTGCGACCCCTGACGAGTTCGCATGGCTCGACGTCGGCTATACCGCGTTCAAGTTCATTGGGTTCGCCTTCGCGCCCTGGCTACTGACGCGGATCGATCCGCGCCAATTGCTTTTGATCGCGACGCTGGTGATGGGCGCGGCGTGCGCGTGGGCGGCCGCGACGGCCGCGCTCGATATGCTGATCGTCCTGCGAATGGTTCAAGGGCTCGCCGGGGCGACTTTGCTGATCAGCGGGCAGGCGATCCTGTTCTGGAACTTTCCCGCGGCGCGCCAGCCGATCCTGCAAGCGATATTCGCGATGGGCTCGGTCGTCGCACCGGCTACTGCGGCGCCCTTGCTCGAAGGGTGGTTGATCGACACTCACGACTGGACCTGGATTTTCTTCATGGTCCTGCCGCTTTCGCTGGGCGCCGCGGGACTGCTGATCTTGGCCGATCCGACGCCCGTGCGGCCGGCACCGCCACGCCGCCTCGACTGGATCGGGCTTGGCGCATTTGGCGCGGCGATGCTCTGCGCCACCTATGTGCTGACGCAGGCCAGCCGCTGGGACTGGTTCGAGGCGAGCCGGATCGGCTGGATGAGCGCCGTGATCGCCGTCGGTTTGCTTCTGCTTGCGACCCGGCAATATCGCGCGGGGTCCGAAGGCCTGCTCGACCTGTCGACCTTTAAGACCGAAGATTTCGCCTTTGCCTTCTTCGTCAGCTTTGTTGCCGGCGCGGCGCTGTTCGGTAGCGGCTTTGCGATCCCGGCCTTTGCGGTGTCGGTGCTCGGCTTCACGCCCACCGAAGCGGGCGCACTGCTCCTGCCCAGCGGCGCCTGCTTTCTCGTGACGCTGCTATTCGCCGCCTATATGATGCAGGTCCGCGGTCTGCCGCCGGTCGCAACCGTGCCTTTCGGTATCCTGTCGATCATGATCGCGATGTGGATGCTGTCGGGATCGAACGGCCAAAGCGGTGCAGACGACATGATGCCGGCGATCCTGCTCCGCGGTTTCGGTCTCGGCTTCCTCTTCCTGTCGATCACGCTGATCGCGTTCAGCAAGCTGCCCGCCGCCAGCGTGGCGTTCGGCATCGGCATCTTCAATATCGGGCGCCAGCTTGGCGGGCTGATGGGCGTCGCGACGCTCCAGACCTCGATCGATCACGGGATCGTCCATAATCAGACAGTGCTCGGCGCGGCCATCAATGCGGGATCGCCCGCGCTTGCCGAGCGGATCGCGGCGACGACCAACCTGCTTGTATCGCGTGGAATCGAGGCTGGCGCCGCGGCAAAGACCGCAACCGCGATGGTCGGCCGCGCCGTCGGCGGACAAGGGGCCGTCATCGCCTTCGACACCGCCTTCAACCTTGTCGCTTTGCTCTTCGTTTTTGGCGCGCCGTGCATCGTCGCGTTCAAGATCCTGCTCGCGAAGACGATGGGAAAACCGAAATCCGCTCCAGCTGAGGCAAACTCATGACACAGCCGACACGCATCAAAATCACACTGGCGGCGCTTCTTGCTGTCGGTCTCGCGGGCTGCACCACCGTCGGCCCCGATTATCAACGGCCCGAAACCGCCCTTGGCGAAACCTGGGTCGGGCAGGTGAGCAGCGAGGATGTCGATGGCGCCTGGTGGCAAAAATTCAACGACCCCTTGCTCACCGAACTCGTCGAAGCCGCGATTGCGGGGAACAAGGACATCGACGAAGCCGGTGCGCGGCTGCGCGAGGCGCGCGCCAATCGCGATGCCGTTCACGGGCGCGAACTGCCGCAAGTCGGGGTTTCGGCGATAGCGACCGAAAACCGGCTCAGCGAAAATGGCCAGCTGCCGATCGGCAAGGTCCCGGGGCTCGGCCGCAACCTTTCGATTTACGATGTCGGATTCGATTCGTCGTGGGAGATCGACCTTTGGGGCGGCACCCGCCGCGCGGTCGAAAGCAGCGAGGCGCGCGCCGAAGCCGCGGAGGACGCGCGGCGCGGCGTCATCATCCAGGTGATCGCCGAAGTAGTCCGCTCCTACGTCGGCCTACGCACGGCGCAGACGTTACGCGCGAATGCGGTCGTCGATGCTACCGCGCAGGGCGAGATCGCACGGCTGGTCGGCGACCGCCTGCGTGTCGGGGCCGCCTCCCGCGTAGATTTCCTGCGCGCCGAAACACAGGCGCGTTCGACCGCAGCGACGATCCCTGCCTACGAAAGCGACGAGGCCGCGGCGGCGTTCCGTTTGTCTTTGCTCGTTGGTCAACCGCCCGAGGTGCTCCACGAACGGCTCCGGCGTCCGGCGCCAATGCCGACGGCGAGCCTCGACGTCACCGCAGGGCTTCGCTCTGATTTGCTCCGTCGCCGCCCCGATATCCGCGTCGCCGAGCGCGATCTTGCCGCGTCGACCGCCGACGTTGGCGTCGCGACGGCCGAACTCTTCCCACGCTTCTCATTGCTCGGCGGGATCGGGCTGCAGGCGCGCGAGCCAGGCGATCTGGTTTCCAGCAGCAGTCTGCGCTTTCAGTTCGGACCGTCGCTGCGCTGGCCGATCTTCTCGGGCGGGCGCATCCGCGCGCAGATCCGTGCGGCCGACGCGCGCGCCGATGCCGCGACCGCACGCTACGAACGCGCGGTGCTGAACGCGCTCGTCGACAGCGAGACGAGCATCAATCGCTATGCGTCGGCGGGCTTCGTCGGCGTCGAGCGCGCCGCAGCGCGCGCGGCGGCGGCCGAGGCCGTCCAACTCGCGCGGCGGCGGTTCAAAGCGGGCGAGGAAGATCTGACGGCGCTGTTGCAAGCGCAAATCGCCTACAGCGCCGCCGACCGCCTGCACATCCAGGCGCAGGCCGCCCGGTTGCAACAACTTGCCGCGCTTTACAAAGCGCTTGGCGGCGGATGGGAAGTCGCCGAAAACAAGAAAGCCTCCTGACTTGTCCCTCCTGATGACTTCGCCCGCCGACGCGCGGTGCCCCGAGCAGCGTCGCGCCACGCAGCGCCGGGAAATTCTCGCATCGGCGCGAAAGCATTTTTTGAGCGAGGGCTATTTCGCCACGACCATGTCGGCGATCGCCGCCGACGTCGGTGGATCGAAGGGCATTTTGTGGACCCATTTCGCCTCGAAGGAGCAATTGCTGGTGGCCTTCGTCGATGCCGAGATCGAGGATTTCCATTCCGACGCCTTGACGATCCTCGACAGCACGCAGGCGCCCGTCGCGACGCTGCGCGCCTTCGCGGAGCATTTCATAGCGCGGATGATCGACCCTGATGCATTGAAGCTGCAGCGGTTGGCCGGCGCGGTGGTCGGGCATGTTGCCGTGGGCGGACAGATTTATGCCGAACTGGTGTCCTGCGTCGAGAATGCGCTGGCGGAATATTATTCGCGCCAGATGGCGTTAGGCTCGCTGCGTAACGATGACGCCTCCAAGGCCGCCGCGTTGACGATTTCGCTCTGCATGGGCGCCTGCCAGCAGCGTCTGCTCTGGACGGGCGAACCCGCCCGCGAGGATGCTGCGAAAGCGCGCGCCGAAATCGTCGCCGGCACATTGGCGGAGCTCTACGCCGTCACCATAGCCGGATGCGCCGTGGACAATGCAGTATGAATGCGACAAGTGCCGGATCGCCGATGGACATGAAAACCGGCGGCTTTAACGCTTCGCCCATTCCCCCCTATACCAGTTTACGAAGGCCGGAATTCCGATTGCCAGGGGCGTTGTCGGGGCAAAGCCTAAATCCCGGCTAATGTCGTCGATATCCGCAAATGTTTGATAAACATCACCATCTTGCATCGGTAACAGGTTTATCTCGGCTTTTCGACCGCACGCTTCTTCGATTGCATTGATCAGGTCGGTCAATTGCTCGGGCCGATTATTGCCGATATTGTACAACCGATGAGGCGTCGTGAAGCCTCCCGGTTTTTCTTGACCATCGTCTTGGGGAGGGCGGTCGAGCGCCAGGACGACTCCGTTCACGATATCGTCGATAAACGTAAAATCGCGAAGCATGTCGCCGTAATTGTAAACGTCAATTGGACGGCCCTGCAGTACGGCGTCGGTGAACTTCCACACCGCCATATCCGGTCTGCCCCATGGCCCATATACGGTGAAGAAGCGGAGGCCTGTCTGCGGTATCCGGAATAGATGCGCATAGGTTTCGCTCATCAGTTCGTCGGCGCGCTTCGTCGCCGCATAGAGCGAGATCGGCATGTCGGCGCGATCGGAGACCCGGAACGGCGTATCCGATCGCATTCCGTAGACCGAGGAAGACGATGCATATACCAAGTGCGAAACAGCTCTGTGGCGCGCCAGCTCCAGAATATTGACGTGCCCCGAAACATTCGAGTGGATGTAGGCGGCGGGATTTTCGAGCGAGTAGCGCACGCCGGGTTGGGCGCCAAGGTGAACGATCCGGTCGATTGTTTCCGTAGCGAGCGCTCGCGCGAGCGCGTCGGCATCGCCAAAATCGAGGTCCAGAAATGAAAAGGATTCGCTGCGGTGCGCTTTGAGACGCGCAACCCGCGCGCGCTTGAGGTCGAGCGAATAATAGGGCGTGAAATTGTCTATGCCGACGATGCGCTCGCCGCGATCAAGCAAAGCGGCAGCGACATGCATCCCGATGAAACCAGCCGCACCCGTGATGAGCGTCGTCAAATCTCGTCCCCATTTCCTCCGCTGGCTTGCCGCAAGCCCAGCGATCTAGTTACCGGACGCCCCTTTGGATCGGGCCGTCTTTCCTGCTCATAGCGAGGCAAAGGTAAATTCACAGCAACACCTGCATAATTGTTGCTGCCGGATGATGTGTGGGAACTAAAAAATGGTGAGCCCTGCTGGGTTCGAACCAGCGACCTACTGATTAAAAGTCAGTTGCTCTACCGACTGAGCTAAGGGCCCAACGCGGTGGCGGCAAAGCGGCCTCGCGAAGTGAGCCGCCGCCCTAGTGCGCCGATGCGTCCCGGTCAACCGGCTTTGGACGTGCAAGACGCGCGGCGAGTTGGCGGACGCTGCGGCCGTGCAGCGGGTGCTGCCATTCGGGGACGATCGCGCGCAGCGGGCCGAGGACGAACGCACGCTGTTCGATCGCGGGGTGCGGGATCGTGAGCGCAGCGTCGGACCAGGCGCCGCCCGACCAGAGCAATATATCGAGATCGAGCGTCCGCGCGCTCCAGCGCTGGCCGGTTCGGCGGCCGAAGCTTGCCTCGATTTCTTGCAGTCGCTCGAGCATTTCGGGCGGACTCAGCGGCGAGGCGACCAGTGCGACGGCATTGGCATAGCGGCGGCGCGACGGACCGATCGGCTCGCTCGCGATGATCGGGCTGGCATCTACCGCCTCGATATCGTCGCTCTCCAGCGCCGCGAGTGCGGCGAGTAGTACCGCGCGCGGGTTGCCGAAGCGCACATGGCGCCGGTTCGATCCGAGGCCGATGGCATAGAGGGGAAGCGGCATTGCGTTGCTCATACCCTCGCGCCTATCGCAGATATGTGGGAATTGACAGCCCATTGCCCGGAACCGAGGCGCCGCGCGATTGCCCGCGATTGCCCGCGATTGCCCGCGATTGCCCGCGATTGCCCGCGATTGCCCGCGATTGCCCGCGATTGCCCGCGATTGCCCGCGCTGCCCGCGGCTGGTCGCGCTTCGGCGCGAATGTCAGGCCGAGCATCCCGATTGGTGGAATGCGCCCGTCTATGCCTTTGGTGACCCCAACGCGTGGCTGGCTTTCGCAGGGCTGGCACCGGGCAAGCATGGCGCCAACCGCACGGGGCGGCCCTTCACGGGCGACTATGCCGGCGACTTGTTGTTCGCGACGCTGGCGGAGTTCGAGTTGAGCCGGGGCCGCTATGACGCGCGCATCGACGACGGGCTGGCGCTCGATGGCGCGATTATCGTCAACAGCGTCAAATGCTTGCCGCCGCAAAACAAGCCCACGCCCGCCGAAATTGCGAACTGCCGCCCGTTCTTCGAGACGCAACTGGCAGCCTTGCCGAACGTTCGCGTGATCATCGCGCTCGGCCGGATCGCGCATGATGCGACGCTAAGGGCGGCGGGCATGCGCCTCGCGGCCTATCCCTTTGCTCATGGCGCAGTCCACGCGCTGCCGGACGGACGGCATCTGATCGATAGCTATCACTGCTCACGCTACAACACGAACACCGGGCGGCTGACGCCCGAAATGTTCGTCGATGTCTTCCGCACAGCGATCGCGCTCAAGGATCAGACGAGCGGGCCGAATTCCTCAACCAGCCCGCGATAAAGCGCGCGCTTGAACGGCACGATCAATTTTTCGATCTTGTTCAGCTCGGCCCATTTCCAGGCGCGGAATTCCTGATGTTTGGTGTGAATATTGACGTCGCTGTCCTCACCCATGAAGCGCATCAGGAACCAGTGCTGACGCTGGCCACGATATTTGCCGCCCCACATCTTGCCGATAAGATGGTCGGGCAGGTCGTAAAAATACTCCTCGCGGCTGCGCGCGATAATTTCGACCAGCCCGCCGTGGACGCCGGTTTCCTCGCCGAGTTCGCGGATCGCCGCTTCCTCGGCATCCTCGCCCTCGTCGATTCCGCCTTGCGGCATCTGCCATGCTTCGCTCGAGGTATCGAGCCGCTGGCCGACGAAGATACGGCCGTCGCGGTTGGCAAGCATGACGCCGGCACAGGGGCGATAGGGAAGGGCGCTAAGATCGATCATGCCGCCCCGGTAGCTTCGGCGACGATCGCTTTCAATACGGTCAATGCCCCACGAATATCCTCTTTCGCGCTCGGGATGCCCTGCGACAGGTTGATGTAACCGTGGATCGTGCCCGTCGCCTCGCGATAGGTGGTCGGAACCCCGGCCTCGATCAGCTTGGCGGCATAGGCGCGGCCCTGATCGCGCAGCGGGTCGAGTCCGGCGGTGATTAGTAGCGTCGGCGGCAGGCCCTCGGCCGGGAAATCGAGCGGCGAAGCGCGATAGTCGGCGGGGTCGGCGGCGTAGTGATTGCCGAACCAGGTCATGCTGCCCGTCGTGAGCAGATGGCCTTCGCCGAAATCGCGGTAGCTCTGCCAGTCGTCATGCGTCGTCACCGCGGGATAGATCGGGTGGATCGCGATGACGGGTTTCGATGCCGGCTTGTCGCGCAGCGCGAGTGCGGTGGCGATCGTCAGATTGCCGCCGGCGCTTTCGCCCGACAAGACCAGGCCGGTGCAGGGGATATTGTCGGCGACCCAGCGCGTGGCCGCCTCGCAATCGATCGGCGCGGCGGGGAAGGGATGCTCGGGCGCAAGGCGATAGTCGATCGCGATCACCGGCATGTCGAGCAGCCGCGATGCTTCGGCGCAATAGGGATCGTGCGTATCGAGGTCGCCGATCACCCAGCCGCCGCCGTGATAGAAGACCATGACCGGCCCGGGTGTGCGATCGGGACGATTGTCATAGATGCGGACCGGAATCTCGCCGGCGGGCCCGGGAATCGTCCGATCCTCGACCTTTGCGATTTCGCCGCGCGGGACGTCGGCAAGCTGGCCCATCACGCGGAACATTTCGCGCGCGCCCTCGGGCGGCATCTCTTCCATCTTCGGGCCTTCCTGCGCGTTCAGGAAGGCAAGGAAAGCCGCCACGTCGGGGCGCGTGAAATGGGTGGTGCCGTCGGTCATCTGCGTCTCTCCCTGATTGCTGTTTTCACCATGCTATTCGGTATCGGCGGGGCAAATTCAATCCCGAAATGAAACTCACCTGCGCTTCCCGCTTCGCAGCGCACAATTTTTTCTCAATTGCGGCTTGGCGCGCACGGGCCTACGCCGTCGTTACAGGTTCGCAAATTGAGGCAGATACAGACAATGGCGACAGCGGTAGTGGACCAGGCCGACAAACGGCAGTCCCCCCTTTCGGATGCGGTGGTAGTACGATTTGCCGGGGACAGTGGCGACGGGATGCAGTTGACCGGCGGTCAATTTACCCTGTCGTCGGCGCTCGCGGGCAATGACTTTGCGACCTTCCCCGACTTTCCCGCCGAAATTCGTGCGCCGCAGGGCACGTTGTTCGGGGTCTCCGCTTTCCAGATCAATTTCGGATCGTCGGCGATCGACACCGCTGGCGACGCGCCCGACGTGCTCGTTGCGATGAACCCTGCGGCGCTCAAGACCAACGTCCCGCAACTGAAGCCCGGCGGACTGATCATCGCTGATGAGGGCGAGTTCAACGACCGCAATCTCGCCAAGGCGAAATATGAGGCGAACCCGCTCGACGACGGCAGTCTCGCGAAGTGGCAGCTGCTCAAGCTCAACATCAGCCAGCTGACGATGGATGCCGTGAAGCCCTTTGGCCTTGGCAACAAGGAAGCTTTGCGCTGCAAGAATATGTGGACGCTGGGGCTCGCGCTCTGGATGTTCGACCGCGACCGTCAGCCGCTAATCGACTGGCTCAACGCGAAGTTCGCGAAGGCGCCCGACCTTGCCGCGGCCAACGTCGCCGCGCTTAACGCCGGCCACGCTTATGGTGAGACCGCCGAACTCGCGGGCCCGCTCAAACAGCATCATGTCGACCCCGCGCCGGTGGCGCCCGGCCTCTACCGCACGCTGACCGGCGCCGAAGGCATCGCGCTTGGCCTCGTCGCGGGCGCGCAGCTTGCCAAGCTGCCGATGTTCTTCGGCGGCTATCCGATCACTCCGGCTTCGGCGATCCTGCACCATCTGTCGCGGCTCAAGGAATATGACGTCACGACCTTTCAGGCCGAGGACGAAATCGCCGCGATCTGCTCGGCGATCGGTGCCAGCTATGGTGGTTCGCTCGGCGTCACCAGCTCGTCGGGTCCCGGCATCGCGCTGAAGGGCGAGGCGATGGGCCTCGCGATCATGACCGAACTCCCGCTCGTCATCGTCAATTCGCAGCGCGGCGGCCCTTCGACCGGCCTGCCGACGAAGACCGAGCAGTCGGACCTTTATCAGGCGGTCTATGGCCGCAACGGCGACGCGCCGATGCCCGTTATCGCCGCGCGCTCACCCGGCGACGCGTTCGAATGCGCGGTCGAGGCGGTGCGCATCGCGGTGCAATATATGACCCCGGTGATGCTGCTCACCGACGGTTATATCGCGAACGCCGCCGAGCCGTGGGCGGTCCCCGACCTCAACACTTACGAGGCATTCCCGGTCGAATTCTTGACCGAAGTGCCCGAAGGCGGGTTCAAACCCTATGGCCGCGACGAAAAGCTGAAGCGCCCGTGGGTCAAGCCCGGGACGCCTGGCCTGCTCCACCGCATCGGCGGGATCGAGAAGGAGCTCGATACCGGCCACATCAACTATGCCGCCGATAACCATCAGGCGATGACCGATATCCGCAAGGACAAGATCGACGGCATCAGCGTCCCCGACCAGATCGTTGAACTCGGTGCCGAGGGCGGCAAGCTTGCGGTCGTCGGCTGGGGATCGACTTTCGGCCCGATCCATCAGGCGGTGCGCCGCAAGCGCGCCGAGGGCAAAGACGTCAGTCATGTCCATATCCGCCACATCTGGCCGCTGCCCGCCAATCTGGGCAAGCTGCTCAAGAGCTTTGACAGGGTGATCGTGCCCGAAATGAACACCGGGCAGCTCAAGACCGTGCTGCGCGATCAGTATCTGGTCGACGCCAAGGCGGTGAACAAGGTGTCGGGGCAGCCCTTCACTATCGCCGAAATCGAAGCGGCCATCGAAGGAGCGCTCGCATGAACGAGATAACGACCATCGCGCGCGCTACGACGCTCAAGGATTGGGAAACCGATCAGGAAGTCCGCTGGTGCCCGGGCTGCGGCGATTATGCGATCCTGAAAGCGGTGCAGCGCACGATGCCGGAAATCGGCACCGCGCCCGAGAATACCGTGTTCATCAGCGGCATCGGCTGCTCGTCGCGCTTCCCCTATTATATGGAAACCTACGGCTTCCACACGATCCACGGCCGCGCCCCGGCGTTTGCGACGGGGCTGAAGCTTGCCAATCCGAACCTCGATATCTGGATCGTCACCGGCGATGGCGACGGGCTGTCGATCGGCGGCAATCACACGATGCACCTGATCCGTCGCAATCTCGATTGCCAGATCATGCTGTTCAACAACGAGATTTATGGCCTGACCAAGGGGCAATATTCGCCGACCAGCCGTGTCGGGACGACCAGCCCCTCGACGCCTTATGGATCGGTCGACCGCCCGGCGCAGCCCGCGGCCTTCGCGCTTGGCGCAGGGGCCCGTTTCGTCGCGCGAGGCTTCGACGTGTCGAAGGAATTGCCGAACGTTCTGAAAGCGGCGCATGCCCACAAGGGTGCGGCTTTTATCGAGATTTTCCAGAACTGTATCGTCTATAATAAAGACGTGTTCGAGGATTTCGCCGCGCCGAAGGGTGCCGAAGACCGCCAGCTCTGGTTGAAGCAGGGCGAGCCGATGATCTATGCCAAGGGCACCAAGGGCATCGCGCTCGACGTCGACGCGCTGCACCTCAAGACCGTCGATGTCGTCGACGGCGATTGGCAGGCGGCGGGCGTGATCGTCCATGACGTGACCAACCGCAGCGTTGCACATATGCTCGTCGAAATGCGTTTCGGCGAGTTTCCGATGGCGCTCGGCGTGCTTTACGACGACCCGCGTCCGACTTTCGAGGCCGATGTCGTCCGCCAGAACAAGGCGGCGGCCGAGGGCAAGAAGGCGGACCTGCAGAGCCTGCTCAAGAAGGGGCAGACCTGGACGGTGACCGAGGGCGGACCCGAACTCTGATCTTCGCTCGTCATGGATAATCTGACGCACAGCCTTGTCGGCGCGGTTCTTGGCCAGATCGGGCTCAAGAAAAAGACCGGGCTTGCGATGCCGACGCTGATTATCGCGGCGAACTTGCCCGATATCGATGCCGCTTGCGCAGTCTATGGCATCGAATCGCTGTCGATGCGGCGAGGAATTACCCACGGGCCGATTGCATTGTTGGTGCTGCCGATTGTCCTGTGGGCGCTGATGCTGGCTTTCGATCGCTGGCAGCAAGGGCGGGGTACGCGGCCCACCGCTCGATTGACGGTTCACAAGGGCTGGCTGCTCGCGCTTGCTTATATCGGCTGTTTCAGCCACCCGGCGCTCGATTGGCTCAACAATTACGGCATCCGCCTGCTCGAACCGTTCAGTCATCGCTGGTTCTATGGCGACAGCGTCTTCATCATCGACCTGTGGATATGGATCGCGCTTGCCGTCTCGGTGTGGCTGTCGCTGCGCAGCGAGCGGCGCGGCGCGGTGAACTGGCGGCGCCCGGCATGGATCGGCTTCACGGCCGTGTGCGCCTATATTTTCGTCAATGGCCTCATCACCGGCGCAGCCGAGCGCATGGCCTCAAGCGCGCTCGCTGCGAGCGGGCATAAGGACGCGCTCGTTGTCGCGAGCCCGCCGCCGCTCGCCTTCTGGAAGCGCGATATCTTCTGGCGGACGGTCGACCGCTACGGCACCGCGAGCTTCGTTCCGGGCGTCGGCGGGAATGTCGATCTGACCGGTGCACCCACGGGCATGGACGATCCGCGGATTGCGACATGGGCCAAGGCCGATCCTGCGGCGCGTGCCTTTCTCTTCTGGTCTCGGATGCCTGTGGCGCAAAAGGATGGCGATGCCATTTTGCTGCGAGACCAGCGCTTTATGCACCCGCTCGCGCAGGACCGTTTCCAGGTTCGCCTGACCGCGCCCGACACCGCCAGCCATCCTGAATGAGGGTATTCGCGTGACGTCATGGCGCCGCGCTTCAACCGATTGTCAGCGGCTCCTGTTTGAGGCAGGAAGGGGCTAATGAACACGCATGTCAGCCCGCGCCGCGGTAAGGAACTGCTTCGCGCCGATCGTGCCTATCGCGCCGGCGGCGTATTGGCGCGGCTGATCGCGCTAGCGCCAGCTGGCCTATTTCATAGCATGCTCGACCGGATCGACGCGGGCCTTATGTCGGGCACGATCGAGGCGCATTTGCCCGATGGCAGCGTCCGGTTGCTGGGCGGGCGTGGCAAGGGGCCGGTGGCGGTTGTCAAACTCCACAGCTGGGCGGCGCTGGCGCGACTGGCTTTGTCGGGCTCGGTCGGTTGGTATCGCGCGTGGGAAGCCGGTGAATGGTCGTCGCCCGATCCGGTGCCGCTGTTCGATCTGTTCATGCGCAACGGCGAGGCGCTCGGCAATGTCGGCCGCGCGCATGGCCCGTCGCGCTGGCTGAACAAGCTGATCCATGCGTTCCACCGCAACGATCGTCGCGGGGCCCGGCGAAATATTCTCGCCCACTATGATTTAGGAAATGATTTCTATCGCTTGTGGCTCGACCCTAGTCTGAATTATTCGAGCGCGCTGTTCACCGATCCGGCTCAGTCGCTCGAAGAGGCGCAGACGGCAAAGGTCGATGCGATCCTTGATCGGCTCGACCTTCGTTCGGGAAGCCGGCTGCTCGAGATTGGCTGCGGCTGGGGTGCGCTGGCCGAGCGCGCGGTCGAACGGCACGATGTCCTCTACACCGGCATCACCTTGTCGCCAGCGCAGGCAGAAATCGCCGACGCGCGGCTCGCGGCGGTCGATCTGTCGGATCGCTCGCGGATCGAAATCTGCGATTATCGCGACGCGCAGGGCCCCTATGATGCGATCGCGAGCGTCGAAATGGTCGAAGCGGTCGGGCAGGAATATTGGCCCGCCTATCTCGACGCGATCGCGCGGTTGCTTCGCCCCGGCGGCAAGGCGGCGATCCAGTATATTCTGATCAACGATGCGCTGTTCGAACGCTATGCGGCGAGCAGCGACTTCATCCAGGCCTATATCTTCCCGGGCGGCTGCCTGATCTCGGAAAGCCGTTTTCGCGCGCTTGCCGAGGAACGCGGACTCGCGTGGCGCGATGTGCACCGGTTTGGCGGCGATTATGCCGAGACGCTGCGCCAGTGGCGCGAACGCTTCGACGAGGCGGTCGCAGCCGATCAGCTGCCGTCAGGCTTCGACGCGCGCTTTGTACGGCTTTGGCGTTATTATCTGCAATATTGCGAGGGCGGCTTTCGCGGCGGCGGTATCGACGTCGCGCAGGTCACGCTCGAAAAGACAGCCTGAAAACAGGGGAGAGAGAAGCATGCGAAGATTTTTGGCGGCGGTGCTGCTGTGCACCGCGGCGGCGGGGTGCAGCGCGCCCGCACCGACCGAGACGACCGATAAACTGCCAAAGGATCTGAATGTGCTGTTCTGGACCCAGGATCAACGCGACGCTGCCTTCCGCACGATGGAGACGGTTCCCAAGGTGGTGGTCAACAAAGTCGCGGCGGGCGGGCCGGTCTATCCGTTGCCGCAGGGCGCGCCGATTGACCTTGGCTCCGATGTCGATGCCTATATGGCGAAACAGCGCAATGCGGGCCTGATTATCGTGCAGGATGGTAAGGTCCGGCTTGAAAAATATGCCCTCGGCTATGGCGCTTCAGGCCGCTGGACCAGTTTCTCGGTCGCCAAAAGCTTCACCTCGACCCTCGTCGGGGCAGCAGTGAAGGACGGCTATATCAAGAGCCTCGACGACAAGGTCACCGTCTATATCCCGGGTCTCAAAGGCTCGGCTTATGACGATGTCTCGGTAAAGCAACTGCTCACCATGACGTCGGGTGTCAAATGGAACGAGGATTATACCGATCCCAAATCCGACGTTGCGCTGTTCAACCTGCAAAAGCCGGTCGCGGGCGAGGACATAACGGTCAGCTATATGAAGACCTTGCCGCGCGAAGCGCCCGCAGGGTCGAAGTGGGTATACAAGACCGGCGAGACCAATCTGATCGGCGTGCTCGTGTCGAGCGCGACGGGCAAGACGCTGTCGGCCTATCTGTCGGAGAAGGTCTGGAAGCCTTTCGGCATGGAGCAGGACGCGGTGTGGATGCTCGGCGCGACTGGCCACGAGATCAGCGGCTGCTGCATGTCGGCGAGCCTCAAGGATTATGCGCGCTTCGGCCAGTTCATCCTGAATGGCGGGGTTGCGGGCGGCAAGAAGGTGCTGCCCGACGACTGGCTGCCCGCCGCGACCACCAAGCAGGCTGGCATCGAGCAGCCGGGGCGCGGCTATGGCTATCAATGGTGGACCAACGACGACGGCAGCTTCGCCGCACAGGGCATCTTCGGACAAGGCATCTTCATCGATCCCAAGCGCAAGCTGGTGATCGCGTCGAACGGCAACTGGCCGACGGCAACCGATCCCGAGGGCGTCGGCGCTGCTCGCGAAGCCTTTTACAAGAGCGTGCAGGCCGCAGTAGACAAGGAAGCGGGGCGCTAAGCCCCGTTTCCGGTCATTCGGTGACGGTCGCGGTGGCGCGCTGGGCCAGCCACACCGCGACGAGCGGGACGGCGACGCCCAGCGCCATGATCCACCAGGCATCGGCCAGCGTGACGGCGCGGTAAAGCGCCGCGCCGATCACCGCACCCGCGACGATCCAGCCCGCGCCGGTGCCCGCTGAAATGCGCATCGCGAACCAGCTGCCGCCAAAGGTGCCGATGAACCAGCCGACGATCAGCGCGATCGTCGATCCGATCGGGATTAGGACTTCACCGCTGTTCGGGTCGTAGACGTCGGGTGAAATCTCGCTGCCGGCATATTGCGCGAGCCAAATCAGCCCGAACGCGACGACGATGCCGATCACCGCGGCAATCGCCGTCCGCAAAATATCCTTGGTCATTCCCGCGCCCTCGCAAACCCTCTTATGCGGTTCTCTTAGCGCAGGAAAACGAAGATGGCGTTAAGCTTTTTCCATGACCTTCGGCAGCGCATGGAAGGCGGTGCTGTCGAAGCCCTCGACCATCAGATTGGCGACAAATTCGCCGACCGCTGCGGGATCCTTGATGCTCTGCGGATCCTCGCCGGGATAGGCGCGCGCGCGCATCTGCGTCCGCGTGCCGCCGGGGTCGAGGATCGCGGTACGCACGGTCGAAATATTGCGCATTTCGGCGCCATAGCTGGTGACGAGCGTTTCGAACGCTGACTTTGACGCCGCGTAGGCGCCCCAATAGGCACGCGGTTCGCGTGCGACGCTGCTCGACAACGCGATCAGGCGGCCGTTCGCAGCCCGGCGCAGAAGCGGGTCGAAATTGGCGATCAGCGCCTGCTGTGCGATCAGGTTCAGCGTCAGCAGCTTGTTGAATTCCTTGCCGTCGATGGCGGCGACGGGGGTCAGTGTGCCGAGCATCGCCGCGTTGAGCACGAGCATGTCGAGCTGCTGCCAGCGTTCGGCGATCGCGCTTGCGAGGCGAGCGATGCTGTCGCCGTCGGTCAGGTCGAGCGGTGCGATCGTCGCGCTGCCCCCCGCTTCGTGAATGCGGTCTTCGAGTTCCTCGAGCCCGCCCGCAGTGCGCGCGGTGATCACGACATGCGCGCCGCGTGCGGCGAGCGATTCGGCGATCGCTTCGCCGATACCGCGGCTTGCCCCGGTGACAAGCGCAACCTGACCCGTCAATTCCTTAGACGTTGTATTCATTGTGTCAGACAACCCGTTCGGCAAGCAGCGAAAATTGATCTTCCAGCCCGTGCTCGTCGAAATCGGTGAGCGTCGTCGGATAGTCGCCGGTGAAGCAGGCGTCGCAATATTTCGGGGCATCGTCGCTGCGCTTCGCTTCGCCCAGCGCGCGGTACAGGCCGTCGATCGAGATGAACGACAGGCTGTCTGCGTTGATGAAATTCGCCATCTGGCCGACGCTCATTTGCGCCGCGAGCAATTTGGCGCGTTCGGGCGTGTCGACACCATAGAAGCAGCTGTGCTGCGTCGGCGGGCTCGCGATGCGCATATGCACCTCGGTCGCGCCGGCGTCGCGCATCATCTGCACGATCTTGAGGCTGGTCGTGCCGCGGACGATCGAATCGTCGATCAGCACGATGCGCTTGCCGGCGATCAGCGCGCGATTGGCATTATGCTTCAGCTTGACGCCCAGATGGCGGACCTTGTCGCCCGGCTGGATGAAGGTGCGCCCGACATAGTGCGAACGGATGATGCCGAGTTCGAACGGAATGCCCGATTCCTGCGCATAGCCGATCGCCGCCGGCGTACCCGAATCGGGGACGGGGATGACGAGGTCGGCTTCTACCGGGTTCTCGCGCGCGAGTTCGGCGCCGATCGCCTTGCGCACCGAATAGACGCTCGTCCCGTCGACGATCGAATCGGGGCGCGAGAAATAGACATATTCGAAGATGCACGGCCGCGCCGGATGGTCGGCGAAGGGGCGATGCGAGGTCAGCTGGCCATCGCGGATGATGACGAGCTCGCCGGGCTCGACCGAACGCACAAATTCGGCGCCCACGACGTCGAGTGCGACGGTTTCCGACGCGAGGATATGCGCGTCGCCAAGCTTGCCGATCACGAGCGGGCGGATGCCGAGCGGGTCGCGGCAACCGATCATGCCCTCGGCGGTCAGGCAGATCAGCGAATAGGCGCCCTCGACCTGTTTCAGCGCGTCGATGAACCGGTCGAGCAGCGAGCGATAATTCGACGTCGCGACGAGGTGGATGATCACCTCGGTATCGCTGGTCGACTGGAAGATCGAACCGCGGCGGACGAGCACCTTGCGAAGTGCGGCGGCGTTAGAAATGTTGCCATTGTGAGCCACGGCAAATCCGCCCGTGGCAAGATCCGCGAACAGGGGCTGGACATTGCGTAGCGCGGTTTCGCCCGTCGTCGAATAACGGACATGGCCGACCGACGATCCGCCTTGGAGCTGGCGCATGATGTCGTCGCGGTCGAAATTGCCCGCGACATGGCCCATCGCGCGGTGGGTGTGGAACTCCTTGCCGTCGAAGGCAGTGATGCCTGCGGCTTCCTGTCCACGGTGCTGCAGGGCGTGAAGCCCCAGCGCGACAACCGCGGCGGCGCTATCGGCGCCATGAATACCAAATACGCCGCACTCCTCGCGGAGCTTGTCGTCGTCGAAAGGATGGGTCGTCAGCATGTCATTCCAGGGGCAGGGGCAGTGACTGCGGCGCATATAGGGACGGCAATCGCAAATGTCGCCCCCCTAATCACGCATTTGTCATATGCGTCGCGACGGACAGGGTGACAGCGGCTCATATCCTGCTCTAAAGCCCGGTTTATGGATGACCAGCGCGACACGACCGACCGATTTTTCCCGCGTTTCGACGCAGCCGGACTGGTGACGGCTATAGTCATCGATGCCGACACGCATATCCTGCTGATGGTCGCGCACATGAACGAAGAGGCGATCGAGCAGACTCGCGCGACGGGGCAGGCGCATTTCTGGTCGCGGTCGCGGCAGGCCTTGTGGCGGAAGGGCGAGACGTCGGGCAACGGGCTGACGCTTGTCGAGATGCGCGTCGATTGCGATCAGGACGCGCTGTTGCTTCGTGTCCGGCCCGCGGGCCCGGCCTGCCACACGGGGCGGCGTTCTTGCTTCTATCGCCGCGTCGAAGCCGACGGCAGCCTGACATTCTTGGCGGACGATGCGCAGGGCTAGCGTCCTTTTGGCGTTCGCATCGCTGCTCCTCGCGGCGTGCGACCGGCCTGCGCCGGCAAAAAACGGGGAAGGCATCGACGCCAATAATCCGCTTGAGGTCGCCGCCCGCCAGCGCGGTGTCGTTCGTCCCGAGGCGGAAAGCCCGGTCGGCGTATTCGAGCGCAAGCATGATCTGGGCCGCGACGCGATGTGCGTCGTTTCCGATGGGGCCGGGAAATGGCGCTTTGCCGTCACGGCGGCTTTCGGCGCGACCGTATCTTGCACCGCCTCCGGAACGATGGTTCGCGAAGGCGACGGCTGGCGGATGCGCTTTGCCGGTGTCGACGGCTGTGAGGCGCTCGTCCATGAGGAAGAGGACGAACTGAGACTGCCTGGAAGTCTGCCACCGCAATGCGCGCGCCTTTGCCCCAATCACGCCTCGCTCTTGGGTTTGCGCCTGCCGCGCGCAAGCTGGTCGGCCGACGACGCAGGGGACTTGCGGATCACCGATCGGCACGGCAATATACAGCGTCCTTGCGGGGGCTGAGCTGCCCCGAAATGACCCGCTCTGCCGGTCTTGACGTTCACGTCAACGGAAACTAGTTTCATCGGCATGACCGAACCATATGGCCACGCCCATATCGATACGCCCGATCATCTGGGGCGCGAACAATTCAGCATCACCGACTTGTCGACCGAGTTCGGGGTCACCGCCCGTGCGCTGCGTTTCTATGAGGATGAAGGGCTGATCAGTCCGTCGCGCAAGGGATTGTCGCGCATCTATTCGAAACGCGACCGCGCGCGGCTCGCCTGGATATTGCGCGCCAAGCGCACGGGGTTCAGCCTCGCCGACATTCGCGAGATGATCGACCTTTACGACGTCGGCGATGGCCGCAAGACGCAGCGTCAGGTGACGATCGAGAAATGCGAACAACGCATCGGTCTGTTGCAGCGTCAGCGCGACGATATCGACAGCGCTGTCGAGGAATTGTCGCGCTTCATCGATATGGTGAAGAAAGTCGACGCCGGCCAAAAGGTCGACTGAAGCCTCTCCCCAGGCAAGTTTGACATCGCTACTGCTTTTCAGAAGGATACCCCATGCCCGTCTATCGCGCCCCCGTGCAGGACACGCTCTTCCTCCTCAACGATGTGCTCGGGATCGAGCGTTATTCGAACCTGCCCGGTTTTGCGAATGCAACCCCCGACATGATCGAGGCGGTGCTGACCGAAGCGGGCAAATTCTGCGAGGAAGTGCTGTTCCCGATCAACCAGTCGGGCGACCTCGAAGGTTGTACGCGCCATGACGACGGATCGGTGACGACGCCGAAGGGGTTCAAGGAGGCGTATAAGGCCTATTCGGAAGCGGGCTGGGGCCTGCTGACCGCGCCGGAAGAATTCGGCGGGCAAGGCTTGCCGCACGTCCTCGGCTTCCCGGTCGAGGAATATCGCAACGCCGCCAACCAGGCGTTCGCCATGTATCCCGGGCTCACGCAGGGCGCGACCGCCGCGATCCTCGTCAAGGGATCGGAAGAGCAGAAGGCAACCTATGTTCCCCGCATGATTTCGGGCGAATGGGGCGGCACGATGAACCTGACCGAGCCGCACGCCGGCACCGACCTCGGCATGATCCGCACCCGCGCCGTGCCGAACGGCGATGGCAGCCATGCCATCACCGGGACCAAGATCTTCATCTCGTCGGGCGAGCATGACCTCACCGACAACATCATCCACCTTGTCCTCGCGAAAACCCCCGATGCGCCCGACAGCGTCAAGGGCATCTCGCTGTTCATCGTGCCCAAGTTCATCGTCAATGAAGACGGTTCGCTCGGCGATCGCAACACGCTGTCGTGCGGGTCGATCGAGCACAAGATGGGCATCCACGCAAACTCGACCTGCGTCATGAACTATGACGGCGCAAAGGGCTGGATGGTCGGCGAGGAGAATAAGGGCCTTGCCGCGATGTTCGTGATGATGAACGCCGCGCGCCTCGGCGTCGGTATCCAGGGGCTCGGCCAGGCCGACGTCGCCTATCAGAACGCGGTTCAATATGCGCATGACCGTCGTCAGGGCCGCGCGCTCACCGGGCCGCAGGACCCGCAGGAAAAGGCCGATCCGCTGTTCGTTCACCCCGACGTGCGCCGCATGCTGATGGACGGCAAGGCGACGGTCGAGGGGCTCCGCGCGCTCTGCACCTGGGGTGCGCTGCAGGTCGATCTCGCGCATGTCGCCGAGACCGAGGAAGAACGCCAGCGCGCCGACGACCTCGTCAGCCTGCTCACGCCCGTCATCAAGGGCTTCGGCACCGACAAGGGCTATGAGGTCGCGACCAACGCGCAGCAGGTGTTCGGCGGCCACGGCTACATCGAAGAGCAGGGCATGTCGCAATATGTCCGCGATGCCCGCATCACGATGATCTACGAAGGCGCGAACGGCGTGCAGGCGATGGACCTTGTCGGCCGTAAGCTCGCGCAGAATGGCGGTCGCGCGATCCAGGCCTTCTTTGCCGTCGTCGACGAGGAATGCGCGCGCGCCAAGAGCAACGAAGCGCTCGCCGATTTCGCGACGCGGCTCGAAAAGGCGAATGGCGAGCTCAAGGCCGCGACGATGTGGTTCATGCAGAATGGCATGGCGAACCCGAACAATGTCGGCGCCGGCGCGCATCATTATATGCACATCATGGGCATCGTCGCATTGGGTTCGATGTGGCTGATGATGGCCGAGGCGGCGCAGAAGGCGCTTGCCGAAGGTCGCGGAAACAAGGCTTTCCTCGAAGCCAAGCTTGTCACCGCGCGCTATTTCGGCGAACGCTTCCTGCCCGACGCAGGCTCGCTCCGCCGCAAGATCGAAGCGGGCAGCGAGGCAATGATGGCGCTCACGCCCGAGCAGTTCGTCGCAGCCTGATCGATAGCGCTTGCAACTATCGCCGCCATCATGCGTGGTGGCGGCGATGGGGACCGAACTGAAACCTATAGTCGTCGAGGGCCGCAATTGCTGGCGGATCGAACGCGCCGACAAGGCGCGCATGATCGTCGATGCGGCCGATTATTTTGCGCTGCTCGAACGGCTGATGGCCGACGCGAAACAGCGCATCCTGCTCATCGGCTGGGACTTCGATCCGCGCATCGCATTGAAGCCTGACAAGGACGGCAAGGGCGAACCGCTCGGCGACTATCTGCTGCGTCTCGCGCATGAAAAGCCCGATCGTGACATCGATATCTTGCGCTGGAATTTCGGCGGGCTGAAACAATTTGCGATGCCGCGCATCCTGTCGATGGTCGCGCGTTGGAAACTGACGCGCTCGATCAGCTTCCGCCTCGACAGCGCGCATCCGGTCGGATGCAGCCATCATCAGAAGGTCGCGGTGTTCGACGACCATCTCGCGGTCTGCGGGGGAATCGACGTCGGCGCGCGCCGCTGGGATACGCGCGATCACAAGGACGGCGACCCGCACCGCACCGCACCCGACGGCAAGGCCTATATGCCGTGGCACGACAGCACGATGATCCTTGCCGGCCCCGTCGGCAACGCGCTCGCCGACCTCGGCAACGAGCGCTGGCAGCGCGCGACCAAAAAGCCGCTGCGCGACCTGAAAGGCGAGGGCGAAAATTGGCCCGATGATCTCGAACCCGATTTCGAGGGCGTCGATGTCGCCATCTCGCGCACCCGCGCCGAATATGACGGCCATGAGGAAATCCGCGAGATCGAGCAGCTCTATCTCGACATGATCGCCGCGGCGAAACGCTTCATCTATTTCGAGAATCAATATTTCACCTGCGGCAAGATCGCCGCCGCGATCGCAGAGCGGCTGAACGAGGACGATCCGCCCGAGTTCGTGATGGTGATGCCTCAAACTGCCGACGGCTGGCTCGAACAGATGGCGATGGACGCGGCGCGCGTGAAGCTGGTGCGCGAAATCGCCAAGGCCAAGCATGGCGACCGGCTGAAGGTCTATTATCCGCGCACAAAAGGCGGCGAGGCGATATATGTCCACGCGAAGACCGCAATCGTCGACGACCGGATGATCCGCGTCGGATCGGCCAATATGAACAATCGGTCGATGGGTCTCGACAGCGAATGCGATGTCACCATCGACACGGCGCTTCCTGCGAACAAGGGTGTGGAACCGACCATCGCGCGCCTGCGCACGTCGCTCATCGCCGAACATCTCGACGTGTCGGAGGAGGAGGTTGCGGCAAGCTTCGAACGCACCGGATCGCTGATCGACACGATCGAGGCGCTGCGCGGCAAGGGGCGCTCGCTCGAACTGCTCGACCTCGTGCCGCCGGGGCCGATGGACGAATTCATCGCGGAGAATGAGGTGCTGGACCCGACCAGCCCCGATGAAATGTTCGAAAGCCTGACCGAGCGCGGCTTAAGGAAAAGCTGGCATCGCGGCCGCAACTGGATGAAACGCCACAGGCCTTTCGGGCACGTGAAGCGCTAGGATCAGTCCGCCAGCGACAGGATGTGCTTCGCCTGCTTGAGATGCGGGGCGTCGACCATCTTGCCGTCGACCTGCAGCACGCCCGCGCCTGGATTGGCGGCGAAGGCATCGACAATCGCCTGCGCGCGCGCGGCTTCGTCGGCCGACGGCGTGAAGGCGGCGTTGATCGGCTCGACCTGCGACGGGTGGATCGCCATCATGCCGGTGAAACCGTCGCGGCGTGCGCGGGCGGCATAGGCGGCAAGGCCGGTTTCGTCCTTGATCGCAGGGAAGACGGTGTCGATGGCCGCGGCGCCCGCGGCGTGCGCGGCGAACAGGGTCATCGCGCGCGCGACCTCATAGGGCGCGGTATAGCTGCCGTCGGCTTCGCGGCTCGTCGTCGCGCCGATCGCGGCGGGCAGGTCTTCGGCGCCCCAGGTCAGGCCGAGCAGGCGATCCTTCGCCTCGCGATAGCTGCCGAGCGTGAAGATTGCCGCCGGCGTTTCGGTCGCGATCGGCAGGATCGGCGGCAGCGAGGCATCGCGCGCGGACTCGCTGCGCAGGATCGTATCGAGCTGTGCGATGCTGGGCGCGCCCTCGGCCTTGGGCAGCATGATCGCATCGGGACGCGCGGCGGCGATCGCGGCGACGTCGGCGGCGGTCATATGGCCGTCGAGCGGATTGACGCGCACCAGCGTCACGACTTCGCGTGTTCCCGCCAGATAGTCGGCAATCGCGGCGCGCGCCGCCTCCTTGTTCGCGGGCGATACCGAATCCTCAAGGTCGAGGATGATCGCGTCGGCGCCCGACGCTGCCGCCTTGGCGAAGCGTTCTGGCCGGTCGCCGGGAACGAAGAGGAGCGAGCGCAGGCGCATCAGGCGGCTTTCTTTTTGAGCAGCGCGGAGCGTTCGCACTGGCAGACGATTTCATCGCGCTGGTTGATCGCGCGGTGGAGGAAGGTCACGATACCCGCATTCGGCCGTGATTTGGACTCCTTGAGACCAACCACCTCGGATTCGGCCCGAAGCGTGTCGCCGATGAACACCGGCTTCGGCATGACGAGCTTGTCGTAGCCGAGGTTCGCGACGAGCGTGCCGAGCGTCGTGTCGCCGACCGACAGCCCGACCATCAGGCTGAAGGTGAAGGTGCCGTTGACGAGGATCTGGCCGAATTCGGACGCCTTCGCCGCCTCGATATCGAGATGAAGCGGCTGCGGATTGTGCGTCATCGTGGTGAAGAGGAGATTGTCGGTCTCGGTCACCGTGCGGCGGATGTCGTGCGTCAGCGTGTCGCCGATCGCCCATTCGTCGAAATATTTGCCGGCCATTTTCTCAACTCCGTTCGCCCTGAGCTTGTCGAAGGGCTGTTCTTTTTTGCGAGGCTAAAGGGAAGTACGGTGCTTCGACAAGCTCAGCACAAACGGGGGGGATCATTCTTCCTTCTCGATCTTCACCAGCAGGGCCTCGACCTGCACCTGCGCCCCCGCGGCCGCGTTGAGTTCGGCGACGACGCCGTCGAATGGCGCGGTCAGACTGTGCTCCATCTTCATCGCTTCGAGCGTGAGCAATTTCTGCCCCTTGGTCACCTTGTCGCCCGCGGCGACATCGACCGCGATGACCTTGCCCGGCATCGGCGACAGGATCGCGCCGTCGCCCGCCGCGCCGACGGCACTGCCTTCGGCGCGCCAAGGGGTGAGCTGCCACACCGATCCGGCTTCGGCGACGAGCATCGCGGGAGCAGGTTCTTCGGCGCCGGGGCCGTGCAGTTCGACCTCGACGCGCTTGCCGTCGAGCAGGAAGGGCGCGCTGCGCACGTCGGGCGCGTTGAGGCGGAAGCCCGATTGCAGCGAGCGTGGCACCATCGCCATGGCGGCGTTGGTCAGCGCCTGTGCGGTCGGGACGGGCTCCTCGGTCATCGCGTCGCCGTCGCGGCCGATCAGGCCGGTGTCGACGGTGCCCGCAACGAAATCGGGATGGTCGAGTGCATTGATCAGGAAGGCCGAGTTGGTCTTCACCGGCCAGATCGCGCTGTCTTCGAGCATCTCGGACAAAAGCTCGCGCGCTTCCTCGCGGTCCTCGCCCCATGCGATGACCTTGGCGATCATCGGGTCGTAGAAGGGCGAGACCTCGGCGCCTTCGTATACGCCGGTGTCGACGCGGCCCATATGTTCGGGAAGCTGGAACAGTTCGAGCGTGCCGATCGAGGGCAGGAAGCCCTTGGCCGGGTCTTCGGCATAAAGCCGCGCTTCCATCGCCCAGCCGTTGATCGCGAGTTCGTCCTGCTTCAGCGGGATAGGCTCGCCCGACGCGACGCGGAGCTGCCATTCGACGAGGTCGACACCGGTGATCTCCTCGGTCACTGGATGCTCGACCTGCAGCCGCGTGTTCATTTCCATGAACCAGATGCGGTCGGCGCGCAGGCCCTCGCTGGCGTCGGCGATGAACTCGATCGTCCCCGCGCCCACATAATCGACCGCCTTTGCGGCGCGGACGGCGGCGGCGCACAGCTCGGCGCGCGTCGCTTCGTCCATGCCGGGGGCGGGGGCTTCCTCGATCACCTTCTGGTGGCGGCGCTGGAGCGAGCAGTCGCGCTCGAACAGGTGGACGACATTGCCGTGCGTGTCGCCAAACACCTGCACCTCGATATGGCGCGGGGTGAGGATATATTTCTCGATCAGCACGTGATCGTTGCCGAACGACGCGGCGGCCTCGCGCTGGCATGAGGCGAGCGCGTCGGCAAAGTCTGCCGCGGCGTCGACCTTGCGCATCCCCTTGCCGCCGCCGCCGGCGACCGCCTTGATGAGCACGGGAAAGCCGATTTGCCCGGCCTGTTCGGCGAGATAGGCGGGGTCCTGGTTCTCGCCCATATAACCCGGCGTCACCGGCACCCCGGCGTCGGCCATCAGCTTCTTTGCGGCGTCTTTGAGGCCCATCGCGGTGATCGATGAGGGTTTCGGCCCGACCCACACCAGCCCGGCATCGGCGACGGCCTGCGCGAACTCGGCATTCTCGGACAGAAAGCCGTAGCCCGGATGGATCGCCTCCGCGCCAGTCGCCTTTGCGGCGGCGATGATTTTCTCGCCAATGAGATAGCTCTCGCGTGCCGGCGACGGGCCGATATGCACGGCTTCGTCGGCCTCGCGCACATGCAGCGCTTTGGCATCGGCGTCCGAATAAACGGCGACGGTGCGGATACCCATCTCGCGCGCGGTGCGGATGATGCGGCAGGCGATTTCGCCGCGATTGGCGATAAGCAGGGACTGGATCATAGGGTTCCGTTCACTTTGAAATGCAGAACATGCGCTTCCTTTTCGATCAGGAAGTCATCGTCGAAATCATAATATTTGGCGGCGTCGACCGGCGTGCCGGCGAAACCCTCGATCACGTCGAGATTGTCCCAGAAGGTCAGCATCTCAAAATGGACGATATCGCCGTCGGCGCGCTGCAGGCACCATGCGCCGCGATTTCCCGCGACCGACCGGTAATCGGGAATGGCGACGTCGAGCATCAGCCGGAAATAGGCTTCGGCCTTGTCCTTGGGGACGATCCCGTGCCAGCGCCGCGCGATCATGGATGCGCCTCCGGAAAGCCGTGCCGGATGTGCAGCGCGTGGAGCAGCCGCTTCAAATCGCCGACAAAGCGCGTGCCCTGGTGCTCACCATCGGCAAGCTCAGCTGGGGCGTCGCCGGCCAGCACCAGCACCGGCAGATTCTGGTTCGCCGCCCCGATCGCTGCGATCACGGCATTGCGCGGACGTGGATAGGCGATGCGGATGACCTCGAGCGACGCGGCCTGTTCGGGAAAGTTCGCCAGCAACCCGTCGACGGTAATGCAGTCGCGGCAATAGAAATTGCGTCCGGGCAGCGCGGGGTCTTCGAACAGCGGATCGAGAAGATAAAGACGGTCGTTCATGGTCACACCACCAGCATGATCGCGTTGCCGAAATTATGCACCGCAACAGGAAGAAGCAGGCTGCCCGTGCGTTCGCGGAGCCAAACTGCGAGAAAGGATGGGATGGCGGTGAGGGCCATCGTGATGACGTCGAACTGGAATCCATCGCCAGCGGAATAGCTCAACGCATGCGCGAGGCCGAACAAGGCGCATGACAGCACCGCACCCCAGCCCCAGTCGACACCGAGCAGCCGAATCCGGCCGCGGAATGCCTCGTTGAGCGCCAAGAGCAGGATGCCGCGATAGAAGGGCTCTTCCTCGAACCCCGGCATCGTAAGTTGGTAGGCGAGGGTTTCGCCCGACGCGGGCTCGTTCGGAAAAGAAAAGGCGAGCGCCAGGAAGAAGAGGCAATAGAGGAGGGCGACCGGCACCGCCGCACGTAGCGAACCGGCGTTCTGCTTGAGCGTCAGTCCCGAACGCTGCCAGCCGAATGCCGGATGCGATGCGATCGCCAGCGTCGCGGCCAGCGCGAGCAGTTTGCCCTGCCAATTCCAGTCGCTCGCACCGACCATGTCGGGCAGCGCGCCATAGAAATTGGTCAGCAGCGCGTCGTTGACCACGACGAGTCCCGCCGCGACAAACAGCCACCGTGGCGAAAATCCGCCGCGATCGGTCAGGCCCAGCACGAAGCCCGCGATCATCAGCATCGTCACGACGGCGAGTATGAAAAGGACCGGATCGGGCATCGTCACATCCGGAACACGCCGAAGCCGCGGTCCTCGACTGGCGCATTCAGCGTGGCCGCGAAGGCGATGCCGAGTACGTCGCGCGTCTGCGCGGGGTCGATGATGCCGTCGTCCCAGAGGCGCGCGGTGGCGTGATAGGGATTGCCCTCGTCCTCATATTTCTGGCGGATCGGCGCCTTGAAAGCTTCGGCTTCTTCCGGAGTCCATTTGTCGGCGTCGCGGTGGACTGTCGCGAGCACGCTCGCCGCCTGTTCACCGCCCATCACGCTGATCCGGCTGTTGGGCCAGCTGAACAGGAAGCGCGGTGAGTATGCGCGGCCGCACATGCCGTAATTGCCCGCGCCGAAGCTGCCGCCGATCAACACGGTGATCTTGGGCACCGTCGCCGTGGCAACCGCCGTGACCAGCTTCGCACCATGCTTGGCGATCCCCTCGGCCTCATATTTGCCGCCGACCATGAAGCCCGAAATGTTCTGGAGGAAGAGGAGGGGGATGCGGCGTTGCTGCGCCAGTTCGATGAAATGCGCGCCCTTGACCGCGCTCTCGCTGAACAGCACGCCGTTGTTCGCGAGGATCGCGACGGGGATGCCCCAGATATGCGCGAAGCCGCAGACAAGCGTCGCGCCGTAGTTCGCTTTGAACTCGTGAAACTCGCTGCCGTCGACGATGCGCGCGATGACCTCGTGCACGTCGTAAGGCGCGCGGACGTCGTCGGGGACGACGCCATAGATTTCCTCGGCGGCATATTTGGGCGGGCGCGGGGCCTTCATCGGCACCTCGAAACCCTTGTCCTCGCCGAGGTGACTGACGATGTCACGGACGATCGTCAGCGCATGCTCGTCATTTTCGGCGAGATGGTCGACGACGCCCGATTTCTTGGCATGCAGATCGCCGCCGCCAAGATCCTCGGCGCTGATTTCCTCGCCCGTCGCGGCCTTCACCAGCGGCGGGCCGGCGAGGAAGATCGTGCCCTGATTGCGCACGATCACCGTCTCGTCGGACATCGCGGGGACATAGGCACCGCCGGCGGTGCAGCTTCCCATTACGCACGCGATCTGCGGGATGCGCTTCGCCGACATGTTCGCCTGATTGAAGAAGATGCGGCCGAAATGGTCGCGGTCGGGGAAGACCTGATCCTGATGCGGAAGGTTCGCGCCGCCGCTGTCGACGAGATAGATGCAGGGCAGGCGGTTCGCCTCGGCAATTTCCTGCGCACGAAGATGCTTCTTCACCGTCATCGGATAATAGGTGCCGCCCTTCACCGTCGCGTCGTTGCAAACGATCATGCACTGGCGTCCCGACACCTGTCCGATGCCGCAGATAAGCCCCGCGCCCGGTACTTCGCCGTCGTAGAGATCGTTCGCGGCGAGCTGGCCGATTTCGAGAAAGGGCGCGCCCGGATCAAGCAACCGCTCGACGCGCTCGCGCGGCAGCAATTTGCCGCGGCTCGTGTGCCGTTCGCGCGACTTTTCGTTGCCTCCAAGCGCGGCTTCGGCGACCGCCGTCCGCAGGGCGTCGGTCAGCGCGCGGTTATGCGCGCTGCGGGTGCGATATTCGTCGCTGTCCGCGTTGATGCTCGTGCCAAGAACCGGTGCGCTCACTGTACAGTCTCTCCCTGAAGTCGGTTCGGAACTAACCCGCCGCTCGTCGATTGAAAAGCGCAGCAGGCCGAAAATGGTTGGTATTGAAACCGGATTTTCCCACGCGTCGGCGGCCTGCCTTTCCGTGACAAAATAAGGTCATTCTCATGAAAAAAGCTGTCTTCGCCGTCCTTCTGTCCACCGCCGCGGTTCTTGCGGGGCCCGTCGCTTGTACCAGCGGTAAGGAGGAAGGCAGCGCCGCCTACACCGTCGGCACCGATATCGGGATCAGCAAGGCCGCGATGGACACGGCCGCAAAGCCCGGCGACGACTTTTACGCCTACGCCAACGGCAATTGGGACAAGGCGAATGAAATCCCCGCCGACCGCTCGTCGATCGGCGCTTTCTATGTCGCGCAACTCGAAACCGAGAAACGCAACCGCGAACTGGTCGATGCGATCGTCAAGGGTGATGCTGGGGCCGACACGAACGAAGGCCGCATCGCTGCCTTCTATAAAGCCTTCACCAATGTGAAGGCGATCGACGCCGCGGGGATGAAGCCCGTCGCCGCCGACCTCGCGCGCTTTGCCGCGATCAGCGACAAGGCCGGTCTGTCGAAGGTGCTGGGCGAGCAGCTTCGCGCGGACGTCGATCCGCTCAACGCGACCAACTTCCAGACCGAAAATCTCTTCGGCGTGTTCGTGACGCAGGGTCTCGCGACCCCGGGCGAGGTCATCCCCTATCTGCTGCAGGGCGGGCTCGGGATGCCCGAGCGCGAATATTATCTGTCGGCCGACCCCAAGATGGCGAGCATCCGCACCGCCTATCAGGCCTATATCGCCAAGCTCCTGACTGCCGCCGGGCAGAGCGACGCCGCGGCGAAGGCGAAGCGCATCTACGATCTCGAGGTCAAGATCGCCAAGGCGCATGCGACGCGCGAGCAGAGCGAGGATTTCACCAAGTCTGCCGACGTCTGGGCGAAGGGCGATTTCGCGAAAAAGGCCCCCGGCATCGACTGGCCGGCCTTCTTTGCCGCCGCCAAGCTCGACGGTGCGGGCAAGTTCGGCGCCTATCATGCCAATGCGATCACCGGCCTGTCGGCGCTCGTCGCGTCCGAACCGCTCGATGCATGGAAGGACTGGCTCGCCTTCCATCAGATCAACAGCCACAGCGACGTGCTGCCGAGCGCGATCGATAGCGCGCACTTCGCCTTCTATGGGACGACGATGGCGGGCACGCCGCAGCAGCGTGGCCGCGAAAAGCGCGCGCTCGACGCGCTGGACGTCTATCTCGGCGATGCGGTGGGCAAGGCCTATGCCGACAAATATTTCCCCGCCTCGGCCAAGGCTGAAGTCGGCGACATGGTAAAGAACATCAAGGCCGCCTTTGCGACCCGGGTGAACACGATCGACTGGATGGCGCCCGAGACGAAGAAAGAAGCGATCAAGAAGGTCGAGACCATTGCCGTGGGGGTGGGTTACCCCGACACCTGGCGCGATTATGGCAGCTACACCGTCGGCGCCGACGCCTATGCAAACGAGGTCGCGGGGCAGAAGGCCGAATATGCACACCAGCTCGCCAAGATCGGCAAGCCGATGGACAAGGGCGAATGGTGGATGGTCCCGCAGACCGTCAACGCGGTGAACCTGCCCGTCCAGAACGCGCTGAACTTCCCCGCCGCGATCCTTCAGCCGCCCTTCTTCAACGCCAAGGCCGACCCCGCGTTCAACTATGGCGCGATCGGTGCCGTCATTGGCCACGAGATCAGCCACAGCTTCGACAACAATGGCGCGGCGTTCGATTCCACCGGCGCGCTGCGCAACTGGTGGACCCCGGCGGACCTGGCGAAGTTCAACGCTGCGGGCGACGCGCTCGCGGCGCAGTTCGACACCTACAAGCCGTTCCCCGACCTTTCGGTCAACGGCAAGCTGACGCTGGGCGAGAATATCGCCGACGTTGCGGGGCTTCAGGCCGCCTATGACGCGTACCGTGCGTCGCTTGGCGGCAAGGAAGCGCCAGTGATCGACGGTTTTACCGGCGACCAGCGTTTCTTCATCGCTTTTGCGCAGACCTGGGCGACCAGGATGCGCGCCGAAGCCCTTCGGGCGCGCATCGCGACCGACGGCCATGCGCCGGGCATGTACCGCGCGCTCACCGTCCGCAACCTCGACGCCTGGTACAAGGCGTTCGACGTCAAGGAAGGCGACAAGCTCTACCTCGCGCCCGACAAGCGCGTGCGCGTCTGGGGCTGATGACAGGGCGGGGCGGGGCGTCATGCTCCGCCCTCCTTCTTTGCGACAGGCTTCTTGCGGATCAGGTGGCTGTAGACGCCGACCAGATTGATGCAGAGCAGCGCGACATTCTGCCAGCCGATGCCTTCGCTGTCGGGCTGGAGGAAACCCCATGCGATCAGCGCGAGGCTGCTCGTCACGAAGATGACGAACGCCCAGCCGTTCCAGCGCTCGCCAAGGTTGAGCGAGACGAGCAGTGCCGCAAGCGTCGCTGCGGCGGCGCCATAATATTGGAGGGCGTCGAGCAGCGTATCGCTCATCCGCCGGTCGTCCCGTACACGAACTCGAGCTTCAACCCGTCGGGGTCGGCGAAGAAGAGGGCGTAATAGGTGGGGCCGTAGCGCGGATAATCGGCAGGCGCGTCGAGCACCGTCGCGCCGATACTGCGCAGCAAATCGTGAAGCGCGTCGACGTCCGCACGGCTCTCGGCAGTCCATGCGAGATGATGGAGACCGGGCGAATAACGGTCGTGCGCGCGCGCTGCTCCTTCGCCGCGCGCCTCGATGATCCCGATCGAATGAAAGGGTTCGCCTTCGCGATCCCAGTCGCTTCCATGCTCGTAATCGGCCGAGCGGCGATAGCCGAGGAAGCCGAGCACGGCGTCGTAGAAGAGGCGCGACCGTTCCCTGTCGGTGACCGTCAGATCGATATGATGGACAAGCCCGCGCATGCTCATCCCAACGCGCCGATCAGCGCGAAGATGCCCGCGCCGCTGAGCGCCGGCCATGCGATATGACGGCCGTTCGTATAGACGGCATTGAACAGACCGGTGGCGAGCCATCCGCCGCCGATGACGATCCGCAGCGCATTCGGCGTTCCCGGCCATGCGACCGCCGCCGCCGAAATCAGCATCAGCACCGACGTTGCGTGCCAGGCAAACCGGATGATCCGCCGCGACAGCGGATCGGCGAGCGGCCCAGCTTCGCTGCGCAACATCGGCACGATCAACCGCCGGTAACCCAGAACCGAATGAACCCCGGCCGTCGTCACCATGAAGGCGGCCGACAGCCAGAGCCAGATCACGCGCCGGCGCCGATCAGTTCGCGGCCGATCAGCATGCGGCGGATCTCGTTGGTGCCCGCGCCGATGTCGAGCAGCTTGGCATCGCGCCAGTAACGCTCGACCGGCCAGTCCTTGGTGTAACCCGCGCCGCCCAAGGCCTGGATTGCTTCGCCCGCGACCTTTACCGCATTCTCGCTCGCGAGCAGGATCGCGCCCGCGGCGTCGAAACGCGTCGTCTGACCTGCGTCGCACGCCTTGGCGACGTTGTAGACATAGGAGCGTGCCGACTGGAGCATGACATACATATCCGCGACCTTCGCCTGCATCAGCTGGAAGGATCCGATCGGCTTGCCGAACTGCTTGCGCTCGCGAACATAGGGAATGACCGTGTCGAGGCACGCCTGCATGATGCCAAGCTGAAGCCCCGCGAGCACGACGCGCTCATAATCGAGACCCGACATCAGCACGCCGACGCCGCCATTTTCGGGGCCCATCACCTGCTCTTCGGGCACTTCGCAGTCGGTGAAGACGAGCTCCGCGGTCGGCGAGCCGCGCATGCCGACCTTGTCGATCTTCTGCCCGATGCTGAAGCCCGGCATGTCCTTTTCGATCAGGAAGGCGGTGATCCCGCGCGATCCCGCCTCGGGGCTCGTTTTCGCATAGACGACGAGCGTGTCGGCGTGCGTCGCGTTGGTGATCCAGAATTTGGTGCCGTTGAGGACATAGCCGCTGCCCTTGCGTTCGGCCTTCAGCTTCATCGAGACGACGTCGCTGCCCGCGCCCGCCTCGGACATCGCAAGGCTGCCGACATGTTCGCCGCTGATCAGCTTGGGGAGATACTTCGCCTTCTGCTCGGCATTGCCCCAGCGGCGGATCTGGTTGACGCAGAGGTTCGAGTGCGCGCCGTAAGAGAGGCCGATCGCACCCGAAGCGCGGCTCACTTCCTCGACCGCGATCACATGTTCGAGATAGCCGAGGCCAAGGCCCCCGAACTCTTCCTCCACGGTGATGCCGTGCAGCCCGAGATCGCCCATCTGCGTCCAGAGTTCATCGCGCGGGAACCAGTCGTCGGCATCGGCCTTGGCGGCGAGCGGCGCGATTTGTTCGTCGGCGAAGCGGGCGGTGGTGTCGCGGATCATGTCGGCGGTTTCGCCGAGAGCAAAGTCGAAATCGGGGGTGGCGCGCATGGATCAACCTATCGATCGAGGGGCAGGGCAGGCGTGAATACTGCCCCAAAAAATCAACATAGGGAAATTGAAAGGATCATAGTTTTAGCATAAGTAAAATCTATGATTAAACGCACCCATATCCGCCAGTTTCTCGCTGTCGTCGACGCGGGCAGCTTTACGCAAGCGGCATTGCGTATTCGCGTCACCCAGCCGGCGCTGTCGACCGGCATTGCCGAGCTTGAAAAGCTGGTCGGGGGTCCGCTCTTCATCCGCAACCGCCGCCAGATCCGGCTGACCGAGGCGGGCGGGCGGTTCCTGCCGATCGCGCGCGACCTCGATCGCGGCTTTCGCGCGGCCGACAGCTTCGGCCGCGAGGAGGATCGTCAGGAGACAGGGCTCAAGCTCGGCATCATCCGGTCGGCGCCCGGCGAATTGCTCCAGTCGATCGTTGCGGCGCTGCGGCCCGCGTTCGCGATCGAACTGATCGAAAACAGCGACTCCGAACTGCGCGCCGCTCTTGGCAGCGGCCGTATCAATATGGCGCTTGTCCCGCTGCGCGCGGGGGAGCGCGGCGACCATGTGCTGCCGCTCTACGAAGAGCCGCTCGCGATGTTCATTGCATCGGACCATCCGCTCGCGGGGCGTATCGAGGTGGGGCCCGAGGAACTAGCGGCTGAGACGATGATCGCGCGCCGTTCGTGCGAATTCCTCGATGCGACGAGCCGCTTCTTCACGCGCCACGGCGTGCGCCCGCGCTTCGCGCTGCGCAGCGAGAGCGACGAGCGTTGCCTGCGTATGGTCGCGGCGGGGATCGGGATTACAACGGCGCCTGTCTCGCTGGCGATCGAAGGGATCGTGCCGCTGAAAGTCGCGGGCTATGATTTCCGGCGCGAACTCGGGCTGATCGCTGACCCGGCGTGGGGTAGCCTGCCCGATGTCAAACCGCGGCTGGCCCATGCCCTCGAAACGATCGCCGCGGTCGCGGCTGAATGGCGCGAGACAAGGGTCGACGCCGTCGCATGATCCGGTTCCTCACAAGTCTGGCTTGCACCCGCAAAAGGCCATACAGCTTGATCGCCCCAGATAGCGGAGGCAAGGGCGGGGCATGACCGATACGCTGACCCATCTCGACCGGCTCGAGGCCGAGAGCATTCATATCATGCGCGAAGTGATGGCCGACGCGGCGAAGCCCGTGATGCTCTATAGCGTGGGCAAGGACAGCGCGGTGATGCTCCATCTTGCGCGCAAGGCCTTCTATCCTTCGCCGCCGCCGTTCCCGCTGCTCCATGTCGATACGACGTGGAAATTCCGGGCGATGTACGAGCTGCGCGATCGCATGGCCACTGAGAGCGGGATGGAGCTCATCGTCTATCAGAATCCCGAGGCGAAGGAGCGCGGGATCAATCCGTTCGACCATGGCCCGCTGCACACCGACATGTGGAAGACCGAGGGGCTCAAACAGGCGCTCGACCTTCACGGCTTCGACGTCGCTTTCGGCGGCGCGCGCCGCGACGAGGAAAAGAGCCGCGCGAAGGAGCGTATCTTTTCGTTCCGAACCGCGAGCCACGGATGGGACCCGAAGAAGCAGCGCCCCGAGCTCTGGAACCTCTACAACGCCCGCAAGGCGAAGGGCGAGAGCATCCGGGTCTTCCCGATCTCGAACTGGACCGAGCTCGACATCTGGCAATATATTGCGCGCGAGAATATCCCGATCGTGCCGCTCTATTTCGCCGCGCCGCGCCCGACGGTCGAGCGCGATGGCCTGCTGCTGATGGTCGACGACGACCGCTTCCCGCTGCTTCCCGGCGAGACGCCGGTCGAACGTTCCGTGCGCTTCCGCACCCTCGGCTGCTATCCGCTTACCGGGGCGGTCGAGAGCGAGGCGAAGACGCTCAGCGAAGTCATCCAGGAAATGCTGCTCACCACGACCAGCGAACGGCAGGGCCGCATCATCGACAAGGATGGCGGCGATGCGTCGATGGAGAAGAAAAAGCAGGAGGGGTATTTCTGATGCCAAATACCCCGGACTCTCCTGCTTACGTCACCGACGCGCTGATCGCCGAGGATATCGACGCCTATCTTGCGGGGCATGAGAAGAAGTCGCTGCTGCGCTTCATCACCTGCGGCTCGGTCGACGACGGCAAGTCGACGCTGATCGGCCGTCTTCTCTACGACAGCAAGATGATCTTCGAAGACCAGCTTGCCGCGCTCGAAGCCGACAGCAAGCGCGTCGGCACACAGGGGCAGGAGATCGACTTCGCCTTGCTCGTCGACGGCCTCGCCGCCGAACGCGAGCAGGGGATCACGATCGACGTCGCCTACCGTTTTTTTACGACTGAAAAGCGCAAGTTCATCGTCGCCGACACGCCGGGGCACGAACAGTACACGCGCAACATGGTCACCGGCGCCTCGACCGCCGACCTTGCCGTCATCCTGATCGATGCGCGCAAGGGCGTGCTCACCCAGACCCGCCGCCACAGCTTCCTCGCGCACCTGATCGGCATCAAGCATATCGTGCTCGCAGTGAACAAGATGGACCTCGTCGATTATGACAAGACTATCTTCGACCGGATTACGCTGGCGTACCGCGCCTTCGCGAGCGAGATCGGCATCACCAACTTCACCGCGATCCCGATCTCAGGCTTCAAGGGCGACAATATCACCGCACTGTCGGACAACACCCCCTGGTTCAAGGGGCCGGCGCTGATCGAGCATCTCGAAAATGTCGAGATTGGCGCGGCCGCCGACGAGGCGAAGCCGTTCCGTCTGCCGGTACAATGGGTCAACCGCCCGAACCTCGATTTCCGGGGCTTTTCGGGCCAGCTGGCGAGCGGCAAGGTCAGGCCGGGCGACGCGGTTCGCATCCTGCCCAGCGGCAAGACGACGACGGTTGACCGCATCGTCACCCTCGACGGCGACCTTGACGAGGCCGTCGCGGGCCAGTCGATCACGCTGACGCTCGCCGACGAAGTCGACTGCTCGCGCGGCGACGTGATCGCTGCCGCCGACAATCCGCCCGAGGCGGCCGACCAGTTCGAGGCAACGCTGGTCTGGATGGCGGACGAGGCGATGATCCCGGGGCGCGCCTATTGGCTGAAGCTTGCGACGCAGAGCGTTTCGGCGACGGTGCAGGCGCCGAAGTACGAGATCAACGTCAACACGCTCGACCATCTCGCGGCGAAGACGCTCGACCTCAACGGCATCGGCGTCGCCGAGCTATCGACCGACAAGCCGATCACCTTCGAAGCCTATGGCGACAATCGCACGCTCGGCGGCTTCATCCTGATCGACAAGCTCACCAACGCGACCGTTGCCGCGGGAATGCTGCACTTCAGCCTGCGCCGCGCGCAGAATGTCCATTGGCAGGCAACCGACATCAGCCGTGACATGCGTGCGGATCTCAAGAACCAGCGCCCCGCGCTGCTGTGGTTCACCGGGCTTTCGGGATCGGGCAAGTCGACGATCGCGAACCTTGTCGAAAAGAAGCTGCACCGGATGAACCGTCACAGCTTCCTGCTCGACGGCGACAATGTGCGCCACGGGCTCAACCGCGACCTTGGCTTTACCGAGGCCGACCGGATCGAGAATATCCGCCGCGTCGGCGAGGTAGCGAAGCTGATGAGCGACGCCGGCCTGATCGTTATCACGGCCTTCATCTCGCCCTTCCGCGTCGAGCGCGAAATGGTCCGTAGCATGCTGCCCGAAGGCGAGTTTATCGAGGTGTTCATCGATACCCCGCTGGCGGAGGCCGAGCGCCGCGACGTGAAGGGCCTCTACAAGAAGGCGCGCGCAGGCCAGCTCAAGAATTTCACCGGCATCGATAGCCCTTATGAGGCACCCGAGAATCCCGAAATTCGTATCGACACGACCGCGATGACGCCCGAAGAGGCGGCGGACCTGATCATCGATCGCTTGCTGGGATAGATATGGCTGCGGAGGAAAGTGACGAACAACTGGCTGAACGGCTCGCGACGGCCGCCGGGCTGATGCTGCTCGATCTTCAGGCGTCGGGCAAATTTGTCGGCAAGTCGCTCGGGCAGGCGGGCGACGCGCGCGCCAATGCGATGCTGATGCACGAACTCCGCGCCGCGCGCCCCGACGATGCCATTCTGTCCGAGGAAGAGAAGGACAATGTCGTCCGCTGCGACAACAAGCGCGCATGGATCGTCGATCCGCTCGACGGCACGCGCGAATATAGCGAAGGCCGCAGCGACTGGGCGGTTCATGTCGCGCTTGCGATCAGGGGCGTGCCGACCGTTGGCGCGGTGGCGCTGCCCGGGCTGGGGCTGACACTGACCTCAGGGTCTCCGAAGCCGCTGGAGCCCGCCAACGTTCCGCTCAAGATGCTGGTGAGCCGCACCCGGCCAGCCGCCGAAGCCGTCTATGTTGCGGAAAAAATGGGTGCCGAACTTCTCGCCATGGGGTCGGCAGGCGCCAAGGCAATGGCGGTCGTGCGCGGCGAGGCCGACATCTACCTGCACACCGGAGGGCAGTATGAATGGGACAATTGCGCCCCCGCGGCGGTCGCCGTTGCGGCGGGTCTGCATGTCAGCCGCGTCGACGGCTCAGCGCTCGTCTACAATTGCGCCGATCCCTATCTGCCCGACCTGCTGATCTGCCGGACGGAACTCGCAGAGGACGTCCTCCGTCTCGCGGCCGCCTATCCGGGCGAATAGAGCGAAGCACCGTCGGCGTGCTCAGACGCCGACGGTATCCGATCTCGCGGCGGGCTCAGTAATCCCAGACCGCCGGGACGGCGCGGAAGGCGTCGCCCGCAACCGCCACATGATAGATGGACGGGAAGGGCAGGTGCGTCGCCACAAAGGCCTCGCGGGTTTCGGCGAACTCGCGGAGCAGCTTGACGCGGACACGCGCCGACTCCTCGGGATCATGCTCGAAGCCATTGTACCAGCCTGGCTGGTCGAAGCCGACCTGGAAGATCGCGTCGCCCACGAAGGTCAGCCGCTCACCGTCGGACGCGACGCGGACCATGCAATGGCCGGGCGTGTGGCCACCGGTAAGTATCGCCGTGACGCCGGGCGCCACCTGGGCTTCCTTCTCGAACGTTTGGATCTGCTTCCCATATTGCTCCATGAAGCGTTTGGCCGCGCCCCGAAGCGCGTTGGGGAAGCCCTCGGGCATTGCGGTCTGCGAAAAGTCGGGATCCTTCCAGAATTCGACTTCGGCCGCCGCGACATGAACGCGCAGGTCCGGGCGCATCCGTTCGTGCGTGCCGTCGATGATCAGCCCGCCGATATGGTCCATATGCATGTGGGTCACGATGACATCGGTGATCGAATCGAGCGGGATTCCCGACGCCTCTAGCCGCTGAACCAGCCGCCCGGCCTTTTCCAGCTTGAGGTTCGGGTCCATGCCGAGCCCCGCGTCGACGAGGATGGTCTGATCGCCGCTGCGCACGACAAGGACGTTCAGCGGCCATTCGGCGATTTCGTGCGGGAGGAACTGCTCGTCCAGCCAGGCGTCGAGGACGTTCGTCTCGACATTATGCGCGAGGACATGCGCCGGGATTGGCAGCACGCCGTCGCTGATCACCAGCACGTCGATGTCGCCGACCTGTACCGCGTAGCGCGACGGAACCAGTTCATCGGCGCGGGCTTCGGTCCGCGAAATGGTGTCGAGAGTCATGTCGTATCCTCCTTATCGTCATCTTCCGTAAGGCCTTGAATCGCGCATTTGCGGCTTCGGAGATACCGTGCGGTACGCCAGGTTCCGTTGCCCGATGGACAGGCTGTCCTGCACCTTGGGATAGGTCGGCTGAAGCGTGAGATGGTTGGTGATTGCCAGCCGCCGTTCGGCAGCCTAATCCGTTGCATCAAGAAACCGAAAACGGGAGAAGCGCGATGACCCACCTGCCTGAAACCAACCTCACCATGCTGACGCTCGTGAAGCCTGAAGGGCAGCTGGAGGTTTCGCTCGAGCGCCGCCCGATGCCGACGCCGAAGCCGCACGAAGTGCTGGTGAAAGTGCTCGCCGCGCCGATCAACCCGTCGGACCTCGGCCTGTTGTTCGGCGGCGCCGACATGTCGACTGCGCGCGCCTCGACCAGGGACGGTCTGCCGCTGATCACGGCCGATGTCCCGCCCGCGGGTATGCGCGCGATGAGCGGGCGCATCGGTGATGCGCTCGCGATCGGTAACGAAGGTTGCGGCACCGTCGTAGCGGCGGGAGACACGCCGGAAGCGCAGGCGCTGCTCGGCAAGACCGTCGCGCTGCTCGGCGGCGAGATGTACGCCGAATATCGCTGCCTTCCGGTGCAGATGGTGATGCCGCTGCCCGACGGCACCGATCCCGCCGATGGCGCTTCCTGCTTCGTCAATCCGCTCACCTCGCTGGCGTTCGCCGAGACGATGCGGATGGAAAACCACAGTGCAATCGTCCACACGGCTGCGGCGTCGAACCTCGGTCAGATGCTCGTCAAGATATGTGCGAAAGACGGTATCCCGCTCGTCAACATCGTGCGCAGCGACGCGCAGGTCGAAATCCTGAAAGGCATCGGCGCCAAACATATCGTCAACAGCAGCGCCGATGATTTCATGGAGCGGCTGGTGGACGCGATCGTCGAGACGGGCGCGACGCTGGGCTTCGACGCGACGGGCGGCGGCAAACTCGCGGGCCAGATCCTGACCGCTATGGAGGCGGCCGCGGTCAAGCGCATGACGACCTACAGCCGCTACGGTTCGGACACGTTCAAACAGGTCTATATCTATGGCGCGCTCGACCTGTCGCCGACCACCTTCTCGGCGCGCAGCTTCGGCCTGACCTGGGCGCTCGGCGGCTTCCTGCTCACGCCGTTCATGGCAAAGGCGGGGATGGAGACCGTGGGCCGGATGCGCAAGCGCGTCGTCGACGAACTCACGACGACCTTCAAGAGCCACTACAGTCACGAAATCTCGCTGACCGATGCCTTGAACGTCGATACGGCGCAGGCCTATAATGCGAAGCGCACGGGTGAGAAATATCTCATTCGTCCGTAGGGCTCCGGCATCGCCCGGGGGTAGGGACAGGCTGGGGGGATTGGATGCGCCGAGGAATTTTGTGCATGGGCGTCGTCGTGACAGGCGCGTCCGCATTGGTATCGGCGGTTGCGGCGATGCAGCCCAATTCTTTGGACATCGTCGGAGAAATGGGATTGAAGCCGGGCCGCTGGCGCACGACGATCCAGATCATCGATGCGACCATTGTGCCAACGCCGGGTCGCCCGATCCCCGCGGGGGCCGCAGAACGGCTGAAGCAGGCGATCGGTTCTTCGATGGACACCGAAGATTGCATCGGCTCGATACGGCCACCGGGCAGCGATTTGGTGTTGCCCGGGATCAAGATTGAAGCCGCCTGTGTTCTGGGCGAGGTCGAGGCAGATCAGCGTATCCTGCGGATCAAGGGCACTTGCGGTTCAATGGCCGATGGGTTCAAGGCCGACATGAATGTGCAGGCGGCACATTCCGCAACGGCTATGACGGCGAATGTTGAAAGCCTAGCCTTCTCGGAAGGTGTCGGGTTCAGCACGCGAATAGTCGTAACGACGAACAGCAAATATATGGGGCAATGCCCGGCCAGCTGACCGATGCCCTAAAATCGGGCGACCATGAAAAAGCAGTCAACGCTTCATGCACTGGCGCGCATCGTCGCGCTTGTACTCGCTGCAATTCCACAGCGCCTTTTCGAACCCCGCCTTGTCGTCGCGAAGGTAGGAGAAGGTCATCGCCGCGCGCTGCGTATCGCTCATCGCGTCGCTGTTGGGTTTGAGGGTCGGGTTGGTCCAGCCCATGAACTTGCAATAGGGCTTGTCGCCGCAGAGGCGCAGCGCCGTGGTGACGAAGCTTTCGGGCGCCGCCTTGCGGTCGAGCTGGGTGTAGATGGTATCGCGGCCCGCGCTCTCGCCCGCGCCGGCGACGACGCGTGCTTCGCCGACCGCGGCATTGGCGTCGACGCCCGTGGCCAGATCGGTCGGCAGTCCCAGCGCGATCGCGTGCAGCGGCGATATCGCCGCGAGCTTGGCCACTGGCCCGTCGCTGCCCGACACCGCGCCGCGGAACGCGCCCGGCGTGCCCCAATAGCCCGGCCAGCGGAAAAACAGGTGCGTATCGACGATCGCGATCTTTTCGAGGCTGTCGCTCCAATAGGGGCGCACCCAGTCGGTGTGATAATGGGTGGCGAGGCCGACGGGCGGATAGGTTCCGCCCGACAGCATCATGTCGGCATTGTTGCGGGCGCGCTGCCATGCGGCGTCCGAATAGCGGCGATTGAGCGCGCCGTCGCAGGTGAAGGTGAACTGGCACCCGGTCGTGCGTTCCGACCCCTGGAAGACGACGCCGCAAATCGATTTGGGGAAGGCCGGATGCCGGGCGCGATTGATCACGACCTGGCCGACCGCCTGCTGCCCCTTGGCGTCGTCGCCCGCCTCGTAAAGCATCGCGGCGGCAAGGCAGTCGCGGGCGCGAGCTTTCGCGTCGCCGCCGCCGGCATAAACGAACGGCCGCGCTGCAACGAAGCCCTTGGTGATCAGCGCGACTTCGGCGTTCTGCGCGCGTGCGTCATCTTCGGTGACGGGCGCGAGTTCCATCGGCGCGACCTCGGGCACGACGTCGGCGGGCGGTGCGACCGGGCGCGCATGAGCGTGACGCGGTCCTCGGCTGCCCGTCGAATGGCTCGCGTAGAGCACCACGACGACCGCCGCGACGGCGATCAGGACGAACAGCCAGCCCGTCCAGTCGCGCCCGTCGGGCAGCGCCGTTTGATTGCCATTGGGGGGCACGATCCGGCCTCAGATCTCCGGGAGGAAATCGGGAACCGACAGATAACGTTCGCCGGTGTCGTAGTTGAAGCCGAGCACGCGGCTCCCCGCGGGAAGTTCGCCGAGCTTCTGCGCGATCGCGGCGAGCGTTGCACCCGACGAGATGCCGACGAGCATGCCTTCCTCGGTGGCGGAGCGGCGTGCGAAATCCTTGGCGGCGGCGGCATCGACCTTGATCACGCCGTCGAGCAGGTCGGTGTGCAGGTTGCGCGGGATGAAGCCGGCGCCGATGCCCTGGATCGGGTGCGGCGCGGGCTGGCCGCCCGAGATGACCGGCGAGGCTTCGGGCTCGACCGCATAGACTTTCAGGTTCGGCCAATGGCCTTTCAGGAATTGGGCAACGCCGGTGATGTGGCCGCCGGTGCCGACGCCGGTGATCAGCACGTCGATCGGGCTGTCCTTGAAATCGGCGAGGATTTCGGGGCCCGTCGTACGGACATGGACGTCGATATTGGCTTCGTTCTCGAACTGCTGCGGCATCCACGCGCCGGGGGTCGTTTCGACCAGCTCGATCGCGCGTTCGATCGCGCCCTTCATGCCCTTTTCGCGCGGGGTGAGGTCGAAGGTCGCGCCGTAAGCGAGCATCAGGCGGCGGCGTTCGACCGACATGCTTTCGGGCATGACGAGGACGAGCTTGTAACCTTTGACCGCGGCCGCCATCGCGAGGCCGATGCCGGTGTTCCCCGACGTCGGCTCGACGATGGTGCCGCCGGCTTTCAGGCTGCCGTCCTTTTCGGCCGCCTCGATCATCGCGAGGCCGATGCGATCCTTGATCGACCCACCGGGATTGCTGCGTTCCGACTTCACCCAGACTTCGGCGTCGGGGAACAGCTTCGCGACACGGATGTGCGGCGTGTTGCCGATGGTCTCGAGGATCGAATTGGCTTTCATGATCGGTGCGCTCTCTCTTTGAACTCGAATCGCGGGTCGCGGCGGACGCGATTTGGCCAGTCTCCGGCGCGCAGCCAGAGTGCCTCATCCGCCAGCGCCGGCGTGGTCGCGGGTTGTAACGACGCCAGCAGATACTGTCCATAAGGCCAGTCGGCGACGCCCGAGTCTGCGTTGATGTGGCCGAAGGGACCGGCATTGACGAAGCGTGCGTCCCAAAGCCGCGACAGGCGCCAGACATGGGAGGTTTTGGCATAGGGGTCGTCATCGCTGGCGACGACGATCATCGGGACCTGCGACGACAATGCGGGCGAGTCGGTGAAGCTTTCGACTCGCGTGTCGCGGCGGAGCTGGCTGAGGTCGGGCGGGGCCACCAGCAGCGCGCCGGCAATGCGGTCGCGCGCGACACTGCTCGCGATCGCGAACCAGTGGGCGAAGGCATGGCAGCCGAGGCTATGCGCGGCGATGAGGACGGGGTCATGTTCTGCATCGATCGCGGCGGCGATCCGGTCGACCCATTCGTCCTTCACCGGCTCGTCCCAGCCGCCGAGCTCGATTCGTTCGCAGTTGGTGAAGCTTCGCTCCCACAGGCTTTGCCAATGGGTCGGGCCGCTGTTGTAGAGCCCGGGAATGGTCAGGATTTTGTGGCGGATATTCGAATAGTGCATGGCGGTCGCTCCGTCGGAAGGAGAGAGGGGGAACCGCGGTGACGGGTGAGTGACAGATAACTCAACCAATTAAATTGACAATAGCCTTTTGACGAAATGAGCGCGAGGCACGGCGAATGGTTTTCATGCTATTCGCTGGCCTGTCTGAACTGCGGCTCGAATGTGCGCGCGCGGCGTAGCTCGGGGAATATCCACGCCCAGAGCGCCGTGACGCCGACCGCCGCCGCCCCGCCGATGACGACGGCGCCGACCGGACCGAGCGCGGCGGCCATCGCGCCGGCGCGCATCTCGCCGAGCTCGTTCGAGGCGGATATGGCGAGCCCCGAAGCCGCGCTGACACGCCCGCGCATATGATCGGGCGTGTTGAGCTGGATCAGCGTCCCGCGAACGAAGACCGAGAACATGTCGGCGGCGCCCATGATTACGAGGATGGCGAGCGACAGGATCAGATTGGTCGAAAGGCCGAACGCCACCGTCCCGACGCCGAACGCGGCCACGGCCCAGAGCATCTTCACGCCGACATTGCGCTCGATTGGACGGATGGCGAGGCCCACCGCAACAGCAACCGACCCGAAGGCCACGGCGGCGCGCATCAAACCGGCGCCTTCGGGCCCGGCGTGCAAGATGTCGCGCGCGAACACCGGGAACATTGCGGTCGCCCCGGCCAGAAGCACGGCAAAAAGGTCGAGCGTGATCGTCCCGAGCAGGAAGCGTTCGACCCAGACGAACCGCAACCCGTCGACCATTTCGCGCAGCGGGTGGCGGCGCACTTCGGCGGGGGGCGGCAATACGGGGCGCACGCGGCTGAGGGTGAAGGCCGAGACGGCGAGCAGTATCGCGGAGAAGACATATACGGCGCCCGGATGCGCTGCATAGATGAGGCCGCCCGCAGCGGGGCCGATCACCGACGCCGACTGCCAGGCGATGCTGCTCATCGCGATCGCGCGCGGAAGGACGGCGGGCGGGACGATGTTGGGCGCAATCGCGCTCATCGCGGGGCCGGAGAAGACGCGTGCCACGCCGTGCAGCGCCGCGAGACCGAAGAGCAAAGGCAGGGTGAGCCCATCGGTCCAGGTGAACCAGCCGAGCGTCGCCGCGATGAGGAGATCGATGAGGTTCGAGAAGATCGCGACGCTGCGCCGTTCGAACCGGTCGGCCGCCCAGCCGGCGACGGGGGTCAGGATTGCCAGCGGAACGAACTGGAAGAGGCCGAGCAATCCGAGCTGGAACGACGCTTCCTTGATCGACATGCCATAGTCGGTGCGGGCGGTGTCATAGAGCTGGTAGCCGATCACCACGACCATCGCGATCGTCGCCATCACCGCGGTAAAGCGCGCGACCCAGAAATAACGGAAATCGGGGTAGCTGAGCGGGGAGGGGGCTTTGGGCGTCGCCTCCGGCATCACCGGTTCTTCGCCTTCGGGTGGGGGGATCGTCGCCATTGATGAACGCCGTAGCCCGCTTTTCGTCGCTGTCCAGATAGCATAGCTTTGCCGTTCGTCGATTATCGGATGTCATTGATCGGGGTGGCTGGCAGAAGCACGCGCACAGGAGTCAGGGAGATTATCGAATGAAGAGTAAGTTTGCCCGTTTCGGCGGCGCGGCGATGGCCGCAACACTGCTGGTCCTCACCGCGTGCAACGCGTCGGACAACAAGTCGGCGACCGCGCCGAGCGCGAAGAACTGGACCGAATTCCGCGACAATTTCCTGAAGGGCTATTTCCCGCTCAACCCCAATTTCGCGGTCTATCAGGGCAAGCATGAATTCGACGGGCAACTCCCCGACTGGTCGCCCGAGGGGCTGGAAAAACAGGCCACATATCTGGAAAAAGCGATCGCCGACGCCAAGGCGTTTGACGGCGAGATGAGCGCCGCCGAAAGGTTCGAGCGCGATTATCTGGTGCATGTCGCGCAGGGGCAGCTCTTCTTCCTCCGCGATACCGACTTTGCGCAGAAGAACCCGGCCTTCTACACCGGCGCGCTCGACCCCAATGTCTATATCGCGCGTCCCTATGCCGATGCGACGACGCGGATGAAGGCGTTCATCGCTTATGCCGAAAAAGTCCCTGCCGCTGCCGCGCAGATCAAGGCGAATCTGAAGCTGCCGCTCCCCGCGACCTTCGTCAAATATGGCACCGCGGGCTTCGGCGGCTTCGCCGATTATTATAAGGGCGACGCCAAGGCCGCCTTCGCTTCGGTCAAGGACGAGGCGCTGCAAAAGCAGTTCGACGAAGCAACCGCAAAAGCCGGTGCGGCGATGACCGACCTTGCCAAATATGTCGGATCGCAGCCGGGCACGCCCGACGGCTATGCGCTTGGCGCCGAGAAATTCTCGAAGATGATCCTGACCAACGAGGGTGTCGACACCCCGCTCGACGAGCTGGAGCGGATCGGGCAGGCTGACCTCAAGCGCAATCAGGACGCATTGAAGGCGGCCTGCGCGACCTATGCCGCGGGCATGACGATCGCCGACTGCATGAAGAAGATGAATTCGGACAAGCCCGCCGACGGCCCGGTCGCCGAAGCGCGACGCCAGCTCCCCACACTGCGCGCTTTCCTGATCGAGAAGGATATCGTCACGATCCCCGGCACCGAACAGGCGCAGGTCGAGGAATCGCCGCCGTACAACCGGCAGAACAGCGCCTATATCGACATTCCGGGGCCGTATGAGAAAGGCCTGCCGTCGGTCTATTACATCTCGCCGCCCGACCCGAGCTGGGACAAGCAGACGCAGGCCGATTTCGTACCGGGTCGTAAGGATCTGCTCTTCACCTCGGTCCACGAGGTGTGGCCGGGCCACTTCCTCAATTTCCTCCATTCGAACCGCGCGGAAAGCATCTTCGGCAAGCTGTTCGTCGGCTATGCCTTCGCCGAGGGCTGGGCGCATTATACCGAGGAGATGATGTGGGATGCCGGGCTGGGCGAGGGCGATCCCGAAACGCATATCGGTCAGCTGTCGAACGCGCTGCTGCGCGACTGCCGCTACCTGTCGGCGATCGGGCTGCACACCAAGGGCATGACCGTCGCGGACAGCGAAAAGCTGTTCAAGGAGCAATGCTATCAGGATGAGGGCAACTCGCGGCAACAGGCGGCGCGGGGCACCTATGACCCGGCCTATCTCAATTACACGATGGGCAAGCTGATGATCCGCAAGCTGCGCGACGATTGGACCAAGGGCGACAAGACGAAGTGGAAGGCGTTCCACGACGAGTTCCTGTCCTATGGCGGCCCGCCGATCCCGATGGTGCGCGCCGCGATGATGAAGGAGGAGACGCCGAACGCGGTCTTCTGAGCCAGCCATCGATAAGTTGACGACGCACGGACGCGCTTTTACGGCGCCCATTAAGTTTCGCCCGGGCACCGGGCGCGTCCGAAAGCGAAGCCATGTCCGCATCGCGGCTAAGTGTCATCATGCCGGTCTACAATTCCCGGTCGGTCGTTGGCGCCGCGATAGACTCGATATTGTCGCAAACATTCGGCGACTTCGTTTTTTACGTCGTCGATGACGGATCCAGCGACGGGTCGGGCGACCTCATTGCCGAAAAAGCCGCGCGAGATTCGCGAATATATCTGATCCGGCAGGACAATCGCGGCATTGTCGCCAGCCTCAACCGGATGCTTGCGCTGGTAGATACACCCTTCGTCGCGCGAATGGACGCCGACGACATTTCCATGCCGGACCGTTTCGCCCGTCAGCTCGAACGCATGGATGCCGATCCGGGGCTGGGTGCGCTCGGCACGCAGTTCGAGGAGATCGACGAAGCCGGGCGAAAGATATCGAGTGGCGATGCGATGCCGGTTGGAACTGCGCTTGTGCATGCCGAGCTCGAACAACGGCAGCCGATCGCCAACCCGACCGCGATGTTCCGTACCCAGGCGCTGCGCGATGCCGGGCTATATCGCGCGGCTTTTCGCTATTGCGAGGACTATGATCTCTTCCTGCGCTTGTCCGAAATCGCCCAAATCGACAATCTGCCCGATGTCCTGCTGCTCTATCGTCGATCGCCGGGGCAGATGAGCGTGCTCAATCACGGCGTGCAGACCCGCCAAGCGGCCTATGCGCGGCTCGCGCATCGCGAGCGGCGGGCGGGGCGGCCCGACCCCTTTGCAGGCGCCGACATGCTGCCGTCGCTTTCCGAGCTCGACCAAGTGCTGGGACGGCTTGGCGTCGCCGCGATCGTGGAGTCCGAAATATTGCGTGCGCACCGCTATGCGGTCGGCAGCATGAGCGACGTGGAGTTCGCCGGCTATTGCGCGGCGATCGCACGCGGCATCAAGGGCAGCGATAAACGGGCCGTGGCGCGATGCCTCGCTGAAGGAAAGCCCGGGCGCGCGTTGCGTCTCACAAAGGCTCTGGTGATGGGCAGGCTCGCGAAGCGATACTTTGAGGGCTAGCCCCGGAGACAGGGCTAGCTACGATCATCATATGTATTCCTGTTGGTCGCTCAGCCCGCGGGCGCACGCAATCGCGTGACGAAAAAGCCATCGAGACCGCCATCGGCAGCGAGCATATCGGGCAGGGTGCGAACAAACCCATTTTCGTCCGGAGCGATAGCAGCCGGCAATTCTTCCGCCCGCGCGGGATCTATGATCCAGCCGTCGTGTCGCTCGAGGAAGGCCGATATCTGATCCTCGCCCTCGGCCTGCTCAAGTGAGCAGGTCGCGTAGACCAGCGTCCCGCCCGGCTTGATCCAGCGCGCCGCGCGCGCCAGCAGCTCGGTCTGCAGTTCGGCCATTTCGGCAATCTGGCGTGGCTCGATGCGGTGGAGCACGTCGGGGTGGCGGCGGAAGATGCCGGTGGCGGAACAGGGGGCGTCCAGCAGGACCGCGTCGGCCTGACCGTCGGGTGCCCACGAGCGGATGTCGCCCTGGACGATATCGGCCGAAAGGCCGGTGCGTTCGATATTGGCACGCAGCCGCTCCAGACGTTTTGCGCTGGAATCGACCGCGACGACATTCCATCCCGCCGCGGCGAGCTGCATCGTCTTGCCACCGGGGGCGGCGCATAGGTCGAGCACGGTGCGGCCTTCGCCAGCGTCGAGCAGGCGCGCAGGCAGGCTCGCCGCCAGATCCTGAACCCACCAGCCGCCTTCGCTAAACCCCGGCATCGCTTCGACCGCTTGGCCGCGCGGCAAGCGGCGATGACGCGGCGCGAGCGAAACAGCGTCGGGCCATTCCCCGGCGCCCGGTTCGGCGGCGAAGCTGAGATCGATCGGCGGCGGGGCGCTCCAGGCCGCCTCGGCGGCTTCGACCGTCGCCAAATTCCATTGCTCTGCCCAGCGTTCGGCGGTGGGGAGGGGTAGCGTGGCCTTATCGGGCAATTGCCACTCGTCCTGCTGCGCGCGCGACAGGATGGCGTGGACCAGCCGTCGCGGCCCACCATCGACGAGCGGCAAGGCGGTCGAAACAACCGCATGGCCAGGGCTTTTGAGCACCAGCAACTGCGCCAGCGCGATCCGCATCACCGCTCGCGATTTCACATCGTCGGGAAGAATTTGCGCCGTTGCACCGTCGATCAGCGCATCGAGGTCGACCATCCAGCGCAGCGTTTCGGATACGATTGCCACTGCAAACGCACGGTCGGCGCCGGTTAAGCCTTGGGTGGCGGCATGCATTGCGACATCCAAAGGATCGCCACGCCGCAAGACAGCGTCGAGCAGCCGCAGCGCCGCGCGGCGCGTGGCCGTGCCGGGCGGATCGGCTTCGCCTGCCGATCGGCGGCGCGGACGGCGATCAGCCATGACGGGCAACGGCGTGGTTGGCGTGACGCATGAAAAATCCTGTAGATATGGGCATGACGATCGAGAGCAGCCAGAACGCGACCATCGGCGGAACACCGCGTGCTGTAAAGCGCCCCGCGCATGTGAAGGCTCCGGCGGGCTGGACGAACAGCGCTGTGCCGGCTCCGGCGCCGATCCATGAGGACAAAGCCGAGGATCAGCCCGGCGGGCGCAACCCGGTGCGCTACGGTGATTGGGAGCTGAAGGGCGTCGCGGTCGATTTTTGAGGGTCTAGAGGCCCCGCCGCGAGCCGATATTTCAGTAGTGCCTAAGCGGCCGTCCCTACAGATGCAGGGACGGCCATATTCATTTGTCTCAGACGGTCGGCAGCTCGGGGGTAAGGGGCATTTTGCCGCTCTTGACCTGCTCAGCGAACACTTCGCGCATGATCTGCAGCGAGAAGAGATGCGCGAAGATCAGGCCGAGGATGCCGTTCTGCATCAGCTTGCGCAGCACATCGCCGCGCAGTTCGCGCAGCTTATTTTCGTCGACCATCTGGAAGCCGCGATAGATGAAGGGCTTGTCGTTGCCTTCCTGCTGGATGCTGACTTCGCCGTCCATCAACAGGTCGGCCTTCTTCAGCTCGTCCATGAACATGCCGGTACGCTGGCCGGCTTCTTCGAAATTCTTGCAGAATTCGAGCACCGCCTGGACCTGTTCCGACGGCTGGCCGTCGACGAACAGCGCATCGCCCTCGTCGAACTTGCCGATCGCGCCCGAGGTCGGGTCGAAGCAGAGCGACAGGTCTTCCGAATCGGGTTGGAGGCGCGCCAGAAGGAAGGGGTAGCGGCGGATGTAAGCCGGGACATAGACCGGGTTGATCAGCTTGCCTTCGTCGTCGACGAAGGTGTTGATGCCCTCGTTCAGGCCCATCAGCGCGAGCGGAACCGGGTTTTCGCCGGCCGAAAAGACGATCGGGAAGAAGCGGCAGGCCGACACGAATTCGTCCGAGGTCAGCGGGATGGCGTGCTGGCCGACCAGGAATTCGGCGCTGTCGAGCGGACGCGCGTGGAAATCGGCATGCTCGACGCTCGAAAGCGGGGCAAGGTCCTTGTAGAACAGCGGCAGATTGGCAGGCGCGGGCGCAGTGGCCATGATTGAACTCCGGTAAGGGTCCCGCACTCGGGACGAAAAAGATACAGCGCCTTATTGACCCGCGCCGCGCGGCGCAAGGGGGCTATGCTGCTCGATCGACCGGATATTGGGTGTCAGGCGATCAGCTTGCCGGGATTGAATATGCCCGCTGGATCGAGCCCTGCCTTCACGCCGCGCAGCGCGGTCAAGCGCGCCGGGCTGTCGATTTCGGCCATGATGTCGCGCTTCATCTGGCCGATGCCATGTTCGGCCGAAATCGATCCGCCGAGTTCGAGGACGTGGGAATAGACCAGCCGGCTGACGGCCGCGCCATGTTCGGCAATCCACGCCGCACCGTCGACGCCGATCGGTGGCTGGACATGGTGGTGGACATTGCCGTCGCCGAGATGCCCGAAAGACAGCGCGCGCGCGCCCGGAAATGCACCGTCCAACCGGCGCGGATTGTCGGCGATGAAGGTCGGCATCAGATCGACCGGGACGCTGACGTCATGTTGTAGCGCCGGCCCTTCGGCGCGCTCGGCCTCCGAGATCGAATCGCGCAATCGCCAGAAATCCTCGCTTTCGCTATCGCTCTTGGCGATCACGACATCGCAGATTAGTCCGGCGTCGAGCGCCGTTGCCAATTGCCGTTCCAAAGCCTCGCCCATAATCTGGTCGCTCTCTCCCGCCAGCTCCAACAGCACGTACCATGGCTGAGCCGCTGCCAGCGGGGCGCGTGTCTGTGGTATATGGCGCAGCACAGCGTCGAGGCAGCTATGCGGGATCAGTTCGAAGCCCTCAAGTTCGCGCCCGATTGCAGCGTCGATCTGGCGCAGCAGCAACAGCGCATCTTCGGGCGAATCGATCCCGATCCACGCCGTCCGTCGCGCCGCGGCGACAGGGACGAGATGCAGCGACGCGGCCGTAACGATGCCGAGCG